>LVAX01000034.1 GCA_001604215.1 Clostridiales bacterium Firm_18
ATAGTAAAAATATCACTTTAACCCCTCTTGTAAAAAAAGGGGAAATGTGTTATACTATGTAATGTCGCTTGTGGCTCATATTTGAGTACGTGCAGGGGTGGTCCTTTCACCTTTTGCGCGAGCCGCGGGGTGTCGTTACCACCTCGCGGTCACGGCGACTTTTTTAATAGCCTTATTTACTTGTGTTATATTATACCACTAATGGTTAAAAATTGCAAGAAAAAATTTTTTGTTGTACTCATATCAATTATTCAATACCTTTACAGCCGTTTTTCTCTGCATGTCCTAAAAGATACAAAAATGCAAATGCGGGATACGAAATATTTATTTTTGTCAACAATGTTTTAAAGTATACTTATAATATTTGCTAAACAATATTAATTTTTTGCAAACGGGAACTAATTTGTATAATTTTAGTTTTAGCTACGAGGAATACTTTTTGTTGAAACCTGTGACAATTTGTTGTATAATATATACATTGGCAATGTTTGGACAGAGACCTATAAGTATTCTTATTAAAATAGAATAAATGCCATAGTTGAGGTGTTCAAAATGAGTAATACCGATAAAATCATATCCTTATATAAATATATAGAAGAGCTTTGTGCTCTTAAATATACTATCGTTACCGACGTTAGCAAACAGTATTGGACATACTTTCTAAAGGATATTCCAAATGATTCAGAAAACATCACTGTGTACTATCGAGATAGCGTTGAAGAAGAAGCAAGTGACAACATGGTGTTGTTAGAAGTAAAAAAACCGGAATTTCAACGATGCCCTGAACCCCCAGCTTCTATTGTTGAATGGCTTGAGCCAGGGTGGGATAGGTTTACAAGCACTCCGGTGTTGAAAAAAACTTTGGTCGATTATGATAAAGATCTAATTGATGGTAAGGAAACGCTTCGAGATACTGAGCACTTCGAAGATTCTAATAACCGAGTTCAAGCCTTCGAAAAATGGATTGCTTTACGGGATGCCTGGGCAAATAAACAGCGAATTATTAATGAAACCCGTCGCTTTTTTGCACGCCTTTTTCAAGCATATACTGATATTGAACGTGAATCTGAAACTCTTGAGTTTATGATTGGAAACGGCTTAATTCATGATTTAAATAACCAAACTATCAGTCATCCTGTTATAATGAAGAGAGTGAAATTTGATTTTGATGCAAAGGAAAACATCATTAGAATAAGTGATACAGATGCCGAACCTGAACTCTACACGCTTTTACTACAGGAAATGGCAGACATTGATTATGGTGTTATAAGGAAATTCAAAGAGGATTTGCGCGAAAATTTCTATCATCCGTTAGATCGAAATAATACACCGGATTTTTTAAAAGCCTTGACACATCGCCTATGTTCTGAAAGTAAGTTTATTATGAACGAAGATGATCAACCGCAGCGCAATGATAAAATAGTGACTCAGTGGTCTCCAGTTTATTTTATTCGGAGAAGAATTGATGGTGCGTTACAGGCAATTGAGGAAATAATTGCGAACATTGAGAAGACCGGTTATGTGCCAGGACATTTGATTGATCTTGTTGAAGCGAGAATGATTGAAGTACCGGTTGATGATCATGAGTTGACAATCGACGAGCAATTGGCCGCTTTGAGTGGAGAAAGTATAGATATCCTTCTTTCTAAGGAAGCCAATCGTGAGCAACTTGAAATAGCAGAGCGGATTGAACTTTATAATGCTGTTTTGGTACAAGGTCCCCCAGGAACAGGAAAAACACATACAATTGCAAATCTTCTGGGCCACTTTCTTGCTCAAGGTAAAAGTGTTTTAGTTACTAGCCAGACTAAAAAAGCATTATCAGTCCTTAAAGGTCAGGCGCCTGAAGCAATACAAAACCTATGTGTTTCTGTTCTAGATGACACAAATCATGATATGGTGCACTCAGTTGATGGAATCACAGATTATCTATCAAGATATACCTCAAATGAGCTTAAGAGAAAAATAGAAGCCTCCGCAAGACAGCGCGCAGAAATAATCAAGCAATTGGCAGAAGTCCGACGTAAAATATATACCATCAAGTATCGTGAGTTTGAGCCTATCGTCTATAATGGTGATAGCTTTTCTCCTACCGAAGCCGCCGAGTTTGTTAATATTTATGACAATGAATTATCCTATATTCCAGGAAAAGTGCGTCTTTATCACCCTCTTCCGGTAAGTATCGATGAGTTGCATCTTCTATATCGAAGCAACGCCGGCTTAACGCTTGAAGATGAAATCGAATTATCTTGTGAAATACCAAATCCGGAATTACTGATGTTTCCAGCCGTATTTTCTGCAGATTTAAATACAGAAACTGAAAGCTATAGTGCTCTTAAACGAATAGGTGAAGAATTGAATTTAATGATTAGATGTGACTATACCAAAGGCTGCATTATAGCAGAACGAGAATTAAAGGCGTATATTCTTGCGGACAACCCTGATAATCAAGCCATTGAAGACTTAGAATCATATATAAAGTCATTCAATTCGATAGACGGCTGGATGATCCAAGCGGCTGTTGACGGGCATAAGGGCGGTGGTTTTAGACAAAAATGGGAAATGTTGGTTTCGTCGATTGAAGATACAGCCACCTATGCTGAATCCGTAGTTACTATGATGCTTGGAAAAACAATATCTATTGAAGACAGTGTAATTCTATCTCAGATTAAGCCTCAAATATTAAAGCTATCGAATATTTTTCAAAAGAAAGGCAAAGTCTCAAAAATACATTTTCTCTTTAATAAGTCGATTGAGAATACGTTGTCACTCGTTTCAATCAATGGGAGAGAAATAACATCTTTTGATGATTGCAATATTATTTTAAGATACATCGAACTTTTGGAGAAACGTGAAGAAACAAAGTTGTTATGGGATGAACTGATGGCTAAACAGGGTTTTCCATCTTTTATTACGCTAGGGGATGAACCTGAGGAAATATGCAAGCAAAAAATTCCTAGTATTCAACGTTACCTTGACTGGTACCAAAACGAATTTGCGCAGTTTAAAAGTTTGATTGACGCAGCTGGATTTAATTCAGAGTTTATATTTGACTATTCGGATTTAGATTCAGCGCTTGTTCGCACGGAGAAAATACTAAAATCAATTTATCATATAGTTCCTTTGTACATTCGAGCGGCAAAACTATTTGTACAATTGACTGCTATTAATCAACGCAGGCAACACACTATTTCTATCCTGTCAGAAGGTAAACGTAAAAATTCAAAAGTATGCATTTCGGCAGTTTCTGCTCTACATGAGAAAAAAACTGACCAATATGAAAAAGAATATCGCAGGTTGTCTCAGTTATTTGAAAAATACACATTACAAGCAAAACGGGGGGAAGTTCTGTCAAAGATAGAAACTATAGCCCCTGCTTGGGCTGATGCCATCGCAGCTCGCGAGGGAATTCACGGTGAAAGTGTGTGTCCGGATACCATTGAGCAGGCATGGAAATGGAAACAGTTTGCAGGAATTATAAAAGAAATAATAGCTGAACCATATGAGGAACTACAAAAAAAAGCTGTTATGCTCAGCAAGGAACTTAGGTTGAAAACAGCAGAGTTAGCCGCAAACAAGGTTTGGTATCACTTGCTTCTGAAAACAGAACGAAATACCGAAATAAGGCAGGCGTTGATAGGCTGGAAACTTACAGTTAAAAAAATAGGCAAAGGAACAGGCAAAAATGCTCCGGCACTCAGAAAACAGGCTCGCGGTTTGATGGCGAAATGTCAGGTTGCTGTTCCCGCGTGGATTATGCCCATTGGTAAAGCACTGGAGAGTTTTGATTCTTCCCGTAATTGTTTCGATGTTGTCATTGTAGACGAGGCAAGTCAATCAGATGTATCCGCACTTGCAATCATGTATTTAGCCAAAAAGGTAATTGTTGTTGGAGATGATAAACAAGTAAGTCCCATGGCAGTTGGTATCGATATCGATCGAATGAATGCATTGAGGGAAATGTATATTAAAAATGTTATTCCCAACTGGCATCTTTATGATGCAAAGACATCCCTGTATGATATTGCTGGAACAACGTGCCAGCCACTCATGCTACGTGAGCACTTCAGATGTGTTCCAGATATTATAGGTTATAGTAACAAGCTGTCATATGATTTTAAAATCAAACCGTTAAGAGATGATAGCAAATGCGTCATAATTCCTTCCGTAGTTAATTACAGAGTTATAAATGGACAGCGCGAAGGTCGTCGAAAAAGCAATGTTAAAGAAGCTGAATCTGTAGTCGCGTTAATGATATCCTGTATGGAACAACCAGAATATGAGCAAAAGACTTTTGGTGTAATTTCTTTACTTGGTGACGATCAAGCAAAGCTAATTCAGCAAATAATTTTTAAGAGACTTGAGCCGAGCATCATTGAAGAACGACGAATTCTTTGCGGTAATGCATCTCATTTTCAGGGTGATGAAAGAGATGTAATATTTCTTTCTATGGTCGATAGCAATGAGGGAGATGGCCCTCTAAGATTATCGGGAGAAGGTGTAGACCAATCTACAAAACAAAGATATAATGTTGCAGCAAGCCGTGCAAAAGATCAACTTTGGATTGTTCACTCGCTTGATTATTCAAAAGATTTAAAGCCCGGGGATATGCGGCGAGATTTGCTGGAATATGGTGATAACCCACGGTTTTTTTCACATTTGTCAAAGGCTATTGAAGCAAAAGCAGAATCTCCATTTGAAGAGGCCGTCGTAAAATCATTGGTTTCTGCTGGATACCATATTACCCAACAGTGGGAAGTAGGATCATATCGTATTGATATGGTCGTTCAATACAACGGTAAGAAGATCGCCATCGAATGTGATGGAGATAAGTGTCATAGTGGATATGAAAAGGTCCGTGCTGATATGGAACGCCAGACGATTCTTGAGAGGATGGGTTGGCAATTTATTCGAATTCGCGGAAGTGAGTATTATCGGGATCCTGAGGCCACTATGAAACGCGTAATAAGTGAACTAACCAATTATGGTATTTTTCAAGAGAACATGATTGAGCCGATAGCCGATACAACCAGTTCCGAGTTGCTTTCACGAGTAAAGATTCGTGCGGCACAAATTATAGATAAGTGGCGTAGCGAAGATGAAGATACAGTTGAGGATGAAGATGATCTAAAAAATAAAATACTGCCTACAACTACATATTCTCCTTATGAATTGGATCTTGAGTCAGAAAGGCAAATAGGAAAAATTATTGTTCCCAAACAATTAGATAACTTTGAACAGATTAGCATTGAATAGCTTGCGACTATCATATCTGAAAAATTACCTTTTGCCTTGACTTACTATATACTATAATATATAGATTGTTGACTTGGCGGTCAATCGGTATGTTTTGATTTAGGTATGGTGAATACGATTTGCCGACAAAACCTATTTATGTGGGGATTATTAATTTTTTGGAATGTTTTTTAGTATTTAAAGCGATTATCGTAGTAGTATTGTGCGATATTGATTTTTTTTACATTTTGTATATAATATAATTATAGTAAGGTTCTACCGTACACGAAAGGGAATAAAAACCATGTCTGATGTGTATTTAGATTTGATTGAAACCGTAAAAAACGCTGAAATTGTTGCAAAAGCTTTTAACATTGAACCCTTCCCTATATATTTTCTTGGCGGCAGCGCTTGTATACTCGGCAAATATTCTGATAGGGCAACAAAGGATATTGATTTTGTAGACATTGGATATTCCGCCAAAGCCGGCAAGGTATTTGCAATGTTTAAAGATTATGATATGTTAGAATACGAGAGTACAATATTATCTCCCAAATACAAGGAAAGGGCAATAAAATTGCCTGAATTTAAATATTTTGATGTTTTTGTCATATCAAAGGAAGATATTATAGTAAGTAAAATAATTCGCATGGCACGAAAAGACATTGAGGACATAAATATTTTAATTAACGATTCTGACAAAAAAATAATTTCGGAAATTATTGAAGAGGTGCTGCAAAGGCCGGACCTGTATGAATCAAAAAAACAAGCGTTCGCAAATAATCTGCCGCTTTTTAAGGAGATGTATAATGTATAGGGTATTTTGCGAAAGTTATAATAATTATATCGCTCAGAATAATTCTGATGATTACAGGAGCAAAATAGCAGAGCCCTTGGCTTTGATTGTTGATCCGGATAAATTTAATGCCGCAAAAGAAAACGAAACGAATCTTTATAAAAGGCTTTGTGACCTGCTGTATTTTATGGAGAAAAGCAAAGAACAATATCCCCGGTTCAATGCATTCCTATGGACAATAGAATCCAGGGGGATGGTTGGAAAACACTATGGAATTGTAAGCCCGGAAGATTTACAGGAGCAGGCAAAGCTGATAAATATGTTTTTGAAATTGGTTTACTGGAGCGTGACATAGCAGTTTTCTGCCGAAATCCGCGTAATCAGAGCATTTAAAAACTCCATCTTGCCGGGTTAAAATCCATAACCTCCAATTCCTTGTTCAAAATAATCAAACCTTCATGGCTGTCCTCAAAAACCCTTTCCCTTGCCATAAGCTTGATTTCCAGAAAATCATATTGGGTTAGGGCAATGTAAAACAAAAGGATACATAGCGGAAGTACAAGTGCCGTATAATCTATTCCAACGTTCTCATGGTTTATGGCTGTAAAAACCACAGAAACATAGGTAAGCAAAGATGCCAGCAAAAACAGGCGAAACTGGATTTTTTCCTTATTGCTGCTTTTAACGTAACGCTGATAATAAAGCCTGGTGCACAAAATTAGGCATATCAGCACATAGCCCATTTGTACACAGTACCATGGCCCTTTGGCGAGGAACATTATTAATTTCCATAAGATATCCCATAAGACAAATGTCAAGGGACAAGCTTAGCAGTCCTAAAGCTTTAGCAAATCCGGATTTTCCCCGGTATAAAAAATAAACAAAGTTCAATATTTTCAACAATCCGATTCCTTTAATTTCACACCCCTGCCCACAAGCTCGGCTTGCAAAAGCTTTACATCAAGGCTCTTGTAATCATCAGTCATAGCAGCCGATATTCCTGCCGCTTCGCCGGTAACCGCGCATGCCGGAATAACGCGGCTGATATCCCACATTGAATCAGTTGTGGAAATGCATCTTCCTGCTGTAATTAAATTTTTTACCTTCTTTCCGTATAATATTCTGAAAGGAATCTCATATACCGGTCCTCTTTTACGCCAGTCGGAAATTAAACCTACGCTGTCGTCAAAATGTTTATGCTTTTGGGTAGCGTCAAGGGTGTATTCACCGTCAATCCTTCTGGTCATTCTTAGCTGAGGGATAGAAGGCATTGCAACTGGTGTGTGAGTTTTATCTGATTTGCGGTTTTTAATTATTTCATCAAGCATCTTCTGATGCCCCATGCATAGCATCTGGCTAATCTCATCTCCGTCCAAACCGGTAAAGCGTTTATTACTTAAATATTCCACATTATTTTCATCGGTTTTTTCATCATCCGGAATGTCTGCAACTCCTAATACTTTAAGGCTTACTTCACTGTTGGAAATATAATAGTACCAATTGGCCAGAACATTTTTTTGAGAAAACTCTTTAGTGCCTTCTCCCGAAAGCTTACATACGTCAGCATCTCCTGTTGCATCAACAACAGACCTGACTTTCACGGCCTGTCTTCCGCTCTTATTTTCTATAATAACATGTTTGATTTTTTTATTTTCAACAACTGCATCGACAATTAAAGTACCGTATAAAATTTTTACTCCTTCTGAAATTAGCAGTTTTTCAGCTTCAATCGCAAAAAAATGCGGATTGAATCGAACCTCAAACCGGGTTTTCTCTTTTTCTTCCTTTGTGCCGTTTTCAAGCCAGGGTTTTGGATATCGTGCTTCCGCACCATGCTTTATTGATAAACGCAAGAGTTCCTCACATATGCCAAAGCTGACTTGCCTGCCTTTACCATCACAAAGCGGCAGATACAAAGTTACAAGACCGGATGTTGCCAGGCCTCCTGCAATACAGGATTTTTCCACAAGCAAAACCCTTGCCCCCGACCTTGCGGCCGAAAGGGCAGCAGCTATGCCGGCAACACCTCCGCCGGCGATAAGAACATCACATTCATGTGTCACATATGTTTCTCTTTGTTTCTCAATTATGTAATCCATGCTTTAATCCCTCCTTAAAGTTTAAAACTTATTTGCAAGAAATTTCCCTGTCTCAAACAATAATTCATGTGCTTTTTTCATAAGCGCCGGCTTATTTGCATATGCATCAGAAAGAGGGCCGCCGATAACTTCAAAGGTTAAAACTCCGTCATAATCAATCTTTTTTAAAGCACCCATAATAGCATCCCAATCAAGTATTCCCAAATATGGGAACGTGTGCAAATCTGCTTTTCCGTCATTATCATGAACATGAAGTGCATGGAGCCTGTTGTGTCCAAGCTCTATAATAGCATCTTCCGGTTTTTCATCAACAAGAGCACAATGACCGACATCAAGGCATACCGTAAAATATTCGGAATCTAATGCGTCATAGTATTCTGCCAAATCCTTTCCAAAGCTGCATACATTCGGTACAATAACCTTTGCCAATTCACCGTTAATTTTCGCGAATTTCCACATATTTTCAAGTGCGATTTTTATATTATATTCCTTGCAATAAGGTATTAAAGAATTATAAAAATCTATATTAAATTTTTTTTGGTCCACACCCTTTACATTGGTACAATCAATGGGGTGAACTATGATTTGTTCTGCACCGGCAAGGCCTGCTGCTTTTATTGAATTAATCAGCTTTGGACGCACTTTATTATTATACTCGTCCATTTTTTCTTTATTATCCGTTAAAATATAGCTTGGGAACGGAGCGTGAGCCTGATTAAAATATATTCCGTTCCTTTCTGCTTCTTCCCTCAGCATTTTGCAAGTATCCTCTAATTTTTCATCAGAAAACTCATCTTCATAAATTGAATTCGTTAAACTCAGGTCAAGCGCGTCAAACCCGATTTCCGCTGCAATTTTAATACCTTCCTTACAGCCAAATGCTTCAAACAATCTTAATGTAGTTGTTGATATTTCCATTTTATCTCCTTTCAGTTTGCTTTGCAAATATTCTGTTTCAATTCATCCATTATTCCCAAATCCCACGCAAGGCGCGGCAGCACATATTTGTCCCTGACGTCTTTTGCAGCTTCAAACGTCATGGGAATTATATTTTCATCAATTCCGATTTCCTCAGCTTTTAACGGCATTTCCATTGCCTTCAGAAGTTTTTCCGCTTCAGTCGGCTGTAACATTTCATCATTTATAATGCCGATAATTTTATCCCAATTCGATACAATTACGTCAAGCCGTTTTTTATGCTCTTCCACGCTGTATTTTTGTTCGGTTTTCTCAAGCTCAATCATTGTTTCGGCACTTTTCCCGAGAAAATCTCTTAATTTATTGCTCCATTCATCGTAATCAAAATTACTTACATACTTTAATGCCTTATCTTTGTCGGGTTCTATATTCTTTATTTTATCATACAGCTTGGCCGCATACATCGTTCCGACGGCGCATTGAATTCCGTGCAAGTCAGCTTTTGTGCCAAATTCAAGTTCTCTCATATCCCAGATATGCGAGAAATAATGTTCAACGCCGGAGGCAGGCCTTGACAGCCCTGTAAATGCCATAGCAATCCCTCCTAATACCAATCCTTCAAACACTGCCCGAACGGCGGCATCATCACGTTTTAGCAAAGCCTTCGCATTGTCCGTACATTTTTTTACCGCGCCTCTTACAAGCCCGGCAACCCTTTCACAGTAATACTCTCCGGTTATCACATTTGAAAACTTCCATTCGCAAATGCTTACGTACTTTGCCATCATATCCCCTAATCCTGCTTTAAGCATATTAAGAGGGGCATTTTTCATTATATCTATGTCACCTATTATTACGTTTGCACACTTGCTCGTCAATGATACTTTCAAGGCGTCCAGCGACATGGACGAGGTACCGGAAGCATACCCATCCATTGACGGGGCGGTTGCAACGATAATATACGGTAATTTAGCCGTGTTGCTTAGAATTTTGCCTATATCATTAATAACCCCCGAGCCGACACCGATTATTATGTCGCAATTATTATCAAAGTGCATTATTGCACAGCCTACTGCTTTTTCATCGGCACTTAAAGACACTTCGCCGAAAATGTATTTGCTGTATTGGATGCCGCCTTCGTCAAGAATGCGGCAGACTTTTTCTCCCGCCGCGTTATAGGTATTAATATCTGCAAGTATAAATGCTTTTTTCCCGTTATATTCATTGATACACTTTGGCAAATGCCCTATTGCGCCGTTTTCTATGATAATTTTTTCGACGGCTGCAGTGTGTGTCTTCCCGCATGGGCATTTTTCCTTTTCAAAATCAGATATTATATTCATTATACTCATTTTTTTACTCCTTGTAAATAATTATAGTATTTTTTTACACTCTGCCTAATTAAAAAAATGATGCATGCTTAAACAGGTGTATTTTTACGGGCTTTTATTGCGAGACTTTAATAAATAATCCGCAAGCTCTTTAATATTCTGCAAAGTATAAGCCGGTTTAACATTGCTTTTTTCCAGAGCCTCCGGGGTTCCTTCTCCGCTTAAAACAAAAATGCTGTCAATTCCAGCATTTACTCCGCAGGCAATATCGGTATATAACCTGTCTCCGATTATAACTGTTTCGTCTTTTGAATAACCTGCCTTCTCCATTGCATAATAAACCATATCGGGCTGCGGCTTTCCGATGAAGTATGGCTTTCTTTTTGTTGCATTAAACAATATTTGAGAAACAGAGCCGCAATCTGGCACATATCCGTACCAGGTGGGACAGACCAGGTCGGGGTTTGTCGCTATATATGAAATTCCCCTGTTTAAAAGAATACAGGCATGCTCAATTTTTTCAAAAGTAATCTCGGTGTCAAACCCCATTAAAAGGCAATCGATATCATCTTCTAAAAAATCGGTTATCGGAAAACCTTCATCCTTTAATTGTTTTTTAAAAGATTCCGTTCCAAGGGCATATATTTTTTTATAGCTGTGTTTTTTAAGATAAAACACCGTTGCATTTACGGACGTGAAAAAATCATCCTCCGTTGCCGGTATTCCCAGAGAAGTTAGCTTTTCCACATACTTTTCGACGCTTTTCGAAGAATTGTTTGTCAGGTAAATATACCTTCCCCCGACGCTTTTTATATAGCCAAGCAAATCCACCGTTCCATCAAACAGCTCATTGTCAAGATATATGGTTCCGTCCATGTCCAACAAAAACAGCTTTTTTCCAATTAACTTTTCCACCGCAATGCCTCCAGATAATTCGAATCTATTACATACAAAGCCCCTTATTCCAGCCAAAGCTCTTTTTTTGAAGTTGAAACTGCGCACGCACCAAAATTAAGTGCGGAAATTATGTCCGATTTTGTTTCTATCAGACCCCCCGCAATAACCGGTATTTTTATTTTATTCTTAAAGTTTGATATGACCTTTGGGAGAATTCCGGGCATAATTTCTATCATATCGGGCCTTGACGACTTGATTGTTTCAACCGCTGTATCGATTGATTGAGAGTCAACGATAAAAAACCTCTGAACAGTGGCAAGACCGCACTCGCGCCCTGTTTTTACCAGGTTCGCCCGCGTGGTAATGATTCCGTCAACACCGCAATTTGAAATATATTCTATTCCTGATTTGTCCTTGCCGACCCCTTCGGCAAGATCAATATGTACGAAAATATGCTTGTTGTTTTTGTGAGCATCATGAGCATAATCATTTATTGTTAAGATACTCGAGTGCAGCAGGAATATAAGCGAAACCGGGGAAGAGGCCGCCTTCAAAAAGTCCTGATGCGTTCTAACCGCTGCTATTACCGGGCTTGATTCAAGGTTAATCATAAAGTCACCTCATATTTTTAGATGAAATAATATTGGCACCTGTCTTTACTATATTTTCTATTATAACATCTCCTATCTTAATTGGCAATGAAACAGTTTGCCGATTTATTTCTTTCATACACTCAAATATTAAATCCTTTGGGATTGGCTTGTCTGTCCTGACCGGCAAAAGCCTTCCGTCATCCGTCAAGACCGTGGTGGTAAGTGTGCGGACGGGCTGCGCAATTTCAGACCTTGCGTATAAGTCGCCTCTTTTACACTCGTTGCCGCTGACTTTTTTTACTGTATTTCCTTCAACTTCAGCTTCAAGATTGCAGCCAACCGGGCAAACAATACATGTTAAATTTTTAATCATTTTCCGCCACCTCCAACTCAACGGATAAACAACCGGAATTTACACTGCAAATCATTTCTTCCGTTAAAGTTATTGTTTCCATTTCGGCAGGGAGCAGCTTTCTTTTCTTTTTGGAGCATATGATTTTATCCCCGTCACGAACATTAACAACCGCGTTATTATAAACACCTGCCGTTCTGAAATACAGCACTGTCTTGTTACATTCGGTAAACCTTTGGGGAACCGTGTACCGTATTTTGCCGTCTGTTTTAATCGGTATATTAATGGCTGTGCCCGCTTTTTGATTTATATAACCGGCGGCGGCCCTGCCTGCGATTTCCGCTTCGTCCGAAACATAATCCACAAGGTCGTGTACATGCAAAACATTTCCGCAAGCAAAAATACCGGAAACAGTCGTTTGGCGGTTCTGGTCAACAACAGGCCCCCCGGTTACGCTGTCAAATTCAATGCCAATATCTTTGGACAGGTCGTTTTCCGGAATAAGTCCCACAGAAAGAAGAAGGGTGTCGCAAGGTATATATTCTTTTGTATCCATAACAGGCTTTAGGTTTTCGTCCACCTTTGCAATCGTTACGCCTGTCAGGCGGCTTTTTCCGTGTATTTCAACAACCGTATGACTTAGCTTTAGCGGTATGCCAAAATCGTTTAGGCATTGCTGAACATTTCTGGCAAGTCCGCTTGAATACGGCATGATTTCACACACCGCCCTGACTTTCGCCCCTTCCAGAGTCATGCGCCTTGCCATGATAAGCCCGATGTCGCCGGAGCCAAGGATTACAACTTCCCTGCCCGGCAAATATCCTTTAAGGTTAACATACTTTTGCACCGTTCCCGCCGAATAGACTCCAACCGGCCTGGACCCGGGGATGTTCAGCGCGCCTTTAGACCTTTCCCTGCAGCCCATGGCAAGTATTATTGCCTTTGTCTGTATTTCAAATATACCTTCGGCAGAATTCACAGCCGTAATCTTTTTGTCTTTTGTAATTCCGGTTACCATGGTGTTTAGCATATACGGAATTTTCAGCATTTCAATCTGCTCCTCATATCTCCAGGCATATTCCGGCCCTGTCAGCTCTTCTTTGAACTTGTGCAGCCCAAACCCGTTGTGTATGCACTGCCCAAGTATGCCGCCAAGCTCGCCGCCCCTCTCTAAAATCAATATGTCGGAAACCCCGCTGCTAAAGGCGCTGATAGCTGCGCTCATACCTGCGGGTCCGCCGCCTATTATAACCAAATCAACATTTTTCAATTTAAGCCACCGCCCTTTGTTTTGCAAATCAATATATTTGTATTGCCGCCGGATTTTGTTATATCCAAAACAGATGTTTTAAGTTCTCTTGCCAGAATCTCAACAACAGAGGGCGAGCAAAACCCTCCCTGACACCTGCCCGCTCCGCTTCGTGTACGGAACTTTACACCATCGACGGTTGCCGCTTTTGGATTTGTACGGATTGCGTCAATTATCTCGCCTTCCGAAACCATTTCGCATCGGCAGACAATTTTTCCGTAGCTTGGATTTTCTTTTATCAGTTTGTTTTTTTCTTCTGTTGTCAGCATGGAAAAATAGTGCATGGGCCTTCGTTTTGGGTTAAAGCCTTCTTTTTCCTGAAGCTCTAACGAATTATTTTTTAAAATCTGTGCAACATACTTGGCAATTGCCGGCGCGGCGGTAAGCCCCGGGGATTCGATTCCCGCCACATTAACAAACCTGTTTTTTATGTCTATGATAAAATCCCCTGTACTGCCGGTTGCGCGAAGCCCGCAAAATGAAGTAATGACCTTACTTAGCGGTATGTTTTCAACATTTTCACAAACTTCCCTTCGAATTCTATCCAGGCCCTCCGCGGTTGTGGAATTATCCTCTTTGTCATCAATGTCAACCGATGTCGGACCTAAAATCAGATTTCCGTCAACCGTCGGCGAAACTAAAATACCTTTTCCCTTTTCCGACGGCGTTCTGAAAATGGTGTGCGAAACTATATGCCCGCAGACCTTGTCAAGCAGCATATATTCACCCTTGCGGGGAGTTATTTTAAAGCTGTTGTCGCCGGCAAGGCCTGCAATATAGTCAGAATGCACTCCCGCTGCATTTACAACATATCTGGCGCAAACACTTTCATTGTCAGATGATATGTGATAAACCTCTCCCTTAAACTTAATACTATTTACTTTGAAATTGAGTTTAAGCTCCGCCCCGTTATCCATGGCATTGCCTATTGAAGCTATGGCAAGCTCATAAGGAGAAACAATTGCGCCTGTTGGGGCAAAAAGCGCTCCGATTGCGTTTTTTGAAATATTGGGCTCTATTCTCTCAAGCTGACTTTTGCTCAGTATTTCAAGCTTTTCAACACCGTTAACGATTCCGCGGTTATATAAAGCTTTGATTTGTTCCATATCCTTGTCGCCAAAGCCAATTACAAGCGAGCCGTTGTTTATGTAAGGTACCCCCAAATCTCCGCAGACCTCTTTCATCATTTTGCTGCCTTGGACATTAAGCCTTGCCTTAAGGGTTCCTTCCTTTGCGTCAAAACCCGCATGGACAATACCGCTGTTTGCACGGGTTGCACCGGTTGCAACATCAGCCTCTTTTTCCAGAATACAAACCGAAAGCTTATACCTTGAAAGCTCTCTTGCTATCTGGCCGCCAACAACTCCTGCACCAATAATGGCAACATCATACATATACCCTTCCCCCTTGAATTCAGCACATAAAAAGACGCATTAACGCAAGAGGCTTTTTAAAAAACCCTTTGCATTAATGCGTCTCCAAATCTCTGCATTTATATTATTCAATTGATTTTAGTTTAGCATATAATTAGATTATTGTCAACTGAAATACATTTTTGAGTTTCTCCAGGGTAGTTTTTTTTAAACCGTATGTTCAAAAAATATTCACACCTACCCTTGACCAAGGCAAGTGCGGAGATTGATTTATAGTGTTTATTCTTGCTTTAATGCCTCCATAATATCGACAGTCGTAAAGTCTTTTAATAATTCTTCACGTTCTTTTGTGTAGTCGCCTTCGCCTTTTTCATACTGCTTCAGAAAGTACGCCATTCCAACAGGCGATAATGCCTTGGAAAGGGCTTCAATTCCCATTTTTCTTAATATAACAGGATTTCTGAAGTTCATCGTTTGATTATTCATCACAATACCTCCGCAACCCAATTTAATGGATTTTCTCTTGTGCTGCTTCCAATTAACGTCCATTCACCTTCGTGGCAGAGTGATTAAAAATTGATAAAACCGCTTCGGCTTCCAAATATATCCTATCCTGCTCCTGATTATCAAAGGGGCGGTTATATGAACAAACATCTTATTATCTAATATGTATTTATTGTTTCTATAAATTTGTTGTTATCTTATTCATCCTCAAAGATATCTTGCTGATTAACACATCTTAACATAATGCAGTATATTCCGTTTGCACTTTTCTTTCTTTCTTTCTTTCTTGCCTCGGCATATTTTTCACCTCGACAAGTGAATATCATATTTCCCTTTTAACTGTCAAGACGATAGAACCGTCCCCTTGTCTTCGCAAAGAAAACATCTGCCTTCCATTGCCGAAAAGCAAAAGAACCGTCCCCCTGCTTTCCGAACTTATAGTATGAAGCATTCCACCGAGATGGGGCGGATAATGCTTAAATCCTTCCAAAGCATTGCTTTAACCTCGACGTCGGGAGTCCCTAATATCGGCAGCGTAAAGTCACATTCGAGCATTTTAGTCTGATTTATATCAAATTCGCAGGATATTACCTTAATGTCTATTAATCTGCCGCCGCATTTTACCGCAACGACAAAATACGCGCTGTTGCCGCCCGGTGCAACATTGCTGTATATCGCTTTAATTCTAAGCCGGCTGCCCGGCGGCGGAACAGCCTCAAGCCTTTTGCCGTCAAGGTAAAGACCTGCCGAGTTGGTCAGGATTCCGTCCGCCGGAGGTTCAAAAGCAACCGGCAATAATCCCTGCCAATTCGGCGCAAATCCTGTTTTGCCGCTTAAATAATAAACATTAAATCCATCCGGCGCGTCGTCGAACAGCCTGCCGTCCGTGTCCGGGGCATCGCCGTAGAAGTACGCCGACATAAGAGCGGTGCAGTTTGCAAACGCGTTCCTGTCGATATACGTTACTCCGCCCGGTATGGTAATTGATTCAAGACTTGTGCAGGAATCAAAGGCGTTGTCGGAAATAGCCTCAACCGTGAACCCCTTGATACTATTCGGTATTACAATATTTGTCGGGCTGCCGGCAAAGCCGGAAATACTGCCGGTCTCGGCAACAAACAAAAGCTGCCCTCTCTCGATGTCAAAGCGTATCAGCGTGTTAAGCATTATATCCCTATACGTTGTCTGCCCGCCGATATGCACCTCAACCGGGAATGATCCCGCGCAGGGATTATCCCTTCCGTTGGCATCGGCAGCCAGCAGATAATCGCCCTCCGGCACATTTCCTCCAAGCTTATATGTACCGTCGTCATTTACACTGTCGCCGCAAATATCCTCACCGCTGTTATCCGGATTGCGAAGCTTGACGTAAACATATGACTCAAAGCCTGGTATAAAGGGCGAGCCGTCGGGCTTCAGCACCCTGCCCTGTATTACAGGATTGGTAAGGCGCAAATCTATTTGCGCCGTCTGCCCCGGGGTAACGGTAACCGGAGCGGGGACGGAATTCGCATAAGGGTTATTTTCACCGTTGGAATCGGCAATTAGCAGATAATTGCCTTCCGGTATATCCCCTCCGAGTATAAAGGTTCCGCTGTCGCTTATCTCCGCGCCGCATACGTCTTCGCCGTTGTTATCGGCATTCCGGAGCTTTACATATACATGCGAACCCTGCCCCGGAACAAATACCGACCCGTCGGGCTTCAGCACCCTGCCGCTTATCAGCGGAGCTGTAAGGTAAATGTCCACAGATAATGGCTCACCCTCGGTATATTCAAAATCAAGCGGTATCGCGGGAGTATAAATATTATTATTCCAGCTTTCGGCATATAGCCGGTAGCTTCCCGAGGTCAGACCTCCAAGCGAATATGAGCCGTCGCGCGCGACATTCGCCCGGCAGACAAACTCCTCCGTTCCTTCCGCCAGCCTGTAAAGCCGCACCCCGGCGTCGGGCCGACAGTCCTGCCCCATTTCAAACACAAAGCCGTCGGGATTTAATACCCTGCCGGTAATTACCGCCTCAGTAAGCGTAAGATCCAATGCAACGGAGGCGCCGTCTATTATTTCAACCTCCGCCGGAGCCGAACCTCCGTACTGCCCGCGCGGCATGGCGCAAACAATATATCTTCCGTCGGGCAGGTCATCCAAAAAGGCAAAATATCCGTCCCCGAAGCAGCCTGTCCAGGCAGCGTCGCTACCGTCCTCCGCCCTTTTAAGGATTATATCCGCCCAGTTATTATCCGTCGGCTGATAATGGCTGCCGTCGGGATTTAATATCCTTCCGTTAATTGCCGCGGTTTGCCTGATATTGAACGGTATTGAAGCAAACGCAACCGTTGTGCATGTCTGGTCGGACATGCAGTCCGCCCTTATAAGCAAACGGTAGCTTCCGTTAACCCACTCCGGATTTATCGGTATTTCAAAATCGTTTACATCCATGTCGAAACTACTCATATCAACAATTTCGCCGTTGGGCGCTGCAACCGCCGCGGTTGCGCGAAAGGGGCCTTTTCCGTTCAACCAAAACCGGACAGTAGGAGGTAAGGCGCTGCCGTAAAATTCAAGCTCACTGCCGTGATAAGAAAGATTGCAGCCCTCTATGCGAAAATCGCCGAACCCGCCGTTTAAATCAAGCGGCTTCCCCAACACATCGGGAACAACAAACACAGGCGTAACTACCGGTTCGCCCACATTTTCGAAGCTTCCCGTATTTTTATTGAATACCCTTGCGCTCAGCCTTATTTCAAGCCTGTCGCCCGCATTGAATTCAAATCCGGATGATATGGGCAAAATCAACTTGCGATGCTGTATCCATCCAAGACTGATACAGCCGTCAAATATATTTTCGTCAAGCAACGTCCACGCATACGATTCGTTTTTCCTTATCGAAACGTCACATCTGATGTTTTCGGCGCCCGTGTTTTCCCATATGTCCTTTGCATCATTGTCAAGGCTTATGGCTATTGTCTGCCTTGGTATGTTTGCCTCGGTTATTCTCGTCGTCGAAGGTATAATATTGACACTGGAGGATATTCCGAGTACCGGGAGGCCATCGCTTGTTACTTCAGTATTATTGCCGGAGGTATCCAAAAACTGTACGTCTTGAAACGCAAAAATGGCGCATCCGCCCGAATCCGGCACCGCCCGGAACACTACGTCAAGGAGCTTTCCCGTGCTGTCGAGGCCGGGAAAAGTGTCATTGGGACGGCTAAGGCTTACATAAACGCTGTCCGCGTCGGGTGAATTTTGCTGTAATATCCAGCCTGACGGAATTGCGTTGCCCTTTGTTACTCCCCGAACCTCAAGGCGCGAGGAATCAAAGGCTATACGCCCTTCAACGCAGGCAAGATTGCTTACCGCGGGCGTTTTTACTCCCTTGCGGTTTCTGTCAGCAATTAATATCGATGTTTTAAACTCTCCGCCCGGACTCAATTCGATAGGAAGAGCCTCTATCGAAAAGCGGATTAGCGGCGGCTTGCTTTGTATGTAGCTTGTCAGACTGCCGCATAACGACTGCAGCTGGACATCGGTCAAGGGGTTATCGGGCAAAAAAGCGTCCCCAAAGCCGCCCATCAGGTTTTCCTGACACATGGCATAGGCATATCCTGCCGCCCAATGCCCGGAAAGGTCGGAAAAAGCGCTTCCCTCCGCCGGCTGTAATTCAAGCACATTACATAAAAATACCGCCGCCGCCGCCCTGGTAACGCCATCGTTAGGAAAGAGCCTTCCTCCCGCATTGCCGCCGATCCAGCCATACTCGACCGCATAGGTTATATACGGCGTGTTTTGGTCAAGTATCTCGTCCTTGTCGCTGAAAACATCCAGCACACTGTAATTACCCGAAACGCCGCCCAGCACCTTAACTATCTCCGTTATGGCGGTCTGACGGCTGATGCCCGTTTCGGCGCGCACGCAAAAGCACGCCCCTGACGCCAGCATAACAGATAGAATTATATTGATGATTTTTTTCATATCCGGCCCCCCTAAAATAAATTGGTAGTGTCAAACTGACACTCCTGTTTTTTCATTTAAACCTTTTATTTTCAAGGGTTACAGAGTTTTTTATAAACAAAAAACAATGACCCCCTATTTTTGTGATATAATTGAGCTTCTCAACACATCAATAATCCACAAAGAAAGGACATCATTGTTATGAACTCAATTATAACTTATTTACTATGGTATATTCAATACCTTGAAAGAACAATTTTTCAACTTTTAATTTTTATTACAAAATTTATCCCTCTCAAGCAATTTGTTTTTGATGATGCCAGCTCTCCAAATTATCAAAAATTCAAAACTGACAAGCTTCCAATCATCAAAAAGTTTGAAAAACAAGATTACCGTTTCCTGCTTGAATACTACCTATGGAAGTATCGCAAGCCGCTGAAGCCTATCAGCCGCAGAAATAGCAAAACCATATCTGAAAGCACTGTATGCCCGCGTTGTAATGCTACACATCATTACATTTATGACAACAATGGCGGCAAAGGTGAATTTAAGTGTAAGGTTTGCAATCAAACCTTTATCAGCGGCGAAAAAGCGACAGCTCCGCTGTTTCTTGCCTGCCCTTACTGCAATCATGCACTTCAACCCAAAAAGGATAGAAAACATTTCACTGTTCATAAATGCGTTAACCCAAAATGCTCCTATTATCTTAACAATATTAAAAAGCTACCACCTGCTCTGCCACAATCCGAAAGACATAAATATAAATTACACTACATTTATCGTGAATTTAACATCGACTTCTTCAAGATGGATCTAAGCAGCATTCCCGAAAGAGCTTCTACCTTTCAGTTTCGCAGACAAAGTGCTCATATTATGGGATTATGCCTCACATATCACGTTAATTTAAGTCTGTCGCTGCGCAAGACTGCCCTTGCCCTGCGTGATATCCACGGCATTAATATTTCTCATACAATGGTTGCAAACTATGCTAAAACTGCCGCTTGCGTTATCAAGCCTTTTGTCGATAACTTTGATTACAAGAAATCTGATACCTTTATTGTTGATGAAACATACATCAAAGTCTGCGGTGTCAAAGGTTATGTCTGGCTTATCATGGATGCTGTTTCACGCTCGATTCTTGGTTATCGAGTTTCTGATAATCGTGGAGTGGGTGCTTGTATTCTTGCTATGCGTATGGCTTTTAAAAACTTAAAAACACTTCCTGAAAAGTTTAAGTTCATTGCCGATGGTTACAGCGCTTATCCCTTGGCAGCACAACAATTTGCTTTGCGTGATGACAATCCCCTGCAATTTGATATTACTCAAGTTATCGGTCTAGCCAACGATGATGCTGTTTCCAAAGAATTTCGTCCGTTTAAGCAAATTGTTGAGCGACTTAATCGAACCTTTAAAGCCTCATATCGCCTTACCTGCGGTTATGACAATTTTGATGGAGCTAATTACAGTGTTGCTCTTTGGGTCTGCTATTACAATTTTCTGCGTCCTCACTCCGTCAGCGGTCGCTTTATGCCGCTTAACAAGATTGATTTGTTAGATGGTGCTGATACAATGCAAGCAAAATGGCAGCTTCTCATTTTTCTTGGTCAACAGACTATTTTGCATATGCAAGAAAACGGATAATCTGTTTTTAGATTTTGAACCGGAGGCAAATACTTAGCCACAGCTTTAGCTGCTTGCCCTTTACAGTGTGGTAAAACAATGCTACGCTGTTTTTTGACGACGGTATTTTTATTTGTTTTTGAGTTTCTCACCGTCGGCTCATATTTTTCAGCATTGTTTTTCCTCGCTGTCAAGGGTGGCGGTCGGTTTTTGTTATGCTTCATTTTTTCATATCCTACTTTACACTACCAATAAATTATTCGGATGTCTGCTGTTATTTTTTTAAATTTGAATGCACGAAAAAAAATATGTATAATTATATCATTAAAAGGTATATTTTTCAATTAAATTTCTATGTTTGTGCAATATACTGCATAATAATAAAATTATTTTATAAAAACTCCACAAAAAACCGCAAGGAAGGCTTTCACCAACCCTGCGGGGCAGGAGCATTTCGCCAACGCCATTATATCAAAGACAGGGGCAAAGACAGGGGGACGGTTCTGTTGTCTTAGCTGATTCTTTCAACAATCCCCTTGCCAATTCC
>LVAX01000035.1 GCA_001604215.1 Clostridiales bacterium Firm_18
GGGATTCACACCCGCTGTATGTTTAAGCGACCTATGCTCGGCCGCACTAACTGGTACCGATAGTTACCTTTGATGTGCTCAAAAAACCGTATTTCAGGTTTGAGTGTTAAAAAACGCGGAAGCTAAGGTTTATACACGGCTCCTTACATAAAATCAGTTATTAATTTTTTAACATACATATAATTTTTGTTTTTTATAATAATCGAAATGCCAACATATACTGCCAAACCGATTAAGACTTGTAAAAATAGCGTTAGAATAATTGACAATTTTAAAAATGTAACAGCATATATGCAGACGCTCATCACGATATTAATAAGAAGGGTTGGAGCAACATCATAAAGAAGCATCTGCGGTAAGTATCCTACTATTTTAGCCCCATAAATCATACTTACTACGATATTAAAAATACTACTAACAACTGCACTAATCGCAATTGCAATCACACCGAATTTAATGATTATAATCAAAGCAGTAACAGAAAACAGTGTTTTAATTAATTGCATCTTTAGAGTAATATTTGCATAACCTAGAGATTTTATTGATTCCCTAATTGGAATCTCAATAATCCAAGCTGTGTAACTTAAACATGCAAGTTGCATATATAATACAGCAGGTAGCCATTTTTCTGTTAACAACACAATAATGACCGGGCGTGAGGTCATTATCATTCCTGTAAGGAAAGGAAACGCAAAATATGAAAATAATCCCGTCCAACGTCGGCAAAGCTCTATAACTCGTACCCGATTCTCCTGCGTATTTACAAGTACTGGAAACATCACTATACTCGTAGAAGAAGCAATATTTGTTAAAATAATATTAGGGAAAAATATCCCCTTATCATAATATGCTAAATCTTCAGACGTATACTTTTTTCCTATCAGTATTTTTCGCAATTGATCACTAATGGCTTCAAGGAAGGACATAAGCATGATTTTCCATGCAAAATTATAAAGACTTTTTAATCGTTGCCACGAAAAGCTTCTACGAGGCCGCCATCCAACTCTAGCCCATAATATCAAGGTTTCAAAAAATAGTAGACTTAATGATTGACCAATCAAAGACCATACACCGAGTCCCGCCACTGCCATACTAATACCAACAACACCTGATGCAATTTTTCCAAAAAAAGTTGAATAGAAATGATGGCGGAATATCATATTTCTAGAAATGTGTGCGGCTTGAATTGAGTTGATCGCAGCTATCACTAAATTTAATCCTAAAACACGTAACATAGAAACAAGTTGAGGATAACGATAGAATGAGGCAATATTTGGAGCGAAAACAAAGAGAAGGGAGTATATTATAATGGATATCAGCAAATTTAACCAGAATATTGATGAAAAATCAAGCTCATCTGCTTCCTTTTTCTGTATTAGTGCATTAGAAAGGCCACCAGTAACAAAGATTGTGCTTACCGTCACAAAAATTGTTATCATCGCGGCTAAACCAAAATCTGCCGGTTCTAAAAGACGTGCTAAAATTATGGTGACCACAAATGTAACAAAGAGTGAGGATGCTCGTTCAAACAATTTCCAAGCAATGTTATGAAAAACACTCTTTCGTCCGAATTTATTTTCCATCTTTCTCCACCCTATTTCTAGAATAATCTTTACTCCAATGTCTCATAGCATACAAATAAGCGGCTACCCCGATAGGTAAAAAAAGAAGAGTACTCAAAGAATTTGGTGAATTGCGAATAAAATCTTTATCTTTTAAATACAAGCTATAAATTATATAACCAATATGCCCTTTAATGCGTGGCTTAAGATATTTAGAATGAGTTATACTTTTCATATATAAGGCTTGAGATCCATGAGGATTTTTAAAAAAATTTTGCCTTGCACTTTTCGAGTAGCCATCCTTTTGGTATTCAACAATAATTAATGCTATTTCTGTTAAAAGAAAATATTTATTTAAGGGTAGTTGTATCCATTTATACCCTTCTCCAATTAGTTTCTCTCCAGGATATATTGGGCAATTTGGAATTGATTTTATGACTGATGAACGAAGGATAGTACATTTATCTCCTTTCACTTTATATTTATAGGTGAAATCCTGATAGGTGACTTTATGAACATCAGGAAAATCTGAAGTTATACTTTTTTTTTCTGGTGTTATAGTTGGGGCAAAAATTCCGATGATATCTTCATCCGATTTCTCACGCCATAAACATAAAATCACTTCAACAGAATTATCTACCAACCAATCATCAGAATCGAGACTCATAATTAGTTCAGTACGCACTATTCTATATGCATAGTCACGAGCAGTGTGAACGCCTTCATTTTTTTTATAATAGTATTCTATTTTAAAGGGAGCTTGATATTTACACTTTTCAATAATCTCTCGAGTATTATCTGTGGACCCGTCATCTATCACCAACCAAATAAAATCTTTTTGTGTCTGACGACACAAGCTTTGAAATAATCTTGGTAATAATTTAGCCCTATTAAATGTTGGAGTATATATACTTAACAACTCCATTCAAAATCCTCCTGCGATAATAAAAATTTGATATAAAAACCTCGAGGTGAGCAACACTAATAATAGGAACATAATGCAAAGCATAAACACTTTGTCGAAACTCTTTCTCTCAAATTGAACGATCTGAGAGAAATAAATAAACATTGGGAAATAGCCATAGATTGCAAAACGAAACATCCAATACATATATATTGAAAGAATACTTAAAGCAGAAGTAAAAACTGACAATACCAGAAATTTATCAAAATTCTTAATCTTATTATGCAATGATGACCTTTTAAAAAATGCTAGGAAAGTGATAAAGTAATAAGGCGAAAATTTTACCCAAGACTGCAAGTTACTTGTTATTTGCAAGTCTCCCTTACTATTGGTGTAGCCCAAAACCTGTTCTGTCAAATAAGGTGAAAATCTATAGATATATCTTATTCCTATACTGCTTATAGAACTAAAAAATAAAATTATAATAATTAGAAACGCATACTCAATGACCCTAAATCCACGCTTTTTAGCACCTTCTAGAACCAAAAATAGTGGAATCAATATGAATGCCGCTTCATGAAACAATATTGAAACAACAAGGGAAATAAGTGCTTTTATGCGATTTTTATTGAAAAGATAAGCTAAAGCCAATGACCCAAATGCAATTGAGGGAGCTTGCTTAAGCAAGTAAAAACTATAAGTGTTAAATAGGCTAACACCCATCAATAGAACAGCTAATGGGTATTTATAACTAAATTTATTATAAGCTACTAACACAACAAATAGTGTAACAAAGCTAACACCAAAAAATAAAATACGTGGATCCTCTGTAAATAAATGTAAAATTTTAGCAAGTAAATTTAACCCAACTGTCCATGGATATTCAAAATTATTTGAAAATCTAAATGCAAAATTCCATCTATCTGAAATAGAAGAATAACTTGATACTATAATAGAATATAACCCGTACAATAGAGATAGGAAAAATATTGAAGAAATGCTAATATTTTTTGAAGAGATAAGTTTGTTTTGAACTACATTTTTATGATTTTTATTACTAATTTCAACAACAAAATACATTGAGAAAGCAAAAAGAAAATAGATAATTATTTTAATTGAATTTAGAAAGATATTAATAGAATCACCTACCATTCCTATAGATACTAGAATAAAACTCTTGTAGCTTTATTGCATTAAGTTTTATATCATAACCTTCAGATTTGATTTGTAAACTTGTATCCAATCGTTTCATTTCTTTCAATTTTAAAGCTTTAATAGCCCAAGTCTTTGCAGATTCACTTAAAGATAAAAAACTAATGCACTCAGTAATATTAACTTCATCAGGAATTGAGTCAGATATTAGACAAGGAAGACCAGCTGCTTGAGCCTCAATAAGGGTAACTGGTAAACCCTCTGAATGGGATGGAAACACAAGAACATCCATACATTGAAGTAATGAATCAACATCAGACCGTAATCCCAAGAATCTTACTGAATCATTGAGCTGCATTTCATTTACCTTTACTTCAATTTTTTTCCGGAGTAGACCATCTCCAACTAATATAAGAATAGAGTTAGGAATTTTTCTATTAATCTCTTTAAATATATCAATCAAAAAAGAATGATTTTTAACAAAGCTAAAAGAACCAACATGGCCGACTATAAAAGTGTCTAAACTAATAAATAGAGATTCCCTAACTTTCACTCGCTTATCCGCACTAAAAGAAAACTTACTTGTGTCCAAAGCATTATTCATTGTTGTATAGTCGTTTCTTAAAACTGTCTTCTTCCCATAGAGCCATCTAGCAGCCTCTTCAGAGCATGCGTATTTATAATCAGCAAGATATCTTATTGGGAAAACTAAAATTTTTGCTATGAGATGCTTCAAAGTTGCCTTTCCCAAAGACCCAGATTGATGTGAGTGTGCGATACATTTCCGCTGGAACTTCCTTGCTATAGAAAAATAAATTGCTGATATCGTAAAGAAATGCCCGTGGATAATATAGTACTGTGGATGTTTTCTTAAAAATTCTTTCCATAATTTGACATATTTTATATGATTATAAAGTTTATATTTATCTATATGATATATAAAACCACCTAATTCATTTATCTCATCATCAAAAGCACATTTGTCATTAGTATGTACTAAAAAGTCGAATTGAATTCTTTTTCTATCAATAGAACGATAATAATTCATAATTGCGTTCTCTGAACCGCCTCTATTCATTGTTGAAAATACTTGTAGAATTCTTATTGGACCTTCTTGGGTTGATTCTTGCATAGAAACCTACTTTTTAAGGGCTAATTACTGCCAACATTTGTTTTGTTTTATCTTTAAAGAGGGGAATCCCGCTGATCATCTGGGGAAACCACACACTTTGGCCTAACGTATTACTCTCAATTAATACAATATTGCTATTCATGTCGTATGCAAAATCCCAAGATATAATACCTAAGCCTGGAGTATAAGAATGTAGAGCCTTTGCTTTCTCTATTAATTTAGGTATGAATGATAATTTATAACCCCTGAACACTATACCAGTATCGGGGTGCATTCCATAAGAAATAGTATTGTCTCCGTAACCAAGACGATATGCTTTTGGACTTAACTCCCCGACATCATTTACATATATTGCTAACCCACCAGCATGAATATTATCAACTATTTTTCCATCTGTCCCCATTCGTAACGTAATTGGCCCTGTTTGGATACTTTCTTCTGATATAAAAGTAATAATTCTTAGAGTGTTTAATGAATACGGATAAATAGTAGACAATTCATAATTTTGATTAATTCTCTCTTGTATAATAAAATTTTTCTCGAACTTTCTGAATATGTCTAATATACTTCTATTTGTATTTACATCTACCCCGTTACGGATATCTAGCAATTGAATACTTTTCCCACTGCTAGACCCAACAGTTGGTTTAATAATACATATGCCACAATTTTTTAGTTCAAGAATCAGATGGGATTCACTTATTACTTTTCTATTAGTCCCATAATATATTCCGTCAGAATTAAGACCATAAGTGCTTGGAACTAAAACAAATTTACTATAAAGTATCTCAGTTAATGATTTATCTGCTAATACTTGACTCTTTTTAAAAGGGTTCAACTGAAATTCAATTTTCGTTGAATATAGGTATTCTGGAAGATACTCTATGTTAAAAACTCCACTACATTTTTCGTATAATTTGTGCCAATAGGGTTTAATCTTTTTACCATAATTCTCTATCCAGTAATTATCGAATGCAATTTGCTGTTCACTTGTCCATTGAATATTTTTTATTAACTTTAATTTTCTCAGGATAGCCAAATATTCGGAAAATGTTGTCTTTAATTTAATAAGATAGATAATTTTTTTTTCTAGTCTATTAATGGATTTTCTAAAATATTTTCTTATCATTTATTTAAGAGGTCCTTGTTAAAAACATTATAAAACATTATTTTTTATAAACCTATATTTCCCACTCTTCTCTCTGGGAATTTCATTCTCATGCTCTATGGTAATTTTTGTCTCTAGGCCAAATTTGTGCTCGAATTCATCTTTTAGAAGATCATCATATTCAGGCTTGTACCTCTCTTTATCTATTTCAAGAAGTATCTTTATTTCTCCAATCACTTCCTGGACAAGTTGTGCACGAATAATTGAATTTGGCATATTCTTAAAAAGGTTGGCAACATTGCCCCCGTTAATTTTTGCCCCCTCTGAGGTATAAAGAAAATCAAGACTTCTCCCTTGAATTTCTTCAACAAGCACAGAATCATTTCCGCAAGAACATCTTTCATTTGAAAAAACCATTGAATCACCAATCCTATATCTGATCAACGGTGTTCCATGTGTAGAAAAACTAGTAACTAAGATTTCATTGCTGTCCTCAAAATGCTCAAAAACTCCTGAGGCATGTTCAATGTGTAGGTGATGTTCCAAACACTCAGTTACAAACGGAGCACCCTCGCTTGATGCATACTGATTATATACTGGACACTTAAAGACTCGTTCAAGAAGTTCTCTTCCAGTTTGTGTTACTGTCTCTGATGTTGGGAAAATTGCAATAGGTCTGAAAGTCAATTTGATTTTGTTTCTTTCAACATAGCTAGCTACGTCGCACATCGAAGTAAAAAACCCATCTATACTATGAGGTTTAAAACTATTTAAGCTTTCAACATAAGCCATCATATTATGTTCTGAGAGGTGAAAGGATGAATAAACCATCTGCTTACAAGAATGATTATACCGCCAAAAAATTTTCCTCGATTGGTTAGGGGGAACAATGTGTTTGCCATTAAATGTGGCTCGCCTCATTTTCCTGTGTTCAAATCCCACACGAGCTTTGAAGTGATCCAATAAGGCCATCCTTGCCATTCCATCTTCAACTGTATTCAGTACGACTAAAGATTTCCCAGTAGTACCTCCAGTATGGCCTTCGAGGGCTCCTTTTCGTGGAATAGTGATTACATCTTCTATATGTTCTCGCAACATCTCTTTATCGACAATAGGAAGTAATTTTAAATCTTCAGTTGTTTGAATTCTGGAGAGATCAACTCCTTCATAGAGTTCTCGATAAAACTTACTTTGGGTTGCTGCATAATTAATGAATTCTCTTAACTGTTCATTTTGATATTTTAACTTTCTCTCTAAAGGCCAAGTATCAAAATCTTGATAGAACTCACGGAATCCCCAATACTTCTTACCATAGCGATAACCTTGGTTTTGATAGCCTTTCGCGCTCACCATGACATTTTGAAACCAGATAGGAGAATTATCATAGATACTTTGTAAATTGGACATCTCTCATTTCCTCACCACAGATTCATCAGCGAAATACCACTCAATCGCTTCTCGAATCCCCATTTCAAACCCCCACTGCCCCTCATACCCGAGCAACTGCTGCGCTTGGAAAATATCCGCATTCGAGTGCTTGATATCGCCCAACCTCTCAGGTACGAAGGTCGGTTGAACATCTTTTCCTAATGCCTTGGTAAGAGTCCAATAAATATCGATGAGGTATTCTCTCCCACCATAAGCAATATTATATGCCTGTCCTGCTACTTCAGATGATGCTAAACATGCCTTAAGATTGGCTTCAATTACATTCTCAATATATGTAAAATCCCTACTCTGCCTACCATCTCCATGAATGACTGGAATCTCATCATTCATAAGCTGTTTAATCCACTTGGGGATTACTGCAGCATATGCTCCATCTGGATTTTGCCGTTTCCCAAAAACATTAAAATATCGAAGCCCATAGGTATCAAGCCCATAGAGTTTGTAATAGAGCTTGCCGTATTCTTCATTAGTTCTTTTAGTGAGAGCATAGGGAGAAAGCAAATTGCCTTCACTTCCTTCTTTCTTAGGAAGATTTGGTTCATCACCATATACAGAACTTGAGGAAGCATAGACAAACTTCTTTGCTTTGTTTTGTCTTGCAGCTTCCATCATATTCAGTGTCCCCATTACATTGTTCTGTTCATAGAAAATCGGCATCTCAATACTTCTGGGAACACTTCCCCATGCTGCTTGGTGTAGAACGAAATCAACACCTTTCGTGGCTTTAATACAAGTATCAAAGTCTTTAATATCACCTTTGATGAATGTGAAGTTTGGGTCATCTTTAAAATCTTTTATATTCTTCAGAAAACCAGTAGAAAGATCATCCAAACAACGAACAACATAGCCCATTCGAAGAATTGCTTCACAGAGATTGGAGCCAATGAATCCAGCTCCCCCTGTTACCAGGAAGACTGAATCTTTTGGAAATACCAGATGTTCATATGCCATATTTACAAACTCCAATAACAGTAGCCAGCCTGCTGAAATTCATTACGGTTGAGAATCGATTTTACATCAATTACAACTTTCTTGGCACCCTTGGTATAGTAGCTATCCAGCTCTTTCACACCTAATCCAGAAAATTCAGTGTGCGCAACAGCTACAATTACAGCATCAACTTTTCCTATACTCTGTTTAGGAATAAAAGAAATTCCATACAAACGTTCCGCTTCTTGAGAGTCTGCAACAGGATCACATACCATTGGCTCAATCCCATACTCTCGAAGTTCTTTGATTATATCAATAACCTTAGTATTCCGTGTATCAGGGCAATTCTCTTTAAATGTAAATCCTAGGACAAGAACTTTAGCACCTTTTACAAAAGAACCTACCGAGATTAACTTCTTAACCACATTCTCAGCAACATACCGTCCCATATCATCGTTAATGCGACGACCAGAAAGAATGATTTGGGAATGGTAACCCAGCTGTTCTGCTTTATAGGTAAGGTAATACGGATCTACACCAATGCAATGTCCGCCAACCAATCCAGGTGAGAACTTGAGGAAATTCCATTTCGTTGAGGCAGCTTCCAATACTTC
>LVAX01000036.1 GCA_001604215.1 Clostridiales bacterium Firm_18
AAATTAAGCCATATTAAGGCTTTCAAGGATTTTTTTGTTATTCAACTGTCAAAGACCCGAGTTCGACTCTCTTATGCCTATAATTAAATCGGAAAAAACAGTTGCATACCGTTAAAGTTTTTGATAAAATAATACAGTAACGAGGTAAAATCGGCGAGATGGAATTTATATTGCATATTTGCCGGTTTTATTTTATCTTTATTTGTGCAAGAAAATAAAGCCCAGGCAATCGGGGCGATAAAAAGGGGTGTTTTAAATGGATATAGAAAAAATAATTGCGGGTTATACGGAAAAAGCAATCGAAAACAGCAAAATCAACCCTGAGCTTTACGGGAAATATGAAGTTAAAAGAGGACTTAGGGATATCAGCGGCAAGGGTGTGCTTGCCGGGCTCACAAACATTTCAAAAATAGTGTCGTATATCACCCGGGATAATGATGTTATACCTTGTGAAGGCAGATTGCTGTACAGGGGCATATGTATTGAAGATATTGTAAACGGATTTATATCGGATAACAGGTTCGGATTTGAGGAAGTATGCTTTCTGTTGCTATTCGGATATTTGCCGAACGAACAGGAGTATAACCGGATAAGGGATGTTCTTGCGGAATATACCGTCTTGCCGAGCGGCTTTGTTCGGGATACCATTATGAATGCCCCGAGCTGCGACATGATGAATGCCCTTGCGAAAAGTGTGCTCACATTATACTCTTATGACGACAGGGCTGACGATATTTCGATTCCGAATGTAATAAGGCAATCGCTGCAGCTTATCGCAAGGTTCCCGCTGCTTGCGGTTTACAGCTATCAGGCATATATGCACTATTACCATAAAAAAAGCCTGTTTATACATGCTCCCCAAAAGGAAATGTCGATAGCCGAAAATATATTGCATATGCTGCGGCCCGACAGCTCATATACCTCCGCGGAGGCACAAATACTTGATTTGGCGCTTGTTTTGCATGCGGAGCATGGAGGAGGAAACAATTCAACCTTTACCACCCATGTGGTAACATCCTCCGGCACGGATACGTATTCGGCCGTTGCCGCCTCCCTTGCTTCGCTTAAGGGACCCAGGCACGGCGGGGCAAACATTAAAGTGGTGCAAATGTTTGAGGACATAAAAGCAAATGTCAAGGATTGGAACGATGATGAAGAAATATATGCCTATCTGGAAAGAATATTAAACAAGGAGGCCTTTGACAAGTCGGGTCTTATATACGGTATAGGGCATGCAGTATACTCACTGTCCGACCCGAGAGCGGTTATATTTAAAGGCTATGTTGAAAAGTTGGCGGGCGAAAAGGGCATGGAGGACGAATATATGCTGTATTCAAAGGTTGAAAAACTGGCGCCTGCGGCTATTTCAAACGTAAGAAAAATGTATAAGGGAGTCAGCGCAAACGTTGATTTTTACTCCGGCTTTGTTTATAAGATGCTGAACTTGCCGGTGGAGCTTTTCACACCTTTGTTTGCGGTTGCGCGTATTGCCGGCTGGAGCGCCCACAGGGTTGAAGAAATAATCAGCGCTGGGAAGATAATCCGTCCCGCCTATAAATCGGTGCTGCAGCAGAGAGAATATGTTAAAATGAAGGATAGGCAGGTGTGAATATATGAACGTTATACAATTAATGAAAGAAAGAAGAACAATAAGAAAATTTAAAGACGAAGAAATTCCGGACAGCAATCTTTATGAATTTATCGACTGCGCACGCCTTGCTCCCAGCGGAGCAAATATGCAGCCGCTTAAATACGTTGTGGTTAAAAGCAGGGAAATGCTTGACAAGGTGTTTGAATGCACGGCCTGGGCAGGGTACCTGAAAGGCAAAGGAACGCCCGGGGAGGGTGAAAGACCGAAGGCTTATATTGCAATATTAGCCGATACCGATATCAAAAAAAGCGGTTTTGAGCTTGATGCGGGAGCCGCCGCAATGAGCATAATTCTTGCGGCACAGGAAATGGGGATAGCCTCTTGCTGGTTAGGTGCCTTAAACAGGGAAAAGTTGTATGATATACTTTCTCTTGAGCGCAAATACAGTATAGTATCACTCATCGCTCTTGGTTATCCCGCCGAGAAATCGGTCGCGGAGGATTATACCGGAGATGTTAAATATTATAAGGATGAGGCAGGGATGCTGCACGTTCCGAAACGGCCGCTAAGCGAGATAATTATACATGATGTTTAGAAAGCATAAGGGAGTCGAACACTATATGCCTAAAAATTAAGGCCACCGATAAGGTAAAGGGACCCGCAAACGCAAATTACATCCTTTTCCCCGGCGTATGACAGGGCGGCATCAACGGCTGCCTGCTTGTCTTTTATTGCAATTGCGTTTGATATATGTTTTTTTGCTACCCGCAGCAATTCCCCGGCCGTCAAGGTCCGGGGATTGTCAGCCTCGGTGGCGATAAAAAGATGGCACATAGGCGCGATAAGCGCGGTGCATTTTTCAAATTCTTTATCCCGGAGCATTCCCATAACCAGTATAATTTTCCGGCCGCCAAAATAGCTTTGCAGCGCGTTTTTCAATGCGCTCATCCCGGAGTAATTATGGGCACCGTCTATTATGGTTAAGGGGGATTTTCTTACAATTTCAAGCCTGCCCTTAAATATTGTTTTTTCAAGCCCTTCGGCTATATGTTTGTTTATGCCCGCAAGCCTTACGGCTGTTATTGCCGTAACCGCATTGTAAACCTGGTGCTCTCCGAGCATATGAATGCGGTATTTATCCCCCATATAGGTAAAATCCGTTTTTTCAATGCTTGTATGTGTTATACGGATTGCGTTTTTATCACCGACAGTGAGCGGCGCGTTTTTGCTTTTTGCGCTGTTTTGTATTACCTCCAGCGCCTCGGGGGGATTGTCGGGATAAACCGCGACGGGGCTGTGCGGTTTGATAATGCCGCATTTTTCAAATGCTATTTGCTTTATTGTATTGCCTAAAAGCTCTGTGTGGTCTATGCTTATGCTTGTAATTACCGTGACGGCGGGAGGGGGAATAACGTTTGTTGCGTCAAACCTTCCGCCAAGACCTACTTCAAGCACAACATAATCGCACTTTTCCTGTAAAAAGTGCAAAAAGCCTATTGCTGTCACTATTTCAAATTCGGTAGGACACAAGGTATCGTCGATAACGTTTTTTATTTTTTCGGCATGCCGGGCCAAATCTTCTTTTGGGATTTGCTTGTTGTTGACTTGTATCCGTTCGGTGAACGAATTAACATACGGGGATATATACATCCCCGTTTTATAACCGTTTTCAATAAGAATGTTTGCAATAAAGGCAGAAGTGGAGCCTTTGCCGTTGGTGCCCGCTATATGGATGAATTTCAGCTTTTTGTGCGGGTTGCCCACTCTTCGCAAAAGTTCCGTTGTGGTTTCAAGTCCAAGCTTTGTTCCAAGCCTCAGCCTGTTTTGTATAAAATCTATTGCTTCGTTATAATTCATTTTAAATTTTCCAATCCGTCCATAACTTTGTTTAGCATATCACGATATTTTTCGCCTTTTTCCCTTTCCTGGGCCACAACCTCGGGCGGAGCTTTTTTTATGAAGCCTTCGTTTGAAAGCTTGCTTTCAACCCGCTTTATTTCATTAATCAAGCGTTTTTCTTCGGCTTTTAGCCTTGCTATTTCTTTCTCCTTGTCAACAAGCTCGTTTTGCGGTATATATATTTGTGCGCCCTCCGAAACAAGGGAAACCGCATTTTCGGGAATAAGGCTTTTGTCGTCCGTTACAATAACATCGTTTGCGCCCGCTAATTTTTTGAAAAACATTTCGCCTTTTGAAAAAGTCTCTTTTTCTTCGGTGATAATGACAAGGGTTGCCTTTTTTGAAGGGGGCACGTTCATTTCGGCGCGTATATTTCTTATTGCTTTAATAGCGCCCATGATAAGCTCAAGTTGAGCGGTTTCGGCGGGGTAAAGCTGTCTTTCCTCATATTCACACCATTTTTCTACCATGATGCTGCCTTTGGACAGGGGAAGATAAGAAAAAATTTCTTCCGTAATAAAAGGCATAAAGGGGTGCAATAGCTTGAGTATGTTTGAAAGAACATAAACCAATACGTTTTGCGGGTTTTTATCGCTGCCGAGCCGGGGCTTGACAAGCTCGATATACCAGTCGCAAAACTCATCCCATATAAAATCATATAATTTTTGCACCGCAATCCCAAGCTCAAACCGTTCAAGGTTTTCGGTTACTTCACGGGCAACCGTGTTAAGTCTGCCGACAATCCATTTGTCTTCAAGCTCTAAGTTTTCCGGCAGGATACCGCTTGCATTTTCGCCAAGGTTCATAAGCACAAACCGGGATGCGTTCCATATTTTATTGGCAAAGTTTCTGCTTGCCTCAACACGTTCCGTATAAAAACGCATGTCATTGCCGGGTGAGTTGCCGGTCGCAAGAGTGAAACGCAGTGCATCGGCCCCGTATTTATCGATTATTTCAAGGGGATCAATGCCGTTTCCGAGGGATTTGCTCATTTTTCTGCCCTGGCTGTCGCGCACTATGCCGTGAATAAACACGGTGTCAAAAGGAACGGTTCCGGTATGCTCTATACCCGAGAAAATCATTCTTGCAACCCAGAAGAAAATTATGTCATAACCGGTAACGAGTACGTTAGTCGGATAAAAGTAATCAAGGTCATCGGTTTTTTCCGGCCAGCCGAGCGTTGCAAACGGCCAAAGGGCGGATGAAAACCATGTATCCAGCACATCTTCGTCCTGCTCCATTTTACCGCCGCATTTCGGGCAAACCGTAATATCTTCTTTGCTGACAACCATTTCATTACAGTCCGGGCAGAAAAAGGCGGGTATTCTGTGCCCCCACCACAGCTGCCGCGAAATGCACCAATCATGCACATTTTCCATCCAGTTTATATATATTTTTGAAAAACGCTCCGGAACAAATTTAACTTTGCCTTCCACAACCGCGTCAAGGGCGGGTTTTGCAAGCGGCTTCATTTTAACAAACCATTGTTTTGAGATAATGGGTTCCACCGTGGAGGAGCAGCGATAGCACTGGCCCACGTTGTGGGTATGCTGCTCGGTTTTAACAAGCAGCCCAAGCTGCTGCAAATCCTGAACTATCTGCTTGCGCGCCGCGTACCTGTCCATGCCGGCATACTTTCCGCCAAGCTCGTTAACGGTGGCATCGTCGTTAAATATTTTTATCTGCTCTAAATTATGACGCAGTCCCACTTCGAAGTCGTTCGGGTCATGGGCCGGTGTTATTTTAACCGCGCCGGTTCCGAATTCCTTATCCACATATTCGTCGGCAATAACCGGTATTTCCCTGTTCATAAGCGGCAGAACAAGCATTTTCCCGATTAAATCCGAATAACGCTTGTCGTCGGGATGCACCGCAACGGCGGTGTCGCCCAAAAGCGTTTCCGGACGGGTTGTTGCAATAACAACATACTCATCACTGTCTTTAACCGGGTATTTGATATGCCAAAAATGGCCTGCCTGCTCGGTATAATCAACTTCCGCGTCCGACAAAGCGGTAGTACAGCTCGGGCACCAGTTTATTATTCTGCTTCCCTGATATATCAAACCCTTTTCGTAAAGGTTGACAAAAACCTCGCGCACCGCTTTGGAATACCTCTCGTCCATTGTAAAACGCTCCCGCTCCCAGTCACAGGAGGAGCCGAGCTTTTTAAGCTGGTTGATAATAGTATCTCCGTATTTTTTCTTCCAGTCCCATACCCGTTCCAAGAACTTTTCGCGCCCCAGGTCGTAGCGGGTGAGGCCTTCTTCTTTTCGAAGGAATTCTTCAACCCGTATTTGCGTGGCTATTCCGGCATGGTCCGTGCCCGGAAGCCATAGGGCTTCTTCACCTTTCATGCGGTGATAGCGTATTAATATATCCTGCAGGGTTTCGTCAAGCGCATGACCCATATGAAGCTGTCCTGTTACATTCGGCGGCGGGATAACAATAGTAAACGGTTTTTTATTCCGGTTTACCTTGGCATGAAAACATCCTTTTTCTTCCCAGCCATTATAAATTCTGTCTTCAACCTGCTTCGGGTCGTATTTTGTCTCAAGATTCTTCACATTATCAACTCCTGTTAATTTAAAAAGCAGCATAAAAAAAATAATTTATATAGCTATTTTTATTTGCTGCATTATATGCGTATAATAATGATAATTATATTAAAACGAAATAAAAAAGTCAATATTTATCTTGTTTTTTAGCACATTGGCTCAACCTTAGGCTTCCTTTTGCAAAAAATCGCCGTTTTTCGCATCGTAATAAAAAACGCCTTCATTTGTTGTAATTTCCCACGTGGGTACGGCAGTGACGGTGATTTGTCTGCCTTGCCTGTTGCCGATAAAATATCCCAAACGTATGCCGGAAATTACAACCTCCGATTCGTGCGGAAAGCTTACCGCAAAGCTGACGAGCATTTCGGTGGCAGGGCGGATTGATGACATACCGCCGCCGGAAACTTCGTTACAAAGCCAGTTTTTGCCGTATATTCTTGTATAGCCGCCGTTTGCAAGCTCAATGACAAGGCATGTGTCAAGCACCTTTAAGCCTTCGTATTCCTGGTGATAGGTGACGGTGAACACGTCGTTACTTAGCGACAGTTCACTACCCAGCCTCATTCCAAAGTCAAGGTTAAGCTGTGATACTATTTTTTTCGCATATGCAAGCGCGGTGCTTTCGGTTAAATTATATGCCTGCGGATCATCATATGTTTTATACTCAAAGATACACTCGTCCGTTACGGTTTTTTGAGGGTTGAACAAGTCAATGCCCAGACTTTGCGCGATTTCCCAAAACGCCTTAGAGGCGGCATCGGGGGTTTCATATTTGTTTACAGCGTCAAAAATCCGAATGTCCTGCAGCTTGCGCGGTATAAGCTTATGGTCTATATAAACATTGTTATTGGATAACACTACGGCGGTGTTTTGCACAGACTCTTCGCTGATTTTAACGCTTGTTCCGGTCTGGTCCATGTAGCTTAAAAACAAAAAAATATTCACCAGGCAAAAAATGCCGATCATTATTGATTTGACCCTGCCCCATTCCATAATATCACCCTTAGCTTTCAGACGAAATTATAATTGTTTTGTTTTGATTGTTGTTAGCCCTAACGCCCCATGCGACAGAAGCGGTATCCTCCTTTAACCGGTAGCACTTGAAAATGTTTTTTACTATCAGCGGATTGCTGCTGTTGCCGTAATTTTCGGCAAGCTTGTCAATAGCCGGTATTATCGGCATTGTAGAATCGGATTGTTCCGTTTTGTTAAAGGTTTTAAGGTTTATTCTGAAGCTTTTTAAGTATCCGTTCGAAATATGCGCAAAAATTGCGTTCCCTTCTTCGTCGCCTGTTTCAGGAATAACCGGAATACCGTTATAACTAAAATTCATTTTTACAAAAAAGTCGCTGCCTTTCGGGTCCGTCAAGTCGGATACTATATTGATTTCCGGCATTTTGTCAGCCCCTGTGGCATGCCATATGTTTTCGGCTATCTGCAAAACTTTACCCGCGATATTAAACGGCTGTATTTTTCCGCTTTGCAAAAAAATGCCTCTTTCCGCCTCCACGGCGTTATATTCTATTACACCGCGAGGGTCGATGCTTATAGTGGCGCTGTTTTCCACATAGCTTGCCGTGCCGTCCGCTGACACCGATTTGCGCAGTGAGCTTGGAGTATATCCTATTGCCGTTACTATTTTGTCAAAAACATAACTTTCACTTCCGAGCGGATTGGAGGCGGCAATCCGGTCAATGCTTTCATTGTCCATAGGGAGGAGGACAAACGAATCAAGCAGTACGGGACGTTGTATTGATGTGTTCGGCGGGTTTTCATCAAGCCTTAGTTCAAATGCGAATACCCTGCTAAGGCTTTTGCCGAATGTGGCCGATTCGATATATTTTAAAATCTCTTCACCGCTGTTGTCCACCAAAAACTTGGTAACGATACCGGATGATTTGTCAAGGAAACAAACAATACTTTTTTTCGTAACACTGTCACCCGTTATTATAAAGTCGGATACAATGCCGTCAAAAGAAAATGAATCGGCGGATTTATTAAAGCATTTCGCAAAAGAATCGGCATTCATATTAAAGTTGTAGCTTACGAATATTGATTTTCCCTTTAAGTAGGACTGCCATTCGTCAACGGGAATGACAAGGCTGTTGCCTGAAGATGAAGCAAGAAGGTTTGAAATAACATTGTTTATAATTTTATACGCTTCGCCATAGCTTTTTTGGTGCGGGTAATATACCTCTCTCGCGCTCCCGCCGTTTATAACTATTGCCTGCGGTTTTACGGCATTGGAGAACAGACTGTCATCGGAAAATGTGTCCTTGGAAAAAGGCAGTTTGTTTATAATGGTATTTATGACAGGAATTCTGGGCAGGGAATTAAAAAAATTATAGCCAAACGGCCATAATTTTTTATTAAACCATATTTGACCTGTCAATTGCAAGCAATTTAGCATTAGCAAAACAAGAATAACAGTCTTTATACGTTCTTTACGCATTATAAATCAACTCGCTGTAAGCTTTAATAGGGAATACTTGTTGCGTCAACGGTTATGTTCCTTACAACATCGGACAAGCTGCTGCCGAGGTATGTAATTTCAAGCTTTGCATGCTGGTATTGACCGCTGCTGTCTTCCGCACGGCAAAGGAGGATGTTTTTTTTGCTGTCAAGCTCTATGGGTATTGCGAAATATGTACTTGCTCCTATTTGCCATTCGTAATTTGTCTTAACGTAAACATCGCCGGACAGTTTGTAAATAGCTACAACCGTGCCTTCCTTACCGTAACCGGAGATAACATATGAGCGGTCAAAAGTAGCGGACCTGTCTTTTGGCGGTTTGGTTATTACGATAAGACCCGATGTGTTTCCGCCGTCGCCGGGCCAAACCACATCAGGCATGGCGCCTGCGGTAACCGCAAACAGCGTTATAAATAATACAGATAATAATAAAACTCTGGTAAGCTTCATAGAAAACACCTCAAATTTAAATACAATTAATCACTTACATTTTAACATACAATTTACAATATTACAATTACATTTATATTACAAATAAATTATTGCAAAAGATGTTGATAAATATGCATTTAGCAGTTATAATGATTACATTGAGGAAGAGACTGAATTAATTGACCTGGATTTTGTATTTTCTATTTATAAGCAAAGAAGATTTTATAAAGTTACATAAAGAAGAAAATGATGACAAATGCCTGGATTGTGATGTGCATGAATTTCGACTTAATGATACAGACGCAAGAAGGATCATACAAAAAGTTTGCAAATGCACAAATACAACTGAGGTTCAAATAATAGAAAGTGAACAACGGAATAAGTACATTAAGAAAAAGCAATTAATGTAAAAAATAAAAAAACGATAAGGAGGAAAACCTATGAATAGAATAATAGCTATTTTAGTAATCATTACACTCTTATGGTCAAATGTGCTAATAATCCATGCCGATACAAGCAAAATACCGCAATGGCCATTTGAAGATAATGCGTGCTTAGTTGTGCGTAAGGCACAAAACATTATGGTGGACAGGAAAATATTGTATGATTACAGCAATGCTGTCATGCCTAATAGAACAGCCACAGCCGAGTCTGATGATTTAATTTACTTTCATCTTAACAACTATATTGAAACTAATTTAGGTGTCGGCATAAGAAATGATATTTCAAAAGCAGAAATTGTTATTACAAATGCAGACAAGAGATTATACGAAATAAAATATCCAGCTGACAATCCCCGTGGTATTACAATTAATGGGGACACTCAAATTAAAAGTATATCATCATTTCTGGAATATTTTATTGTTCCTGCAAATATGCTATACGGCGAATGTGAAGCTGTTTTTACAGTAACAAGAAACGATGAAAATACAGAGATGTATAAGTTTTGTATAGATGTCAAAGCACAGTATTTGCCGCTTGACATATCCGAAATTGACATTAGGGAAGTAAGTCATGATGATGGCGTGAAAATCGGTCATATTTTTCTCAAAGGCATCAATGGTTTAATCGGATTTTCTGACCCAGATGGGAAGGGAGAATTTAGTGTAACAAGTATAAATGGCACAGAGTGTTACATTGCAAGTGGTGCAAATCTGCAACAATTATTTGACAACAAATCTGCACAGGAGAAATATGACAGTATAGACATTCCTTTTCATTATATTGGATTGGAACATCATTATCACCTAACTATACCCAAAGGATTATTGTTGCTCGAAAGCGGACTGAACGAGGAGTATACTTTGGATTTTGATGTTAATATTAGTGTAAGCGATTATATTCTGCGATTTTCACCCGAAGACGGTTCAACTATTATGATGGACACCGAATCACAGACAGAGCATATCTTTATTGATATTGCCAAGCCCTGCCAAATTGCTGATGGTATGAAAATTTTTGTGAATGGAAATGCTGTTGATTATGAAATATCTGATGAAAATGATTATTACAGAATAAGTTTTAATCTTAATATTATGGCAGGACAACACTACACCATTTCTTTTGAGAATAATACTATCGTTCTGCCAAATGGAGTTACAAACGAAAAAACGGAAAGGTTTGATTTTGATACGGTTCTCAAAGGTTCTGTCGATGTGTTTGATGTCACTACTTTTCGTGATTTATCGCATGATCATTGGGCGTATAAGTTTGTTTCGGAATTGACCAATAAAAGCATTATTTCGGGGTATGACGATGGCACATTCATGCCTGAAAGCTATGTAACGCGCGGGGAGTTAGCAAAACTGCTCTCCATAGCATTTGGAAAAACATCAGAGCAAAGCAGCTACTTTGCTGATGTAGGGAATCATTGGGCTGAGAAATATATCGCCGCGATGCAGCAGGTTATACCATTGCGTGATGGTTTAAAAAGCATAAATTTCTACCCTGATGAATACGCAACGCGCGAAGAAGTTGCAGCAAGCATAGCTTTATTGATAGATGTGTCACAAGACGTTATTGTCAATTCAGCCAATAACGCGACTACTTTTCTTGACGAATCGGAAATCAGGGAGGATTTGAGAGCAAATGTAAATTTTGCGGTGTATCTTGGAATCATATATGGATATGACGGAAATGTTTTCAAGCCGCACTATAATATAACCCGAGCTGAGATAGCAGCAATGATATGTCGTTCATTAGAAATTGATTGAATTTTTCAATAAGGTCTACAAACAAATACCAGAAGACAAGGGGACGGTTCTATTGTGTAGAAGACAAGGGGACGGTTCTATTGTATTGACAATTAAAAGAAAAGTATGATATTCAATTGTTGAGGTGGAAAATATGCCAAGACAAGCAAGGAGAGAAAAAGGGACGGTACATAAAGTATGCAAATGCACAAATACAACTGAGATTCAAATATTAGAAAGTGAACAACGGAATAAGTACATTAAGAAGTTGAAGGAGAAGGGTCTTTCAATAAGACAAATTAGCAGACTAACCGGAATTGGCAAGGGGATTGTTGAAAGAATCAGCTAAGACAACAGAACCGTCCCCCTGTCTTCAAGGGTTTGGACTAATAAATCCGAAATGAGGTGTTAAAAAATGAAAAAAATATTAGTAATAATTTTAGTAGTGGCAGTAAGTATGTGCTTTGTTGCTTGTTCTTCGGTTAGTTCTGCGACAAACGAACCAGAAGATTTGAAGGTATATGAAAAAGAGACAAGGGGACGGTTCTATTGTATTGACAATTAAAAGAAAAGTATGATATTCAATTGTCGAGTTGGAAAATATGCCAAGACAAGCAAGGAGAGAAAAAGGGACGGTACAAAAAGTATGCAAATGCACAAAAACAACTGAGATTCAAGTTATAGAAATAGAACAGCGGAATAAGCACATAAAAGTTGAAGGAGAAGGGTTTTTCAATAAGACAAATTAGCAGAATAAGCGGGATTAGAAAGGGGATTGTTGAAAGAATCAGCTAAGACAGTAGAACCGTCCCCCTGTCTTATATATGGAAATGCAAAGGGATTTTCAGAGGGCGTAGCAGCAATCAGCCAGGATGGTAGATGGGGTATTATAAAAAACATATACACAATAAAAGTAACTGTGAATGAAAAATACATTAAAATGGAACAGCTACCGATAATTGAAAACGACAGAGTGCTTGTTCCATTTCGTGCTATATTTGAAGCACTTAATGCAGAAGTAGAATGGAACGGTGAAACTCAAACTGTGACCGCTTCAAAAGGCGATGTGGTATTATCGTTTCAAATTGGTAAGCAGGAAATGTATATCAATGGTAAAATGGTACAGCTTGATGTTCTGCCTCAAATTGTGAACGGTAGGACGCTTGTGCCAATACGAGCGATAAGCGAAGGGTTAGGGGCGAGTGTTGATTGGAATAATGAAATGAAAACAGTAATGATTAACATCTAACGCAATGACTGGGCATATCACCAAAGACGGCAGGGAACAGAATCCCCGCCGTCTTTTTTAACGCAAAGAAATATGGACTTCCTTGCCCAAACTACGGGCTACCTTGGTAACAAAATCCAACGAGGGGTTATACGAGCCGCTTTCAAAGCGGGAAATATTGGATTTTTGTGTTCCGACCCGTTGGGCGAGTTCTTCTTGGGTGATATTAAGCTGACTGCGGGTGTCGATGATTTGTGCAATTAAATCATAGCGCGGTTTCAGCTTTTCATACTCTGCCTTAAATTCTTCATCTTTCATCAATCTGTTATGGACTTCTTCAAATTTTGCTCCTGCTTTACTCATCTTGACACCTTCTTTCATAATCAAGTTTATAGTCTAACGCTCTATCGAGTTCGCGCTCCAGCGATCTGTTGGCTTTTTTTACAAACCCGTGTAGCAATACAAATTTATTTTTATCAAATAGAAAGTAAAATATTCTTGTGATGTCGGACGAAAATTTTGTCCGAAGTTCAAATATCCCTTTGTATTTATCCCCTTTCACCGGCGCGGAATACGGAGCGCGGATATTGATACCAAGCTGTTTTAATAACATAATGTCGCTGTATGCCTTTGCGCGGAGTTTAGGATTAAGCGTTAGCAAAAAATCCTCGACAGGAATATCGCCGTTTTCTTTTTGGTAGTATTCAATTAACCAATCCAATTCACCGCCCCATTTCATTATATGTCTTCTGTGATTATTATGTTATCATATAAGATAACATTTGTCAATAAGTTTTTCCAAATAAATTTATGCGCCGTTCTCGCCTTGTCAACGGGGGCATACTTGCCGGTGGAGATTTCTCGAAGAGAAATACAACCGCTTGCCCCTTGACAACGGATAAAAAAATATAATGAGCCATAAAGGACAAGGGGACGGTTCTATTGTGCAAGACAAGGGGACTTCAAGACAAGGGGACGGTTCTATTGTATTGACAATTAAAAGGAAAATATGATATTCTATTGTCGAGGTGAAAAATATACCAAGACAAGCAAGGAGAGAAAAGGTGACGGTACAAAAAGTATGCAAATGCACAAATACAACTGAGATTCAAACAATAGAAAGTGAACAACGGAATAAGTACATTAAGAAGTTGAAGGAGAAGGGTCTTTCAATAAGACAAATTAGCAGACTAACCGGAATTAGCAAGGGGATTGTTGAAAGAATCAGCTAAGACAACAGAACCGTCCCCCTGTCTTGTGGAAATGAGAATATGTCGGGTGTTTACCCTTATTTCAAATTTTATAGCGAGGGTGAAAAATGGCACTTTTCAGGGCAAATGACCGAGGTAGTCAAGGAAAATTTGCAATAAAATGAGGTGTATAATGAAAAAGAAAATTCATTTCTCTATAATAATTATGATGTTAATTGTTCTGTCAGTAAGTATTTGCTATGCAGGGAGCGTACCGGAAGACTTGCTAGGTGATGATAATGCAAAGCTTTATTTTGGCGAGGTTTTAGATTATTCTGAAAAAACGGAATCGGCTGTTGTTATCCCTGTCAAAAATATTAAGGGTGATATTGTAATTGGTTCAAAACAAACCTTAGAAAGGTGTGTTCCTATAGGCACTAAGGATAATTTGCCTAAAAAAGGTGAAGTTTGTTTAATAGCATATTATGATGAAGTAAATCCAAATTATATTTTTAAAACTACAAGTGACAATCTCCCTACGTTAAAAATCAAAAATATCGAAGGTATGGATATGTTTGAGAGATTGCAAGGATACATAAATGACGGTAGCTATACAAAAGCAGAAAGTGAAAGAGTTACAGGTTTAAGCACTAATGTTCAAGCAGTGAACGAAATAAAACATCCTCCAATGCATTGGTTTTTATACACAAAATCAGCGTTTTATGTATCACTTTCATTCATTCTGATATACATATTTTTGAGCCTTATAAAAAGAAGGTTGTCTAAAATTGCACAAATTATTACAGGCTGTATTTTAACGCTGTATGGTCTTGTTGCAGCAAGCGGGGCAAAGCAATACTTTTTATATAAATTGTATGATAAATGGGGCGATAATTTCACTGAACACATTAAAGAATTTATTCCATGGGCAATTGCAAAGTATTCTGCAGGCATGTTTGTTTTGGGAACATTATCAATTATATTTTTAATAATCGGTGCGTATTTAATAAGAAAATGGAATACAAAACGCATTGTCTTATACTTTACTTTATCATTTATCGGAATAATGGTAATAAGCGCTGTTTTAGGGTTTTTTAGTATCAACAAGATGTTTGATATAGCATTATATATCGTAAGCTTCGCTTACTTTGCGGCACTTTGGTTGTTTGGAATACTGGCGATTAAAAACATAAGGAGTTTAGCGACATTAAAGGAAAACAATACATAAAACGGAGGTATTAAAATGGTGAGCAGTATGTTAAGTATGGTAATGGTTATTGCACTTTTGTTAGGTAATTTTACGTTGGTGCCTACATCTTCATGGCAAATGAGAAGCGGTGAGCTTAAATTCAAGGTTGAAACAAAGCTTAACAAGCCCCTTGACGAAAAACTGACGGAAGAAATGGGCAGCACAACCATCGATAATTTAAGTGCAGAATTTGATATAAGGTATAAAGCAAGTGAAGACCTTAAAAAGCTTGAAATGCAATGTGATATGCTTTTGTCGAATAATATTGATGAGCCTATTCAAATGATCTTTTGGAGTAATATTGATTATTCTGACAGAAACATTCCCAAAACGCTTTTAATATTTAAGCATGCGAATGATGATAAATATAATGTTATCAATATTCAGTCGCCTGTCGTTAATCAGGGAATGACTGTTATGGGAATGTTTTCTCAATTTTTAAATGCGGATACGATAAGTTCTATAAATAATAGTATTTCCGATAGTCTAAAGGAGAAAAACTTTACTATCACAGAGAAAGACGGAGCTTTATCAGCAACCATGGATGAAGCAACCTTAAAAGGGATTATAAAGCAGATTGCACTTGGAATGAGTGAATATATCGCTCCTTACTTTGGTGTAAATATGATGGTATATAATGATACCAATGCAAAAAGTGTTTCTGCAATTGGCGGCAGTGATGGCCCCACATCAGTTTATGTTTCGGATTCCGTAATACATGAAGATATAAAAGTAACTACACAAGAAGAGATAAAGTCGCAGTTTGAAGCTGCAATAAGTGAGTTTTTCACAAAACTTGATACTGTTAAAATATTTGATAAAGATGCACTTGTTTTAAATACAACCCTTAATGATAAAAAACAGCCGAAGAATATAAATTATGCAATCAATATCAATACAAATTTGTATGATTTAATAAAGACCTTTGACGGATATATAAGTGAGGGATTGTCAAATGAAAATTCAGATATTGATATGACCATCACCTTTGACTATGCTTATGACAAGGTCAACGAGGATATTACTATAGATTATCCAACACTTACTGCGGAAAATTCAATTGATATAATGAAAGATAATTCTATGCCCGACATTGATATAAACTCTGTAAATATCGTGCTGAATAATGAATTAATTCAGCTTAAAAACAAGCCATATATTGATGATAGTGTTGTGTATCTCCCCCTTCGTGAGGTGTTTAACCTAAAGGGTATTACAGATGAGAACATTATTTGGGATAATGGGATTATTAACGTAAAAACCACCAACGGCAATGTAACCTTGAAAGTTGATAGTGATGAGCTTAAAAGGAATACACAAACATTTAAAACAGGGACAAAGGTTCTTTTGCAAGACGGCATCACCTACATTCCTATAACCATGCTTGGGGGATTGGATATTGGCGGCGTAACTAACACATTTTTTGATGAAAATAACAATATAGTCGGCTGTGTAATATCTATACATAAATATACACCGAGGGAAAGATATAACGTGCGTTTTTCTGTCCAATCAGATGTTGACCCAATGTGGGAAAAATATATTTATATGGCAAGTGATAAAGCAGGTGTTAAAATTGACGTTGTAAAAATGCTCACAGAGCAGTACCTTGAACAAACAAACTTAATTATTGCGGCAGGAGACCCCAGTGTTATGATTGGTAGGTACAGTGATGAATTTTTAAGCAGATTGGAAGAAATGGATGCAATATACCCTGCAATAAAAGTAAATGACGAATACAGCATTATTATTCCAAAGGTGATTAAAGATACTGATGTTGTGTTTGAGGTTATAAAGAATTTTGTTGAACTGGTTAATCAATAAACTATTGAGAAATTTGGACTGGTTACATTTTCAATTTTTTGAGTTTCCCCATTTTTTTGAATAAAAACCGTTACAACCGTTGCCAT
>LVAX01000037.1:0-7145 GCA_001604215.1 Clostridiales bacterium Firm_18
CCTCCTGTCTCCAGAAGCGGCCTATCCATAAATGTGTAAACTAAATCGTACTCAGACCAGTACCAGTTACAACGTCCACAAATTCCACAGGAATCGCTATTGGGGGCTTCCAGAGCCTGATTTATTGAGAACCAGTACCGTGTACCCTGTCCAAAAATTCCACATCAACGGTTTTGAATCCTTTCTTTTAACGAGGTTTTTAATTCATGATTTGCCTCATCCTTGCAGCCGGCTATGCAACCCGGCTCTATCCCCTGACCGAAAACTTTCCCAAGCCCCTCTTGGATGTACAGGGAAGGACCGTCCTTGACTGGCTCCTCTCCGATGTCGATCGCATCGAAGGGATTGAGAAGTATGTGGTTATCTCCAACCACAAGTTCCATGATCACTTCACTACTTGGAAAGAGAGCTGCTCCCTTTCCCATCCCGTGGTCGTCCTCGATGACGGATCAACCGACAACCCCAACAGGCTTGGTGCGGTGAAGGACATCCTCTTCGCCATAGAAGAGCAGGAAATCAATGAGGACCTGCTCGTCCTGGCAGGTGACAACCTGCTGGACTTCTCCCTTCGTGGTTTTGTCTCCTTCTTTACAGAGAAGCAAGCCACCTGCATCATGCGCCACTATGAACCATCCTTGGCGGCACTGCAGAGAACAGGGGTGGCAACCATTGATTCTTCGGACAAGGTGCTGCTGATGGAAGAGAAACCCAGGGAGCCCAAGAGCAACTGGGCAGTTCCTCCCTTCTATGTCTACAAGAGGGAGGACCTTCCTCTCCTACGCAAGGCCATAGACTCAGGGTGTAACACCGATGCTCCCGGCTCCTTCATAGCATGGCTGTGCAGCCATACTCCGGTCTATGCCTATCCCATGCCTGGAAAGCGTTGGGACATAGGAAGCCTGCAAAGCTACGAGCAGGTCAAACAGGAGTTCGACGGCTCCCGTCTTCTCAAGCAATAACGTTGATTCATCTGCAACGCCCGGTTTTGGTGATACAAGACCGGGCGTTGCTGTTTGTTATGGATTATGCCACATTTTTGTACCATCGGCCTTTAGGCTGTAGTATCATGCAGGAATAAGGAATCACTTCACATGCCGCAGACTTTGGAAAAACACTTCAAGACACTGTACCCTTGGGCTGAAAGCTCTGACATCCATACCTCCTATGCTCCCTACCGGGTCTGTCCCCTTGGAGCCCACATCGATCACCAATACGGCATCATCACCGGCTTCGCCTTGGACAAGGGCGTAACCCTCCGGTTCCTCATCTCCACCGATGGTGCGGTGAACCTGGACAGCATGAACTTTGGCGAGCATGTTTCCTTCGATTTGGGAAACATCGGGGATAAGCAGGGAAACTGGGGGGACTATGCAAAGGGCGCAGCCTTTGCCTTGTCCCAGAAGTACCAGCTGAGAAACGGCATCAAGGGCGTGGTGAGGGGAACCCTCCCGGTGGGAGGTCTCTCCTCCTCTGCTGCAGTTGTTCTCTGCTACCTCAATGCCCTCTGTCTTGCAAACGATATTACCCTTACTCCTTCCGAGCTGATCAAGACAGCATTGTTTGCAGAGAACGGGTATGTGGGAATCAACGTAGGCAAGCTTGATCAGTCGTGCGAGGTGTTGTGCAAGAAGCAGCACCTCCTCGCCCTTGATACCAAGGACGATTCCTACACACTCATACCCGCCCCGGACACCCTGGGCAGGTTTGAGATAGCAATCTTCTACTCGGGTGTCTCCCGTGTCCTGGGCAGTGGATACAACACCAGGGTGGATGAAGCCAAGAGTGCTGCTTACAGCCTCAAGGCTCTCTCGGGTATGGAGTACGGCTTGTACAAGGATACCAGGCTCAGGGATGTCCCTCCCTTGGTGTATGAAGAGTACAGGGACAGGCTTCCTCTGGTATTTGCCAAGAGGGCACAGCATTACTATACGGAGATGGACAGGGTAGAGAAGGGTATAGAGGCATGGAAGAGGGGAGACTTGAAGGAGTTCGGAAAACTTGTGTTTGCTTCAGGGTACAGTTCCATCCATGCATGGGAGACGGGCTCTCCCGAGCTCAGGGCCATCTATGAGATAACAGAGCATGTGCAGGGCATCTATGGATGCAGGCTTCAAGGGATGCTGCATGGCTCTTATAGATCCTGCGTATAAGAAAGAGATAGAAGAACAGGTAACCAGAGAATACCTACAGCAGTTCCCCCAATACAAGGACCTGTTCTCCGTCCATTTCTGCAGCACTGATGATGGGGTGAGGGTGGAGTGATCCAGTGACGTCGTAGATTCAACTAGTTCATTTATTACCTAGGTTTTTTTGAATGGATCTGTTTAAAAAATTCTTATTGGTTAACAAAGAAATATATTGTAGCTATAAGAAATAGAATACTTAAAGCCCAAGCAAGGAGAGTATTATGCAATTTGAACAAAGAACGGTTTTAGGACTATTCGATAGCTCACAAAAAAGGTTTACGATTCCCGTATATCAACGAGCATATTCTTGGGAAATTCAGCAATGGAAAGACCTGCTGGATGACATTAAAGAACAGCTTGATAGCGCAAATAACTATTCATTAGGCAATGTTCTCCTAGAAATGGTTGCGAAAGACAGAGAGTATGAAGTAATTGACGGTCAGCAACGGCTTACGACAATTGTAATATTTTTGTCTGCCTTATTTGGTACTCTATGTGGAAGATATGATGAAAATGAGATAAAAGACAAAAAGAAAATCTATTTAAAGCATAATTCTAATACGAAGCTTAGAATCGTCGATTATGATATGCCATTCTTTGAAGCATTTATCATTAAAGGAGAAAACGACATAAGAGCCAACTCAGTCTCCCAGCGTAGGATAAAAAGGGCATATGAATATTTTTCCAAGGAATTTCTAAAAGAGGATATTGGTACTTTGGTAAAAATACTAGAAAAATTTGAGTCATCAGAAATAACATGCGTTGTATTAGATGAAAAGAAGCAGTCCGCATTAATGTTTGAATTACAAAATAACCGTGGAAAAGATCTAACAAATATGGAGAAACTGAAATCATATTTGATGTATCAAGTTTATAGGTTAAGTGAGAGTGATGAAACCAATGATAATGTTGAGCATCTTTCTGAGCTATTTAAACAAATCTATTTAGTCATTAGCGATTTGCCAGAAAAGATAAGTGAAGACAGTGTTTTAACATATCATTGTCAAGCCTACATTAATGGATACAACTATAGAACAATTAACGATATAAAAGTCGCATATAATAAAAACAAATCAATTGAATGGATAAACAATTTTACTGAAGAATTATATTCTAGCTTTCTTGCCATGAAGAAAATTGAGAAAAACAGGTCGAAATACTGGAAACTGTTAGGAGATTTGAATAGGCAGGCATTTATTTATCCATTCATTATTAAAGGTAGTAAGTATTTTTCGGATGACGATAATAAGATGGAGAAGCTGCTTCAAATATTGGAAATATTATCATTCCGATATTTATTCATAAATAGTCGTGCTGACTTTTTAAGCAGATTACAGGGCTTACTTACTGGATTCAAAGGTGATGTAAGTGAATTGAGAATAAAGACCCAAAATTTACTCAATGAAACATATTATTGGAGTGATTTTAGATTTAAAGAATATTTGGACAATCCTATTTATGGAAATAAGACATTAAACTATATATTGTGGCAATATGAGGAAAGTATTCAAAACAGTGGATATCATGTAGCTAATACTAAGATAAGCAATGAACAAATTGAACATATTTCTCCTCAGACTCCCACTGATGGCAATTCAATAGAATCGGGTTATGAGGTAAATGAACTAGGAGAGTATCCAGAAGGCTATGATAAATACATACATTCAATTGGGAATTTGGTATTAATATCAGGTTCTCATAATTCATCGATTAAAAATGTAAAATTTCAGTCAAAGCTTGACTCTTACAAAAGTAATCCGCTATTGAATCAACAAGCAGAAATCCATACGTTCGCTTCGGGCACGGAAGATAAACCCCTATGGGATAGGAGAGCAATAGAAAAACGAAAGCAAAAACTTAAAGATTTCTGTATTAAAAGATGGAGTTTTGATTCCTAATTGGCCTTTTGCTATTTGAACCTTCGGACCTATCGGTGCTAGGTAGGCGGCTGAGTATATGTCGCTTTAAGTGTATATAGCAGAAGGGAAACTTGATAGGAAAGGTCTAGCAATAACGGGTGCCCATCCTTGGAGATAATGTGAACGGAAAAATATTTTTACAGAAAGGATGTTTTTTCTCTTGTTCATCTACGCCGTGATTCACGGTAATACTCACAATATAAAAACTTGGAGTTAGATATGATTTACAGAAGTGAAGATATTTACAAGAAGATTAAGGGCATCCCGGAAATCCTCAATGAGCAAGAGTTTATTAGGCTCTGCAAACCAGTACTTGGCCCATCCTCTATCACTGATGAGATGCTTCTGGTTGCCTTTTCCGATCTGCGTCTTGCACTTGGACAGAACTTTAAATTGGATCATATCTGCTTTCTATTTGGAAACGGTTGTTCTATGTATGCTGGCTCAAAAAGCACAGAGAAGTTTAGTATGACGGATGCTGTAGACAAGACGTCTCTCGAATCTATCGCTGATGTAATTGATAAAGTCAGTGGATGGTCTATGGAAGAGCAACTGAATGCTATGTTAACTGTTCAAGAATATTTTGGACTTGTCGATGAAGTAAAGAAAAAGACTGTAGATGAAATCATTGATGCCATAAAAGCTCACTTGTTACATAAATATGTCGACTCTGTGAAATACCGCGAGCTCCATCTCCACGAGGTTATGCTTCTAAAGCTCCGTGCTTCTGGATGCTTGAATAAAGTCAATTTCTATACACCGAACTATGACCTTGCTGTAGAATATGTCCTTGATAAACTCGGTATAGAATATGCGAATGGTTTTTCTGGCTTCATTAACCGGAAATTTGATCCGAAGTCCTTACTTACTTCAAAAATCACACGTCTAGTTAAAATCCATGGTTCTGTGAACTGGGTTTTCGATGAAGCTGATAAAGTTATAAAGGAGATACAGCCAAAGTTTCCTGAAGATGGTTCAATTGTAATCCCAGAATCAAAACATGTCTTGATTTATCCAACTTCGCAAAAGTTGTATCAGACCTATAATGCTCCCTACAGTGAGTTGATGCGGAGCATGCTTGATGGATTTGAATCACAGAGGAATGTGATACTTGTTCTAGGCTATCGATATGCTGATGAACATATCAATGAAATTCTTTTAAAGGCTGTGGCGAATCCGAACAACATCTTCTATTTCTTTGATTATGGAAATGGTTCTTGTGACTTCATCAAACGGATGATTGAACTTTCGAGAAGCACACAAAATATCAACATTCTCCTTGGCAAGTTTTTAGGCGATTTTGAAACATTTGTGAAATACATGCTGCCTGCAAATGCAGAGAAGACAGATGAAGAACGGATTTTCGAACTACTGAACAAGGTATTGGAGAAACGAACTGAGGTAGGCCATGCAGAGTGAGTCATTTGGAAAGATAACAAAGATAACTGGCTCCAAGGTTACCATCCTTGTTCAGTATTCGGATGTTGTCAACAAGGTGTCTGTAGATAACTTTGTCTTAAACTATGTTTCGATCGGATCGTTGGTCGGTACACGGTTGGTCGATGGACGAACGCTGGTTTTGATGGTTGAGGAGATATACGAGCATGCTTTGGAACCCTATATCTCTGCATCAATCAGTGGCACCTACGATAATGTGCTCAGAAAATCCTCATTCGGCACAAATGCGTATCCGCTAATCGGAGAGAAGGTATTCACTTTGAGTAATGATGTTCTTGGTAATATTTTTGCGCCAAGAAAAGACTACGAGAAGGCGACGATTGGAACCTATATTTATGACAATGCAGTATCGGTAGGGTACAACCCCGACGTTCTGTTTGGAAAACATCTCGGTGTATATGGTAATACTGGAAGTGGAAAAACATGTTCTGTCGTTTCAATTATTCAGCACTATATTCGAGATAATCCGGAGAAGGATATCAAATTTATTATATTAGATGTGAACGGCGAATACAGAACGGCATTTCAAGAAACTGAATATAAATACTATGAATTCAGCAGTCTACGGTTTAAGCATACGATTCTGAATTATCCAGAATATGGACGGTTATTTCGAGCATCGGAAGGTATTCAATATCCGGCATTAAGAGATAGTATTACTTCACTTTCAGCTCATGGAAGCCAGTGGTGGGATTTGGACACACTAGCAACTAGTCTCAAGGGATGGGTAAACTCAACTGGCACGGATTCTTTTTCCAAGAATCAGATAAATGGTTATCTGAGGACTCTTTATCTGAGGATTGAATCAATTCTTGATGACCCGAAACTTATGGGTGTAATAAACACACAAGATACGGATACACTACAAGCAATATTGGAATCTGACAAGAAGGTTCATATTCTTGATCTGCAGGTTTCCATTGATGCCCTTGATATTGTCCTGTATCTGCTGTTTAAGACAGTCTATCAGTATAAAGTGGCGCAGAGAAAAGAAGAAGTGTCTAATCCAACACATCTGAATCTCGTGCTGGAGGAAGCACATAGATACATTAATTCTGATCTTAATGAAACCAAACTGGGCAACTATTACATCGATAAGCTTTCGCGAGAAGGGCGTAAATTTGGTATTGGCTTGGTTATATCTTCTCAGGTTCCATCCATGCTTTCATATGAGATTGTCAGCCAATGCAACTCTGTAATCATGCATAAAATCACCAGCAAACGGGATATGGAATTTCTCAGAGGAGTACTTAGAATTTCAAATGATGCATTCTATCTTCAAATGAGTGCATTGGAAAAGCAACACGCAATCGTATGTGGAGAAGCATTTTCGAATGACAGTATTGTGAGAGTCCACGATGCGTATCCATTGCCGATGAGCAGCGATCCTGTGATTGAGAATAAATGACTGGGGGTTCTGATATAAATTATTGGTATAAGGCAACTCTTTTCCTGTTAATGCTATTACCCGGCTAATAACCAATAAAGAAAGTATGAGTTACAATAAGTTTTTTTATCGTAGAATTATAATAAGACCATGAATTGAGACAGGGAGGTGCAAAAATAACGAATTGCTGTTACC
>LVAX01000037.1:7155-7269 GCA_001604215.1 Clostridiales bacterium Firm_18
AACAGGAAAACTTACAGCGAATCGTTCAAAAAAGAAGTAGCGGTCGAGGCTCTCAAGGAAAAGACACCGGTGGCAGAACTAGCGACTACATACGGGATATCCCCGAGCATGGTG
>LVAX01000038.1 GCA_001604215.1 Clostridiales bacterium Firm_18
GATTTTGCGCAATTTTCTATAAGTTAGAATAAAGCGTTCGGGCGCGTAGCGCTTTCCAAAAGCGCCTCATCTCGCCGCGCGAGCGTAAAATTGCGCGGATTTTGCGCAATTTCCTGTAAGTTAAATAAAAAAACATACGAAACGATTGCTTTCTTTCGTTTCGCATGTTTTATACGCATGTGTTTTTCAGATTAATAAGTTTTATTTTATTCAGATTGTGTTTCAGTGGCATCTTCTGCCTCAAAGGTATTAACCTCCGGCATTTCCATGTCAATTTCGGATGCTTTTGTCAGACCACAGCCATGACCGCGCTCAACCAAGCCGGAGCGCAAGCAACGGGTACATACATAAATTCTTTTATGTTCGCCGTTAACGACAGCCCGAACTCTTCTGACGTTGGGCTTCCACATTTTATTGCTCCTTCTATGGGAATGGCTTACCTTTATTCCGAATGAAACACTTTTATTGCATATTTCACATTTCGCCACAACCTACACCTCCCGTATTTCAAGAAAATACATTGTAATATTAACGTCAATGTTAAAAGCGTATACTATTTTAACAGATTTTTGTTAGTAATGCAAGCATTTTATTAAAAAAACTTTTTTCTTATCCCCAAAAACAATATTATGTACCTTATAAAAGCAAAAATACTAAGGGCGACCGCCGCGGTTGTAAGTATGTATTTTGAAAACTCGGACATATTTCTGCCGAACAAAATCAAAACAAAAAATACAATATAAAAGATTAATGTTGCGGCTTTGCCATACCAGTTTGCCCCGATTACGACGTCGCTTTTTTTATAAAGCTTAATGCCGCCGAGCACCATAATAAGCTCTTTAAATACCAAAAATCCGAATACGAACCACATTATCCTATGCCCGGAAAGGGCAATGCAAAAAGCAACGGTAATTTGAGTAAGTTTGTCTGCCACAGGGTCGAATGCCTTGCCCCATTTTGTTATCATGTTATATTTTCTCGCGATATAACCGTCAAGAATATCCGTAAGCCCTGAAACGGCAAGTATAGCTGCCGCGGCAATGCGGTTGCCCGATAAATAAACAAACACAAAAACGGGAATAAGAAAAAACCTTATAACAGTCAATAAATTAGGTAAGTTCATAACAACCATTAGCCTTTCATACTCACTTGATTTTTGTATGGGTCCGAAAACATGCTTACCAGTGAGCCGGGTAAGCAGTGTAACGGGAGATTTATTATATGGATAATATTTTGGAAAGTTCAATTAAATCTTCCCGTATTATTCTGGGCATGTCAAGCCCTTCATATATATCAATATCAAATACCCTGTTTTTGTCGACTCCTATTATCCGGTTGCCTGTGCCGTCTTTAAGAAGTTCCACCGCGTATGAGCCCATTTGGCTTGCATATACCCTGTCAACAACGGTCGGGCTGCCTCCGCGCTGAACATATCCGAGTATTGTTGTTCTTGTTTCTATACCGGTTTCCGATTCGATTTGTTTTTCCAAGCCGTCGCTGTCTTGCACACCCTCGGCAAGTATTATGATATAATGCTTCTTGTTCCTTTTTTTGCCGGCGTTGATAGGGCCGAGTATATCACGGGTAAAGTCAATTTCGCGCTCGGGTATCAGTATGGCCTCCGCACCTGTGGCTATGCCGACGTTTAGGGCAATGTTGCCCGAAGACCTTCCCATCACTTTAATAATATTGCAGCGCTCATGGCTCGTTGCGGTGTCGCGTATTTTGTCCACCGCTTCTTTTGCGGTATTCACCGCCGTATCAAAGCCGATTGTATATTCGGTGTAAGGAATATCGTTATCGATTGTACCGGGAATCCCGACCGTGGGCATGCCTTCCGTACACAAATCACGCGCACCCTTCAGCGAACCGTCACCGCCGATGACAACTATGCCTTCTATTCCGAAATAACGGGCGGTGGAAATGGCACGCCTTACACCTTCAATTTGCTTAAACTCCAAACTTCTTGCGGTTTGGAGGATTGTTCCCCCCTGGTGCATGATGTCGGAAACGTCACGGGCGGTCATTTCGAAAATATCGCCGTGAACCAGGCCTTCATAGCCCTTCCTTACACCCATAACCTTCATATCATAATACTTTGCGGTACGCACAACGGCACGGATTGCCGCATTCATTCCCGGCGCGTCGCCGCCGCTTGTCAAAACACCTATTACATTCATTTTTGGCATATTGTAAACACTGTCGGCCTTTCCGGCTCACAGAATAGTAGTATAATTTGCACCATACGCCTTACCGTGAGCCGAGGTAAGGCGTAAAAACGGTGCTTTCGCATCACGAACCTTTTTAAAACTCTATATCTATTATTATATTGTGTGCCTCTTCAACCTCTGCCGCGGGGACAAGGATTTCGTAGCAGTTGTCTTTGCCGCTGCCGTCTTTGCCTATTGGCTTAACCTTGACAAGTATGCCATGTTCTTCAAGTGCCTGCTGTATTTTTGTTGCCATATCCTTTCCCTGAGCCATGTAAACAACAGTCCACATTTTTTATCACTCCCCCGCTTTAACAATACCGTGCTTGGTGTATATGGTTGCCTTGCCGCGAATTTTCATTGCGGAAGTATTTTCGGTAAACTGCGCTATATACACTTCGCCTTTGTCAAGCTTTTCGGTATGATGAAATTTGGTATCCTTGCCGCGGGTAAGCCCTATGATGTTTACCCCGTCTTCGTTTGCAAGAATCGCAATATAATCGCTTGCAGCATTATCCTCGTTAATCAATAAAATCAATCCTTTCCGTTTCAAGAATACTTCTTCGGAAACTTTTAAAAATCTGGAGTTTCAAAACCTGCATTTACTAAAGTAAGTTTTATTTTATACTAATTTTGAAAAAAAATCAACTGTTTATTTTTTTTAACACCGTTTCGCAGTTATCCCCCAGTATTTTTTTGATTTCACCGTATAATGTTTCACCGGGGGTTACATTGCATTCTTTCGGTGCGCAAACAGTTTTTTTATCCTTTTCAAAGTAAAGATATACCGGGGTGTCCCCGCTGAAAATCCTTAAAACCTGCGTAAGCTCCGACAAGCTTCCCTTATAACCGGCGGGTATTTTTATGTACAGGCGGTATTGCAGCGTTTCGTTTGAAACGGCGTATGCCCCGTCCATAATTATTTTGGGCTGCTCGTCCTCTCTTGCATTAACCCTGCCTATTATGGAAACTACCGCGTCTTCGCGCAACACCTGTTCGAACTGCGATAATAAACCGGGGAAGACAATAACCTCAATCGAGCCGCTTAAATCTTCTATCGTTATAAACGCCATTTCTTCATCTTTTTTTGTGAATTTGGTTATTTTTTTTGTTATAATGCCGGCTATTCGGACTTGCTGACCGTCTGCCACAAGGCTTTCGTTTTGCTCATCATCCCGGCTTGCCGTAATTTCGTTTATAGTCGTAGAGCTGTTTCGCAGCAGCGCTTCTTTATAGCTGTCGAGCGGATGCCCGGATATATAAATACCGGTTACTTCTTTTTCCATTGCAAGCAGCTCACGGCGGTTAAATTCCGCAATATCCGGCAAATTGTCGCTGAAATCCCCTTCCCCCAGAAGGGAAATCTGACCCGAGAGGTTCGTCCTGCTCTCACTTGATGTCTCGTTCATTACCCTTTCGTAAATGCAAAGATATTGGCTTCTAAAGCCGCCCAGGCTGTCAAACGCACCGGCCCGTATAAGGGATTCAACCGCCCGCTTGTTTATGCCTTTGTCATACATTCTTGTGCAAAAATCGGTAAGGCTTTTAAAGGGGCCCTTTTTTCTCTCCTCTTTTATTTGTTCAACAAAGCTTCTGCCGACGTTTTTTATTGCAGCCAGACCAAATGTGATATTATTGCCGCTTGCGGTAAAATCCGCGCCGCTTTTGTTAATATCCGGCGGAACAAGGCGGATTCCCAATTTGCTCATTTCGGCAATATACTGTGTTATTTTAGGTGTATCGTCAAGGTGCGTCGACATAAGGGCAGCCATAAACTCAGCCGGGTAAAATGTTTTAAGCCATGCGGTCTGGTAAGCGATTTGCGCGTATGCCGCCGCATGGGATTTATTAAAGGCATACTTTGTAAACTCTGCCATTTCATCGAATATGCCGGATGCTGTAACCTGATCCACTCCTCTTTTAACTGCGCCTTCCACCTCAGCGTCCCCGAAAATAAAGCTTTGCCGCTCACGCTCCATAGCGTCGCTTTTCTTTTTGCTCATAGCCCTTCGCAGTATATCCGCCCTGCCCAGGGAATATCCCGCGAGGGTTTGCACAATCTGCATAACCTGCTCCTGATACACAATACACCCGTATGTTACCTTAAGTATGGGTTCAAGCAGGGGATGCTTGTACTTTACAAGATCGGGATTGTTTTTGTTACGGATATATGTGGGTATCGAATCCATAGGGCCCGGACGGTAAAGGGAGATACCGGCAATTAAATCTTCAAGGCATTTGGGGCGAAGCTCCTGCATAAACGCCTTCATTCCCTGGCTTTCAAGCTGGAATACGCCATCGGTGTTCCCGGAGGAGATAAGCTCGAAAACCTTGGGTTCTTCTTTTATCATGCTAATATCTATGGGTTTATCTTCTATATTATTAATAGTATTTGAAATAATCGTCAAATTACGCAGGCCGAGAAAATCCATTTTCAAAAGTCCGAGTTCCTCAAGCGTTGTCATTGTAAATTGAGTAACGATTGTTTCGTCCGACAGGGCAAGAGGCACATAGTCGCTGAGCTCGCCTTCCGTAATAACCACCCCTGCGGCGTGGGTGGAGGCGTGCCGCGGCAGTCCCTCAAGCTCTTTGGCTATATCTATCAGGCGGCGGGTAGTGGCGTTTGTTTCGTAAAGGTCGCTGAGCGCCTTGTTTGTTTTAATTGCATTTTCAAGCGTCTGGTTTAAATCAAAGGGTATCATTTTCGCCGTTGCGTCAACCTCCGCATACGGGATATCAAGGGCCCGCCCCACATCCCTGACCGCCTGGCGTGCTTTCATTGTACCGAAGGTTATAATTTGAGCAACACGGTTTTGCCCGTATTTTTGCACAACATAATCTATAACCTCGCTTCTTCTTTCATAGTCGAAATCTATGTCAATATCCGGCATGGTTATTCGCTGGGGATTTAAAAAACGTTCAAAAAGCAAATCATATTTTATCGGGTCGATATCGGTAATATCAAGGCAGTAGGAAACAAGGCTTCCTGCGGCGCTTCCCCTTCCGGGGCCGACATATATTCCCCTTTCCTTTGCGAATTTAATAAAGTCCCATACTATTAAAAAATAATCGGTAAAGCCCATTTCATTTATTGTCGCAAGCTCATATTTTAGCCTTTTTTCAAGGCCGGCATAATCGGAGGGATATCTTTTTTTAAGCCCGTCGAAGCAAAGTGTTTTCAGGTATTCAAAGTGGCCGGTGCCTTCAGGCAGTGGGAACTGGGGAAGGTGATATTTCCCGAACTCCGGCTCCGCGTTGCACATATCGGCAATTTTTGCGGTGTTTGAAATCGCTTCCGGAAAGGCCTTGAAAAGTGATTCCATTTCATCGGTGCTTTTTAAGTAAAATTCTTCTCCCGGGAATTTCATCCTGTCGCTGTCATGTATTGTTTTGCCCGTCTGGATACACAAAAGGACGTCCTGGTAAAGGGCATCGCGCTTGTCAACATAGTGCACGTCGTTTGTTGCCACAAGCCCTACTTCAAATTCTTTTGCAAGCACTGCCATTGCCTTATTGACCTTGGCCTCTTCGGCAAGGCCGTGGTCTTGTATTTCAAGAAAAAAGTTGTCTTTCCCGAAAATGGTTAAATACTCCGAAACCATCAGGCGTGCCGAGTCCATATCGTTACTCAGTATTGCCTTCGGTATTTCCCCTTCTATGCATGCCGACAGGCAAATAAGGCCTTTTGAATATTTTAAAAGAGTCTGCTTGTCCGTTCTGGGCTTTGAGTAAAAGCCTTCGGTATGGGCAAGGCTTACGATTTTCATTAAATTTTTGTAGCCTTCGTTGTTTTTGGCAAGCAGTATAAGGTGGCTGCGGCTGTAATCCTTTTCATACGTTTTGTCGTACATCCTGCGCGCGGCAAGATATACCTCGCAGCCGATAATCGGTTTTATGCCTTCTTTTTTTGCAGCCTTAAAAAATTCAATAATACCGTACATAGCACCGTGGTCGGTTATTGCAAGCGCTTTTTGGTTTAATTCCCGCGCACGGCGAACAAGCTTGTCTATTCGGCAAGCACCGTCCAACAGGCTGTATGCGGTATGAACATGAAGATGGGAAAAATCAGTCATTTTCTACCTCTCTTGCCAATTGCATTAGTTTTCTCATTCTGTGGTTAACTCCGGATTTTGTAATGCCGAGCTGGGCTGCAATGTCAGACAGTGTGGCCTCGGGGTTGTCAAGCCTTATTTCCGCCACCTGTGCAAGCCGGGCCGGCAGGTTTTCAAGCCCAATCTTTTTATGAAGCAAAAGTATTGCATGGGTTTGCTCAACGGCGGCGCCCGCCCTTTTTTCCGAATTTGCATTTTCGCAGTTAACACGCCTGTTGGTATGGTTTCGTACTTCTTTTTCGATTTTTACGTTTAAAAAATTCATCATTTGCGTGTGTGCCCCTAAAATAACAAGCAAATCCTCTATATGGTTACTGTCTTTTATATAAAAAACATAATTTCCATTTCGGTTGATAACCTTTGGCGTTATATTGAAAAATGACAGTATTTCTGTAAAATCGGCGCATATTGCGTAATGACTGGTTACAAACTCGGCGTGGTATGATTTAACGGGTGCAGATACTGAGCCGCTGCCCAGAAAAGCCCCGCGGATAAAGGCTCTTTTGCAGCATTCGCTTCGCACGATATTTTTGTCTATCCTGATGGGAATGCTGCTCAGGCGCAAATCCCTTAAGATTTTAATAACTTCCACATTGTCCATCTCGGCGCTGAAAAGCCCGCTTTTTCTGAAATTTATATCCATGCTTAGCTTATAAAGGTGCAATGTAAGGTCATTTACCCGTTTTGCAACAGCTTCGTTTTCTGTCTTGATTTTTATAGATTGCTTTTTTATTTGCGCGGCAAAACAAAATATGCCGGCAAGCTCTGCACGGGCGCAGCAAATGTTTTCCGGCCGCAGCCTGCATATTTCATTTTTAACATCCGAGGAAAATGACATAAAAATCACCTGCTTAAATTATACCATTAAGTTTCAAAAATGGCAATGTCTTAGGCATAAGAGAGTTGAACCCCATATGGAGTTCAACTCTCTTATGCCTAAGCATTGAATGCGGTATCCGAACTGTGAAACGAAAACAATAGTATTGTTACCATTAATAATAGAATAACATATTGATATTTTGTTTCCAATGAAGTATTATTAATTCATAACATTTTGGAAATGAAGAGAGTGTGTGGGCTTTATATATAAGGAGGATGGAAAGTGATGAATAACGGTAAAAAAATACTTGTCATGGGCGGTACGGGCGCAATGGGTGTTTATCTTGTGCCGAAGCTTGCTCAGATGGGGTATCGGGTTGATGTAATTTCACTCGACAAAGCCGGGAGTGATAACGAAAAAGTTACATATATTCAAGCCGACGCAAAGGATGATGTTTACTTAAAAGAAGTATTGAAACACCAGTATGACGCAATTGTAGATTTTTTGCTTTATTATACAAAGGAATTTTATGCCCGGTATGAAATGATGTTAAAAAGTACGGGGCATTATATGTTTTTTTCGTCATACCGGGTGTATGCCGACAGTCCGGTGATTACCGAAGAATCCCCGAGGCTGCTTGATGTATCCGCGGACAAGAGATTTCTTGCAGAGGAGGAAAAAGAATATTCGTTATATAAAGCACGGCAGGAGGATATTTTGCGCGCCTCCGGTTTTGACAATTGGACCATAGTTCGCCCGGCAATCACATATTCCAAGTATCGCTTTCAGCTTGTAACATTAGAGGCAAATGTAGTGGTTTACAGGGCGCTTAAAGGTTTGCCCGTCCTTATTCCAATGGAGGCGCTTCCGATTCAGGGTACAATGAGCTGGGCGGGTGATGTGGCAGACATGCTTTCACGTTTGGTTTTAAATACCGCCGCATACGGAGAAACCTATACCGTTGCAACGGCCGAGCACCATACATGGCAGGAGATTGCCGATTATTACAAAGAGATTATAGGGCTTGAATATATTCCCGTTGACACCGAAACGTATTTAAGCTTTTTCGGCGAGTGGAGTGTTTATGCAGGCTATCAGCTCAAATATGACAGGTGCTTTAACAGAGTAATAGACAATTCAAAGGTGCTTGGGGCAACAGGTCTTAAACAGTCGGATTTTATGACTTTAAAACAAGGGCTTAAAAAGGAATTGCTATCTTTGCCTGAAAATACGGTTTGGAGTGAAACGCCGATAAATGCAAAAATGGATGAATTTTTAAAAAGGAAAAGCAATTAGAAAAAAAGACTAACTATTAAAAGTCAATAGTTAAAATGAAAAAAGTTGAAGATTTTTATCTGTTGCAAAAGGGCATAGCAAAATAGACATCCAAACGATGCCTTGAAAGACAAAGGAATTGTTATGCAGCAGGAGTGTAGGGTAGCCGAGATTTTTCTAAAGCAAAAATCAGCCTTACCAATTTCTTGGCAGCATGAGATAAGGCAACATTGTAATGCTTGCCTTCAGAACGCTTTTTAGCAAGATACAATGAAAAGTTGCTGTCCCACTTGCAAACATATTTGGTTGCATTGTAAAGGGCAAATCGCAGGTATTTTGAGCCACGCTTTTCCATGTGAGCATAACAATTTGTAAGTTGTCCTGACTGATATATAGATGGCGACATTCCGGCAAAAGCAAGGATTTTATCAGGCGTTTCAAAGTTTGAGAAGTCTCCAATTTCAGCAAGAATTGATGCAGCAGTTGCGTAACCAATACCGGGGATAGTTAATATAGTTGTTCCCAAACTATCCACGATGTGTTTGATTTCTGCTTCTATCTCATCAATTTCGGCAGTAAGTTCGCCGATCAGCTTAATTGTGTGCTTTAATTCAAGTGATTTGGCAGGCATAACAGAACCGATAGACTTTCTTGCAGCTTCACGAAAGTGAATGGCAGTGTCCCTGTTGTAATGACCTTTGGATGTTGTGTATAAAAGGTTTGTTAGTCTTGTGAGATTTGCGTTTGCAATAGGTTTTGCAGATGGAAATTCCGAAAGGAGTGCATATACAGAAACCATATGAATTGTTGGAACTAATTTCTCAAGTTCCGGAAACAAAATTGTAACCAGTCTCGATACGGAAGTTTTCAGTTTTGCTCGCTCTGAAACTTTAACGAATCTGTACCTTGTTAGTGATTTTAATTCTTCATTGTGGTATAATGCTCTTGTGTAGGGCTTGAGGCCTATGCAAGACATTAACATAGAAGCAATTGTGCGAGCATCTACCTTGTCTGTTTTAGTTTTACGAAGTGACAGACTTTTACGGTAGAGATTTGTGTGCAAAGGATTTAAGACATAGGTAGGCAATCCATTGTCAAGTAAAAATCCGAGCAGATTGTAACTGTAGTGTCCTGTGGCTTCAAGTCCTACTTTTGTTTTATTTAAATCTTTAGATACAGATTTAATTTTAGAAAGAAGGTCATTGAAACCATCGATAGTGTTGGCAATGGTGAAAGCATCAAACAACACCTCGCCATCTGAATTAACAATAAAACAATCATGCTTGTCCTTTGCTACATCAATACCAATAAAAACCATAAGGATACCTCCTGTAAAAGTAATATGACGCTGTTTAGACCCACAGGGACTCGTTGCACTTGTAACCTCGTTCCAAATAAACCGTCGGGCGGTATCTAACTGATTAACAAACTGCAAAGAGACTGTGGTTGGAGCCTTTATTAAACCATCAAGTGGTAGGGGTGATTTACCAATCCACAGCATCTAAACAATTATATCATAGTTCTTGGAGAGGAACTCTAAAAACTACTACATTTATTATACGAGGGGTGAGAAGTATAATGAGTAAAACCTTTCTTGGGCATAACCGACCGATTCTTGTAGGGTCCATCCGGCAGCCGACGGCCAAGGATGTATTAGCGGATATAAAAAACTGTGAGCATGACGGCGCCGACGCATTTATTCTGCATATTCAACTTATGGAAGAGGAGTATCACACCTTCGATTGCTTAAAACAAATTGCGGATTCAACTTCCTTGCCGATTATGGCAATTAATTATCCCAACGGCAGCGGACAAACAGACGAGGAAAGGACACAAATTCAAAAAGAAGCGGTGAGGGCAGGGTTTGCCTGTGTTGATATATGTGCCAATACATTTGACCATGATTCAAGAAGCAGTCTTACAGGCTGCAGGGCCGCGTTTGCGGCTGCGAATCCGGCAGAAATCAGTATGCGTCCGGAAATAATTGAAAAGCAAAAGCAAACCATATATGAGTTCCACGAAATGGGCAGCGAAGTTCTTATGTCGGCCCATGTGCAGGTTGAATTGTCGGAGGAGCAAGCCCTTAGCCTTGCATTGGAAATAGAGTCCCGCGGAGCGGACATTGTTAAAATAATTGCGGATTGCCGCAGCCCGGAGCAGGCACTGCATATGCTCAACACCACGGTTACCTTGAAAAAACATTTGAAGGTACCTTTTTTGTACGGTTGTTCGGGTTACCACGGCAGGATGCTGCGGCCTTTGTCACCTCTTTTCGGCTCCATGCTTGTTTTTGGGCATCATCAATACACCGCACTTTCTAATTTTCACAAGCCGCTTTTAAAGGATATGAAGAAATTCTTCCAAATTGTAGATTGGAATATGTTTGAGTAAAGTATTCTGCAGGCGTTATTTATTTCGCAAATCTGTTTGCCGGAAAAACCGCTTGGGGCTTACAAGCAGTTAGCTGAAAACAAAGAATTTATCAATTAATGCAATCGGCGCAAGTCGAGAATGTATAAAGTTTCGTGTAAATGGTAACAATCACCAACAAGAAGGAGATGTTATTATG
>LVAX01000039.1 GCA_001604215.1 Clostridiales bacterium Firm_18
TACTTTAAAACAATCTTGTTTCTTTTTTCTCTTCCCCATTCGTACGACACGAGGCATATCTAAATTCCACTGTAAATTTTGCAAAAGTTATTTCCACATTATATATTTGTTGGGGTGGAATTTACTTTTTCAAATGAGGAAAATAAAAAAAGAGTAAAAAAGCGGTTTGGCTATATTGACAAACAGCTTTAATATATGCTATAATACAGCTTGCTTATGTATAAAGGGGTATAGTTCAGCTGGTAGAGCAACGGTCTCCAAAACCGTGTGTCGCGGGTTCGAATCCTGCTGCCCCTGCCATTAAAAAAAGCCAGTAATCATGCGGGTTAAGGTTGATAAGGATGTAAAGTAAAAACAAATTTGTTTTTTGCCTTGCATCCTTATTTTTTATGGTTTTGTATTGAATCTTAAATTTTATTTGATAAAAAGGAAAGTGATTTTGATGAGACAGAATCAGTAGTGTACCTTAAATGATTCAGCAACATAGTATATATCGTCAGACAAAGTACAAATTACGTCGGTTTCATTATAGAAATAGCATGTATATCTTGTGAAGGTGAGAAACAACCTGAAATGATAATTGGAAACAAAAGTATAAATATAGATTTTCCTACTCCACCATATTCGATCCTAAAAATATTCAATCAGCTCCTGCATTTGCTGTTTTGAAAGATTTACAAAAACATGATATGTATCACTTGGATAATCAGATAAATAGATATGAGACATCATTTGATTGTTGTAAATAACCTTCAGGTACAATTCATTATTTCCTACTGGGATTTTAGAACCAGAAATTATTCGTTCTTTACCTAAAGTATTCAATGTTAATGATAAGTAATATGTCGAGTAAGTTTTATCATATGCCATGGATACGGTTTCAAAATGCCTGTTATGCAACACAACATAATTATTTTCATCCAGTAGATAAAAATTCTGTCCATAAAACCTCATTTCAGCCGTAAAAAGAGGATTTTCATTTTTTCCGTTATAGATGCAATAATCAAACGTAGGACTACTTTTCTGTACTAACATAGGACAAATTAGGGATTTCAAAAGCATTTGTCTGAGAATTTCTGCTTTGACAAGCATACTGTGGGCTGGTATGATATCCAAAATACCCAAAAGCTTGCCTTGTTCTATATACCCTTCTGGGTATCCGCCTTGCATTCTCGCTAATGGAGAATATCCCAAGGAAGCTACAATGATTTTTACAGACTCACCATATGTTATATATTTATCAGGGAAAAAATATTGTTGTTCATCGCCCTCTATAATTCCTTGCTGTTTAGCAATTGCTATATATGATGCCGCCCAATGCTTTGAAGTAACGTCGTTAAAGACATAAATATTGTTTAAATCATAATTATTTACAGCCTCTTCAAGCCCCATAAATTGCACTGTCATTTTAACCATTTCAGCTCGTGTAATTTGGTCTTCAGCTGAATAGTTAAATATAATTCCCATATCTGTCAATTTATTAGTCGAATCAGATGCGACAATATAAACAGTCAAAATGTTCATAAATAAAATACAAAATATTATTATTCTTCTCACAAGCATATCCTCCTTTGTGTTGTAAGTATTATATCATGTAATCTATGACAAAACAAATTAACTCAATTTTTTATAGAGCCGGCAACACTTTGCCGACTCTATATGCTCAGTTAAATACTGTATTTAGCTGGCTAACAAGCTCGGTAACAGTATAGACAGATCCGTTTTTAACCCCTGTCAAATCCGGGCTTAATGAATATGGCATTGCATATTCCTTATCTTCGTATTCATTTTTAATTGTTGATAATTTTCTCCTGATTGTTCTCAAAAAACCACAAAAATCATCCGATTAATTTTTAAAGAATTTTTTATATAAGGTAATATGCTCAACGCTGTCGTGATCACCGTTACAAATGATATATACCACATATTCGCCATTTTCATCATCAACTGTATTGCTAATCATTATCGGCAAATACAATGAGTTATGGATAAGTTTCGCAGCATTCTCTCTAGTCAGAAGTTGCTCGGAAGAAAACGAAATACCTGTAGAGATACCAATGTCACTAGCAACTTCCAGATATCCATATGGATACCCTGACTTTTCCGCTACAGGTTCATAGCCAAGGGCTATCACAAGGATTTTTAATGCTTCAGAAAAACTGATGTTCTGCTCAGGTGCAAATTGCCTTGACTTTTGGTAATTCTCTTCACTGAGTGCAGCAATAGAATCAATGTATTCTAACTTATTGATACCAATCTCATTCCCGTTTTCATCCAAATCTACAAAATACAGAGGTTCAATCTCGCCTACTATGCCGCTATTGACACCCAAAACCAACCCTTGGTTATAGCAATAGTTAATATAATCAACTGCCCAATGGTTCTCGGGAACATCGGCAAAAATATTTTCTGAGCTTTTAGGTGTTGATTCCCCTAAAATGACACATGCAAGTTTAGCAAATTCTGCTCTGGTGATTAAATCATTTGGAAAAAATCTACCGTTTTCATCGCCGTTTACAATTTCCAAGGTTTGCAATTCCACAATTTCTTCTTTTGCAAAAGAATGTTCAATATCTTCAAAATTCGCATAGCAATTATTGATGCCAAAAGCTATAATAAATGTAGTGATCAAAAATACTCTATTTTTCATAAAACCCTCCATTTTTTAATGAAATTCAATAACGGTTTCAGAGGATGGAACAACTCCGTCCTCTGAAACTAAGGTTATAACGCAGTCCACGAAATTGCGGTGTAAAATGAAGTGAAATTCCCGCCGCCCGCAGATGTTAATCCATAAGAATAATATTGCGATGAACCTGTTCCCAAACCTGTGATATATCCATTTCTTGAATAGAGCCCGCCACCTTGTGATTGCAGTAAGAATGATCCTTTATATGTACTGCTGGTAATATCATAAATGTCAACATAAGCATTATTAGTATTTACCTCGCCGTAGTAATAAAGCCTGCCAGATGAATTTGCGTTGAAATGCCTCGTACATTGAATAACATAACCGCTACTACCACTCATAGTAAATGGACCAGAGCCAAGGTTGTAATATGTTGTCGAAGCCCATCGCAATTGCAAGCTCTGCTCGTATCGCTCAGCAACTTCTTCGATGTATACCAGATCAATGACATCCACTTCGTTTCCGTCATCATCCAAAACAACAAACTGAATCGGTGTGTCCATCGCAGTATCAACTTCTTCAGTTGCTGCAATAACACCCCAACTGACAGATATGATAACCAGCGTTAATAGTAAACTCAACATCTTTTTCATTTGATATTCCTCTCTTTCTTTAATCATATTTATTGGTTTTTATGGAAACTGTTTTATATGTGAACCAACGGAATTACCTTCTTTGCTTTAATTTTCCTTTTCACTAATAATAACCCTTAAATTATCAAAACGGGGACAACTTTTTTTGAAAAATTCAATAACTAACAATATCACTATAACTGGTGAAACTTTCAAGCTGATTCCAATTGGTATTATAAGCTTTATGTGTAAGTTTTAATCTGTATTGGTATCCGCTTGCTACATACCAGTCGTTGCTTAAGTTAACAAGTGTAATAGCTGTGCTTTCTCCCCATGTTTTTATTGTGTTCCATCCGCCACTATACTGTTGAAGCTCAATTGTAACGCCAGCTATATAACCATATTGAACCTCAGTTCTTCCATGGCACGTTAACCTACCCCCTGAATTAAGCGTTAAATTATTCGTCCAACGGACTATCGCAATGAAACATGGTGAAACTGACGAATTTGTTTGATCGAATAAGTCTTTTTGTTCTGATGCGAAGGCACTTAACCAGCCAAAACACATTGATACTGTAGCTATTACAGCCACCATTTTGATTAATACTTTTTTCTTCATAAAAAAATTCCTCCTTAAATTGGTTTTCACTAATAATAACCAACTTAAAGAGGAAAAGGGGACAAATTTTTTTAAATAATTTATTTTTTTATATTTTCTGCTATTCTAAATATTTCCTTTTCTTCGATTTTTCCACTTAGCGTATATGAAGATTCTTCATCGTGCCATACTAAAATATTAACGTTATCATTTGAACTATAAAACGCTTCTCTGCCGTTTACTGTCATTTTTTTAACAGACGCATTTTCCGTATCAATGCCCATTTTACTATTAATATCATCCATAGAAAAAACAAAATAATTTTCTTTTCCTGTAAATATTAGGTCTATACCGCCGGCACTCACATCCCTTCTTTCAAGCTCAAATCCTTCGGGTATATAGCCAAGAGTAATTTCATTAGATTTATAGGAATTGCCTTTTGTGATTTCTTCGCTAAATTTAATTTCTGAATGTGTTTGATTCATTTCAATAATAAAATTCATTACCTTAATACGCCAAGCTTCAACACTGAATATTGTAACCCCTGATACAACAGCAAGCGCAAGAAAAAATATAGCAACACGCTTTGAATATTTTGATATTTTTTTGAAAAACAATTTATTGCGTTCCTTTTTAAATATTTTTCTCATTTTCTCTTCATGCTCTTTTGAAAATTCTACTTTTTCAGGTTCAGGCATGTTTTTCCCTAAATTTTCTGCCGCAATAATTGCAGCTTTTTCTATTATATCGTCAAGAATTTTATCTAAAGTTTTATTATTACTCATTTCAGACCCTCCTTCTCCAATACTTGAGATAACATTTTTCTTGCCCGCAGCAGTCTTTTTTTAACCGTTTCCAATGGTATCTCCATCAATTCTGAAATTTCTTCCCGACTGTATCCGTATGCTCTTTTTAATAAAAGAACATCTCTATAAATAGGGTTTAACGATCCGATTGCTTTGGTAATTTGCTCAACGCTGTCTTTATCTACTAAAATGTCCAACGGATCATTTCCGATGTCGACAGTATCTGAATCAAGCTCTTGAACCATATCTTCCTGTTTATTAAGATACATTCTGTTGTTGTAAATACTTTTAGCAACATTCACACATATAATAACCATGAAATTCCGTGTTCGGGGACAATTATTTTCATCAATTTTATGTAAATTGTCAATTATCTTTATAATAGCCTGTTGGACGGCATCTTCTGCAAGGGATTTATCTTGTAAAATCTCATATGCTTCACTGAACATCAAGTATCTATACTGTTCATATAATCGTTCTGCTTTTAGTCGGTTATCTTCATTTTCTATTATAAGTAAAAACATAGTATCACTCCATTTCTTCTGTGAGTATTTTGTCAAATGTTGCTTATGTAATTATAACACAAATATTTCCAACCCTCTAATTACAAATATATTACATTATTTTTTTCTCATGGCCGTTTTCTTATCATATATAACACCAAGCTTGTTCAATTTCTCAGAAAATTCATCTTTTTTATCTGGAGCATCAATGTACCATGCTTTTAATGCACTGGCTTTCTCAGACCAAATGCGAAAGTCATTCTTTTTCATTTTATTAGTCCTTACACGGGAATAAAACCTATTGTATGAGGCTTGATACAATTCGTTAATAGGATTGCCTATTTTATCACTTTTGTAGACTTTCATTGCTCCGATTTCATTGCAAGGCTTTTCTTCACCCACATTGATACGGTCACAATATTTGGTGTCTGTTCTGCCTTTTGGGACGAAGAAATAACCGCAGTATTGGCATTCTTTAATTAAAATATCACTACTTATCAAATTCAAAAGTTCAAAGCGTATTAAATCATCTATATTATCTATCTGATACATTTCTACAATATCAATTGCTTTCTCCAAGATAAATTGTTTCAATCTTTCCTCTGATTTTATATCGGGAGGAATTATTTTGTCGGGCAAAAACTTAGAGTGGAGCTCATTTGCGGTATAGTATTTTCTATCCTTCTTAAAATCCAATAGTAAAACTCTCTGCTTTGGATTTAAGTCCTTTAAACCTTCTTTTTCATCGGTAATATATTGCAATTCATTAACGATACGGTCTCTTTTTATGTTTATATCCCCAATTAAAATATCCTTTGCCAAGTTACCAAGTTTTAGATAAAACCCATACATTTGTTGAGCCTGAAACGGTGTTTTCGGTGATGACGATATGCTCTCCAATCCCACCGTTTCATCGTAATTAAATAGAAATTTATATATATTATTAATTTTGTCGCTTGAATCAGTAGCAATCTCTTTAATATAGTCAATTGCTTTGCTTTTAATTTTCGGATAATCCAAAAGCAGTTTAATAAGCGCTTGCGTATAAAAATGCAGGTACGGGCAGTAGTTATCTAACCTGTCAATATAATCGGATAACATATCATAAAAAGCACTATTATCATTTGCATATGGTTTTGGAGTAACTAATATAAAGTTTATTATTGCAGTATAAGTATCAGAAATATTTTGAATATCAAACCAAGTGAAATTAGTCAGGTGATAGCCAAGCTGATAAATCATTCCGGTACGCTTTCCAATATTGTCATCATCATAGTATAAATATATCTCTTTCTCTTTAATATAGACGTTTCCCAACATTGTCAAAACCTCAATTCATAGCAAGAATAGATATTTCAAATTTAGCAAAAATATATAACTTTAGTAAATATTTTAACTTAGTGTAAAATAATTATTGGCACAAAGAAAGGGAAATGGCGGATGCCACTTCCCA
>LVAX01000040.1 GCA_001604215.1 Clostridiales bacterium Firm_18
AAGTTGCATTCATTCTTTTAACCATAGAACCCGACCAATAAAAAAGTGTGTTTTGATCCAATGCTTCTTTTAAGTATTTTAATTCTTCATCTCCAAAACGTTTTCCTGTACCAAAAGGTACCTTTTTTACTTTTTCCCCTCCGAAGATTGCAAGCTTAACCATTATTTCTCCTTTAGCTCCTTTTTTCATATAGTTTTTCGCATGTTATTTTGATACACATTCTGACGTTCTATCTACGTTTTTCCAGCAGCCTGCAAATATTTCCAGACAAAATTTTTTTCTTTTCTTCAACAGAAATTTTGGCGTAGCATACCCAACCGAATTGCGGCGCCGGGTCTCTCATAGGCAAATCCGAACCATATAGCACCTTATCTGCACCGACCTCTTCCACCAAAAACTCAATCATGCCCCTTGTGGTTGATGTAAATGTAATTTCAAGCACAACATTGTCCCTTGATTTTGCAAGCTCGATATTCTTTTTTGCTATTGAGTAATCCCTGCCGCTGTGTGCTAAAATAAATGTTATATTCGGATATTTAAGACTTAATATACCAGCATCCTCTATGATTTTATCCGAATTTTCCGTATGCAATAAAAGCAGCAAATGATGCTTATCAGCATAATCAAACCATTCTTCGCATACCGAAGCGGTCAATTCAAACTTCTGATATGGCCAATATGGTTTTATACCGACAAAAACATTCGGATGCTCGTCGTGATATTTTTTCCAATCTGATAAATCTTCTCTGTAATTAACGTTACACGTGCTGTAACCGAGAAATCGCCCCGGGTGCTTTGTGGCAGCGTAAAGCGTCTCGCTGTTTCCCAATCGTCCGTCAACAGAAATTCCCGACCACGGGGCGGTAATGATTGTATCAATGCCCATTCTGTTCATTTTTTTCAATATGCTGTCGCAATCCGAATTAAGCATAACTATAGGTGATGTAGTTTTATATTCGCTTGAAACCATGTGAGTATGGGAATCTGTAACAGGCACAGTAACCGGCAGCCCTGCATCAGCTTCTTGCGCTATTTCATCTAATTTACATTCATTATCATCATACAACGGAAAATCATCCGCAGATATGCCAAGCAACCGACAAGCATTTTTTGAAGCCACCATATCCTTTTCCGCTTCGGAAATATCGGCATATTCTATCAATGATTTTAACGCTCCCATTGATTTGTGCGGCCAATCGCAGCTGTACAAAACTCGCTGTATTTCAAAATACTTCTTTGACAACTCAATAATATCATTTGCCTGATTTGTGCTTATATCAAAATATAAATTTGCGTGCCGTTCCAAAACCTTGAAGCAATAACGGTTTAAGGCCCAGGATGTTCCTTGAAGTATTATATTCAGTTCGGGAAATGCATCTGCAAGCAGATCAATTTTTGAAAAGTATTCCTGATTTGCGACATTTGCCAATATGAGCGGCAGTTTGTGCCTTTGAAGTGACTCAGCTATCTGCTCCATATCCGCAGCGCTCATTGAGCAGCGAAATGCATCCGGAAATACCGCTAATGCTTTGATTCCGTTTTGAAAAAGCTTCTCAAAATAATCGGGATCACCACTCTCCATAAGTGCAGTATTGGGAACCGCCGCAATACCCACAAAGCGTTTTTCCTTGTTTACAATATCGCATATCTGCTGATTTCCATAAATAAAAGAATACTCTGTAGCCGTATTCGAAAACACTGCCGCTCCGTGAACGCGGCAATATTCCATATCATCAAGCAGTGCGCAATGTTCATACGGAAACTCTTTTTCAGGTGCACATTTACGTCCCAATGCGCAAAAAATATCAAAATATTTTCTCTGTTTCATTCTCTCTGCCTCAATCTGTAAAGTTTTCATATTCATATATATGTTTTGGGGTTACAATATACATCCGGTTACCCTGTACGGATATTTTATATGCACCTTTATGTGTACCGATATGCTTTATCTTGCTGAAACGGCCGCTGAAGTAAGCCCATAAATCAATACTGCCGTCATCTATTCCCGCAAAAATACCATATGCATCGGTAGGTACGAATATATCACGACTAAATGGTTTGTCGCCTGATTTTTCACAATATACAACCTCTGCTGCTTTTGAAAAATCGCTGTTTGCCAGATTCGTTATATCCACCTCTGCTATTAAGGCTTTATTGTACCAGCTATTTTTCTTTTCAAAAAGCACAATATATCTCGTATCGTCAAGCTGTCCTAAAACGGTTGCGCAGTCCGTACCCTTCGGTGCTTCAACATATTCGGTTACATTAAGTGTTTGAGGCGAAATAAGGGCTATGTAACATTTATCACTAATCGGACTTCCGTAATTACAATCAAGATTAAAGGTAGTACCGCCTATTAATATTTTTTTCGCTTTGTTGTAAAAAAGACTGCGAAATGACTGACCTTCCATAGTTTCTTTTTTATGTAGAGTTTCCCCCGTTAGCGTATTATATTTTGTTGCCGTACTGCCGGGAATATAGTAATGATGATTTGATATGTAATAAAGATTTATTCCGTCATCAGCACTGCAAAATGGACGCATTGCCATGGGCGGCTTTGCTACTACACGAGGATTTTCAGGAAAATTAAAGTTTTGATTTGGATCTAATTCAGTTAAAATTCCCTCGGAATAGCTTGCCAAATATGCCTTACCATTCATAAACCATCCGCGCATTACCTCACCACGCCCGGGTGAAGCTTTCCCTGCATCAAAACCAACTCCGCTCTCCTTGTCCACAAGCCAAAAACGTTGAGTAATGAACGGTGTTCCGAGGATGTACTTATCCCCCAGACCCATTACAACATCCATTCTACCCGCAGAGGAGGTATCAGGCCATCTTGTCATTATCAGTTCGCCGTCTGTGGAGTATTTATAAAATTCACCGTACAATGTAACCGAAACAAGCGCGTCCTTTTTTTCAGTAAGACATGTTCCCGTCTCATTAGGGATACTGAACATCATCTTAGTTTCACCGCTCACCATGTTCCATTTATAAATTTCTGTATAATCAGTGTTCTCTACTTTACCATATGCAACATCGCCGCTGCGGTCAAACCAGAATGCAGTTATATTCGGCTTTGGCCCCTCCTCAATTTCATAAGTAAGGGAGTTTAACCAGCCCTTGCCGCTGCAATAATGCCTGCCATTCTCATCTGTCATTTCGGAAACCATATTCTCATGCTCTTGAACCCAGGACAATTTTTCGGTAAATGTTTCTTCCAAAGGGTTCCAGCAATTTACGGTTGTTTTATCGCCGCGCATTACCACCGTTAAAGTTCCGTCACCATTACACCAGCTTCTGCTCATGCTCAGTGATTTTTCGGATAAGCCTGTGTAAACCTTTACCGTCTTGCCGCCTGACATATCAAAGGAAATACCCGTAGCATGGGGCGGGGTTAGCGCTCCTGCAAAAAACAGTTTTTTTGTGGTTTCATCATATGCCATACCATTAAAAACAAGTGCGTAGCCAATTCCGGTGTCAAACACCTCTTGCTTTCCGGTTTTAAGGTCAAAGCGTATAACACTTTTCAAATCACCGCAAAGCCATAAAACATCCTCCCCGGTATAAACGGCATTATACAATACAGGTGCTTTTAAATTAAACACTCTGCTCTTGCCATTTTCCGAAATCAATAGACCTGTCGCACCCTCATTACTATTAACCGTAGCAATCCAAAACCGTTCTTCGCCGCTGTCTTTATCATATCCGGCACGGCAAAGCGGCATATTTATAAAAGGTCCCTTTGACCTGGGAATATCATATTTCTTCATATTCATAAAATCACCCTTTTTTTAGTATGCTGTATATTTATACAAGCTTTGTTTCATTTCAATAACCCTGCGTTTTCCTCAATTGATTTCGCGTTCGGATATTTTTTATACAATGCCTCCAATGTAGGCTCTGTGAAGCATTCCTTTACAACAACATTTCTATCAAACGATTCATTCCCTCCCGGGAAGGCTTCTGTCGAATAGTTTTTTTCAATAAGATTGTTGTAAGAATTCTCACCGGGAGTATTGTATTGTGAATAGACCGGATAGGCAGAACCGCTGATTACGTTATTATAAACATGCCAGTGTGAAGCCGAGCCATCCAGATAATATCCCATTTTCGTAGAAGTCTCAGAGCTTTTTACAGCAAAATTATCGTGTATTTCATTAAAGCATTCCTTGTAACTTTCCGCACAGTTTCCTCCGAGGACATAAATTGCCGCGCCGTCATAAGATACCTGCATGAAATCCTCTATTAGATTATATGCTATTTCAGCATTGCGTACATTTATTTTTTCCCCGTAATCATATGTTGCGGGCAACCAGCCCCAGCCCGCGCTGATGGCGGTGTATGCAGATTCTTTAATTAAATTATTCTTAACATTAAGACCGTCCGCCATAGAAACATAAACCGAAACCGCTGTTGGGTACTCATAGCCGGTATGATAAATATAATTGTTGCAAATGCCTATATCATAATTTGCCGTATCTTCCCTCCAATCGGTTGTCGGATTGCCCACCATACAGCAATTTTGTTTCACCGCTCACCATGTTCCATTTATAAATATCATTATATTCACCGTTCGCCGCTTTGCCGTATGCAACATCGTCACCACAAGTACATAATCGCTTCCCGACAAGGAAGTCATACTTGCATATGCAAAACTTGCAGCCCTGCATTTATTCAACTAAAGCTACATACCTTTGATTTTTATTACAATCTCTTTGTCCTCATCAGGATAAACAGAAACCGTTGCCAGCCATTCATCTATTTTTATTCTGTCATATTGAAAATACGGAGTTAAAGTAAATGAAGGCATTTTGAGTTCATAATTCTCTTTAAAATATACTTCAACATCAGAAAATCTTATTGTGTTTCCATGCTTACCTCGTATAACCATAATGTCTGAATTTTCAAATGTAAAGTCGGGTCTCAGAGGAAGATTTATATACCAGCTATATTCTGGCGAGCAAGTATTAGCCGAATATTTTAATAGAACCTCTCCCTTTTCACTTATATCCACTTGAATTTTGCATACTGCCTTTTCATAGTTTAAAATTACTTCATTTTCCGAAACAAGCTTACCGTCAGTAGGGATATGATATATCTCCTGCTCATTTTTATTTGTAATGACAAAACTACTATGGTTAACCTTGTTTTTGGAATTGCCACTTCCTAATATTAATCCTGATTTTTCAGTCCAAACACTAACAAATGAACATCTGTCCAAACTAAACTCGCTTTCCAATACTGGTGCGGTATATGCGCTTAAAGCCGTCTGCATACCTTTTTTTCGTATTATAGCGCCTTTGCCGTGGCATGCAGAAAACGTCTTTTCAGTTGACAACATATAACCTTCGTCTTCATCGACAAACCTTGCTGCCAAATCCTTATCGGCAATAATAGCGTCTAATATCATAAGCATTGATGCTGTATAAGGCAGTGAAATTTTGCATTTGTCTGTATAAGGCATTCTTGATGATAATAGCCTTATCCCTCCCTGGGTTGCAATAAATCCCGGATAACCAGTAGGAAGAACAACACTCTGACCGCCCCATCCCGGTTTGTGATATTGCCTTCTTCCGTCCATTGTTTCAACCGCACTTCCATCGGGATATGTAAAAACCTGATGAAATGCAATTGCCTTTTTTAACGCATCGGTTACATCTATTTGTCCACCATGAAAACGATACAATCCTAGTGCATGAACATATACATGGTTATAACCCGTTGTCGGACCTCCATACTCTTCCCATATTCCTTCTGGTTTTTGAGCAGTCAAATATACTCCAATCTGACTGTTCGCTCGTCTTATCCACTCTTCATTTTCAAATACAATTCCAGCACGATGCAGGCTCATTATATTCCACAAATTAATATTATTTATTTTAGAGGCCAGATCTTTATCATTAAAAGCTCGGAATGCCGGAAACAAACCGATTTCCCAGTCCTTTTTCATATCAGGCTCAATTTCATTTTTAAGAAGCTGATAGGTTTCCAGCCAGTGGTAAAACGTCCACGGCATATAAATAGGACCTAAAGCCGAGCCGTCCGTTTTCACAAACTCAAGCTGCCCATCAGGATACTGAAAGTCTCGTAATGCCTTAATCGCATTAACTATAACGGAGAGCGTTTCCGGATTATTATAAAATTTATTGTCTTTGCCCTTTGTCATATATAGATATGCATAAGCAAGCATTGGATCTTGTTTTGTTATCGCCCACCCACCATTTTCAAGAAATCTGCCGTTTTTTTTGTTAAACTGCTTAAGATAATCTTCAGAACTTTTTACAAGAGCATCAAAAAAGAATTCTCTCAATTCTCTTAGTTCTCTTATCATAATATATCAACCTTCATTTCTTTTTTGTTTTTTAAAACTGATAATGTGCTTTTGTAAAGAACCATTTCTCTTTCTTCATTTGTTTAATTTGAATCGTCTGGCTGACCAACGATCCGAAATCCATATAGGTACCGAAAAGAATCCTTGCCGCCCCTAACGTTTTCTTGCATAATCCAAGTTTATACCTGCGAAAAAGGGTACCCGAATAGTCGTTTTCAGATATTTTTACATTTTAACACCATATATTGTTATATCATTATACAAAACTATAACACCTTTTCCTGCACGGTTAAAGTCGCGCGAGTTGACATAAACACATCACTGCCGTTTATATTCTTAGCTGTACCAAACTTGATTTCACTGACAAAATCCTTTAAATAATCATTGTCGGTTTCTATCCCTTTGATAATCTCAACCTTGTTACTTTGGTCGCTGTAAAGCTCCACACCCTTCGAGTGGGCCGAAAAACTGATTATTCCCTTGGTTCCCCAAACCTGATAGTTCCAATAATAAGGAAAACCAAATCCTATTGCATTCGGCACCGCATACGAAACATCCGCAATAACGCCTGCGCCGTTACCCAGCCCGAGCATCATTTGCGCACTGTCCTTAAAGTGCTTTTCCTTATCCGCATAAGCATTCCAGCATCTTGCGGAAAAAACCTCCTACACCTCAAGGCCGGTCAAATAACAAATAAGATCTATACCATGGATTACAATGTCGTTTATGACGCCGCCGTGCTTGCCTACTTCAAAATACCAGCCGGGTCTTTTGCCATACATCAGGGGATGCTGGCCGCCGAAGTAAACATTGTTGACAGTGCCTATCCTGCCCTCTTTTATTACCTTCCTTGCGGCCAATACATTGCCCGAATACCTCAAATCAAGCATAAGGCTTACTTTTAAGTTTTTTTCGTCTGCCAACCGCTCTATTTCATTCAGTTCTTCGGTGGAAGTGCAAAGGGGTTTATCGGAAATGACGTGTTTTCCGAATTTTAGGGCGTCAATAGCCATTCTTCCCCTTGCCCCGTAATAATTTCCGATAGCTATGGCGTCTATGTTTTTGTCCGACAACAGTTCCTCATAAGTAACATGCGTAAATTTGACGGAATAATCTTTTTCCGCCGTTTCCCTGGCTTCTTTAAAATTCTCCTAGGCACCGGCGATTTTCACATCGCTGTTGTCAAGCGCCAAATTATATAAGCTGAATATATGGTCATGCCGAAATCCTGCAAAGGCTAGTTTAATCATTTCTACACCCCGTTTTTGAATTCAACACTCAAGTTCTATAATTTTACACGTTCTTGCAGATTCATACACCGCGCATACCAAAGCAATCGTACGGCGGGCCTCGGCACTGTCATTCAGTAATGCCCCGCCGTTCTTAACGGCATTAATCATCTCTGCAACCTGTAGCCGGTGGCCGCAATCCGAAATTGCTATAAGGTCGGAAAACCCGCTGTTTTTTGCATCGGATAAAGATAAGTTTGTATCTTTTTTGCGGCAAAAGATAGGGCTATTTCAGAATTCGCGTCATACACCGCCACAAGCTTGGCATCTTCAACTTGTGATATGGCGCGGGCATGAAAGTCAGCTATAGCACCGCAACCGATTATTGCAAAACCATATTGCTTTATCACTTTTTCTGTCTCCTTTATTGCAATGGTTAATATGTATATCCATTTTCTTCACTTCTGACTTCTGTTTATTTTCAATATTTTCCATCAAGCAATTTCAATGCATTTTCACGACAAACCTTCTCATACGCATTCCGGCTTATATATCCTTTTTCAGCCGCTTCGTCAAGCCATGCGGAAAGCTTTAGCATAGGGTTTGTTATGTTTTTGGGAGTGCAAATATCTGTACCGAAGTAAAGACGTTCGGCAAATTCTTCGATAAAGGCATATCCGAAATCCGGATCCCTCGATACAGCGTTATAGCCGCTGCCTGCCGATAAATCACCCGTAAGGTTGGGATATTTGCGCATCAACTCCACAACACGCCCTTCGGATTTTATCGGACCGGAAGGATATCCGTTACGCTCTTCAGGTGTAATCTGCCCGATTTCCGCCCAAAATTTTTGAGAATGCCCTAAAAACTGAAGCTTTGGGAACTTTTGAAGCGCTCGTTCAAGCCTCGGAAGTCCGATATCGTCAATCAACCCGTAATCACCATAGCCAGGATTGCCTATATGAAAGGTAAGTGGCAATTCACACAGCTCGCAATGACGAAACAGATTTTCAACCAATGGGTCGTCAAAATAAAGATTAGCTGTAACCTCGCCAACCCCCCGTGCACCTAGGCTTTTATAAAAATTTAAAAAGTATGACAAATCAGTGTCAGGGCTGTTGCCGCCAATTTTCGGGTTAATGTTGCAAAACCAATACGGCAGTGTTTCGGGGTACTGCTGCGTGATTTCATAGGCATCTTCATTTGTAACGATAAGATGAGCGCATTCCGGCGTGTTGCTCGGCAACAGAACTCCCTTTTCCACACCGATTTGGTCATACATTTTTCTAAGCTCATTTGGGGTTGCGTATGTTCCTCCTCCGTTAAGTCTTTGAACCCCCGCTGCCAAAGCCCCCTTCATTTCTTTTCTTGAATGAACATGAATGTCGATTTTTTTAATCATTTTTTATTTATCTCCTTTGATTGATTTATGCAAACAGCCTGTATTTTTATAATTTCAAGCATCCCCTTACACTTTTTTCTTATAATAATGTGCTACTTTATTGATAGCCTCTACAATATCGGAAATGTCTTGTTCTGTATAAAATGGATTTAAACTGAACTTAATGGCCGTATTCAGAATATCCTCTGCAACTGGACACATACCCTTTTTATATTCTATGTCCCGACCATAATATTTCGAATCAAACGGCGCGTTAGTGCCCTGATATCCCGTTTTATTCTTAAATATATCGTATTCGTAAACGCATGTCGGAATATAGCCCTTTTGAACGGGTATCCCTTCCGCAATCAGCGCCCTACTGAATTCATCTCTGTTTGCTCCGGCTTCCTTCGGCTCTATCCGAAACATGTAAAACCAGTATGACGACGAGTTCCCGTCCTTTACCTCGTGAGGATACACCCCTTTTAAGCCGGAAATGCCCGCTGTTATCATATCTCCATATTTCCTTTGCGTACTACATATTTTCTCAAGCTTTGCAAGCTGTGCAAGGGCTACCGCACCCTGCAATTCGCTCATCCTGTAATTTGGTGCTAAGAACTCAATTCTGCGAAGACTATCCGGGTCTGTGCTGAAACGATTATAGTTTTTATCGGCAAATTTATGTGCCTTTATATATAAATCTTCGTCGTTCATCAGGAGCATACCGCCGTCTCC
>LVAX01000041.1 GCA_001604215.1 Clostridiales bacterium Firm_18
AATCATTCCTCTTCACCACCGGCCTCATCTTCGCACATCTGCTATACAGATGCAACGATTCTAAAGACTTGCTTTAATAGGTATCTGGAAGGCTAAGGATAATCGGACTCAGTCTTAGGTGACGATACCTGGAGCCCACAAGAATTCTCCCATGAATATTGTCCTCATGGGAGATTAATAATTATCATTGCAATATTGCATTCCTGCCAATAAAATTACAAAAACAAACTATGAAAAAACGGGTACAATTGTAGAAACTCCGCAATTGGAATTCCTCTTGGAAATCAACCTACCTCATTCTTGTCATACATAGCGATAATATAGGGATGATTTTCATCATAGATGGTTAACGGTTGAGCATCTTCAACCTTGCCAATATCCCTGATATGAGCACCCTTTGTGTCAGTGAATGCATCTCCAATATCGACACGGCATTGTTCAATTTCTCGCATAATTATGGCAACTACTTCAGGATGCTGGTCATACACATTATGCTGTTCAGATGGGTCTGCTCTGAGATTGTATAGCTCTTTTACCTCAACATCATCATCAATAACAGGAGCTGGTACCACCGAGACATCCTTATCGGTCTCTTCAGACTCTCGAGAGACTCGGGGCTTCGCGACATGGAGCTTCCAATCCCCTACTCGGGCTGCCTCAAGTGTATTGGTTAGATAATAGAAAAACGTCTTCCGGTGCGATTCCTCAGTCTTTCCTAACATCAAGTCAGACAAATCGATTCCATCAATAATCCTATCACTAGGAATCTTACCACCACTTATAGTTGCTAATGAGGGGAGTAAATCGAGAGCTGAGACTAATCCATCATTCACTCCTGGTTCAACCACACCCTTCCAGTGGACGATAAAGGGAACACGTTGTCCACCTTCCCATGTCTCACGTTTGGAACCGCGCAATATGCCATTACTCTCACCAAAGTCATTACGTGAACCATTATCGCTAGTGAAGATTATCAAAGTGTTTTCATAGATACCATAACGTTTCAGAGCATCAACGATAGCACCAGTCGACCAATCAATAGCCATAACACAGGCACCATAGGCACCATTTCTAGACCGTCGTTCAAAAATTTCGGGTGCATAAAGAGGCAGATGTACATGCATATGTCCGAGGTAGAGGAAAAATGAATTTTCTTTATTTTCGCGAATAAACCGAATACTCTGCTCTGTGTATCGCTCGGTTAGTGAACGCTGATCCGGCTGTTGTTCGATTACCTCATCGTCCACAAGGAGCGGAAGCGGCGGGAACTGGTGATTTTTTTCAGAAATTGCCATATCGTTGCTAAATGGTAGTCCGTAATAATGGTCAAATCCATGGCTAGTTGGCAAGAAGGGCTTTTGGTCACCACAGTGCCACTTACCAACATGCATGGTTTTATAACCGGCATCCTTTAAAACGTCTGCAATAGTAACTTCGTTTGGATGTAGGCCGATATCAAAACCGGGGAATAACACGATTTCTCCATGGAAATCACCAAAGCCAATTCTAGGAGGATAACACCCGGTGAGCATGGAGGCTCGTGAGGGTGTACACACAGGAGAAGCCATATAAAAGTCGGTGAATCGTCGTCCCTCGGTTGCCAATTGATCTAGATATGGAGTATCATTTTTCTTCGATCCATAACACCCTAAATCTCCATAACCCAGATCATCGCAATTTATTAATACAATATTTGGTTTCATTTTATCTCTGCTCCTACCACCACTTAATCAATTCAGTAACTTCGTTCCGTAAACGGATAAACTCTGGATCAATCACATTCCTTGGCCGAGGAAGATTGTTTGTTATCCTTTTCTTAATTGTCGAGGGCTTGTTGGTCAAAACTAGAATGTGTTCACTCAAATACACCGCTTCTTCAATATTATGGGTAATAAAAATCACAGTAGTCCCTGTCTTTCGCCATAAATCAATGAGTTCATCCTCTAACTTGAAGCGTAGCTCAATATCCAATTGGCCGTACGGCTCATCCATGAGTAATAACTCTGGCTTTGTTGCAAAAGCACGACCAATTACCACACGCTGGACCATACTGGCAGAGAGCTCTCGTGGATAGTACTTCCTGAAACCCTTTAAGCCAACCATCTCGAGGACTTCATCTACTGCCTGTCGTCGTTCCACTTTTGGGACCCCGCGGATTCGTAGTCCATATTCAATATTCTGTTCCACCGTATACCATTCCATTGTTGACTGCTCTTGGAAAATATATGAGATGTTGTTTTTTTGTAAATCAACTGGTTTGCCATCGATGAGAATTTCGCCCGAAGTTGGCTCATAGAGCTTAGTGACACTATTGAGGAATGTCGTTTTCCCGCACCCCGTGGGGCCGACGACACAGAGAAATTCTCCTTGGAGAACATCAAAACTAATATTATCGAGTACCTTCAGATCACCAAACTGCTTGCTAAGATTAGTCACTCGTACTTTTATGTTTTCATTCATACTCGATTCCTCATAGAGTCCTATCCATGTTTTTCGAAATCTCATCACGTAATGACAGGAATTCGGGCGAAGTGTAATCTCTTGGCCTAGGCAAATCGATATGGTATTCCTTTTTGATCTTTGCTGGGCAGTTTGTAAGAAGAATAATTCTATCGGCAACATAGACAGCCTCTTCAATATTGTTTGTAATAAACACTATTGTGCGCTTCTCGGTTGACCAGATTCTCATAATCTCTTCCTGCATCAGATATCGTGTTTGGGCGTCGAGAGCACTAAAGGGTTCGTCCATGAACAATACTTCTGGCTCATTACAATAAGCTCGTGCGATACCAACACGTTGTTTCATGCCGCCGGATAGCTTGTTGATATAGGAATCTTCAAAACCCTTGAGCCCTACCAAGTTGATATAATAGTCAGACTTCTCTATCCACACCGACTTTTCAAAACCCCTCGCCTTTGGGCCATAAGCAACATTCCCTCGTACAGTTAACCACGGGAAAAGTGCCATAGACTGAAATACAACTCCCCGTTCAGCTCCTGGCCTAACAACCTTCTCTCCCAGGGAGTAGACAGTACCACTTGTGGCAGTATCTAAACCCGATAAAACATTCATCAATGTCGTCTTGCCACACTGGCCAGGCCCAAACAATACAACAAACTCATTCCGCTTAACTTCAAGGGAAATATTCTCAATAACCTTTGTAGTGCCCCGCTTGGAGGAAAACTCCTTGGAGACTCTTTGGCAGGAAATAACTGTATCTACACTTCCCGTACTGTCCACGCGCATAGCCTGTCCTCCACGTTTCTCATGATAGTAGCCAGGAGGAACCCGACTATTCCAATACCCATTATTCCCACCAGACTTTGAGCGACGTCGTTGGTATCCATACTCGAGATGATTATCCAACCAACCCCCTCTGTAGAGCGTATCATTTCCGCTGCTACTACCGTTGCCCAAGATCCTGCTAACCCAACCTGCAATCCACTAAAGATATAGGGGACTGAGAAAGGCAGTACAATGGTCCTAAACATGTGCTTCTTTGAGGCTCCTAGCATCTCCCCACACTTAATCAGGAGAGGGTCAACAGAACGTGCACCTGAGATCGAATTCAACGTAACAGGAACAAATGCCGCTAAGAAAATTAGAAACCACTTGGAGCCCTCACCAATACCGAACCAAACAATGGAAATCGGAATCCATGCGATAGGTGGTATAGGCCTAATCAGTTCATAAATCGGCCTAAAGATAGAGTTGATTGGACGATACCATCCCATCAGAATTCCAAGTGTAATACCAACCACACTTCCAACAATATAAGCCGGGACTACCCGCATGAGACTGTAAAGAATATGTACAGGCATGGTATATCGCCCTACGGGATGTATGAAACTATCAACGAAGTCAATAATAACTTCCCATGGACCTGGCATAACAATTTTTATATCTGACAACTGTACCCCAATTGCCCATAACAAGAGAAACGAGACAATGGAGATTATTGCATACATACTATTTTGGGCCATTCGTTGTAGTATTTTTCTCATTTATCGCCTGCCCTTGAGCAAAAAATTGGAAATTATCGTGAGAATGCTTGTTAAAATTCCACCACAGATGCCGATAGCTAGCATACCCACGATTATGATATCGGTGCGATAAATTCCACGTGACTGCTGAATCATAAAGCCCAATCCCCGAGTTGCACCAAGCAACTCTGCTGCAACGATTGCAACCCATGCTGCACCAAGAGCTACCCTAACACCAGTCAAGATATGGGGAAGTGCTGTCGGAATAGCAATCGTGAATAACTTCTGGTGGTGGGAAGCTCCAAATGTCCGTGCTACCCAAAGATGTACATCTTTGGTTTGCTTAATACCAGTGTATGAATTCAAGACACAGGGAACGACTGCTGAAAAAAAGACAACTGCGGCTTTCGATGCGATACCTAAACCAAAAATTACAATCATGAGAGGTATCCATGCAACACCCGGAATCGGCTTGAGTAGGTCAAACAATGGTCGAACAAAGCGGTCGATGTACTTATTCCAAGCCATCATAATTCCTAGTGGTATGCCGATAATTAATGCATAGAAATAACCAGTGAGCGCGACTTGCAAACTAGCAGCCGTATGTTGCAACAAGGTAGCACCATCAGGATTAGGATTACTGAACTTTTTAATGAAAGAGGTAAACACTTTCATAGGGTCAGGCAGAGTATTGACCGATACAACCCGTAATACCGCTGTAAACAGGTGCCAAATACCAACAAAAGCAATTACTGAAAGGATCGAAATAAGTAGGTGTAAAAAAAGTTTTCGATTCATAGTACGTTTCCCATTCCGCTTAAGATGCGACCGGTCGAAAGCTCTTCCGGTCGCACAACATAACCAGTTAATTGTACGAATACTAGTTGGTGAAATTTGTTATTTTAATACCATAGATCTTCTCAAGGAAATCAGGTCTCAAACTGGCGAAGATATTTTTTTCAAGTTCGGGCTCAATTTTTCCATCAGTAACATAGAAGCCACCCATACCTACCATTGTCGACCCAAAGCGGTACTCTGGAGAAGAAATTGTTTTCCGACCAATATAATCCTTGTCCTTAATTTCTCCTTTCATCATTTCTGTGGTGTAGTTCTTACCGTTCTTATTGTAAAATCCCATCGCATAATCGGCAAGCATTTCATCAGAATCGAATAATTCATCAATTACCGAGTAGGTTATTTCTACAAACTTCTCAACCTCTTCAGTATTTGCATCAATGAATTTCTTCCTTCCGAGCATACCATCAGCGATATCCATACCAGAAACTTCGGTAAGCCCAGCAGCAAGGACAAAACCAGCTGCTTCAAGTTCGTAGTTGTACGGAGGTCCACCACAAGCAATTGCATCGCCTTCGCCCATTTTGAATGCCTGTACAGCAGGACCACGGTCCATATTAAGCATTTGGAAATCATTGCCGGTAAGACCAAATCCCTGAGCCCATGCAACAGCTTCGAACTGGTCAGAAGTCCCAAGTGCACCAAGAATGACCATACCTTTTACGGTCTCTTTACTACCATACACATTAGGATTTCCAGGAAATTTACCCTTCTCTTTTAAAACCGGGCTATCGGGTCTTACATAAACACCCAGGCCAGCAACGGTTTTCACATAGTCTCCCAGCCAGTAGGTATCACCAGAGGCAAGAGCAAATACCGAGGCCATGCCACTACCAGCTAAATCAATTTTTCCTGCAGAAAGAGCTTCGTTAATCGGGGCCCCGGTAGGAAAGAGGATTACTTCCACATCCAATCCAGCCTCTTTATAAAGACCTTTCTCGGCAGCATACTGGATAGGCACTCCAATATGATTTGGCATAGTACCGACACGGATTTTTACCGGTCCACTCGTTTCACTTGCCCCTCCGGCGAACAGGTGCGCACTTGTCAGAGCCAACGCTACAATAAGTAGCAAAGACAAAGCTACACGTTTCTTCATTTCGTTCCTCCTGATTTTTTTGTTGAAGCTCCCTTTTTTTATAAAAAAGGTGGGCGTCTACTACATGGATTAGAGAGATTTGCGGTGCAATGTTGTACCGCGTAAAATAAGTTCTGGAGACAACTGCATGTTCTCTATCTCGATATTCCCACTGACAATTTCTCGCACCAATCGTTGACAGGCAATTTTAATGAGGTCTTTTGTGGGGAATCTCAGGGTAGAAAGCCGGGGATGCATCCAATTCGCTAAGGGGATATCGTCATTGCTAATCATCTGAATATGCTCAGGCACATCAATATGGAGATCTTTAAAAGCCATGAGCATGCCGCTTGCAATCATATCGTTATATACATAGACGGCACGCCTTTGGACAAAGCATTCTGTATGTTGCATCACAGACTGATATGCACCGGAAACCGACATTTCGCTTACCACTGTCTCAATATTGGTAACTGTACTACCGGCAATATTCAATCCTCTGCGGAACCCGTTAAGACGATTCATTGAATCACTGCTATCCATCAAGGAACCAAAGTACAGCGGCATGTAGTCCTGAAACTCTGCAAAGTATTTTCCTGCTAGGACTCCCCCATCGTAGGTGTTAATTGCATACTGTGAATTGGTGCGCTCATTGAAATCATCACAGAAGATTGAGACAAACGGGAGTCCACTCCGTTCCAGCACAGTCATCTCTTCATCATTTAAGTCAGACTTCACGAGTATAATTCCATCTACCTTTCGACGCTTTATCATCTTTTCAAGCGGACTCAGATGGTTTTCTTGTTTTGCATCGTATATAACGAGCAAATCATAATCATACTTTGAGAGTTCAGCCTGCAAGGAATCATAAAGATGGGTAAAGTATAAGTTGGTACTAAGGTTCATGAAGAATCGCGGAAACAGGATACCGATCGTATCAGTTTTTCGAGTTCTCAGGCTTCTTGCTTGAGAATTCATTTCGAAGCGATGCTCCTGAGCTAGTTTTTTAATTTTTACTTTTACATCATCTGAGATAAGCGGACTATCATTTAGCGCTCTGGATACCGTCGATTGAGAAACTCCTGCTAATTTTGCCAATTCCTTGGAAGTAATCATCAGCTCTCCCAGTTATGCAATCGTATGCATAACTTAGTAAATTGAACAGCTTCCTTCATAATCACTAAAGCTTACCATGGAAGCAAAATCAAATCCCTTATCATGCAATCGTATGCATATTATTCTAACAGCAATTTTGGGGTTGTCAAGCCAAATTATTTTTTCGCTGAAGACCTTCGAACAACTTAATCAATCATAAAATCATAGACTCCCTGCTTTGTAGATTAATGATTAGCTCTATAAAAGGTTTTCCTTGCGTTCAAGATCTTATGTATGATCTAATAGGCTTAAAGGAATAAAGCATGGCTGATATCACTGATGAAGTACAGAGCTTCTTTAACAAGGAAATTGAAACATACAAAAAAGAACACGCTGAGAGAAAGGATGAAAAGAATTTTGCTATATTTCTATTTTTATGTCTGAAATACTTCTTTTACGATGATTCAACTATCGATTTTTCAGATGATGAGATATGGGGACAGATATGTGACAAAGCCAATGATGGCAGTATCGATGCAATTTGTAATGATACGTCATCTGATACGAAGGATATAGTCTTCATTCAAAGCAAATACTTAATAACTTCCAGTTTAGATAAAACAACTGTAATTGGTGAGGTAAAGGAAATTTTTGATACTGAGAATCAGCTTTTAAATAGACAAACAGCTAATTACAATGATAATCTAGTTACACTTTTCTACGAAGCAATGGACGAAGCTTCTCCATACATACAGAAAAACTCTTCAGTCAAATATTTCACATCTTATGTCCCAAAGAAAAAAGAAGCTATGAAGCTAAAAGAGTATCTATTTGATAATTACAAAGACAAAGCGGAAATTTTCTTCGGAGATGAGATTAAAGAGCGTTTTGAAACATGTCAAACTGCTAACAATATTGTTTCTAATGGTGAATTTAATATTGATAACACCAGCAACTCTTTATCCTATAAAGATTCGATAATGGTAAACATTTCAGCTCTTTCTATAAAAGACGCTTTTCTTAGAAGAAAGCGAAGCCTACTTGGTTTGAACTTAAGATATTTTATCAAAAGCCCTGCAATTGATTCAGGAATAAAAAAAACGATTACAGCCACTCCAGAAAAGTTTTGGTTTTTCAATAATGGACTAGTATTCATATGTGACGATTATTCTCTTAGCGGAAGAGTTCTGACACTTACGAATTACTCAATTATCAATGGGGGGCAGACTACAGAGCTTATTGGCAAAACAAATTTCCTGACAGATTTCTTCATTCCTTGTAAAGTAATTAAAAATTCAGGTCAATATGGAGATGATTTCGCTACTGAAGTTGCGAAAGCAACAAACTCTCAAAAGCCAATTAAAGCAAAAGACCTTAAGGCAAATACTCCAGAACAAAAAGCACTTGGAATTGAGTTGGAACGTCTAGGTGTTCAGTACGTAATTAAGAGCGGAGACAAGATTCGTAAAGAATTCTCTGATACTTCTAAGCATACGAACCTAGAGCAGATTGGAAAACTTGGGATGGCGGCAATGCTCCAGTACCCCGGTTATGCCAGAAATGCTATGGCAAAAATGTTTGATGATGACAAGTATTATCGAATTTTCAAGGATACTGATCCACAAATCTATGTTGACCTTCTAAAAATTGATACATTATATCGATACTTCATCAGTTCAAGTAAAGCAAAAAGTACTGCAAATTACGAAATCACAAGAAATGCTAGAACCTTTGTAATCGGAGCAATTAGTTATCTGTCATTTATAATGCAATTTGGTGCTTTTGAACAACTAGCAAAGATTCAAATCGATTCAGGTCTTCCAAATGGAGATTATAAAGCATTGCAAGATGGATTAATCTCAAAAATGCATTGCATTATTGTTAACCGCTGCGATGATGAAAGGGATCTATTTATCAATCTATTTATTGATATTTGTGGGTTTATTGCTGATCGATATGATGCAATGTATGAGGGTAAGAGTGAAGATGAAAGGGTTTCCCCAAGCAATTATCTAAAAAGTAATGAGAAGCAAATAGCAATACTAAAAAAGATTAATCAGGAAATGCTCAAATCAGGAACTACTTTTGTGAATACAGCGTCACGATTGTTTTCTGTAGATAATTAAGAGTTAACAGTTGTACTATTTGCTTCCGCTGCCAGCATTCCATAATCCTCAAAGGCATATCCAGCAATCCGACTTCTCAGAAACTGAGCCAAAGCCTTATCGGTGCAATACACATAGCAACCCTTCATGCCACGACTCATCAGAGTCCTGTAGGTATTGCGGATGATGATGTCCACATCCTTGGTTGCTTGTATGTCGCCTTTTCTTACTTTGCCAATCAAGCCATGCAGGGACTTGTCACTCTTTGCACGCTTGGAGAAATCGGTAATGACGCGCCCTTTTTCAAA
>LVAX01000042.1 GCA_001604215.1 Clostridiales bacterium Firm_18
TTAGAATTGACGAGAACTCTTGTTTCGTTCTCTACGCTATTCACTTTTCAAGCTTCGCTGTTCGCCCGGTTCCCCCGAGCGCAAAGATTATTATAGCAGGAAGACAGAACAATGTCAACACTTTTTTTCAAAAAAATCTGAAAAAAATCTGAACCTGTTGAAAGCTCAGATTTTAAAGGATTTTTTATATACAGGAAATTGCGCAAAACGCAATGACGGAAAATCAAAAAAGTTTACTTTTAAAAGTAAGCGAAGCGAACATTTATTGCCGAAGGCAACTTTTTTCATTCTCAATTATATTTACATTTATATATTACTTCTATATAAAATATCAGCACATAACCGACCACATTTTTAAAATATTAATAAACATATACCATACCTTTATTCTTGGTACATGGTCTTTTGCAACCAAATCAACCGTACCTGCATGTTTTTCGCTTATATAAATATGAAGTTCTCCGATTTTCTCATTTTGATTTACTGGGGCAATCACATACTCCGGCATAACAACCTTAACATCTACGCTGCCCTTTTCTTCTTTTGAAACAAGCTTTCGAAAATCCTCGGCAGCTATTGCCTCAACCTCTTTTTTCTCACCCTTTGACACTGCTGCATTGCCGTAACTGTCGCCTTTGTTCGCACCCTTAATCATAGCATAATTTGCAAACCCGTAATCCAGCAGCTTTGTGGCGCAGCTAAACCTGTCATTTGTTGTCGGGGCGGCGAGCACAACGGCAATTAACGTCAAATCATCGCGTGTCGCGGCAGCCGACAGGCAATACTTCGCCTCATCCGTGGAACCTGTTTTTACTCCTATTGCCCCGTCATAAAATCTTATCAGCCTGTTTGTATTTGAAAGGCCGAATTCGCCGTTTCTCAGGCTGTCAATCCATATAGTCAGATATGGTATGATTGCCTGATGTTTTAAAAGTTCTTTTGTCATTTTTGCAACATCCGATGCACAGCTGTATTGATTTTCATCATCGAGGCCGCTGCAATTTACAAACACCGTATCATTCATTTCTAATGCCTTTGCGCGTTTATTCATGGCGTTTATAAATGCGGGCACACTTCCCATAATATGCTCAGCCATTGCAACACAAGCATCGTTTGCCGAAGCAACCGCAATTGCTTTGAGCATATCGCTGACAGTCAATTGTTCGCCTTGTTCGAGATAAACCTGGGACCCTCCCATGCTGGCCGCATATTCGCTTGTCGTAACCATATCTTCATAAGATATTTTACCGGCATTTATAGCTTCCATTATTAAAAGCATAGTCATTATTTTTGTTACACTTGCTATTTGCAAATGCTCTTTCGGATTGTGGGAGAATAATATGTCGCCGGTCATAAAGTCCATAAGAACAGCCGATTTTGCATTTATCTCAAGCACGGAAGGCACATTCTCCTCCGCGGCCGCGGGAGAAAACACAAAGACGATAACGGTCAAAAATAAGCATAAAAAACGCATACCATTTTTCATAAAATCAACCTCCCAAAGGTTTTACCTATTAAAATGGTATGCCAATAAATTGTTTTTTATACTATATGCCGCATAAAATCAAACTCTGCGGCAATATGCAATTACTTCACCCTTGCACGGGGATGCGCATTGTTATAGACATTTTTTATCCTGTTGTTTACAACGCTTGTGTAAATCTGAGTAGATGAAATATCCGAATGCCCGAGCATTTCCTGTATTGATTTTAAATCTGCCCCGTTTTCAAGCAAATGGACGGCGAAAGAATGGCGCAAGGTATGCGGCGTAATATGCTTGTTGATGTTTGCCTTTTTTGTATATAATTTGATTATCTTCCAAAAACCCTGGCGCGTAAGCCTGCCACCGTTAATATTCACAAAAAGGGCAGTTTCATCCGGGTTTTTAATCAGCATAGGCCTTACATTGTCTATATACCTTTTCAGTGAAACCATTGCTTCCGAATAAAGGGGGATAATTCTTTCCTTATTGTTATTCCTGCAAATTATGTAACCAACATCGATATTTTCATCCTCAGTATTTAAAGATATAAGCTCCGAAACCCTTATCCCGGTAGCATATAAAACTTCAAGCATTGCCTTGTCCCTGATTCCTTTTATTTCACCTACGGAAGGCTGCTCCAAAAGAAGATTGACCTCCTGGCTCGTCAAAAATTCGGGCAGCTTTCTTTGGGATTTTAAGGAATGGATATCGCCGGTGGGATCGATGGACGATATCTGCTGCTTGCATAAATATTTATAAAAGGCTCTGATGGAAGCCAAACTTCTTGCAACGGTTGCCGCCGCCCTCCCTTTATTTTGGAGGTGCAGCATGTATCCGGTAATAATTGCAGGCGATATTTTCTCATAACTCTCTATTTTGTTATTCTTAATGTATGTAATATACTGCTCAATATCTCGTCTGTACGACTGCAGGGTATTGTTTGACAAATGCCTTACCTTATCCAAATAATCAATAAACCGATTTACGTTCGGCTCCATTGTATTTCTCCTTTCTTTGGCGCGTGCCGTTGATTTTCGATAATATATAATATTGGCAGCCAATTTAAGTTACCAGGATAAATAATATTATGTAAACGCTTTAATTTATATAATACTCCAAAAAATCAATTTTGTACATAGTTTTTTTATACATTTTATTAATTTTTTTTTGGTAATTTATCCGGACTCAATATATTGTATCTGCGTTAAAACAATACACTAATGCTTGTTACAAATACCGGGATAACAAAAGAATCAATCAATGCTGAAATTGCCATAAAAACACATATTAAAAATGCATAATATGTAAACTTAAGCAATTCGTTTCTTTTATCATATTTTAAAAACGAATTTTTTACAACCTTTTTTTTAAAAACACAATGGTTATGCGCCAACACCGACATTGCCAGCGTCGTTGGCAGCAATACTATGCTTTGCGGTAAAACCGAAACAAGAACAAATAAAAAGCCCTTTCCTCCGAAAAACAAAGACATAAAGCCGACCGTAAAACCTATAACAAACCCTCTTGCCGCCATATGTAAATATATCAGCGGAAATAAATAATAAGACATTGCACAAACATACAAAATTATAACGGTTCTTAAATTGTTGGCAATTGACTGGCAAAATGTTTCCCACGCCCTGATTTCCCCGTCACTTATTCCCGTACAAAAGCCGCTTATAATCGCCATCAGTTCATCCGATCTTTCCGCCGGAAGTGATTTTACAAAAAAAGCGCCTGCCGCGACACCTGTAATAAAGCATAAAACCAAAAAAAAGTACTTGACTGAGTTTTCATATATATGTTCGGTAATTATTATCTTTAATTTTTTTATCAACAGTACCCCTCCGTCTTTTCCGGCTTATACCCCCCTACTGTAATGTATGCTTGTCTTTAATGAAAAATTACTGTTAATAAATGAAATAAAAAAATGTCCGGGTGCATGGCTTATCCCCGAACATTATATCATGCTGTAAATGATATTTCCTTTACAAAGTGTTTTTTTATTCAATATCGGAAAAAAACATATCCTTTCTCCGTCATTCCCCTTACCAACCGAGGTATTATGCCGTTCCTGCCGTAGCTTGATATTCGATAACCGTCACTGTTGACCGTTATTTTTATGTTATTAAAATCAATATACGGATGAACAAACAACCCTGCAAGCTTTTTGCCTTGCAATGTTTCTATTTTATTTAAAGTATCCTTTAATTCCGAAACATCCCGGATATATCCAAGGGGCGTCGGAATGTATGTTACGGTGCCAAAAAGCCTTGGTATCCTTACAATATTCCCGTATTTTTTCGAATACGGATACTGAATGCAAATGTAGTCAAAGTGCTTTTCGGCAATTTTTAATTGGTTATCGGTAAAGCTGTAATGCGGAAATTCAAATTTATCATCGTCAAAGCCAAAGGTTTTTGCTATTTCCTTAGCGTAAAGCATGCGTTCTTCAATCTCATCGTTTGAAAAGGGCGTGTCGGGTCCGAACTCCGTACCGACCGCGCTTATCGTGTCGTTTTCCTGATGGGTAAGCCCGTGTAATACAATTTTGCCGTTCCTGTTTACAAGATAATCAAGAGTATATAAAAAACCGGCATTATAGAAATTAAAGTTTTTTGTCAAGTCGTTTTTTATTTGCATTGCCGGATTGATATAAAGAGGTATCCAGGCTATTTGATATGACTGACCGTTTTCCCACAGATAATCCGCCACAATGCGAAGCTTTTCAAGGCCTTCGTCGGAAAAGTTGCCTCCGGCTCCATAGTCCGCGCAAATATCCTCAAGCCTTAAATAAGCTTTATTTTGTGCGGTGTTTTCCCTGTAGCTGTCATTTTCTTTTTTCCGGTACAGGCGCACTTGATTGTTGCCCGAATCAAAAACAACATTCAGACCGTAAAGGCAGGCAAGGTCGTATATGTAAATGTACGGCTCTTCATTAATGAAAACCAACTGCTTATACAGTCCATCGTCGTTTTTTTTCATAATCCTGCTGAAAGCTCCCTGCCGGCTGACGGTATAACTGTCGTCATCCTCACTTACACCCTCACCCATTGCCGATATTGTTTCATAAAGCGGCACATACAAACGGCCGGTAACAAAGTAAAGCGGCTTAACAATATTCATCGGCTCTCCTAAAAAAGCCATACTGCCGTTTGCATTTACAATTATATCCTCCGCTTCAAAATCAACAAGAATAGAAGCACTTACATAAACTACAACTATCGCTGCGGCAACAACAGCCATAAACAGCTTTTTATTATCCGGCTTCAGAAATAATGCTAACCGCATGAAAAAACACCTCCTTATTACAAAATAATAAAAGGGATTAATGCCATATAATTATATTATATTGGCAAATTATAATCAATAAAGTTAATAATTTTTTTAAAAAATCAGATATAATTTTTTAAGCTGCCAAAGTTATTGCATACCGGTAACAATATCACCGATTGTATCTTTAATTATCTTAATCATCATTCTTGCGGGAACGGCAAGGTTTCTGTCCTTATGGTAAACAAAGCTGTAAGCATATTTCCAGTTGCAGTTTGGTATCTTCACTACGTTAAGCAATCCCAAATCAATATCTTGTTTTGCTGCGGACATAGGTATGATTGAAATTCCCAAATCGGCCATTACGGCATGTTTGATGGAATCGACGCTTCCAAGCGCCATAAAGATATTCATAGGAACACGCAAATCATTTTTGTAGATATGCTTCATGGCATTGTAGAGGTTAGAGGTAGACTCGTGCGTGATAAAAGGCTGGTCCGCCAACATTTTGGGCTCAACAAATTCAAACCGGGCAAGAGGATTCCTGGGGCTTGTTATCATCACCATGGAGTCATCAATTATTTTTTCAACAATAAAAGTTTTCGGCAGTTTGACCTTTCCTCCGATAACGGCAAAATCCACCTGATCCACTATTATCATTTTTTCAACGTCAAAAGTGCCCCCGATGCGCAGGTCGGTTTTTATGCCGGGATACTTTTCTTTAAATTTGCCGATAATTCTCGGAATAATATAAATGCCGGGCGTATTGCTGGCACCGATGCTTAGCCTGCCGCTTATTTCACCTTTCAGAAGATTTATCTCGCTTTCCATTTCCGCTATCAGCGAAAAAATATTTTTTGTATAGGAATGCACAAGCTGCCCGCATTGGGTAAGGCACAAGTTTTTGCCGTTCTTTTCAAACAGCTTAAGTCCGATGGCTTTCTCAAGCTTATTTATCTGAACCGATACCGTGGGCTGGCTGAGATATAATTCCCGTGCCGCTTTTGTAAAACTCAGGTTTTTAGCAACCTTGTGAAAAAGCCACAAGTGATGAAGTTCCATAACTAACCCTCCGCTTCTATAAATTCTATCTATAATCATTATATATACTATATATTTGAATTATACCATAAATAGAGGTATAATGTAAACTGGGCTTGTCGGTTTTCGAAATTTAATAACATATTTTGTAAGCCCATCATAAATTATATTAACTGTCAAATAAACAAAAATAAAATATAACAAGTAAGAGGTGTCTAAAATGAAAATCAACGAAGTCGGAGTTTTTTCCTTTGCAATCGTAGTATCCGTATTATCCTTTGTCGTGGCATTCTTTTTTTACTTCTGGGTTAAGGCACAAGCTTCGTCAAACAACCGGATTGCACAGGTGAGCGAGCTCATCAGAAGGGGTGCAAACACCTTTTTAAAGCGTGAATATATTGTCCTGTCCCGTTTTGCAGGCGTTATTGCGCTTTTAATTTTGGTATTTTTGCCGCAGCCGATATGGACAGGAAGCCCAAAATCAAATATAATCATGACTGTTTCCTATATCCTGGGAACAGTGCTTTCGGCTGTTGCAGGCAAAATCGGTATAGAAGTCGCTACAATAGCTAATAGGAAAACTGCCGAAGCGGCAACAAAAGGAATAAAGCCATCCTTTCTCGTAGGCTTCAGAGGCGGCGCCGTTATGGGCATGGCTGTTGTAGGCACAAGTCTTTTAGGGGTTACTCTTGTGTTTGCCCTTACCCATGAGACAAGCGCTGTTTTAGGTTTCAGCTTTGGCGCAAGTTCTCTTGCTTTGTTCGCAAAAGCAGGGGGCGGTATTTTCACTAAAACCGCTGACATAAGCGCCGACCTTTGCGGTAAAGTAGAGCTTGGCATTCCGGAAGACGACCCGAGGAATCCCGCTGTTATCGCCGATAATGTCGGAGACAATGTCGGAGATGTTGCGGGAATGGGAGCGGATTTATTCGATTCAAATGTGGCATCGATGTCGGCAGCTCTTGTAATAGCTATGGCTTTAGACAAAACTGCAGGTGCTATGCTGAATATAGAAATGATTTTCTGTTATGCAGCACTGGGCCTTTTATCTTCTGCAATCGGTGTCCTCTCCGCCCGAATGGGCAAAAAGGGGGATCCTACAAAAGCACTTAACTCAAGCACATATGTTACAACTGCAATTTTTGCTGTACTGACCGCTGCGGCTACATGGTTGTTCAATTTCCATTGGCGCATATGGGGGGCAACGGTTATAGGCCTTTTTGTCGGTGTTATTATCGGTATCGCAAGTGATTATTTTACCAATGACACGAAAAAGCCCGTACGTTTTGTTGCAAAGGCATCAAAATCAGGCCCTGCATTTAATATTTTGTCGGGTGTTTCATACGGACTATTAAGTGTGCTCCCGTCCATGGTAGGTATTGCACTGTCCGCATTACTTGCATATAACATATGTGCCCCGATAGGCGAGGGATATGCCATGTTCGGAATTGCAATGTCGGCAATGGGTATGCTTTCAATTGTAGGTATGATTATTTCCAACGATGCCTATGGCCCTATTGTGGATAATGCAAGGGGTCTTGCGGAAATGGGGGATTTAGGCGAAGAAGTTTTAGGTATAACCGACGAACTCGACAGTGCGGGCAATACTGTCAAGGCGGTTACAAAAGGCTTTGCAATCGGAGCCGCCGGGCTTACAATCATCTCGCTTTTAGGAGCGTTTATGAGCGAGGTAAATGTTGCGGCGGTTGAAAAGGGTGTTGCAAAAATAACAGGCTTTGATATTATGAATCCTTTGGTATTCTTTGGCCTTATAATAGGCGCCGCAATTCCTGCGGTATTTTCCGCAATGCTTATGCTTGGCGTTGACAGGAACGCACAGCGAATGGTTGCCGAAATACGCAGACAGTTTAAAGAAATTGCAGGTCTTAAAGAAGGCAAAAAAGGTGTTGTTCCCGAGTATGACAAATGCATAGACATTGCAACCGTCGGCGCCCTTAGGGAATTAATACCGGCCGGACTGATGTCAATAATAGCAACCCTTGTGGTTGGTTTTACAGGCGGTGTCCTTGCTGTAGGCGGATTTTTGACAGGCAATATCATAAGCGGGCTTCTGCTGGCTTTGTTTATGTCAAACTCGGGCGGTCTTTGGGATAACGCAAAAAAATATGTCGAAGCGGGTAACGAGGACGGTAAAGGCTCCGATACCCATAAAGCAGCGGTTGTCGGCGATACCGTCGGCGATCCCTTCAAAGACACGGCAGGGCCTTCCATAAATACGCAGGTGACGGTTGTTTCGCTTGTATCGTCAATAATGGCAACAATCTTTTTAATGTATAATATTTTCGGGTAAGAACATATATAACAAACATATATAAATGATAATGAGGCTGCAGATTTGCAGCCTCATTATCATTTATTCATTTATTTTCAACAAAAATATCATAAAAAACAAAAAAATCGAATAAAAACGCACCCATGTTCACGGCTTTGTTAATGATTGGTGGTGTGGATGAGGAAGCATTTCCCTGCAAGGAGAAGTGCTGCCGCAAGAACAGTACCGCATTCATGGCTTCATACGAAAAAATTTGCCCGTATTGCGACATATCGGCTTCACTCCCCATGGTGAAAGCCTTAAAACAACAACGATTTTTGAATGCAGAAAGCATGGCTTTGGCAAAAGAGTAACAGAATGATGAAATACTTATAAGCGGTGGTTTTATATGATTAAAACGACACGAAAAAGTTTCAATGCAATTATTCTTGCGCTGGCTATGACGTTAGGTTACATGCCTGTGGTGTCACCGGCGGCCGAAACGGAGGATGAGATTGAAATCTTGGCCGAGACCGGCTCGGGGCCGGGAACCGAACAGGTTTTAAGGGAACCGGTGGAGGAAAACGGCCCGGCCGCAGACGATACAGGCTTGGGACAGGAAACAAAACGGCGGAGGTTTTCATATTCAGCGCTTATGTGGAAAGGCTGATTGAAATACCGGAGGACATTGACTTGTCCAAAATCACAATGGGTGTCATTTTGAACCCCGACGGGACATTCAGCCATGTTCTCACTGCCATTGCCGTTAATATTCGTAATTTTAAACAGCAAACTTACGTTGAATTCGCTGAGTTTTCGGACAGTCTCGCTACCCTTTGGATTTATTTGCATTAAAACTTACTGTCCCTTCAAGAATTAAACATCTCTTTGCTTTTCAACAAAGTCATCATGAGTGTTATATAGGCAGTTCTTCTGCTCTTCAAGCATCCTGCAAACAAAATCCGCCGCTACGGGGTTTTCAATATGGCTGCCTAGAATCACCTGACAGACTATAACCCTGCCTTTTCCGCAGGTCATTTCAGCCGCTGCATACTCCCATTTGTTGTCGCCACCGCAAAGCAGGATGGGGCGCATAGCTGCGCATTGAAGGCTCGTGTCGGCGATGGGTGTAATCCTGTCCTTTTCGTTGTCGTACCAGAATCGGAAATCAAACTCGCTATAGCCTTCGACCAGATCATGCCCTGTGTTACGGCTGAGGAAATGATATTGAGAGCCGCTTTTTTCAATCGCGACCTGCTCGCCGAACAGTGCATACTCCCCCGGCGGCAGGCACAGGAATGCGGCTGTCGCACCATTCTGCCTTACCATTTGCTCAATCAGTTCAGAGTGGGTGTCGTATTCCTGTATATCACTTATCAGAAATGCCCGCGCGTCCTGTACCGGCAATTGACTTATATTCAGTTTTTCTAAAATGCCGTGCGCTTCTTTCCCTATTGCACAGGCACTTATGCCGCTTATATCAATACGCGGAAAGATTTCTATAGTAACGCTTGCGTCATGCATGATATTGCCATTTCCACTGAATAAGCCCATTCTGACAGTCATCACTTTCCGTTCATCGGCAACAGGCGCGTTAAATTTAATATTGGCAACTATTTTTGTTGTACATTCGCCCGTTTCCACTTGCTTTTCAAGTGAATACAGCTTTTTACCGCCACATTCCACAACAAACCGCATTTTTGCCTGCACGCAATCGTCAGTGTCGTTACAGACCCATGCCTCCATCTTCACTTCCTCGCCCGCAAAGTAGGTGAGCCGATCGCTGCGGAGGTTGACCAGCAAGGGTGAAAGCGCGTCACGGTATGCAAAGTATGCCTTCTTTGGGTTGCGCTCGCAGTGACCCAGCCAGCCCTTGACGGACACACAGAAAGACTGATAAAATAATAATCAGGAAGGTGTGTTTGATAATGAAGGGTTCAAGGTATGACAAGGCATTTAAAATCCCTAACATCTCGCGCATTGCGGTCACATACATGCTTAAAGAGCGGTACGACGGCGCGAA
>LVAX01000043.1 GCA_001604215.1 Clostridiales bacterium Firm_18
ACACGCCGTTGGCGTGTTTTTTTTGGCCATTCTCCGCTTCGCTCCGACGGGCTCAGCCATCGCAGGATGCTCGGCTTCACCACGTAGTCTGATGGCGCTTTGGTCATTCTCCGCTTCGCTCCGACGGGCTCAGCCTTCGCAGGATGCTCGGCTTCACCACGTAGTCTGATGGCGCACCAAAAACACGCCATTGGCGTGTTTTTTGGGCTAATTGGGGTAAAATCTGTAAAATGAATTTAAAAGTATGAATGCCGGTAAGACAAAACCTTGCACTTAGATTTTGCTTTTTTGTAAAAAAGCAAAATTCAGTGAGGCATTACTTATAATAGAATAAATTATACTCGGGCCCTAAATTCCGTTATATTTCCAACCATTATCACCATGATATATCATTAGCTTTGTCATCCCGCCATCAACTGTTATGTTTTCTCCTGTTATAAAACCGCTGTCATCACTACACAAAAACATAGCTGTTTTTACAATATCCATAGGGGTACCGACTCTGCCAACAAGGTGTTGGTTTTTGTCATTTGAGGATTGATTACCATTTGAAGTGTCAATCCACCCCGGTGATATTGAATTCACACGAACCTTCCCGGCAAGGCTGACAGCAAGTGCATGAGTCAATGCCGAAATTCCTCCTTTTGCAGCGGTATAGCTTTCGGTATCTGCCTGTGACATTATTGATCTTGTTGATGAGATGTTTACAATAGATGCACTCTTTCGAAAGAATGGTGCGAAAAGCTTTGTTAACATATATGGAGCTGTAACCCCGATTTTCAGAACATTATTAAAATCATCAAAGCTGCAATTCGAAATAATTCCCCCTTTGCTAATGCAAGCGTTATTTATTAAACAGTCTATACCTTCGTATCTTTCTACAACGGCACCCACAAATTCGTTTAATACCTTTTCTTTCGATATATCGCCGTGAAAAAATAAATGTTTGCTTCCAATTTCCAAAAGCAGTTTATCTCCATTGAGTTTATCAACATCAATAAAAGCAACATTCGCACCGTTTTTCGCAAATTCTTCAACCATACACCGCCCAATGCCATTCGCACCGCCGGTTATAACTATTGTTTTGTTATTAAAATCCATTATAAGCACTCCTAATTTTCATACTTAAATACAATTTATATTATATGCGAAAGGATAAATGAATTCAAGGAATATATAAGAATTGCATTAAAGTTGCATAAAGAAGAACTTTTTATGGACAGTTTATGTTTAGTATGATAAAATATGTATGTTTATAACCTACAAATTAGGAAAAGAATTGGTATAATATAATTTCATCACTCTTGTAATTATATGCAATACGTTCGTGCCGATAACAGTCTTGAGAGTGGTTTGAACAGCAATTTGACACAACTTAGCTTTTGTCATCGTGACATGGGAACCGGTGAACAACGAATCAGAATATTGACTTTAAGAACTAAAGGAGGACACCATTATAGTTACGGTCTTTAATACATATGCCGTAATGGGTAATGCAAAAAAGAAGTTTAGATATACCGTCGGTTCATAATTTTTATTTTAAATTGAGGTGATATGTTTTGAATGTAAAAGAGTTAACTGTTATAAAGCAAGCAATGATCAATGAGATTGAAGGTTATGAGTTTTATCGACTTGCGGCAAAGCAAGCCGAAAATGAGGAGTCTAAAAACGCTTTTGAGACATTGGCCCAGGAGGAACTCAAACATTTGGAGTGGCTAAAAAAAATATACAGCAATATAAACCACAGCCAAGAGGATGATTTGAAGTTAGCATATGAAGTTGAAGCCCCAAGTCCAAATATATTCAGTTGGGGAAACACAGACAGAAAAAATGCTTCCTTAGCTATTTCAGTTTTCGGTATTGCCATTCAAATGGAGCGTGAGTCAGTAAAATTTTATGATTTGGCATCCCAAAGCACTGATAATGAAAAATTAAAGAAGTTTTATAACACATTAAGCTTGTGGGAGCAAAAACACCTGGAGCAATTTGCTGATGAATATGAGAAGCTAAAAGAAGTGTGGTGGGACACGCAAGGTTTTGAGCCAATGTAATAAGACATGTGTTGTATTATATTCTATCTCAAAGACCAAAACCTTTGATATGGAAATCCACTATGCAACAATAATCATTTTGCAAATGTGCTATAAACGTGCTGTTTTGGATTACGTGCTTGCGGCGCTGAAATATCTTTTTGGTGTTCTTTTCCCAAAACACGCCACCGGCGTGTTTTTTTGAGTCATTCTCCGCTATAAGCCTACAGTAAGCGTATCCGAATTATGTTCTGACTGTTGACATATACCAACAAATATTATATATTAAAACCATATAGGGTTCGACTCACTTATGCCTTAATAGAAGGGGAAAGCCAATGAGCAAAATTTTAAAAATAAAGGATGTATTTAAAGAAGAGTTTCCGATTCGGATGTACAAAGTGTCGCCGAAGCTGCCGGACCGGGAGCATGCTCACGAATACATGCAGATATGGTATCTTGTTCAGGGCAGCTGTACCCATATTGTTGAAAATGTAAAGCATAAATTAAACACCAAAAATCTTTTGGTTATACCTCCCTTTGTTTCGCATCGTTTTGAAGGGCAAACGGATGATGTTATTTTTATAGGCTGCGAATTTCCTTTGGTGCTTATAACCGAAGACAAAAACAATAAAAGCGTGTTGGATTTTACATATCTTGAAGTTTTCGAAACAGCAATTTTACGCACAAGGCCTTGCTATGTCCCAAGCGTGCAATGCCAGCTTCAAATCGAGCATACGCTTGAAAACATGTTAACGGAATTCAACGGCAAGGAAAAGTATTATGAAATTTGCTTAAAAGCTGATTTACTGAAACTGCTTACCTGCATTGCAAGGGATTATGAGGTGAATTATAAAAACGAAAAAATAACGGAAAGCTATAAAGAATGTATTGAAGCTTCGCTTTCGTATATTGATGAAAACTTCAGTAAAAAAATTTATATTGAAGACGCGGCTAAAGCGGCTTCTATGAGCGAAAGCTATTTTTCTTATTTTTTCAAAAAGGTGACAGGGCAAACATTTGTTGAATATATAAGCAAGCTTCGCATTAAAAAGGCAAAAGAAATGCTTAAACATACAAGTATGTCCGTTTCGGAAATAGGGTATGAAGTCGGGTTTAATGACAGCGCTTATTTTAACAGAGTGTTTAAAAAAGAAGAAAGCTGCACACCTACCGGTTATAGAAAAAAATTAGAGAAAAGTACCAAAAATTTATAGAATAATCAATATACAGGTCTCCTTATTCAGGATAAAATGCTGTTATAAGGAGTTGAGGTGATTTGTTATGAAAAAATTAAACGTGGCAATAATCGGACAGGGAAGAAGCGGGATGGATATCCATGGCAGGTTTTTTATTCGGGACAACAAAAGGCTGTTTAATGTAGTTGCCGTGGTTGATAAGATTGAGGCAAGGAGAAACAGGGCCAAAGAGGTTTTCAATTGTGATACATACAGCGACTATACGGAACTTTTCGGGAGAAACGATATTGATCTGGTGATAAATTCAACGTTTTCTCATATGCACTATCCTATTACTATGGATTTGCTTAATCACAAGTTTAATGTTCTGGTTGAAAAACCCTTCGCAAGTCATGTAAGGGAATGTGACGACATGATAGAAGCGGCTAAGCAAAACGGTGTGATGCTTGCGGTGTTCCAGCAGTCCAGATTTGCGCCGTATTATAAAAAAATCAAAGAAGTACTCGGCAGCAAGGTGCTGGGGGATATTATCCAGATAAATATTGCGTTTTCAGGCTTCAACAGAAGATGGGATTGGCAGTGCAGCCAAAGGTTTGATGGGGGAAGCGTGTTGAATACCGGTCCGCACCCGATCGACCAGGCATTAGATTTGCTTGGTTGCGATGAAATGCCTGATGTGTTCTCAAAGCTTGCCCGGGTTAACACAAGCGGGGATGCGGAGGATTATGCAAAGATAATACTTACCGTTCCCGGCAGGCCGCTTATTGATATTGAAATCAGTTCCTGCGATACGTTCAGCGATTATATTTACAAGATTCAGGGCAGCTGCGGGGGACTTAAAGCGACCATGACAACTGTTCAATGGAAATACTTTGTACCCAGGGACGAAAAAGCGCACGATTTAATACTTGAGCCGCTGAGTAACGAGGACGGAACGCCTGCTTATTGCACGGAACAGCTTAAGTGGTATGAATGCAAAGCCGAAGTGAAAGACGGTGTATTTACGAGCGTAGTCGATGAGTTTTATGAAAATATATATAACCATATGGTAAACGGCGAGCCGCTGTATGTAAAAACCGAGAAGGTCCGGCAGCAAATAGCGCTAATAGAGCAAATACATTACCAAAATCCGCTTTCAATAATTTATTAAAGGAGTTGCTGAAAATGTATAAAGTAGCTATTTTAGGAACGGAAAATTCTCATGCCATTAATTTTGCAAAGCTTATAAACGGCGGGCACCCGTCCCGTGACGGCAGGGGCTGTCCGGATTTTAAGGTCATAGGCGCATACGGGTATGATGAAAGGGCAAACAAAGAGTTGCTTGAAGAAGGCGGCGTTGAATATATTGCCGACAATTACGCCGGTTTTGTGGGCAAGGTTGATGCCGTAATGATTACCGCAAGGCACGGGGGTGACCATTTTAAATTTGCCGAGCCTTATTTGAAAAGCGGCATACCTATGTTTGTCGATAAGCCTGTTACAATTGATGAAAACGAAGCAATTATGCTCGCCAGAATGGCAAAGGAAAAGAACATCCCATTGTGCGGCGGCTCCTGCTGCGGATTTGTTACGGATACCCAATATTTGAAAAACATCGTGAAAAATCCCGGCGAGCATATAGGTAAGATAATGGGAGGAAGCGTATGCGCCCCCATAAACATGAAAAACGATTACGGCGATTTCTTTTTCTATTCCCAGCACCTTGTGCAAATATCACTTGAAATATTCGGGTATGATTTGAAATCCGTTTTGGCTTTTGCCCGGGAAGATTCAATAATTACAATCAGCAGATACGATAACTATGACGTCAGCGGGCATTTCGGGCCTCATTGTTACGCCGCAGCCGTTTACGGGCAGAACAATAATGTGTACAGGGAGATCGATATTGTGACGGACGGTTACGCAAAAGAGGTCGAAAAATTTACCGATATGGTACGGTCGGGAAATATGCCCCAAAGCTACAGCGATTTTATAAAACCGGTTTTTGTGCTTAACGCCATTAAAAAGTCTATGGATACAGGCAGTGAAATAAAAATAAGAGAGTATGATATTTAGGTATGTGAGAGTCAAGCTTTTTGCCCTGCTTGCAAAGCTTTATTAAATTGGAGAAGGAGTGTTATTAATTGGATATTCAAAAAAAGGCGTTTTCGGGGATTGATAAGGAATATATGATTAAAATCAGGCGCAGGCTGCATATGTATCCGGAAACAGGGTTTGATTTGCCCAAAACGCTGGAGCTGGTCAGGCAGGAGCTTGGCAATATGGGGGTTGAATATACTGAAAAATACGGAAAAAGCAGTATTGTCGCAACAATTAACGCGCATAAAACAAACATGACAATAGGAATAAGGGCAGATATGGACGCCCTGCCTGTAGATGAGATAAACGAGGTTGAATACAAATCGCGCCATGAGGGGAAAATGCATGCCTGCGGACATGATGCCCATACCGCCATATTGCTGGGTACCATTAAAGCCCTTGCGGCCGTTAGGGACCAAATTGACTGCCGTTTGGTTTTCTTGTTTCAGCCGTCCGAGGAGGGTATGTCAAGCGGCGCCAGGCTGATGGCGGAAGACGGCGTAATGGATGATATCGACTTTATCGTTGCATGCCATATGGATAACAATTATGATGTGGGGACTGCCGGCTTTCGTGCAGGATATGCAATGGCTGCGGATACGGCTTTTACAATTGAGTTGTTTGGCAGAAGCGGTCATGCGGCGCAGCCGCATACGGCGGTTGATACGATAGCGATGGGGGTTAAAATTTATACGGATATTCAGTTTATGTTAACAAGGGAAATCAACCCCTTGGAGCCTTGCACGCTTAATGTCGGCTCATTTATCGGGGGAAGTACAAACAACGTGGTAGCCGACTATTGCAGGCTTGTATGCAGTTTGCGAACCCAATCGCCGGAAACGCAGGAATATGTTATGAAAAGAATTAATCAGATTGTGAAAAACACCGCGCAGGAAGCGGGAGGAAGAGGAGAGATACACCAGAATAAATATTTGCCTCCTGTTATTAATGATAAACACTTAACGGATAAGTTGATTGCGTCCGCTCAAAAAGTCCTTGGAAAAGATAATGCCATAATAATGGAAAATCCGAAAATGATTTCTGAAGATTTCGCGTATTACCAAACCAAAAAGCCCGGATCGTTTTTCTTCGTTGGCAGCCGGAACGAGGACAAGGGAATAGTCAGCATGCTTCATCGAAACAACTGGAATATAGATGAAGATGCTTTGGAATGCGGGGCTAGGGTATTCATACAATTTATTCTTGACAATATGAAGGGTTTATGACGTAAAAAAGGGCGGTTTCTTGCATGACAAGAGCCGCCCGCTTTTCGATTTATAGGAAACCTGCGCAGAATCCGCGCAACTTCACACTCCGGCGGAATGAATCCGCCTGCGCTTATCTTTTTCCCAAAAACAGAAATTCAATCTGGTTAGTGAATTCTTGTTCCGGCTCAATAAATTTTAATTGCCCATTTTTTCTTAAAATATCCCGTCCGTCCGGAGTGCAGTTGCCCGGCTCAAGGCCCAAGACATACTCATGTTCACCCATCATCTTCCACTGGGTGAATGAATCTAATTGCTCTTTATTATACATCATTTTAAGCCCGATTCCAATGTTCTTATTATATATCTCTGCGGCAGCTTTTTTGTTTTCTTCGATTACATCATAATAGTAACATTGTTCCTCAAAATTTTTTTGGGGCTTTTCGATAATCAAACAGTTGTCAATATACTTTGATGCATGTTCATTTCGCGGAGTAATGCCTTTGTTTGGAATCTTAAGCTCTGCGTGTTCGCTGAGCATTGGGTAACCAATGTTAAAGTGATATAATATCATATATGGGGATATTCTTGAGCCTATATTTTTAACGGTATCCAAAACGGTAAGTTTGTTTTCGTCCAGCGAGCAGATGTATTTCCTTTTTAATTCCAACTGGTCGCTAAAGAGGGATGCATCTCTGATTAGGGCATCGATTACAATTTCTTTTTCATTAACTGTATATGAATGAACTTCACAAGGAGTGTTTGAAATTGTACCATGCAAAGGCAGCTTTTCCCCATTGTCCTCACATGCCGAACCAACTGCGGTTAATCCGCAGGTAGTTAAGAATCCGCCTGTAAAGGATTTTAAAAATCCGTTCCCGACATTATCGTAGTAGCTTGGTGCAACATAGCCGCAAGGAGCAAAAAATCCAATGTTATGGGAAAAGAGAGAAAGTCTTGAAATATCAGCGCATCTATCAAGCGATACGGTAAATTCCAATCCGAGACCGTTACGAACTTGCAATAGTCTCATGCCGTCACCTTTTCCGCCTGTTAACCTATGTTCTTCAACACCGAGAATTTGTGACGGATGACCTATATAACTGTTCATGAATACACCTCTTATTAATACTCAATAAATTTATCGCCGGGTGCGCCGCAAATGCTGCATTTGTCCGGGCGGGATTTTTCAATGTTTCCGCATACGGGGCAAAGGTAATAAAAGACTTCTTCCGTATTGTCAATGTTCTCAAGAGCGTCCTGATAAAGCTTGGAGTGAACTTCTTCCGCTTTCATTGCAAATGTAAACGACATAGCTGCGGCCTTATTGCCCTCAGCATTTGCCTGCTCTATGAAAGGGGGATACATTTCCTTATATTCATAAGTTTCTCCCTTAACCCCGTCTTTCAGATTATCTTCCGTTGAGCCGATTTTTCCCGCAACTTCAAAATGCTTCAGGGCATGAAGGGTTTCGGCATCGGCTGCGGCCCTGAACAATTTCGCCGCGTTAAGCTTTCCTTCTTTTTCGGCTTTCTTTGCATACGCCGTGTACTTTCTGTTTGCTTCGGATTCCCCGGCAAACGCCGCCATTAGATTTTTCAATGTTTTGTTTTCGCTCATTTTTTCATCCTCCTTATTTTGTTTTGACTTAAACTAAATTTTTACCATTGATTATAAATTCATTCATGCAAATATATAACGCCATGTATTAATAATTATAGCATTTATTGATTAAAATGCAAGGATATATAACTTTGGTCATGGCTCAAGTTGTTTTTATTAATTCTAAATATTGCCAACAGCAAACCGAATAAAAAAGGGGGATGTTCTACCCAACCGGCAGAGCAACCTTTATCGTAAAGATGCCGTCCTTGGCGTCAAAGGAACAAAAACCGCCGTGCATATCCGCAATCAGCTTAATGCTTTTTACTCCGAAGCCATGGCCCGAGCGGCTGCTTTTGGGAAGGTTATCCCGAAAGGTAATTTCCCCTTTATATGGATTTTTGATATAAATCAGTAAATTTCCTTTGTGAATCTGGCAGTTTACGCGAACTGTCCGTTGCTTTTCATCCGCGACCTGTGAAGCGGCAATAACGGCGTTTTCCAGGGCGTTTGAAAAAAGAGTGCAGATGGCCGGTTCGGGGACAGGCAGAGAATCCGGGATATTTGCTTCTATATCTAAGGTTACGCCAAGTTTTTCCCCTTTGTCCGAAAAAGCGGAAAGCACTAAATTGACTGCGGTGTTTTCACAATAGCGCTTTGGAGTAATCTGTTCAATGCCTTGCTTTGCGGATTTTATGTATTTAACGGCTTTTTCCGTTTCACCGTTTTCCAAATACCCGTTTATTACGGTGAAGTGGTGGCGCATATCGTGGCGGTATGCCGCTGTTTGCTCCTGCATTTGCCGGAGCGCAAACATATCATTTTTAGCCTGCTCAAACTGCAGGGCAAGCATGGAGTTTTGCAGCTCGGCATTATTGCGTTTTTGGACTTCGTCATGATACATCGAAACAAACACCGCATAAAACATTGCCATGGCGGCAGGCAGAAATTCGCTGATCATACGAAAGCCGTCATATAAAATGCTGGTGTAAACCCTTGTTATATAATCAAACAAATAATAAAACATGGGAAGACCGCCGAATAACAACAGTGACCTTTTTGAATAGGACATTGCCTTGTGCGCGGCGGCGGTAAAATAACGGTTAAGCAGGTAAAATGTGGGAAAGATGGCTATGCTGTAGCTTATCTGGTAAGCGATTTCCGTGCCGAACAACCCGAAAAACAATGTGGCAACCCAGCGGGGAAGCTGGCAGCAAAAATACGCGGTAAGCACACTTGCTACGCTTACTCCAAAAGGTTTTTTAAGGCAAAAAACCAATGTGAGTATAAGCGGAATATGAGAAATAAGCGGATAAAGCCGCCATGTGAAGGTAAAGCCGAATAACCTCCAGCAAAGCACCTGCGCAGCCCATATTGCAACGCATAAAATCCCTATAATATGTCGATCTCTCTTGGTTTCGCAGCCGCCTGCAAAGCTGATGCTAAGAAAGAACCCATACAAAAACACTAATGTGGTATTTATTAAAGCAAGTATATTAGCCATTATACAACACCTTTTACTAAAAACAGGAAATTCATATAAGACTCTTTCACCTGATTGTACAAAAGCCTTGATACCGGGACGGATTTTCCGGTATAAGTTGTAATGTCCCGTATATTTAAGGATTGTATGTTCTCCATATTTACAATAAAGGAACGGTGAACCTTTATAAAATTATCCCTGCAAAGCAGTTTGTCTTCAAATGCTGAAATAGAGCCGCGTATTTCCCTTACGCTTCCGTCGTCAAAATAAAACATCAGCCTTTTGCCGCACACTTCCAAAAATTCAATCCTTCCAGGATGAAGGCGAATCAGGCCGGACGGCTGCATGATATTAAGAAAATCCGATTTTTTATTATTTTCTAAAAAAATTCTGTCTAAAATGGGAAAAAGCTTATCGGTTGTAGCGGGCTTGAGCAAATAGTAATGGGCATTGACTGCGTAGCTTTCCACCGCAAAATCGGGAGACGAAGTTAAAAAAATAATTTTTATTGCAGAGTCGAAGCCGCGAATTTCATGGGCCGCCGCAAGCCCGTCCATTCCGGGCATTAATACGTCCAAAATCAAAACGTCATAGGCCTGTCGTTTCATAGCTTCCAAAAGCTCGATGGCAGCCCCGAAAGCGTCGTATTTCAATACGGCGTTTTTTTCTGCTTTGTATTGGTTTAACAAGCCGGAAATTCGGGACAGCTCCTGCACATTATCGTCGCATATGGCGATTTTAAGCATTTTATTCATCCTTATTCGGTACAATATAAAATAATTTTAACATAAACGGGACATTTCCGCAACCGTTTAATTAATGTCTACTTAAGTAATTCCAAAACGCCCGCCGAAAGCGGCATTAATTACATTTCGAGGCGTAAAACCGACATTTCAGGCCAAAAATATTTTTTTGTATTTTTTTTTGGTATTATATATTCAGAATGTTATCAAACTCTGTCGGGCTTGGCACCCTTATGCCTGTGCAGCAAGGAAAGGAGCAGACCTTATGAATGTCACCATTGCATATTGTATGGCCGGACTGAGTACATTATCTTTAATTGTGCTGTGGTTTGTAAATACGCATAAAGTGCTTCGCAGGAAAAGAGATGCGGTACGTAAAGCGCAGGAAGAATTGCGTCTGCACCAAAACGGCTATAACGAAAAAAAGGGTAAACCCGAGGAACACACGGCCAAACATATGCTTGACACAAGCGCACAAATTTACGAACAAATCAGGGAGGCATACAACGAAACCTTAAAGAACCCGGTATACAGGGTTCCCGGGGTTTTAATGGGCTTTAAATTAAACAAAATGTACAAGGAGGATTTAAAATGAGTAAAAAGAAAATCTTAGCAATGGCATTGGCTTTTGCAGCAGCGGTATCCGTGTCTGTGAGCGTATTTGCCGAAAGCAGAATTTTTGTTGATTTGGTGGAGGTGCCGACCGACACGCCCCCGCAGAAAATCAATGACAGGACTATGGTTCCTGTGCGTGCGATAACAGAAATGATAGGCTATGATGTGGTTTGGGTTCCGGAAGACCAAAAAGTGGAAATCTGGGAACCGTCCAGACAGCATCCGACGATTATTATGGTCATCGGCCAGCCCACCGCATATTACGAAAAATATGTACCGGAGATTGACGAGCGGGTTTCCTATGAAGAAACGCTTGATTCACCGCCCGTTTTAATTAACCAAAGGACTTTTGTGCCGCTGCGTTTCATTTCAGAAGCGGTTGGGTATACGGTGGATTATAATGTGGACTCGGCGGATGTTTATATATTTTCGCCCGAGTATATGGAAAACCAAGCCGGTGAAGGCATCGGCGAAGAGGGCGAAGGAATAGGAAGGACACGTCCTGTTTCGGAGGATGAAATAAATTATGTTTTAAGCTTTCGTACGAAAAGCTGGCTTGACCTGAGGCAGGAGCAAAAGGAAAAGGTTGTTTCCATCATAGTTCGATGGTGGGACGAAACCGCCGGTTATGTGGCAGAGGATTTTGACGCAATACTCGCGGCTTTGGACCATCAAATGGAGACATATTTCAGAAACAACACAGATGAGGGCGTATTCCAGACAGCGTGCGATATTTTTGGTGTAGACGTTTCGTTATTTATTAAGGGTTAAGACAAGCTTCAATATTGGCTCGACTCCTTTATACTAAGGCGTACATAATACGAAACAGGGGCGTTTTAACGCCCCTGTTTCATATTATGATGTGGCAATTGTAAATTTTCTTCAAATAGTGTTTACTTTTTATAAAAAATGAGTATAATATAAACAGAGGGGGTGAGCAGTATGTTTAGCAAAAATTTAAAATATTATCGTTTGAAGAAAGGAATGACCAAGAAAGAATTAGCAAACCGAGTTGATATCTCTTCGATGGCAATTTCAAATTACGAAAACGGGAAACGCAAACCAGACATGGAATTGATGAAAAAAATTGCGGCGGTGCTGGGAGTACGTGTATCTGACTTTTTAACTGTTCGGAATGAAAAACTGGTATTTTGTCATGGAGAGTTTAGAAAAAACTCTTCGCTTTCTATTGCTCAGCAGGAATATGTGAAAGAATCCGTAGAAGAGTATTTTAACCGGTTTATGACTATTGTTGAAATACTTGGCGGGGATGTTTTGCCGGATGCCCCATCTGTTAGCATACTGCCGCTTACCGGCAATATAGAACAAGATGGACGGTCATTAAGAAAACATTTGAGTTTGGCTTTGGATGGACCGATAAGCAATTTAATTGAGATTTTAGAGAACAAAGGTATATTAATTTATGTTTGCAAGATAGACAATGATAAGTTTTCAGGAATGAGCGGAACTGTCAACGGCCGTCCGTATATTGTAATTAATGAAAATATGAGCCCTGAAAGGAATCGGTCCACGATCGTGCATGAACTATCACACCTGATGTTTAAATGGCCGGATGATATGATAGATAGCAAAACTGAAGAACTTGCTACTGCAATTAGCGGTGCTTTTTTGTTTCCGAAAACCGATGCTATAAGAGAGCTTGGCATTCATAGGACTGTAATTGCAAAAGATATGTCTTTAGTAGCACAGGAATATGGCATTTCTATGTATATGCTTGTTAAACGCGCTAAATTATCCGGTATTATTACTGTTAGCTTAGAAAAAGAATTTTACATTTGTGCCGCTAAAGCCGGCTGGAAAAAGAATGAGCCGTCTCGAATTGAAAAAGAAGTCCCCTCTTTGTTTGAGCAGTTAGTCTATCGTGCAATAAACGAAAATGATATTAGTATGCAAAGAGGAGCAGAATTGCTCAAAATTCCATATGACGAAGTTGTTTCTCGCTGCTGCTTCAGTGAGGTGCAATAATGGAATATGTAAGCAGCGATACAAATGTGTGGATTGATTTTTCAATTATAGGATGCTTAGAATTACCATTTCTTCTTCCATATACCTATATTATGAACTCGGATGCGATTGAAGATGAATTATTATCCCCGTCCGTGCTTCGTGATGATTTGTTGGGGCACGGTCTTGTGGGTGTGGAGATTACAATTGAAGAGTTTAATCTTGCAGAAAAATATGGCAAGCAATACCTTCGACTATCTAAATATGACCGTATCGCATTAGCAATCGCAAAAGCAAGGGGAATTTGTTTATTGACAGGTGATGGTGCGTTAAGGAAGGCTGCAATGCGTGAAAAGGTTAAAACAATCGGAACAATAGGTATTTTTGACCAGTTGATGGCAGGTAATTACATAACTGAACATGAATATAAGTTTTACCTGCAGCAATTACTGAAACATAACGGAAGGGAAATCAGGCTGCCAAAGAGTGAAATCAATCTAAGGTTACAAAGACTTAAATAACATATTAAGGCATAAGAGAGTGGAACTCTATAGAGTTTGACTCTCTTATGCCTTTCTACTATGATTAAGCCTTTGCTGTGCTGACCTCGTCAAATTCTTTCTGCAGCTGCTCCGATGGTGGCGGAGTCAAAAGGGATACCGCCACAATAAGTATGCAGGAAAAGATAAATGCCGGAAGCAACTCGTAAATATTCCATGCGCCGCCTAAAGGACGGATAACAAGCTTCCAGAAAAACACCATGCCCCCGCCGCCCAACATACCGGCAACGGCGCCTGCCCGGTTTATGCGCTTCCAGAAGAGAGAAAACAGCATCAAAGGCCCGAAGGTGGCGCCAAAGCCCGCCCAGGCAAAAGAAACAATGGTGAAAATAACACTTTTTTCATCCAATGCGATAAATATAGCAATTATGGTAATTATAAGAAGCGTAATACGGGAAACCCGCATTACCTCCTTGTCGCTTGCGCGCTTTTTGCATATTCCCTGGTAAATATTTTTTGACAAAGCCGATGCGGCTATCAAAAGATAAGAGTCCGACGAGCTGATTGTGGCCGCCAAAATGCCTGCCATGGCAAGCCCTGCCAGAAGGGGAGGTAAAAGCTTAGTGGACATCAGAATAAAAATTCTTTCCGCTTCCGATGCGGTAGTAAGCGCTGCGGGATATGCCACTCTGCCTATAATTCCAATAAAGACGGCAACGGACAGCGAAATAACCACCCATACGGCAGCAATCCGGCGTGAATATGTAAGCTCGTTTGTCGAGCGGATTGCCATAAATCTAAGCAGCACCTGGGGCATGCCAAAGTAGCCGAGCCCCCATGCAAGGGTGGAAAGAATGGTAATGAAACCATAGCCCGACGGCTTGCCGAATAACGGAGCGGAATCTTTAATAACCTGCACTCCCGATTCGTCAACCATAGGGTTTGCAATTCCGAAGAATTCAAAAAAGCCGGGTATGTTTTTTGCATTTTCAACCACTGCGCCCAAACCGCCGGCGACGTAGCCACCCACCACAACAATCGCGGTCAGTGCTACTACCATAACGATTGCCTGCATAAAGTCGGAGGCGCTTTCCGCCAAAAAGCCGCCTACGATAGTATATATCAATACAAACACCGCACCCAAAATCATCATGAAAACATAAGGTGCGTCAAACAACGTAGAAAACAGCTTTCCGCAAGTTACAAGGCAGCTGGCCGCGTAAACGGTGAAAAACACTAAAATGAAAAGAGCCGATATCGTCATAATTATTTTCTTGCTTTCCCGGAAACGATTGGAGAAAAACTCCGGCAGCGTAATTGAGTTGCCTGCCTTTATGCTGTATTGACGCAGCCTTTTGGAAACGATAAGCCAATTCAGGTATGTACCGACCGCAAGGCCGATAGCCGTCCATGCGGCATCTGACAGGCCATACCAGTAGGCAACACCCGGCAGCCCCATAAGCAGCCAGCCCGACATATCGGACGCTTCGGCACTCATTGCCGTAACCCAAGGGCCGAGGCTTCGTCCGCCCAAAAAGTAATCCGCAGAGCTTCGGTTTGCTCTTCGCGCAAAAGCAATGCCTATACCGATAACAAAAACCATATAGCTTGCCATTGCAATCAGTATCTGTGCAGTGTTTGTGTTCATCCTTTTATCCTCTCCTCATGCAAAATTTAGTTATGTTGCGACTTTGGAAAGTTTATTGCATTAAATCGACAACTATGGTATTGATTATAGCATTAATTTTTAATTATGGCAAGACTGTTTTAATTTTGATGTCCATATGAAGAGCTGAAGAGCTGAAAAGCTGAAGAGCTGAAAAGCTTAAAAGCTGAAGAGCTTAAGAGCTGAAGAGCTGAAAGGTAAAAATTTAACAAGGGCAGGGTATATGGAGTTCGACTCTCTTATGCCAAGCATACATTTATAGTAAAATAGCATTTCAAACTCTCTTGTAAAAAAAGAAAATGCGTTATGCTATGTAACGTCGATAGTGGCTCAGTAATTGAGTACGTGCAGGGGTGGTGAGTTCACCTTTTGCGCGAGCCGAGAAGTGTTGCCGCACTTCTCGGTCACGGCGACTTTTTTAATTGTCTTGTTTGCTTGTGTTATATTATACCACTAATGGTTAAAAATAGTAAGGAAAATTTTTGGATTTTTGATGCGTATTTTTATAAACAATAAATTTTCGTGCCGCCGGGTATGCCTATCCCTGATATGTTTTGACGCCACGAAAGCCGGGGAGATTTCCGCTATTTCATTAAATTTGTCAGGTATACCGTACAATCGTATATATGTGCCAGCCAGCTTTCAAATACTTCAATAGGAGGAAAAGGCAGTTCAATGGTAAACAGCTGGTCATAACCTGTATCGCCAAGGGCTTTCATAACGGGCGGCCACTTTAGTGAGCCGCAGGATGGCGGTTGATGAAAATCGCCGGTTCTGCTATTGTTATGTACATGGATGGCTTTTATTCTTAAACCGGCCTCCAGGATTGCTTTCGGGTGGTCAAAATCCATAAGATGCGCATGCCCGAAATCCCAGCATATGCATATGCGCTTGCTGTCTAAAGCATCCACAAGCCTTATAAGGTCTTTGTAGTCCGAGGTGTAGAATTTTCCGGCAGGGTTGTCGGGGAAAACGGGAATGTTTTCTATTGCAAGGTCAACATTGTATTTTTCGGCATATTCAATCAGTTCGGTAAACTGCGTTTTATTTTGAGTAAAGGCAATTTCAGTGTCGTGCTGATCGGCTATGGAACTGCGCGGGTGAATAACACCTCTCTTTGCGCCCAACAGTGCCGAAGCTTCAATCGAGCGCCTTATGGCAAGGTCGGTGTTTTCATCCCTGTAGCACCCTGAAACCTGCAGAGGATAAGAATAAAGATGGGTATGAATACATTCAAGGCCTATCTTCTGTATGCTTTCCCCGATGTTTTCCAATATGGCAAGATAGTCGGAACTCAGCATCAATTCATCTCGTTCGTAAAAGCAAATATCCAACGCATCAAACCCCGCGCTTTTAATCATTTTAGCCCTGTTAACGTCTAAACCGTCTTTGCTTACACTCATAACCATAGATTTTTTCATTTGATAACATCCCTTCTGTTATATTGGTTAAGAAAAATATATCATAATAAAAAAGGAAATAGCAAGAGGCGATTCATGCTTTGCAAGAATCACCTCTTTTAACTTATGGGAAATTGTGCAAAAGTCGCGCAATTTCACGCTCCGGCGCAAGTGAATTCCGCCTTTGCTTACGCACGCGCCCGAACGCTTTATTTAATTGATATGTGATATGCTGTTTTTACTGTGGTTCTTCCTGTACGCTCCCAGGCTGCATCCTACAATGCTTTTAAATTTTTTATTGAAGCTGGAAGAATCAATATATCCCACTGCTTCGGTTAACTCGTTAATGGTAAGGCCGGTTGTTGTCAAAAGCGTTTTAGCCTTTTCCACCCTCAAATGAGACACATAGTCCGAAAAGGTACAGCCAAGGCTTGTTTTGAAAAGCCGGCTTGTAAAATATACTGATTTTCCTATTTGGTCGGCAACCATAACAAGGCTGAGATTTGCGTCCGTGTAGTTGTTATGGACAAAGGTTATAACTTCCTTAAAAATTTGTTCGTCATTCTTTTGGGAATCCGTTGATTTTTCTTCCGAATCATCCGTTGTTTTCTTGTAAATATTCCTTTGAGCGCACGCATTGGCATACAGATTATGAACATGTGAAATCTGCAGGCAGGTGCCGCCGTCGTATTTGCACAGCTTACAATTGAATTTCTTAGATATTTCCGACATTATATGTTCGGAAATCATGTTGCTCAGTTCGCTTATAGTATCAATTGCATTATCTGCAATCAATACAATGAGGTTGTAGTTTTTTTGAATTTCCAAACAATATCCGAAGCGGTTTTCTTCTATATAGCTTGTAATGCATTCGTAAATTTCGTCAGGGTTTTCACATTCGGATTCTATATCAATCAAAAACAGGGCAAATGCCTTTTTATCCAGGTCCAGATTTAAATTGGTAATCAGATGCTTAAACCTTTCGTTGTCATTATATTTGCCTTCAATAATGTAAAGCAAAGCTCGCTCCTTGATCAATGGCTCCTGATATTGCAAGGTTTTGCTCATAATATCGTTTTGATTTATTATGTTGGATATAATGCTTTCTATGTTTTTTAAATCATTTTTTCCTATTGTGGTTATGTCTTTTTTTAACGGGCGAAGGATTCTTTTGATAACCGAGTAATTTGTGCTGGAAAGCTTGAACGCAAAAATCACACCGATCAGTCCCAGAGCCAGTATTAACATAAGCACTTTTGACTGGAAATTGATGTAGGAACTGAGAAAGTTCTCGCTGGAATAGCCGTGAATATATGTAAGACCCGAATAAGAGGAACTTTTAACTACAGAAATTCTGCTTTTTGTGTAATGGAATCCTTTCTTTTGTTTTTCCAATATAGTTAAATACTCATCGTGAGATTGAAATGTATTTATCCAGGGAGCATTATCACCCGTAATAATGCAAAAATCCTCAACATTCTCCAGGGATAGGTTTTTTATAAAATTGTCTACATAATTATATGAAAGCAGATAGCATATTTTTGTGTGACTTTCTTCTTTGCCGTCCGGGGTTATATTTACAATCATGGCTAAATCATTTTGATTTTGCAAATAGGGCCGGTGATATGCAACCAAACTGATTTTCTTGTCTGTTGCAATATCGGTATAAAACGAATCCCACCCGGCTATATTTTCATTGAATTTTAGCATGTTGTCTCTTGAAGTCACACCGGAGGATGTGTAAAAAACCGGGGAATCCTTGTAAAGAATCATGATTTCGTCTAAAATGGGATATTCCCCCTTGCGTTTGTTTAAATAGTTAATGCCTTCCTGAATATCTATAGCGCTGCCGCTTAGGAGCTTATTGCGCAAATCTTTATCCACAGCGAATACATAGGCAAAGCTTTCTAAATTATCTATTATATGGTCCATATTATCAACAAGGGTTTCAATTTTACTAATGGCAACTTTTTCAAGGGAGCTTTTATAACCAGGCAGGATATAAAAATGCTGCAGTAAAAGAACTCCTAATAAAATGAATATAAGAAAAGCCACATACGAGTTAAAATAATGAAAAAGCAACCCGGTCTTCAGCTTGGACATATACATCTTCCTATCGGTGTAAAGATACAAGTTATTATAAGTATATTATAATGTATATTTTAAATCTGTCAATATGAATCATATTCACATTAAGCCAAAAATTGCGCGTAATTACAGGGAAATTATAAAATAAGGGCATTTCTTGCAGGCGGTGCAACAATAGCATGTTTACAAAGACAAAGTATGTGTTGTATATTAAAATCAGCTTGTTTCATATTATTGCTGACCTTGTTTTGTGTATAAAAAGCCGAATGATGAAAACAGAGAGGAATTTGTTAATGAGAAAAGCTTTTTGCATTTTGTTTATTATCATATTTGTTTTAAACTGCCTGTCTATATATACGCTTGCGGCAGAGCAGATTATATACGGTGTTGCGGCGGCGGACGAGAATTTAGTTATACTCGGCAGGACAACCCTGTTAATGAGGCAGCCTGTTTCGTTAGTAATACGCAGTGACGATAATGAAGAGCCGCTTTCGGCAGTCGGGGGAACAGCTTATGCAGACCAGCAAAAAACAGATTTAAATGGCTGGTTTTGCTTTAAAGTGCGACTCGGCAATTTTAATCAAAATGACGTTTTAGGAATACACATAATGGGTTTCATAGGCTTACAAAACCAGGATGTGAAATATATAAGCCTGCCGGAAGTTCTCGGCGAGGAAGAAGTTAACGTTATGGATTTCGGAGCGGATAATACAGGAACAATAGATAACACCTTCCTGCTTACAATGTTGCACGAGACCGGCAAAAAAATTTATTATCCTGCAGGAACCTATCGTTTTAACGGCGATAATTTAGACCTGTCGGGCGGAGTGCGGTTTGAAAGCAGGGATTCTGTTACTGTAAGAAACAATGTTTCTCCTGTAAACATCCTGAATTTTGACGATAAAGGCAATCTGATAGGCCTTATGCATAATCATCTTGAGAAAAGCAATGATGATTTAGGCGGGGGAAAAAACACCATAGGTAATCTTGTGAGACCACCTTTATCCAATGCTGATTATAAGACCAAAGTTGATTTTATACCCTATTGGTATAATGACTTTGGTCTTGAGTCAGCAAGGCAGAGTTCTTATGGAAGCAAGGTCTGGTACGACTGGAGATGGAACTTTCACAAAAACGGGGGCAGCGACCCTAAAACGGCTTATGATCCGGAGAGGCAGCCTTTGTTGGGGTTTTACAGGGGAGACGACCCGATAGTTTTGGATTGGCAGTGCTATTGGCTGAAGGAATACGGTGCAAAAGCCGTTGTGCTGTACAGCAGCCGCAAGGATTCTTCAATTACCCAAAACTGGCATTTGTCATCAAGCTCTGATCATTGGATATATCAGCTGTTTCACAACGTTCCTAATTTTAATACCTTGGAATATATTATGACCCTCAGTGCCAATTACCCGGCGGTTGACGGCACGACGGAGGAGCTTAAAAATACGGTGCGTCAGGTATGGCACCAGACTTTGGATGACATCTACGGTGTTTATCAGAAACCTTACTGTATTGTTGAGGGCGGTAAAAAATATCCTGTGGTATATGTCCATGAGGAAGGTGCTGTTTTTGGAGTATTTGATAATTATTCCGGCACGGGCAATACCCTGAATTTTTATAAAACCCTTGTGGATAAGATGAAAAGCTTTGGCTATGATGGAATCGCGCTTTTTGTCAGAAACGAGCCGAGTATGTCCAAATCTGCCGAACAAGCTTTTGAATCTGCCGGTATTAAAAGAATTAAGGTTGAGTATTCACCTCGATATATAGACACAAAGAATGAAACAGCAAGCTATGAGTACCTGGTGGAATCCTTTAACCCGCCTGTGGACGGTAAAACCGCGGTAAATACCTTTACCTCGCGTTACACCCACAATCCGCACCCATCCACCTGGAGTACTCCGGGGCAGACACCTGCTTTGTTCAACAAACTTTTAAATAAAGCGATTGACCATGTTTATCGCAATAATATGCCGAAAATCATAACCTGCTACAATATTTCCGAGTGGGCGGAAGGGGGCCCGGGCTTGCAGCCTAACGTCAAAAACAGATTTGGCTACCTGCAGGCGCTGAAGGACGCAATTGTGCAAAATGATACCGGAGATACCATATTAAATATCACATACATCAACGAATCAGGCAATGTAGTTTCGGGAGAAAACGATTTGCCGAAAAACGGCAGCCTGTTAATACGGTATACTTTATACAGCAGCCGTCCTGTAAGCGGCCAGCTTGCCGTGGCTTTATATAAAGAGGGGCTGCTATACGATGTAAAGCTTAATCCTATATCAAAACAAGCAGGAACGTTAAATTGGGAAGTTGCCCTGCAGGCTGCGAATTTGGAAGAAATCAGCCATATCAAAACCTTTTTGGTGGACAGCACACAACGGCTGGAGCCTTTGGTCGGGTCCCGGGCATTCCCGAATACAGCCACCTATTTGCGAAAGGATTGAAAACAGCAAATGAGATTAAACCTTCATACCCGTAAACTTCAAACACAATCTTTAAAAAGGGAAATGGTTAAAAACTATCAGCTTTACCTTATGGTTTTGCCTTCCATTGTAATGATTGCTATTTTTCAATATGTTCCGATGTATGGTGTACAGATTGCTTTCAAAGACTTCAATGCAAGATTAGGAATATGGTCCAGTCCATGGATCGGGCTGACACACATCGAGAAGTTTATACAATCCCCATACTTCTTTAAATTGCTTTGGAATACTTTTATTATCAATGTTTATTCTTTGGCAATCGGATTCCCCATACCGATTCTGGTTGCGGTTATTCTGAATGAATTGGAGCGGGAGGTATACAAGAAGTTCGTGCAAACTGTGATTTGCATACCACATTTTATATCTACGGTAGTTATGGTTGGAATGATTTTTCTGTTTACTAACGAATCAAAGGGGATTATCAATCATTTCATTGCATTTTTGGGCGGCGAACGCATAGCTTTTATGGCAAAACAGCAATGGTTCAGAACTATTTATGTTCTTTCCGGGGTGTGGCAAAACATGGGGTGGAATTCTATTATATACATTGCTGCCCTGTCCGGCGTGGATGTTCAGATGCATGAAGCGGCCATTATTGACGGTGCGGGGCGGCTTAAACGGATATGGCATATCAATCTGCCCACAATTAAGCCCACATTTGTTATTATGCTGCTGATGAGTATGGGGAAAATGCTTAGCGTCGGCTTTGAAAAGATTTATTTAATGCAGCTTCCTTTAAACCTTGAAGTATCGGAAGTTATTTCTACTTATACATATAAAATCGCATTTGAAGGAGGAAGTTTTAGTTATGGCGCCGCGATAGGTTTGTTTTTAAATGTATTAAATTTAATCTTGCTGGTTTCTTTTAACCGGATTGCAAGAAAAATGGGTGATGTTTCGCTATGGTAAAAGGGATAAAAGACTTGTTGTTTGATACGGTAATAAATATTCTGGCATTCATGCTGCTGGCAGTTGTTTTATTTGCCTTGATTTTTGTGTTAAGCGCTTCCTTAAGTGACCCTCATATGGTGGTAACGGGAAAAGTGGTTTTGTTGCCTAAAGGATTTAATCTGGATGCATATTCCAGCCTGCTTAAGCAGGCAGATGTATGGATTGGCTATAAAAACTCTTTGTTTTATACGCTGATAGGCACAAGTATAAACTTGTTTCTGACGATGATGACTGCCTATCCCCTGTCAAGAAAGGATTTTAAAGGCAGGACGTTGGTAACGGTAATTTTTATGATTACAATGTATTTTTCGGGGGGGATGATTTCAAGCTTTTTATTAATAAAAAATATTGGAATTTATAACACATTGTGGGCACTGATTCTTCCCGGCTCTGTTTCTGTTTACAACATTATCATATGCCGCACATATATGCAAAGCAGTATTCCTTTTGAAATACAGGAGTCGGGAAAAATAGACGGCTGCAGTAATTTTGGAGTGTTTTTCAGAATCGTACTGCCGCTTTCCGGGCCGATAATCGCCGTACTAACCATGTTTTTTGCCCTTGCGCATTGGAATGACTATTTTAATGCGCTGCTGTACATAAGTTCCAGGAACAAATATCCCTTGCAGCTGTTTCTGGCAGAAATACTGGTGCGCAGTCAGCAAACCAGCATTGATGCCATGATGAGCGAGGAAGAATTGATAGCAGCTCAGAGGCAGGCGGATAAGGCAGAGCTTTTAAAATACGCTTTAGTGGTTGTTGCTTCGCTGCCTTTTATGGTCGTCTATCCGCTGCTGCAGAAATACTTTGTTAAAGGCATTATGATTGGTGCAATCAAAGGATAATAAATCGCCGCAGACGGCAGAATGGAGAGAAATGTGATATGAAAAGGTTTTTATGTTGTTTGGTGTTTTTAGTCAGCGCAGCATTGTTGTTCGGCTGCACAGGCGGAAAGAGGGATGCTGCGGTAAGCACACAGTATGGCTTTCAGGAAACAGGCTATCCCATTGTAACGGAGCCTCTGACTTTGACGGCGGCGGCCCGGCGGGATGCCTTGCATGGCAACTGGGATGAAACCTATTGGGCATACTATGCGGAAAAAAAGTCGGGGATTAAAATTGAATTTAATTACATCGACAAGCAGTCATGGGATCAAAAAAAGCAGCTGATGTTTGCCTCGAACGATTTGCCCGACATTATCCTGGGCGGGAACGGCGGCATAACCAAGGTTGACGAAATTCAGTACGGGACAAGCGGGCTGATATTACCCTTGCAGGATTTAATTGAAAAGTATGCTCCAAACATTGAAATGGCTCTGGAGGATTATCCGTTGGTACGTGCAAACATTACCACACCCGAAGGTGATATATATGCCCTGCCCAAAATTGCCTATTCCGTTGACAGCGTGCGCAGGGTATGGATTAATAGTGAGTGGCTGGATAATCTGGGAATGAAAATGCCTGAAACCGTGGAAGAAATGAGAAAAGTGCTTTATGCGTTCAAGAATAACGACCCCGACAGGAACGGCGCAAGCGATACTTATGCAATTTCAGGTGTTTTTGACAACTACGAGGCGGATTTCCGTGCCATGTATCTTCGTGCCTTCGGCATGCTGGAAGCTGATTTTATTGTGGATGATAAAAATGTAATCTATCCGCCCTATACACCGGAATTTAAAGAATACCTTAAGGAAATGAATTTTCTGTATAATGAAAAGCTTATAGACAACGAGTATTTTACACAGTCCGTTTCGGAATACAAGGCGAAATCAAGCGGTGTCAAGGTTGGACTGGGATGCTGGAGTGCGCCGAATGTTAATGGAGGTATGACACAGGAGGCAGCTTTAAAATATGTTAATATAATTCCTCTTACAAGCAAAATTAATTCTGTGAAAATGTGGGACAAAGCAGGAGAAAAGGAAAGTGTTCTTGGAAAAACAGGCTGCTTTGTAATAACAAGTCAATGTAAATATCCCGAAGCTGCGATAAGATGGGCAGACATGTGGTACACCGAGGAAGGGGGAATTGTATGCGACATCGGCCCCCAATACGGCGAATTCCCTGCTTCCCCCGAAAGCGGCTACAAGGTGGACGAAAACGGTGAATGGACACAGTACAGGCCGGAAGGGGACGGACGTGACTCATGGACGTTCTACAATCAGGTTTGGGCACCTGCGTCGGGAAGCTGCAACTTCGGATTGCAGCCTGAGATGTTCCAAAAAAAGAAGGATGTACAAAACACACCCCTGTATAAACTGGGTATGTCTTTTAAGGAACACAGCAAGGATTCCAAGCTGAATATCATGCCAAGCTTTTATTTTGACAAGGACAAGCAAAATGAACTTGCAATTAAAAAGACAGAGGTTCAGTCCTATGTTAAGCAAATGGAAGCTAAATTTATAACAGGCGATGTGCCGCTGGACGCCTTCGACACATATCTTGAAACGTTGAAGCAGTACGGCGTGGAAGATCTTATCTCAACCTATCAGGAAAATTATGAAGCTTTTATCAATAATATGAATTAAAAAAGGAGGATTTTTTATGAAAAGGATAATTTCTGCTGTTCTTGCAATCTCTTTATTTGTATCAATGGTTGTTTATGCCCAGGAACCTGTCCTTATGAATGTGGCAAAGGGCAAAATTGTTACGCACTGGTCTACCCGTAATGCGACGCCGGAGGACACAATGAACCTTACAGACAGCCTTGTAAATACCAATGTTTTTGTTAATATCGGCGACACAAGCTGGTCTCATGAAGAAAAATATACTGTGTCCTTTCAAATTGATTTGACTCAGTCATGCAACGTTACCGGTCTGACTCTTACACCTATTTTGGACAAGCCGGCCGGCAATTGCTTCCCTAAGCGATTTCAAATACAAATATCAGATGACGCCAGTTTTACAAGCTACACCGTGCTGCATGACCAGGCAGAGGATTACTACACCGATTTATATACCCTGGATGACTGGAAAAATACTAACATGCAAAAAGAGCCCACAGGTCCGCGAACAAAACAGGATTTTGAAGTGACGGGATTCGGCAGATATATTCGCATTTATGTTACCAAGAATGCTACATATGCTCCGGAAGTAGTAGGGCAAAAAGGGCAGTGCGGCTCAGGCTTTGCCGAAATAGAGGTTTGGGCGCCGCGGGGAGCGGTTTTGACCAAATGCATACCGCAAGATGCAAAAGTATGGTCGGAATACAAAACCGACCAGCTGAGCGGAGCCAGCCTGATAGACAACGATTATTCAACCTATAACGAAACAAATTGCGGGGATACAAGCTGGGCAAGAGCGGACCAGTACAAAGCCTTTTTCCTTGTGGATTTAGGAAAGTCCAGAGAAATCGCACAGGTAAAATTAATGCCGCGCGTCGTACCCTATGGCGGTACATTCCCCCAACAGTTTGAAATACAGGTATCCGATGATGAGGATTTTGCAACCTATGATGTGGTTTACAGCCAGATAACGGATTATTATGAAAATACAAATATCTGGAAGGACAGCACATCTCCCGCTAAAATTCCGGTAGGCCCTACTACCGAGCAAAACTTTGACGTAACCGGATTTGGCAGATATGTTCGTATATGCGCTACAAAGCATGCGGCTGTCTATCTTGCCGCTGGCGATGGAAAAGGATATATAAGAACTGCCTTTGGGGAAATCTCAATATATACTACCGCTGTTTGCGAACTTGAAAACACTTATTACGACCAAAACGGCGAAGAAATCACCGGCAATAGTTTAAACGGTGTTACCGAGCTTACGGTTGAAACCGTCATACACAACGAAACAAGAGCGGCGGACGAGGGTATTTTGATTTATGCTATTTACAATAACGGAACTATGAAGCACATAGAGTTTGAGGAGATAGACATTTCGGCAGTACGCAATGAACAGGAGCCCAAAACGCTTAACCTGAGTTTTGACGGCGGCGAATATGAAGTCAGAACATTTTTATGGGTAGGAAGAGATAATATATCCCCTCTTTGTGATTCATTGGTTTTTCCTCAAAAATAAATTAGTTTCCGGAGGAGGATATTATGATTAGGAAAGCTTTATGCGCGGTGCTCGCAATGGCGGCGGTCCTTACATGTATTGCCGCCGCCGGAACTGAGACGGTGAAGGTTTATGTAAACGGCAATGAAGTTGTCTTTGATGAAGCCTTGCCTTTTATTAACGAAGCCGACAGGGTAATGATACCGTTGTTTTTTGTCGGGCAGAGCCTTGGTGCGGAGGTTTTGTGGGAAAAGGAAAATAAAAACACTGTTTCGGTAATCCGGCAAGGCCATGAAATAACTCTTGTCATTGGTGAAAAACAGGCGGCGTATGACGGGAACATAATTGAGCTGGATTCTGAAGCGCTGCTTAAAAACAGCAGAACCTATGTCCCGCTGCGGTTTATTGCAGAGGCAATGGAGTGTGATGTTAACTGGAGCGGTCAGGAAAACGCCGTGTATATAAATACTGCTCCCAAAACAGGTACAAATCGTGAACGCAAGTTAAATAATGATGCCGTAAGTATGGACGTGGAAGAGGTGAATGTGCTGGACTTCGGGGCAGACCCGTCAGGTGTGAAGGATTGCACATCCGATATACGCCGGGCACATAATACCGGCAAAAGGGTGTATTATCCGAACGGAACATACATATTTAACGGGAAATCCCTTTCGTTCGCCGGAGGAGTCAGGTTTGAAAGCCAGGACGGGGTTTTAATCAGAAACAGTATTGCCGAGCAGCCTGTAATAAGCTTCGATGATTTCGGGAACCTCATAGGGCTTGCACAAAATCATCTGGAAAGCTATAAACGTGAGCAGCGGGATTTTATGGATGTCGGCTCCCTTGTCCCGCCACCCCTTTCCAATGCGGATTATGAAACGAAGGTTGACTTTATTCCGTGCTGGTATAATGATTTTGGCCTTGAGTCGACACGTTTGGCACAATACGGTTCTATGACATGGTATTATTGGCTTTGGAACTATCACAGCGCAGGGCTGAATGAAGATGACCCGCGTATGCGGTATTCGCCGGAGCGGCATCCTCTTTTGGGCTACTATAAAGGAGACGACCCGATAGTTCTGGATTGGATATCCTATTGGCTTAGAGAATACGGTGCAAAGGCTGTCTTGCTGTATTCCACGCCTAAGGACAATGTCGGCATGGCGGCAGGATGGGCGAGCGAAGCCTCGCCGGATCACTGGATATACCAATTGTTCCATAATGTACCGAATTTTAAAGGCCTAAAATATATCCTCACCCTGAATGCAAAATACCCTCCGGGGGACGCTGCAATTGACCAGAATGTAATAAACGGCGTTAAAGGCGACTGGTTTAATACAATAAAAGACGTATATTTAAAATACGATAATGTTTATTGTATGGTTGAAGACGGAAAGCGTTATCCCGTTGTATATATTCATGAAACAAAAGCTTTGCCCGGCGTGTTTGATGCATATAAAAGCTTTGACAACACTGCGAAGTTTTTTGTTGAGGTTGCGGATTTGTTTAAAGAAGGGGGATATGACGGCGTTGCGTTTTTCTGCCGCCATCCGGATGATAAAATGTATCCGCACAGGCAGTGGCTTAAAGAAAATGGTGTGTTATTTTATGATGCGGACTATTCCGGAACCTATGGCACGGGCGAAACCTATGCCGACCTGGTGAAAAACTTTAATCCTCCTGTTAAAAAGGAAACAATCATAAATACCGCAACGGGGCATTATACCGTAGGTCCTCATCCCAGCAAATGGAACATAAAAGGGGAAACCCCGGAGCTTTTTGAGCAGATGCTGGTAAAAGCTGTTGAGCATATAGAAAAAAATCAACTTCCGAAGGTGATAACCTGTTATAATGTTAGTGAATGGTCCGAAGGAGGCCCCGGACTGATTCCGAACATGAAAAACCGCTTTGCATATTTGGACGCTGTGAAAAACGCAATTGTCAAATAAGCCTGTATGCAGGCAAAGCCGCAAATATACAGTCAAATAAAAAGAAAAGAAGGGATAAAGGGATATGAATGTATGCAAAAGGGCACTATGCATTATTTTGCTGTTAATGCTGCTGATTGCTGCTTCGGGTGTTAGCGCTTCAACGGCGGACGACGCCTTTGAACTTGTCTGTGCCTTGGGAGTTATGAACAGCGATGAAGATTTTATCATAGAAAAAGAGGCACAAGTTACCTTTGAACAATTTACCGCGCTTGTTTCGCAATTGGTAATACCCGGTTTCAGGCAAACGATGGCGGGGGAAAATCCGGCCGATGACTATAAGAACTTTGTCCTTAAATATGGTTTTGTAACGGAGCTTGCGGCAAAATCGGGGCAGGTAACTTACGGCGATTTGTTGTACAGCATTTTGTCTGTTTTAGGATATAAGGATATTGCCGAGTTTAGCGGCGGATTTCCCGTGGGGTATTTACAGATTGCCTCGCGGCTGTCGATAAACCTGACAAAAGGCATAAACGAGAATATAACGGGCAATGAGGCAGCTGCGGTACTCTACAGAGCATTAGATGCGGAGATTATGGAACAGGTGCTTGAAAATGAAACGGTGAAACATAAGACCGAAGGCTTTACACTGGCAGATAGATTTAGCATAAAAACAACAACAGGTTTGGTTGAAGCCAATAACTTAACAGGTGTATACGGAATCAGGGTAATACAAGACTCGAAGGTTCGCCTGGACGGGAAGGATTACCTCGACAGCAGCGGGCTTGCCGCGCAGTTTATAGGCCTTAATGTAAAGGCATGGTACAGGGAAGATGAGTATAATCCGGAAATATTGTACCTGCGCCACCAAAATAAGAACTGCGAGACGTTGACGCTATCTCCGAATCAGCTTGCCGATGTGGGCTACACCTCGAAGGGAACTGTTCTGTCATACTTAAATAACGACAAGGTTAAACAAGCAATAATAGCTCCAACCGCAAGAATGCTGTTTAATTCGGTATTCTGCAGCAACGCGCTTTTGGAAGACTCAATAAACAAGCTAATAAATACGAAAAACGGCAGCCTGCGCATTGTGGATATGGACGGCAACGGTGTATTTGATTTTGCCGAAGTGAAGTATTATGATGTGTATGTTGTGAAATCTGTTTCAAACAAGATTGTTTCTTTTAAGAACAGTGATGCTGCACTGAATCTGGACGACAGGGAAAAACGATTTGTATCGGTTGCCGTAAACGGAAAAGAATCTGCCGTATCCGATCTGAAGGAAAATGATATTATACACATATATACTTCTTTGGACGAAATGGTTGTAAGGGTAGAAGCGGTCAGGAGCACTACAGGTACTGACGCAGTAAGCAATAAGGCGGAAGGCAGATTAATCAGCTTGGAGGATTCCGAAGGCTTATACGGCATTTTGGATATTGACGGGCTGCGTTTTGAAACAACAGTTGATTTTTGGCAAAGAAACAAAAGCTCTTTGACAATAGGGAATCAATATGTGTTTTATTTGGACGCAAGCGGCAGGATTGCCTGGAACTCTAACGCCGAAAGCGGTGAAAGATATGGATTTTTACTGGCTGCCGGCGGTAATGGCGGTATGCTGGACAAAACGTTATTTAAAATTTTAACCGCAGACAATAAAATAACGATTTTTGAATCCGCCAGCGTTTTGCAATTATACGAAGGGGACAAGGCAGTAAGAATCAGAAGCTTTGAAGAACTCAAAAGCAATGAGCTGTTGTTTGACACTGCAAGAAATCTTACCAAACGTCAGTTAATAAAATACTTTATAGATGATTGGGGCAAGCTGAGCAGAGTTTTTCTGGAAAAAACGGACTTTTCCTTCTTATGCGTGCCCGCGACGGAAATAATGGAAGACGGGACCATGAAAACAAATACCCGCTCTGACGAATATAAAGAAGAGGACTTTATTTTAGACAAGGTACAAGTTATTGACCCAATGCAGACCGATATATATGTAAACAAGCCCAGAAGCCAGGGCGGAATGGTGCCGGTGGGAATTGTGCCCCATGTATATTCGGAGCCGGGCATTGCCCTTAGGAAAAGCTATGCAAACTATGATATCGGCAAATATATTGCAGATGATAAGAGCTTTGGTTTTATTAAATTATATCCCGACGTGGGAATAGGGCGCAATTCTCTGGCGGATAAAAGTGACGAGTTGAAAAATACGCCCGGGAAAATCCATTCTTTGGCCGGTACTACATATGCATCCATAGATACGAGGTATATGGTTTTGGGCAGTACGATAATCTTTAAAATAGCCGGCGAAGGCGGGGAGGATTCTAATATTTACAAATCCTTCGACGCTGATGAAAGCATATATCAGGTTGTTCCGGTCGGGTCGCTCCCTTACGGTGGTGACGGAAGAAAAACCTCGCTGCTGGAGCTGTTTGACGTACAAGAGAATTACACCGTGCCGGTTATGACCCTAATAGATATCAGTACGGTTCCGAACGGGGAGGATGCTCATACCATAAACGGAGTAGTAAGCCGCGCTCCTTCCTGGGGAATGAATGCCGACGGCGTACACGGTTTGCAGATTCCTCTTTATTACCGGGGCGCTGTAAAAACGTACTTTTGTGCAAACCCCAATATTACGGATCAGGGCTATATGATGAGATATTTTGATGAAAACAATAACGCAATTACGCCTTCTTCGCTGCTGTATTATGGAGACGGGGCTGTTCGAAAGGGACGTTATTATACAAATCTGAGAGGAATGTACGAGGGTAAGGGAATTACTTCGTTAAAGGCCGGGGACGTTGTGCGGATTAAGGTAAACAGAAACGATGAAATTGTAAGCTTTATTACCCTGTTCGACGGGGACTGCTCACGTGAATATTATGAGGATGAGCCCTCTGATAAAGGCAACAATTTTGGCGGTATCAACGTTTTCAGTGAAGGGGAAAAGGAATTCCCTTACGGAAACTATACAAACTATTCAATTGCCTATAATCAATCATTGGTTATGTCGCCGCGCAATTTTATTTATGGTGAGGTTAAAACGCATCCTGCCATGCTGAGTGAAACATTTTTCCATTGCGTGGTAAAAACGTGCCTTCCTTTCTGGTCTCACAGGGACAGGGTAGGTACAAATAACGGCTCCCATGAACAACTCTATCGAGAGGAAAACGGAAATACATTTTTACCCGTCGAACGAAGCAGAGAGATTCACAGGCTTACCGATGTTGTAATTGTAAATCAAACGCAAAAAACACTTGAAAAGTCTTCTATTTCCGCTATATTGCCCGGGGATAGGATAGTAATGATTTCTCCGCAGTATAATTCGGTGGGACAAATTATTGTGTATAGGGAGTATTGATATGAATAAAAAAATTATACCTATCTTGACAATAATGTTAATTTTTCTGCTGGGCGCCGGCTTAAGGGCACAGGGTTATACCGTGGGGAAAAACGAAAATGTTTATATCCTAAGGGGAGAGGCAAATCCCTACCAGTCCCTGACCCTGGCAGTCTTTGGCCCGGAAAGCGGCAGCTTAGACATTGGCGATGCAATTTATTTGTCACAAATCAGATGTGACAGACAAGGGGAATTCCTGTTTGAAATTGCATTAGAAAATAATGCGCTGCCAGGTATATATACCTTTGTTGTGGCTAACATGCAGAATCCCAGATTGATTGAAGGAAGCTTCTTTAATGGAAGCGAGAGCTTATCCGATAAGGAAAAAGTGCAATGGGACATACAGGCGCTTTCCCTGCAATTCGATGACGAGTCCGAAAGGATTGAGCTGCCTCAGGCGGTCGGATTTGAAATCGGATACGGCAGCAGCATTACTTGGAGCAGCACCCATCCGGCAGTTACCATAGACGGAGAATATGCCTATGTGAATAGGGGAAAAATAACACAGCAAGAGATTATCCTCACAGCAACAGCGTCTTATAACAACAGCAGGGCGGTAAGGGATTTCGTTTTAAATATCGCACCCCTAACCGATGAGCAACGGGTTGCCAGAGACCTTGACAGTTTGATTATAGACGAAGAAAATCCGTCTTTCCCGAGCACAGGTGAATATGGCTGCAGTTTAGAATGGTCCGTTATTAATACAGATTCAGTTCATATTGAAAACGGAGCCCTTTTGGTCCAATACCATGAGCTTACGGGCGATATTACCGTGGAAGTAAAGTGTGTGGTCCGGTTTAACAACAAAAATGCGGAAAAAACATTCTCTTTAGTAGTAAAGGCTTTGACACCCGAGGAAAGAATCCGGGCGGACTTAGATGATATTGTCGTTAATTATAACGGAACAGATGACACGATTACCCTGCCCGACAAGGGCGCACTGTACCATACGCCTTTGCTTTGGAACTCATCCAATCCTAAGGTAATCGAGCCTTTTAGGACAATGGCTGCCGTAAACAGAAACGGACTTACGGCGGATACCGTTGTTACTTTGACCGCAATTTCAAACAACGAATACAGCCTTCAAAAAAGCTTTACCGTAACTGTTAAAAAATCCGCGCAAACCTCCGGAAGCACATCCGGCGGAGGCGGCTCAAGGCAAAACATGGCGTACACTACTCCGGCAGTTGAAACAGGCCAAAAAGAGGACGAGCCGAAAGCAAGCGGGTATAAAGACCTAAAAGGTTTTGAGTGGGCAAAAGGCGCCGTGCAGTTTTTAACGGAAAAAGGAATCATAACCGGCATAGGTGAAGGGATGTTTGCTCCCGATAAAAAGGTTACGAGAGCAGAGTTTGTTACGATGCTGGTGAGAGCGTTCTATAAGGATGCAATTGCCGAAAACGTGAATTTCCCCGATGTTTCCAAAGAGGACTGGTATTATAATCCTGTTGCGGTTGCCCAAAAGATGCATATAATCGAAGGCGATGAAACGGGGCTTTTTTACCCTGAAGCTGATATAAGCCGTGAGGATATGTTTGTTATAATCACAAGAATTATTTCACTTCCTCCGGCAAATGTTCAAATGACTTTTGAAGATACTGACCAATTGAGTGATTACGCCGCAGAGGCATCAATCAGGCTGTATGCCGCAGGACTGATAAAGGGTGACGGTACTTTGTTAAATCCAAAAAGCCATGCGAACAGGGCGGAAGCCGCACAAATGATTTTTAACATTCTCGCTTATATGTCGGAGCTTTAATTCATAGGCATAAGGGAGTTGAACCCTATAGAGCTCAGCTCCTCTTATGCTTATGCGTAAATATATAAAGCACATCCGGATGATTGTACAAATATAGCTTAGAGATTTTTATAAAAATAAATATATTAAGGCACAAAAGAGGTTTGTTAAGCATGTTTAAATATGAAATGCATTGTCATACTAAAGAAATCAGTAAATGCGGAGCCATTGATGCAGTTCCAATGATAGATTTTTATAAATCGGTGGGATATACGGGTGTTGTTATAACAGATCATTTTTTTAACGGAAATACCAATGTTCCGCAGGATATATCCTGGTCACAGCGTGTAGATTTTTTTGTTCGGGGATTTGAAAATGCGAAAAAAAGAGGAGATGAAATCGGAATAGATGTGTTTTTTGGCTGGGAATTTTCACTCAATGGTTCGGATTTTCTTACATACGGTCTGGACAAGCAATGGCTTTTGGAACATGAAGATTGCCATAGCCTTGAAATAAATAAGTATTGCGATCTTGTTCATGACAGCGGTGGTTTTATTGTTCATGCACATCCGTTCAGGGAAGCATTTTATATTGATATGATTCGGCTTTTACCCCGAAAGGTGGATGCGATAGAGTCATTTAATGCTTGCAGAAGTGATTTTGAAAACAAGCTGGCGGATGAATATGCAGACAATTATTCTTTACTTAAAATTTTTGCAACCGATAACCACATCGGGCATAGAGAGAAGATTGCGGCAGTTGAAATTAGCGAAAAAGCGGCATCAATAAGTGATATTATAGAAAGCATATTGGAAAATAATTATCAAAATACTGTTATGGAGCTGTAATGCAAATCATAACAAAACGGACATAGAGCCTTCAACATGGTATAATACACCTGTTGGAGGCGACTATGATGCCGTCGGCATCATGTATTCAATTATACAATATTTGAATATTTTTTTCTGTATAGCAAAGGGGTCATTCCCAGCGACCTTTTAAACCTTTTTATAAAATTAGAAGTGCTGTTAAAACCGCAGCCCAAAGCAATTTCGTCAACCGTCATTAAAGTTGATGTCAAAAGCTGCTTAGCCGCGCCAATTCTGTAATTTAACAGGTATTCATACGGGGTAATTCCCAAAGCGGATTTAAACTCTCTGATAAAAAAATATTTGCTCATTGATTCGGATTTTGCCATTTCCTCAAGGGTCAGTTTTTCATTGTATTTAAGGCTAATCAAAGCTTTTACCTTTTCAAAATCATATTTTGTATTAACTATAATTAGCGACGTCATCAGCTCGTGCATGCACAAATTGATTTTTGCCGCGGTATTAATGTCTTGTTCAAATATATTATTGTATATTTTCTCCCAAAGGTTTATAAAGACGTCGCTATGCTTAAAGACATTTCCCCGGGCCTGAATTATTTTTTTATAATAATCGATTAAACTGTTTGTGCTTGCATGTATCCAATAGAAATTCCAATTCTCGTCCAGAGAGCCGTATTCATGCCGATCGTTGCAGTCAATGACAAAAATGTCGCCTTTTTTAAGTGTATGGAAGCAGTTATTATATTTTAAATAACCGCAGCCGCCGGTTGTATAGGCTATAAGAAGATAGTCGTAATTTTTTCTTTCCACCACATACTCGGGTACCGCGTTAAACAAACCCATATTCGAAGGGGAAATAAAACAATCGTCCTTTTCATCCTGCGGCATATAAGATATGGACGATATTACATTAACCGGTTCGCGATATTTAATAATAACCATATAAACCACCTGAAAGAATATTTTATACAAAATAAAAGCCGAAGGGCAACATTTTTATATTTATAAGCAATATTTACTATTTTATCATTCTTTTTTTTATTATACAATATTATTGCAAATAAGTAAAGGAGGATGTAAAATGGGAATTAAGCCTATTCGCAGCAAGTGGAAAGGAAGGATGAGCGACAGGGAAAGATTTAACAATCAAATGCACTACAAACCGATTGACAGATGCTTTAATATGGAATTCGGCTATTGGGATGAAAATTTTACATCATGGAATATTTTTAAAGACAATAACATTACAAACAATGAACAAGCTGATTTATTTTTTAATTTTGACACTATTCACACAATAAGCGGAAACATTTGGATGAACCCGCCTTTTGAAGAAAGGGTTGTTTCAGAATCTGAAACATCAAAAACAATCATTAATGCTGACGGTTTGACCGCGGAGGTTCCAAAGGATTCTCATGATACAATACCGCATTTTTTAACATCTTCCATAACTACGCCTGATGATTGGAAAAAAATAAAAAAAGAACGCTTTAGAATTGATGATCCGGGCAGAATTCTGGATATCGGCAAGTTAAAGGCAATGCATCCCGAAAACAGGGATTATCCGCTTGGGATACATTGCGGTTCAATGATAGGCAAGATAAGGGATATGCTTACCTTTGAAGGCTTGTGCTATGCTATTTACGACTACCCCGAAATGGTTGAGGATATGGTTGAAACATGCTGCCAGCTGGTGGAAAGCTCTCTTGACCAGCTTTTGCCTCATTTTGATTTTGATTTTGCATCGGGTTGGGAAGATATTTGCTTTAAAAACGGGCCTATCGTTCCCCCTGAATATTTTAAAAATGTTATCATGCCCCGATACAAAAGAATAAAAGCAAAGCTTGTAAAATACGGCATAGACATATGGTACACGGACTGCGATGGTGATGTGCGCCCGATACTTCCCTATTTGCTTGAAGGGGGCATAAATTGTTTATTCCCCTTTGAGGTAAACGGGTGTTCGCACCCGAAGGAACTGCTTGAAGAATACGGCAAAGACCTTCGTATTATGGGCGGTGTGGATAAAATGAAGCTGAAAGAAGGGCGGGATGCGATAGACCGGTACCTTGACAGTATTGCTCCTTTGGTTGAACGCGGAGGGTACATACCGTTTTGTGACCATCGCTGTCCGCCGGATGTAAAAGAAGATGATTATTTATATTACCTTGATATGAAGGAAAAACTGTTTGGATTCCGGTTTTATACTTTGTCGTAAAGGCCGAATTTTTGCTTTATTCTTTCAAGCTTTTGAATCATGGGAACGGAAGCGACGTAAAGGAAAAACGCGGTCGCAGCGGCAAGCGCGGCGTTAAACGGCAGGCCCGCAATATATATTGCCGCCACCGTTTGCGGGGTTATTTCGGGGGTGGTGCCGATCACTGTCCAGATATCGACTATCGCGCCGAATATAAACCCGGATATCAGCCCGAAAATACACAAGCCCAGCTTGCCCGTAATTATTTTTTTCCGTGACAAAACACCGGCCGCATAGCCAATCAGCCCGCAGCAAAACATTTGCCACGGAGTGTGCGGGCCATGTCCGAAAAAGAAGTTTGAAACAAGCATGGAACAAGTGCCGCACAAAAAGCCCGACTCCGCCCCGAATACAACCGCCGTTATAATAACTATTGCAATTATCGGCTTAAACTGGGGCGCAAAAACAAATGCCATCCGGCTTATTGCCGCCAATGCGGACATTACCGCAACCGGCACTATTTCCCTTGCTTTTGGTTTTCGCCTTTCAAAAAGCATGTAAAACGGAAGCATGGATAAAAAGGCTATTATTGTGGCGGCTATTCTCCAGCCGCCTTCTATGAACGAACATATAATCAAAACAAGCGGCGACAAAACTAAAGCTGCCGCTAATATTCTTCTTTTTTGCACAGGTTTACCACATCCTCTACCGTAATTGCCCCGGGGCATATATGCCGGATTATTCTGTTTGCTCCGGTTGTGTAATAATTGTTTTCACTGAAAAATGTATTTGTTTGGGCATGGGAGATTACCGTGCCGTCAAAAAACATTGCGCACCTGTGTGCGTTTCTTGCGGCAAATTCCAAATCATGGGTTGCCATAATAATGGTTTTTCCCATATCCGTTAAAGTTTTTATAATTCTACCGAATTCTTTTTTAAACACGGCGTCAAGGCCTTTTGTCGGTTCGTCAAGCAGGATTATTTCAGGGTTTTTCAACAATATCTTAGCAAAAGCAAGCTTTTGCTGCTCCCCTCCGCTAAGGTCAAAGGGGTGCCTGGAGAGCAAACCTTCAAGCTCGGTTAACGAAACAACCTCTTTTATATCCTCCGATAATTCCTTAAGCTCATTTTCAACGGTATTTTGAACAAAAAGAGCTTGCGGCTGCTGGGGCAAAAGGGATACTATCCCGTTATACAGCTCGGTGTTTTTGTATTTGCCGAGTTTTTTGCCCAGTATTTTGACTATTCCCCTATACGGCTTGTATATACCGGCCGCTACAGACAGCGCGGTCGTCTTGCCTGCTGCGTTTGCGCCCACAAGGCATAAAAATTCCCCTTTGTATGCCGTCAGGTTGGTTCCTTTCAGCACATCCGGCTCGCCGCTGTCATATTTAAACCATACGTTTTGCATCTCAAGCGAAATATCCGGGGAGAGGGTTGTTTTTTCTTCTTTGCAAATTTTATTTCGATTAATTGTTTGGGTGTCTATAAATTGCCTGCCTTCCTTTACCGTTATCGGGCTTTTGCCCGTATAGCCCAGCTTCCTGTAAATGCGCATGGCGGCGGGAAAAGCTTCTTGTATGGGATGCTCGGCTTCTATCGTATCGGGAGCGCTGTCGGATATAATTTTTCCCCCGTCCATTATTATAACCCTGTCCGCCATGGGGAAAACCTCTTCAAGCCTTTGCTCGCATATTATAACGGTAATTGCAAGCTCCGAATTTATTTTTTTTATCGTTTCAAAAAATTCCGTTGCGGCGATGGGATCAAGCTGTGAAGTCGGCTCGTCAAGTATCAGCGCTTTAGGCTGCATAACCAGAACACCCGCCAGCGAAAGCATTTGCTTTTGCCCTCCAGACAGCTCGTGAGTGCTGCGCCCGAACCAGCTTTGTATTCCGAGGAAGCCGGATATTTCGGCAACCCTTCTCCTGATTGTGTTCGGCGGCAAACCCATTCCTTCAAGCCCGAATGCAAGCTCGTGCCAAACTTTATCCGTTACGATTTGGTTATCCGGGTCCTGCATTACAAAGCCGATTTCGCATGTGCTTACATCATCGGGCAGCTCGGACAAGGGCAGTCTGCGGTACAAAATACTTCCGCTTATATCCCCGTGGGGGGTAAGCTCCTTTTTAAGGCAGCGAAGCAGCGTGGTTTTCCCGCAGCCGGATTTGCCGCAAATTAAAATGAACTCCCCTTCGTTTACGTCAAGGTTGATATTTTCAATTGCTTTTTTCTTTGCGCCCGGGTATGCGAAAGAAAGGTTGTTTATCTTGAAAATTTCCAATATATCAGCTCCATAGTATTAAAAATTACCGGCATTAAAAACAGCAAGGCGTTAATTAAAAGCTCCGGCGCAATATCCTGCGGCATCAGTGAGCCTTGTATAGCGGGGTAATATTTAAAAGCAATATTGCCTTTAATTCCGGACCAGAAGATGAGGGCTGCAATTGCAATTAAAAAAATAATTGCTATTTTATCTCTTTTTTCATATGTATAGGGGGAATAAAAGCTCCTGCCCCGCCTGCCGTACCCCCTTGCGTTCATTGAGTCTGCGGTTTCAATGGAATTTTCAAGGCTCCAGGTTGTCAGGGCGGATAAAATCTTTATGCCGTTTTTCAATCTAACTTTTAGGCCCCCTGCAAAGACATCGTTCCCTATTGTTTTTTGGGCGCTGGCTATTGCTATTACACGCCGCTTCATCCTCGGTATAAGCCTTAAAGACATTGTGATTATAAGGGCGGCGGAAGGCGACACTTTTGCAAACAAATACAACAGCTTGTCCGAGGTTAAGTTTTCGTTAAAGCTTACAAACCAAAACATTACGGCCGCAAACATAATGCCGGAAAACAAACCGTAAAGCACGGCCTCTAATGTTATCGCACTGTATTTTATATAAAAAAGGATTGTACTGCCCTTATGGTTAACCAAGGGATTTACAATGGTGAAAACAACAATAACAGGAAGGGCAGCCGTCAACCCGAACCTGACAGCCTCCGCCCCTTTTTGCCAAACGGCGTATCCGATTGCAGCCGCAAGGCTTAACATAATGCATGCCGGATGAGTAAAAAGCACGGTAGCGCTTATTGAAACGACAAAATATAAAAAAACGGTAACCGGATGATATGTACTTAGCATTTGATTTGTCCTCTTTTGTTTTTTTTAATTTTAGCATTAAACGCATGTTATGTCAATGTCAAAAAGGCAGCGTTAAGCCACATCAGTTACTTATAGCGGCGTATGCGTCGGGTACTTTACCGACTATTATTGTTTGTGCTATGGGGATAGATGATGTAATCTCCGCGGATGAGCTTGCCGTCGGGAGTATTACGCTAATCGTCAGTTTAATGTTAAGGTGCACGTCGTGTTTTGTCTGATTTATCCCTGCGGCGGTAAAATTACCCCAAAAATCCATTTCCATGGCTCCGACCGTTACAAGTTTAAGGGGTATCCTCGGGCCGCGGCCCGCGGTCAGTTCATTGTTTAGCATGCTGCCGACGGGAATTGATATTGCATCTGTATCCAGCTTGTTTATTTTGTCTTGGATTTCCTCCGAGATTCGTGCTTTCAGCAGATTCATTTTGGCGGTATTTGCTATTATTGCGGATATATCGCCCGAAGAATTTTTTTGTATATCGAAAAGCTCGCCATATTCAATATTTTCGGATAAAATCTGGCTGGAAACCGTTTCGTTTATTATAACGGTGCCTATTGCTTTTGCTTTGGACTCCGCCATTGCAAAGGCAAGGGGCATAATATTGTTTCTGACGGATATTAATATGTATATCAGCATGGGGAAAACAACGAATAATATTATAAAAAATATTATTCTGCGCCTGTTTCTCCTGCACAGATAGCTAAAATGAGAGCCGAACCTGCTTGCAATAACCTTCAACGCATTTTCCCCCTTTGTCTATTTTATGCCGGGCAATACCAAAAAGTGATAGAAAACAGTTATATTAATTTTTTTTAAAAAAGCGTTCCGGCGCGTAGCGCTTTCCAAAAGCGCCTCATCTCGCCCCGCGAGGGAAAGCGAAGGCGGATTCATTCCGCCGGAGCGCGAAA
>LVAX01000044.1 GCA_001604215.1 Clostridiales bacterium Firm_18
ATTCAACTTTCGCAAGCTCCATTAGCCCGCTTGCGGTAGGCTTTTAAAATTTAAGTATTTTGTAAGTTTTTCATTTTCAGAGAATAATTTTTCCATTAACATTTCATTATCTATGTTGAAAATTTCGGACAATTCGGCTATAAGTTCAATGATAATCAACCATATCTGTTCAGCTATTGTAAGGCTGAGAGCATCTTTCTGTGATGCCCGAAACAATTCGCCAAGTGTTTCGTAATCATTGAATCGTTTTACAACCGAAAGCAGGTTGTGTTGCATCATACAAAGCGTTGTGGATGCAATCTGAGCATCAAAATCCTGTGCCTGACATTTACCTAAACCAAGGTGTTGTTTGCATTCTTTGAAAAACACTTCTACCGACCAGCGGGTTGAGTAGATTTTGTAGGCTTGTTCAAAAGTTAATTCCATATTGGTTGTCATCATGCCGTTCCAGTTGCCTTTTTTAGAGGATTTACAAAAATATAGCTTTACCTGTACGCCTTTGAAATCAACGATTGTTTCAGCATAATAATATCCAAGCAGTTTGGATCGTTTCGTCATTTTTTTGCGACGAAGCAAATCAACGATTTCTTTGGAAGTTAAATTTTTGCCAAAAGCGCTATAACGTGTTTTCCCCATTTTTATCATACCGATAAAATGGCAACCGATACATCGCGTAACAATGAATTTGACTAACTCGAAGCAAGTAAACCAGCTGTCGGTAAGCACATAATCGAAACGAATGCCTTTTGCAATGGCAAGACCAATCATCTTTATCATGGATTCTATCTTGCTTAAAAAGTATTCATCGACACGCTTACTGCCCATGCTTGATTTGTCGCGCTTTTTGCTGTAACGCTTTTTGCTTTGCGAGGGAGTGAGTCCATAGGGTTTATTTTGGTTTTTGCCTTTTTCGCCGTGCAGACTAAAATCTAAGGAGAAGAAACTTTTACCATCATGGTAACCCATGAAAAGTCCTTTAAATCCCAAGTTGACCGTGTGCGTTACATGCGAGAAGATTTTACCAATCAACTCAATTTGGCGACCGGTTTTTGGCAAATCAGTATCGTCAACAATCAAGCAGCGTGGATTAGCATTATCCTCCTGGCAATTGTTCTGAACTTTACGGATTAACTGCATGGTCAGACTATATGCAAGATTGCGCCAGTTAATCGAAGCATCGTTCATTAAACGGTAGAATATATCTTTACCGCAACAAAGAAAACGATACAGGGCTGAATCAGCGTAATGCCACGAGGTTTTAATCTCGAAAAACGGAAACAGCAATAACAACACGAGTTTGTTGTGATTACTATACCGGAGATTGTTAGCTTGGGGAAAACCAAATCTTTTGTCCGAAAATGTCAAAGAGCGTATGAAACTAAAAATTGTTTCCATGGCTTTTTCACTTGAAGTAAAAAAGCTATTTATCTCTGAAAGTATTATTGTATCTTTGTGTCGCAGCATATTGTTTTGGTTTTGTTTTGCGACTTAAAGTTACTGAATATCAGTGACTTTACCAAAATTTTATGCTGCTTTTTTGTTATATATCAGCAAGTTATCATACTTGCGAAAGTTTAA
>LVAX01000045.1 GCA_001604215.1 Clostridiales bacterium Firm_18
CATTTCAAACCCTCTTGTAAAAAAAGGGGAAATGTGTTATACTATGTAACGTCGCTAGTGGCTCAGTAATTGAGTGCGTGCAGGGGTGGTACCTTCACCTTTTGCGCGAGCCGCGGGGTGGTCCGAACACCTCGCGGTCACGGCGACTTTTTAATTGTCTTATTTGCTTGTGTTATATTATACCATTAATGTTTAAAAATTGCAAGGGAAAAATTAATTATTGTTGAATTTTGTGGAAATGTGTTGTATAATGTATCTGTATTGGAAATGATTAGGGTAATGGTCTGAAGGGATTAGTTGAAAGATTTTATAGGGTAACAACTGTTTTTTTACTTGCTTTTATTATTGTCTTTTCGAGTTTATATTAACAATTAAGGGTGAATATATATGAAGCAATATTTCAACAATTTGGTTAAAGAATACTCTATAAGTATTATAAAATATGCTGTTTTATTCGCAGCAGCTTTGCTAATTATTGATATATATGATTTGCCATCGAAATATATAATTTTAAATAAGTCTGTTTTGATAGGGTTTATAGCATTTACAATAATAATCATATTAAATGTGTTAGAGTTGAAGTTGGTACAAGCGTTTAAAATCATAATGATTAATTATGTGGATTTGGTTTCAGTATTAATTATTGCTACAAGTCTTATTTATATTATATTTGCGCATCTATTAGTAAAGATATCTTTATATAAAATTATAACAACTATTATACTACTTATTGTTTCTTCTATAATTATCACAATAAGAGTGCAGTTGTTTGATAAACAGATAAAAAATTCTAAAAAGTATGAGACAACTGTAATTGATTTATTAGACGCATATAAAGGAAATATTAAAAATGAAAAAGGTCATGTAGTTTTAGTTAAGGAAGAAGATGTCAACTATGATTTACTTGAAAGAGATAGTATTATAAATAAGCTTTACAATGCTATTATTGACTGCAATCCGGAAAGAAAGTTCGTTATCAAGACAAGGGGACAGGTACATCGTCTTATATCGTCTAATGACAGTAAGACAAGGGTAATACAGTATATATGTCCTCTTGTCCTGCAACAGGAAGCACCAAAACGCCGTCATGACAAAATTAAAAAATGCGGCGGAGCGCTTTGATATTAACATTAGTAAAGCAATAGAAAGCAATTATAAGGAAGGGAGCTTTAAGATTGACAAGGCAAAGGCTTGTGTTAAAACAAGAGAGATTCCATGCTGCAAGCAGGCTTTAAAGGGCGTTGCAAAAGAAGAAAAAAAGGAATTGTGTATTAACCGCAGCAATAATTATTATTATAATCACATTACGGAAGAATTTAAAACCGCGGTCATTGATTTGATTACCAAAAAAGTCTAAGATATTTTTGAGGTATAAGCCTATCTCTAAATAACAGGGAATAAAGACAAATGGAATAATACACTTCGCTTGCCCCTTGATGTCTCCTTGACATGCAATAAAAAGATATTAGAATATAAATCTTGCTATTAAAATGCAACTGTCTTAAAATAATTTTGCCATACTAAAAATAAGAGCTATAAGACAAGGGGACAGGTATATCGTCTAATGACAGTAAGACAAGGGTAATACAGTATACCTGTCCCCCTGTCTTTGTAGATGTTTCAACGGAGGGTTTTATGGTAAATAAAGAAGATGCCATTGAGATAATTTCATATGCAGTCGATAACGGGATTGATATTTGGCTCGACGGCGGTTGGGGCGTTGATGCGCTATTGCGAACACAAACAAGGGTGCATAATGATATCGATTTATTTGTGGAAAAAATCAATAGCAAAAAATTTATTGATATAATAAAAGAAAAAGGCTTTTCTGAAATTGAAGAAGCATATACAACTGCTTCGCACACGGTTTGGAAAGACACAAAAGGCAGGATAATTGATCTTCATATATTTGAGTTTAACGAACAAGAAAACCTTGTTTTTGAGGGAGAAACATATTCCGGAGATGTTTTCAGTGGAATTGGGAAAATAAGTAACGAAGTGGTGAAATGTATTAGTGCCGAGAATCAAGTTTTATTTCACCTTGGATATGAGCATGACGAAAATGATGTTCATGATGTAAGACTTTTATGCGAAAGGTTTAATATTCCTATTCCAAACGAATATAAGTAAAATATTGTTTCCCAAAAGAATGGGCTAAAAAGCGGAGGTGAGAACGTGAAAAAATGCATAGCATTACTGCGCGGCATCAATGTTGGCGGGAAAAACAAAGTTTCAATGAAGGAATTAAAAGAATTACTGAAGGAAAACGGATTTCAAGAGGTGGACACCTATATTAACAGCGGCAACATTATTTTTTCCGGTGACAATTATGATGAGGAATTTTTAAGAAGAAAGTGCGAAACCTTGATTTTTGAGAAGTTTAATTTGAAAATTTCATTGATAGTCATATCCGCCGACGAACTGATTGAAATCCTGAATAATGCACCGGACTGGTGGGACACTGATACCGAATCAAAACATAATGCAATTTTTGTCATACCTCCGGCCACGGTGGATGAGGTAATTTTGGAAGTTGGAGAAGCCAAGACAGAATATGAAAAGGTCGCAAGCTATGGCAGAGTAATATTCTGGTCTGCACCTTTGAAAACATTCTCACGGACTCGCTGGTCAAAAATTGTCGGGAAACCTGTTTATAATGAAGTTACCATCAGGAATGCCAATACCGTTAAAAACTTGGTGAAGCTGTGTACAACCTCGACACAATGAGCCGATAGCATTGGCTAATGTAAACCCGGAAAAGGAGGCTGTAAATCAGATGAATGTAAAATTTGATCCAAATAACCTTGTTATTCAAATATGTTTGAGAGGGCTGAACTTGGAGGATAGCGGAAAACCCGAGGATGCAGCCGCGTTGTTTCAAAAGGCATGGCATGAAGCGACTGACGACTATGAAAGATTTATTGCAGCTTATCATTTAGGCAGGCAACAAAAGAGTATTATAGACAAATTAAAATGGCTGGAAACATCCCTGCAGTGTGCCCTAAAGATAAATGATGATAATGTTAAGAGTGCATACCCTACGTTATATTTAAACATTGCCAAATGTTATGAAGAACTTTGTGATTCTGATAATGCAAAAAGAAATTATGAGTTATCAAATAAATATAAGGTTGCGCCTACTGATGTAGGCCCATTTTATCACGGGACAAAGGCAGATTTGCAGGTTGGTGATTTACTGACAGCGGGTGGAAATTCAAATTACAAGCCTGAACTTAAAATGAACCACATTTATTTCACTGCCAATATAAATGGCGCAAGACTTGCAGCGGCATTGGCAAAAGGTGAAGGCAGGGAACGTGTTTATATAATTGAACCAACCGGTGAATTTGAAAACGACCCAAATGTTACTGATAAAAAATTTCCGGGTAACTTAACACGTTCTTATCGCTCGCGGGAACCTTTAAGAATTATTGGAGAAGAAACAGAGTGGGCGAAACTGACAACTAAAGAGAGAGATGAATGGCACGAAAAATTAGCCAAAAACAAGGGTGAAATTATTAACTGAGCATATTTTAATCCAGTTTTTTAAAAAAGCAAGGCATTCTATTACCGACAAAACCGTGCACAGATTGTCGGATGAATAAATACATCCTGTGATAATATTGATGATGAAAGGAGGTTGTTTGATGGATTCTTTAAGTAATATGAATAAGGCAATGGAATATATTGAAGAGCATTTAACCGAGGATATCGATTATAGTGAAATTTCTAAAATTGCATGCTGTTCTGAGTATCATTTCAAAAGGATGTTTTCATTTTTATCGGGAGTTGGTTTATCGGAATATATCCGAAGGAGAAGATTAACTCTGGCTGCCCTTGATTTGAAAGATAAAAGTTTGAGAATAATCGATGTTGCTGTCAAATATGGTTATGATTCAGCCGATTCATTCTCGCGTGCTTTTCATTCCGTGCATGGTATCCTTCCCTCTGAAGTAAAAAATTCGAATATTCAGCTTAAAGCCTATCCTAAAATGACCTTTCAATTATCAATTAAAGGAGGATGCGAAATGAATTATCGTATTGTTAAAAAAGGACCTTTTAAGATCGTAGGATTTAAAAAGAGGGTACCAATAATTTTTAATGGTGTTAATCCGGAAATTGCAAAAATGACTGAACTTTTAACCCCTGAGATTATCAAAAAACTGAAAGCTCTTTCAAATATAGAACCAACAGGGATTATTAGTGCATCTACGAACTTCTCGGAAGGAAGAATGGAAGAAGAAGGGGAATTGGATCATTACATCGGTGTAGCAACTTCAAGTGATGAAACGGCAGAATTTGATGTATTGAAAGTAGAAGATAGTACCTGGGCAGTCTTTGAATCCATTGGGCCCTTCCCGGAAACACTTCAAAATGTATGGGGAAGGATATATTCAGAGTGGTTTCCGTCTTCAGGATATGAGGCAGTCCCCGGTCCTGAAATTTTGTGGAATGAGAATCAAGATACTAAAAACCCGAATTACCGAAGTGAAATTTGGATCCCTGTGAGGAAAAACCATGATAATTAGAAACCATAACTAAAAATTTTTTATCTAAAGCAAGGCACTGTGTATTATGCTTCGGATTTTTATAGAAAAAGGGAGAAAAACATGGAATACAAAATATTAGGTAAGAAAAATGATATTGCACTGATTATTACTGATGAGATTGTTATCAAAGACGTTCAATCCGCATTAGATTTGATTGCATCAGTACAATATGAAACCGATTGCGATAAACTTATAGTATACAAGTCTGGTGTGGCTGATAATTTCTTTGTTTTAAGCACTGGAATTGCAGGCGAAATATTGCAGAAATTTATCAACTATCGTAAAAAAATTGCTATTATTGGAGACTATTCAAAATATACAAGTAAACCACTTAAAGACTTTATATACGAAAGTAATAAGGGGAACAGTATCTATTTTGTATCTAGCATAGAGGATGCCTTGCTAAAGTTAGATATCGCTGAATGAGCCTAATATTCGGCAACTAAAATGGGGGTATTGTGCATGTATGTTACGGTAGTTCCTTACAGCCATTTATGGGAGACAGCTTATAAAGAAGAAAAGCAAAAGCTAATAAATTTCATGAATGATATATTAGTTGAAATTTATCATATCGGCAGCACAGCGGTCAAAGGCTTACCTGCTAAGCCAATCATTGATATAATGCCTGTTGTGACAAATATTGCTTTGGTTGATAAGTATAATTCAAGACAAGGGGACAGGTATATCGTCTAATGATAGCAAGACAAGGGTAATACAGGGCGGTGTAAATAATTTTGTGTATTCTTTTCTTTCTTGGCATAGAATATAGGTTTAAATTTTAACCAATATTGTATTTTGAAGGTCTAGCCCCCGCGGCAATGAGCGGCGGGGGCCGGGGCAGAGCCCCGGAGAATTATCCTGTCATTTTCCTATCAAGTCTGCCTTCAAATTGAATGGATAATTGGCCTATGACTAAGTCCCAGTCACGGTATCGAATTGTCCATTTTTTTGTCACATTCATTGTTGCAAGATACAACATTTTCTGCAAACTTTCGTCAGTAGGAAAAATCAGCTTTGTTTTCGTAACTTTTCGAAATTGACTGTGCAAACTTTCTATAACATTTGTCGTATATATTATTCTCCTAAGTTCCGGCGGGTATGCAAAAAATGTGCTCAAATTATTCCAATTTGTTTCCCAGCTTTTAATAGCGTTGGGATATTTCTTGTCCCATTTGTTCTTTAGTGCTATAAGGTTATCCATAGCACATTCTTCCGATGGTGCTGTATAAACTTCCTTTAAGTCTTTTGCAAATGCTTTCTTGTCCTTATGAGATACATACTTCATACTTGCCCTCAATTGGTGTATAATGCAACGTTGAATCTTTGCCATAGGATATACAGTTTCAATAGCTTCACATAAGCCTGTAAGCCCATCAACACAGAATATCAGAACATCAGATACGCCACGGTTTTTTAGCTCATTTAACACTCCCAGCCAAAACTTGCTTGTTTCGTTTCCGCCAATCCATATACCAAGCACATCCTTACAGCCATCGGTATTTACACCTATTGCAACATAAGCAGCTTTGTTTACAATTTGCTTATCTTCACGAACTTTATAATGAATTGCATCTAAGAAGACAAATGGATATACAGACTCCAAGGGTCTATTCTGCCATTCCTGCATCAAAGGCAATACCCTATCTGTAATCTTACTTACCATTTCAGCAGAAATCTCAACATCATACAGATCTCTTATCTGGGCATGAATATCCCGGGTTGTCATACCGGCTGCGTAAAGTGCAAGCACCTTTTCTTCAATGCCCGTAACATTCCGCTTATGCTTAGGAATAATTTGAGGTTCATATTCACCATTTCTGTCACGGGGAATATCAATTTCAACATTGCCGAGTTGTGTTTTCAGTGTCTTTTTTGAGTACCCATTCCGACTGTTTTCACTTGAATTCAACATCTTTGTTTCGACATCGTATTTGTCGTAACCAAGTTTCTCGTCGAGCTCAGCTTCTAAAGTTTCCTGTAAAACTTCGCGAAACATACCCTTTAATGTTTCTAAAATATCATCCGCACTTTCAAATTTCCTTTCCCTAATTAACTCTCTTATTACTTCTTTTGGTAACATTGACATATAAAAATCTCCTCCTTAGCTTTATATCCTAATTCTTGCCAAGAAAGAGATTTTTTAATCACTTTACACAAAGTTTTTTACAGGCTC
>LVAX01000046.1 GCA_001604215.1 Clostridiales bacterium Firm_18
TATAGCCGGGCTTTCGATGGGCGGCTACGGCGCGTTTAAAATAGCATTTTTAAATCCGAAAGCTTTTTGTACCGCGGCGTCTTTTTCCGGTTGCATGGATATAAAGCGCCTGGCGGCGGAAAATGATATGACCGCCGTCTTTGGAAACCGGGTGTCCGACCGTGAGGATTTGTTTTATCTTGCAAAAATAACCTCAAAGGAGCCTGTAAAGCCGCGGCTTTACCAATGGTGCGGCACGGAGGATTATCTTTATCAGGATAATTTGTCCTTTAAAAACTATATTGAGCCCCTCGGCTTTGAATACACATACAGGCAGTCAAACGGAGCCCACGAATGGAAATACTGGGACGATCAGATTCGCAAAATCTTTGCTTGGTTTGGAATAAAAAATAATGAAAGGATAGAGTGACCAATGGGTGTATTTAGTGAATTGGAGAAAAGAGGATTAATAGCTCAAATGACACATCCAGAAGAAATAAAAAGGCTGCTTGAAAATGAAAAAGTAACCTTTTACATTGGCTTTGATCCTACCGCCGACAGCCTTCATGTAGGGCATTTTCTTCAAATGATTGTTATGGCGCATATGCAGCGTGCCGGACATGTGCCAATAGCGCTGATGGGCGGCGGCACCGCGATGGTAGGGGACCCTTCGGGACGAAACGATATGCGCTCCATGATGACGGAGGAGACAATTAACCGCAATGTGGAATGCTTTAAAAAGCAGTTTGAAAGATTTTTGGATTTTTCCGACGGCAAGGCTATTATGGTTAATAATGCCGACTGGCTGTTAAACCTTAAATATATACCCTTTTTGCGTGAGGTGGGCATACACTTTTCCGTAAACAGGATGCTTGCCGCAGAATGCTTTAAAACCAGGCTTGAAAAGGGACTTACATTTCTGGAATTTAATTATATGCTGATGCAAAGCTATGACTTTTTAATGCTGAATGAAAAACACAACTGTATTTTGCAGCTTGGCGGCGACGACCAATGGTCTAATATAATAGGCGGCATAGAGCTTATACGGCGCGCCAAAGGAAATGATGTATATGGAATGACCTTTACACTTCTTACAACAAGCGAAGGTAAAAAAATGGGCAAAACGCAAAGCGGCGCAGTTTGGCTTGATGCCGAAAAAACAACCCCGTATGACTTTTACCAGTATTGGAGAAACGTTGACGATGCGGATGTAATACGCTGCCTTAAAATGCTGACATTTTTGCCCCTTGACGAAATAGCAAGGTATGAAGCCCTCGAAGGCAGCGAACTGAACGAGGCAAAAAAAGTGCTTGCCTATGAGGTTACAAAGCTTGTTCACGGTGAAAATACCGCAAATGAAGTCAGCCGGGCGGCGCAGGCGATTTTCGGCAAAGGGCAGAGCAGTGAAAACATGCCAACTACCGTGATAGAAGAAAAAAGGATTAAAGAAGGCATGAATATACTCGATATCATGCTTGAGGCAGGGCTTATACCCTCTAAAGGGGAAGGAAGGCGCCTTATACAGCAAGGGGGCGTTTCAATAAATAACAACAAGGTTAATGATTTCAACCTAATTGTTACCGAATCGGATTTTGAAAACGGTGAAATGATTATAAAAAAAGGTAAAAAAGTTTACCATAAAATAACCTTTTAAAAACAGCCCGGCCTCATTTTTGCGGCCGGGCTGCTTTTAAAAACGGTATCATTGCTCTAAAAATTCTGCAATGTTGTTAAAGCATATATCCTGCACTATCTTCCCGAGGATATCATAATTTTCAGGGAACGAACCTTCGTTTACCCAATTTCCCAAAAGGGAGCACAGTATGCGTCTGAAATATTCGTGACGCGGGTAAGATAAAAAGCTCCTGCTGTCTGTCAGCATACCTAAAAATTTATTTAAAGCACCAAGGTTCGCGTTTGCTCGCATTTGCTCCTCCATGCCGTCAATATGGTCATTGAACCACCAGGCGCTGCCGAACCTTATGTCTTTGAAATTCCCCGTCATGGTACCTATGACATAGTTGTCGCTTGGATTCAGCGAATACAGTATTATTTTCGGATTATCCCCCATGGAGTCGATAAGACGGGCAAGGTTGTAAGCTAAGTGGCAGTCGTTTATACTGTCGAACCCTGTATCAGGGCCTAATTTTTCAAACATGCCGGAATTGGTGTTTCTGAGAGCCCCGAAATGAAGCTGCATAACAATGTTGTATTTTTTATATAGCCTTGCGCAGTGCAAAAGAAGATGGGTTTTATATACATCAATTTGGTGTGAATTTAATTTTTCCCCTTTAAGAGCGGCGTCAAACACAGCTTCGGCATTGCCGTGCTCATAGGGTATATAATCAAGGCCGTGGTCCGAAATACGGCATCCGATTTCGCGAAAATATTTCAGCCTGTCTTCGATAAAGCCCTCCAAATCGGACAGGGATTTTATATTGCACTTTTCGATATACTGCACAAACCCCTGTTTGTCGATATTTACAAGCTTGTCGGGGCGGAATGTGGGCAGAATTTTGGTTGTAAAGTCTTTCAACTTTACATGATATTCCAAACTGTCGGTGGGGTCGTCTGTTGTGCATATTGTATGCACATTCGACATTTTTATAAGCTGCCGGGGCGTGTAGTTGATTTTTAAGCATTTATCCCATATAATACGGGTATTCTCGGAGCATAAAATTTCGTGAACATTAAAATACCTTTTAAGCTCAAGATGGCACCAGTGGTATATCGGATTCCCGATTGCATACTGGACACATTCCACGAATTTTTCAAATTTTTCGTAATCGCTTGAATTGCCGGTTATGAATTTTTCATCAATCCCGTTTTGCCTCATAAGACGCCATTTGTAATGGTCGCCCCCGAGCCACATTTGGGTGATGTTTTCAAACGGCTTGTTTTCGTAAATTTCACTGGGGTTTAAATGACAGTGATAGTCATAAATCGGCATGTCCTTTGCAAAGCCGTGGTACAGTTTAACGGAAACATCGTTTTCAAGCAAAAAGTTTTCGTCCATAAATTTTTTCAAAACAGCACACTCCCTAAAATTTTAATGATATTCTATAACAATGAATCATTGGCTGATTTTGCGTATTCCTTCGGGGACATACCCGTTTTGTTTTTAAATGCCCGTGAGAAATAATGTACCGAGCTGAATCCAAGCATTTCGGAGATTTCGGTAATGCTTAAATTATTCTCCGATATCAGCCGTTTTGATTCATCGATTTTCAAATCGTTGAAAAACTGGATGATGCCCTTGCTTTTTTTGCGGCTGAAAAGCTGTTTGACATAGCTTTTGCTGAAGCAAATATTTTTACATACGTCGTCAAGACGCAGCTGGCTGTTTATATTTTGTTTTAAAAAATGGACAATGGATTCGACAATCCTGTCTTCGTTTTCGTTTTTTGCCGCCATATCGGTTTTTTTAAGCACAGCCTTGTCGGAACGTATAAGGGAAATTAAAAACTGCTCCAAATATATTTTTATAAGCTGCTCGCTGCCGAAGGGGGGGTTCTTGATTTTTGTTATTTTGGTTTGATACAAAATATCAAGAGGCTCGCTGAAGGTGTTTTTCCCTTCTTCTAAAATTTGAAACAACAAATTTTTTTGGGAAGGGTCCAGACTCAGTATTTTTTTCACAAAAAAGTCCATGGCTTTATCTAAGCAGCAGAAAGTAACAATAATAACGTTTGCATAAACGCCGTTTGCCCATATGTTATGATATTCATTCGGGCGGTGGAATATTATTTCGCCTTCTTTTAAGGTATAGCCGTCGTTATCGGCCATAACCCCGACCTCGCCCTTGTCTATGTAAACAAATTCCCAAAAATTATGTTTTTCCCCGCTGAAAATAAAATCCCGGGCGTATTCGAAGTAATGTATGGTGATTATTTTTTCAACGTTAAATACCGTTTCAAGGGTTGTCGGGATAAACATAAAAACACCTCGTGTCCAAATGTGCAAATTTTCAGGCTTATTGTGTAAATACTTTTGTATAAATATAGTATAATATAATAATGTAAAAATGTAAAGAATTATGTTTGGTCATATAGTATAAATATGAGAGTGAGGGATGGTATTGAAAGTTTTGGTGACAGGCGGCACCGGGTACATAGGAAGCCACACATGCGTACAGCTTTTGGAAAGCGGTTACAGCGTTGTAGTGGTGGATAATTTGTCGAACAGCAGCGAAAAGGTCATTGACCGTATTAAACGGATAACAGGGAAAAGCTTGAAATTCTACAAGGTGGATTTGCTTGATAAACCCGCTTTAGACGAAATTTTTGAAAACGAACAATTCGATGCGGTAATGCATTTTGCGGGTCTTAAAGCGGTCGGTGAATCCGTGATGGTTCCTCTTGACTATTACAACAACAATATAACCGGAACGGTTAACCTGTGCTATGTAATGAAAAAGCATAATGTTAAAAAGCTGGTATTCAGTTCATCGGCAACGGTATACGGCAATCCCGCTTCCCTTCCGATTACGGAGGATTTTCCGGTTTCGGCCACAAATCCGTATGGCAGAACCAAGCTTATGATTGAATATATTCTAAAAGATTTATATTCTTCCGATAACGAATGGGATATAGCTATATTGAGATACTTTAACCCCGTAGGGGCACATAAAAGCGGCCTTATAGGGGAAAGCCCAAGGGGAATTCCCAACAACCTTGTTCCGTATATTGCCATGGTTGCGGTCGGTAAGCTTCCGTATTTAAATGTTTACGGTGCGGATTATGACACCCCGGACGGCAGCGGCGTGCGTGACTATATACATGTGGTTGATTTGGCAAACGGGCATATTAAGGCAATAGAAAAGCTGAAAAACAAAGTTGGCGTTGTCACATACAATCTCGGTACGGGAAAAGGGTACAGCGTTTTTGAAATCATAGAGTCATACAAAAAGGCAAGCAAAAAGGAAATTCCGTATAAAATTATGCCCCGCAGGCCCGGAGATATTGCTTCGTGTTATGCCGATACTTCAAAGGCACAGCGTGAGCTTGAATTTAAGGCTGTCTACGGCATAGATGATATGTGCTCGGACAGCTGGAGATGGCAGGAGATGAATATAAATGGATATGAATAATAAAATTACGTTGGTTGTTATGGCGGCCGGAATGGGCAGCAGGTTCGGCGGCCTGAAACAAATACAACCGGTGGGAAAAAACGGAGAGGTTATACTTGATTATTCAATTTATGATGCAAAAGCTGCCGGTTTTGACAGCGTCGTGTTCATAATAAGCAAAAGAATCGAAAAGGATTTCAGAGAAGCTGTCGGGAAAAGAATTGAAAAAAGAATTGATACGAAATATGTTTTTCAAGAAATAGAAAATCTGCTTTCCGGATTTGAGGTTCCTCCGGACAGGCAAAAACCGTGGGGTACGGGGCATGCCGTTTTGCAATGCGCAAATACCGTAAACACCCCCTTTGCCGTTATAAATGCCGATGATTATTACGGCCAAAGTACATACAGGATAATAGGCGATTATTTAAAGACTGCTTCCGGTTACAATTACTGCATGGCGGGCTTTCTGCTTAAGAACACCTTGACGGAAAACGGCACGGTTGCGCGCGGTATATGTGAAACGGAAAACGGGTACTTAAAAAAAGTCACGGAGCGCACAAAAATCAAGGACATGATGTACACAACCGATGAAAAAACATGGATACCCCTGCCGGAAGATTCCATTGCCTCCATGAATATGTGGGGTTTTACCCAGACAATATTCCCCGAGCTTGAATCAGGATTCGAAAACTTTTTAAAAACCGCAAAAGACCTTGCGAAGGAAGAATATTTTCTGCCGTATGCGGTTGACGGTCTGATACAAAATAAAAAAGCAACCGTTAAGGTTTTAAAAACAGATGAAAAATGGTATGGAGTAACATATAAAAATGATATGCCTTATGTGCGCGAGGGAATTGCAAGGCTGACGGAGAGAGGGTTGTATGAAGGATTATAATAAAATAATATCAAACTTTAACATAGACGGTGAAGTTTCCTGTGCAAGCGTTTACGGGGACGGACATATTAACGATACATATTATATAAGTGTAAACGGCAAAAGATACATCCTGCAGCGGATAAATAAAAACGTATTTAAAAATCCCCCTCAAATTATGAGCAATATTGAAAAAATAACCCGTCACTTAAGACAGAAAATAATTGCAGCAGGCGGCAATCCCGAACGGGAAACGCTTAATATCATATATACAAAAGACGGGAAAAGCTATCATATATCGCCGGAAAATGATTATTACAGGATGTTTGCCTTTATAATGGGTGCGAGAACGTATCAGACAGTTGAAAAACCGATTCATTTTTACAATGCCGCAAAGGCATTCGGAAAGTTTCAGGTTCTGCTGTCGGATTTTCCCGCGAATGAGCTGTATGAGCCTATACCGAATTTTCACAACACACAAGTAAGGTATGAAAATTTATTAAAGGCGATATCCGATGACAAGGCAGGCAGGGTAAAGGATGTACAGGCGGAAATAGAATTCGCCTTAAACCGGCATAAGGATACGGATGTTTTGGTTAATCTCATAAATAGCGGCGACATTCCGCTTAGGGTTACGCATAATGATACGAAATATAATAATATTATGATTGACGACGTAACCGGCGAGGGTGTCTGCATAATAGACCTTGATACTGTCATGCCCGGCTCTTTGCTTTACGATTTTGGCGACAGCATCCGTTTCGGCACCAATCCTTCGGCGGAGGACGAAAAGGATTTGTCAAAGGTGTATATGGATAATGTGCTTTTTGAGGCGTTTGTAAAAGGTTTTTTAGAGGTTGTCGGCAGCGAGATGACGCCGGCGGAAATTGAGTATATGGCTTTTTCGGCAAAGCTTATGACGTATGAGTGCGGGATAAGGTTTTTGACCGATTATTTAGAAGGGGATGTGTATTTCAAAATAAGTTACCCGATGCAAAATTTAGACAGAACCAGAACGCAATTTAAGCTCGTTTCCGATATGGAAAAGAAGATGGATTATATGAAAGGAGTTGTAAAAAGGTATGCTTAAACCGGTTCTCGATAAGGAATTTATTCCGGCGGCGGTTTTTAACAGAGACTTCCTGTCAAAAGCAAAAGAGCGTTTTTCCATTGCCCTGGAGCGTGAAAATGGTTTTGTTTTTCGATATGATACTTATATTATCGAAGAAGATATAAAGAAAAGCTGTTTTTACGTCGAGCGGCTTGTTAAGACCTTGCTGTGGTGCGTCGGTGGCTATAAAATTACTCTCGGCGGGCGAAGGGAAATAGCCGAATATATCCGCGATTGTTATAAAAAGGGCGGCCTTAGAGAGTTTGATGCGGACTTTATGAGCGGTGTATATGAAAAACCCTTTGAAGTTGTTGTTACGGATATAGATAATGTCCCCGAGAAAAAAGAAAGCTCCCGTCCTATAGGCCGACATTTGGACGGCTGCCGGATAGGGTTTGATGCAGGGGGCAGCGATATGAAAGTGTCTGCCGTAGCGGACGGAAAAGTTATATTTTCGGAGGAAATAGTATGGCATCCCAAGGTTAACAGTTCTCCCGATTACCATTATGAAAACATCAAAAAAGCAATTAAAAAAGCCGCGGATAAAATGGAGCGGGTCGATGCAATAGGTGTCAGCTCCGCAGGCATATATGTTAACAACCGGGCAATGGTAGCTTCATTGTTTATAAAAATTCCAAAAGAATTGTATGACGAAAAAATCAAGGATATTTATATAAACATTGCCAAGGAAATGGGAAATGTTCCGCTTGTTGTTGCAAATGACGGGGATGTTGCCGCTTTGTCGGGCTCGATGTACCTTAAAAAGAATAATATTTTGGGAATTGCAATGGGAACAAGCGAAGCAGGAGGATATGTTGACAGTAAAGGCAATATAACGGGACGGCTGAATGAGCTTGCCTTTGTGCCCGTTGATTATAATAAGAATGCTGCGACAGACGATTGGTCCGGCGATTTTGGGTGCGGCGTGTCGTATTTTTCGCAGGATGCGGTAATCCGGCTTGCCCCTGCCGCGGGAATTGCCCTTTCGGATAAGCTCTCCCCCGCCGAAAAGCTTAAAGAAGTACAATTTCTGGCGGAAAGGGACCAGGGAAATGCAAAGCAAATATTTGAAACGATTGGAACATATTTGGGATATACCATAGTCCATTATTCCGATATTTATGATATCAATTGTGTGCAGCTGCTCGGGAGGGTTACATCCGGAGTAGGAGGAGATATCATAATCAATCAGGCAAACAAAGTGCTAAAGAGCGAATTCCCGTCCGTTGCTGAAAAAATAAAACTCTATATCCCGGACGAATATGAAAGAAGGGTCGGGCAGTCCATTGCCGCCGCAAGCTTACCGGAGGTAAAAGGATAGCGGAATTATGAATAAAAGCATTGATTCAATTGATAAAAACTTTGCTGTAAATACGTCGTTTGATGAAAAAGATATTAAAATGTATGATGTAAGAAAACCTCCGTTTAAGGTTTATGGGCTGTATAATTACAAGGAGGAAAAGGTTTTTAAGCGTATTCCGGATGCTGTTGCCGCCAATACCAGCGAAGGGGTGGCACAGCTTTATAAAAACACGGCGGGGGGCAGGGTTCGTTTTACAACCGATTCCCGTTATGTAGCCATAAAAGCATGCATGCCTTTTGTTTGCAATATGCCTCATATGCCCCTGACCGGTACGTCCGGTTTTGACCTTTATGTAGATATAAACGGGAAAGATATATTTTATAAAACTTTTGTACCGCCCATAGATATGAAGGACGGATATGAATCGATTGTTTATTTTCCGGATAACCAAAAAAGGGATATTACCATTAATTTTCCCCTTTATAATAATGTGGACGATTTATACATCGGCTTGCAGGAAAACTCTGTTTTGCAGGAGCGAAACGAGTATAATTACCCTGTTCCGATTTTATATTACGGCTCATCGATAACTCAGGGAGGCTGTGCCTCCAGACCGGGAAACAGCTATCAGGCGATAATTTCCCGCCGTCTGGATTGTGATTATATTAATTTAGGTTTTTCGGGGAGTGCAAGGGGAGAAAGTGCGATAGCCGGGTATATGGCAGGGCTTGACATATCGGTGTTTGTATGTGATTATGACCATAATGCCCCCGATACGGAGCATCTTTACAAAACACATGGTGCGTTGTATGAAAAGTTCAGAAGCAAAAATGAAAAACTGCCGATAGTATTGATATCAAGGCCTGATTTTGATAATAATTTTAAAGATTCCGTTAAAAGGCGTGATATTATATATAATACATATATAAATGCGGTGAAAAGCGGCGATGACAATGTTTATTTTATCGACGGGCAGTCTTTGTTTAAGGATGAGGGGCGCGACAGCTGCACGGTTGACGGATGCCATCCCAATGACCTTGGGTTTATGAGAATGGCTGATACAATTGGTGCGGTTTTACATAAATTAATTAAACAAACGGAGGTTTTAGAAAGATGGAAATATATATTCCGGACAATAAAAATGAAAATGATGCTCTTGCATCCACAACACATCTTGGTGTTTCGGCTCATCAGGATGATATTGAAATAATGGCGTATGACGGGATTTTACAATGCCTCGGCAGACAAGACAAGAACTTTGCGGGGGTCGTTGTTACCAACGGCAGCGGCAGTGCAAGAAGCGGAATGTATGCAAACTACACGGACGAGGAAATGATGAAGGTTCGTAAAAGGGAGCAAAAAAAAGCAGCGTTTATAGGGGAATACAGTGCCCAGATTTTTTTGGACTATAAAAGCAGTGATGTGAAAAATCCGGATAATACCGGTGTAGTTGAGGATTTAAAGAGGGTAATTGAAAAAACAAAACCCGATTATATATACACTCATAATTTGGCCGATAAACACGATACGCACGTTGGTGTTACCTTAAAGCTGATAAGGGCGCTTCGTGAGCTTAAGTATGTTCCTAAAGCGGTTTATGGCTGCGAAGTATGGCGAAGCCTTGACTGGATGTGTGATGAGGATAAAGTAAAATTCAATGTATCGGGCCATGACAATCTGGCGGCGGCACTGCTTGGGGTATTCGATTCGCAGATAGCGGGCGGCAAACGCTATGACGCCGCAACGGCAGGAAGAAGAATGGCAAATGCCACATACAGCGAATCCCATGAGGTTGACACCGCCACATCCCTTATGTATGCAATGGATCTGACGCCTCTTGTTGCCGATTGCAGCCTTGATATAAAAGAATTTGTATTGGAATATATTAATAAATTTGCCGAAAGCGTAGCAAAGAAAATAGGAGGTCTGGTATAGCGATGAAGCTTATAAAATGCAAAGATTACAATGAAGTATCCGCCGCTGCGGCAAATATAACGGCAGCTCAAATAAAGGAAAAGCCCGGAAGTGTTTTGGGCCTTCCTACCGGCTCAACACCCCTTGGAATGTATAAGAAGCTTATAGAAATGAACAAGTCGGGCGAAATCGATTTTTCCCCTGTTATTACCTTTAATTTGGATGAGTATTACCCCATATCCGCAGATAATGACCAAAGCTATTATTATTTTATGCATAAAAACTTTTTTGACCATATTAATATAAATACGCAAAACATTCATATATTAAACGGCGAGGCCGATGATCCCGAAAGGGAATGCGGCGATTACGAGGCTATGATTGAAAATGCCGGGGGAATAGATCTTCAGGTGCTTGGAATCGGGCAAAACGGTCATATCGGATTTAATGAGCCGGACGACTTTCTTATCAGCGCAACTCATAAAACCCATCTTACCGAAAGCACCGTTAAAGCAAATTCAAGGTTTTTCAGCAGTATTGACGAGGTTCCCATATATGCGCTTACAATGGGCGTAGGTTCTATATTAAAAGCTAAAAAAATTATTATACTTATCAGCGGGAAGGAAAAGGCGGAGGCTTTGAAGCAGCTTTTAAGCGGCAAAATAACAACAAAAAATCCTTCGACAATGCTGAATATGCACCGTGATGTAACGGTAATAGCGGACGAGGAAGCGCTTGAATTAATAAAGTAAGCTGTCTTTACATAATATTTTGATTTTTATAATTGCCGCAAAGGAGGAAGAGGGGAAGTTTCAGTTTTTTCCTCCCTGCGGCAATTATAATAATTAATGCCTGCTGTGTGGACATTAACTATACCTTAAACCGGTAACCTGCGCCCCAAACGGTGTCAATATACTGGCGGCCGCATGATATGCTTTCGATTTTTTCTCTTATCCTTGAAATATGTACCGTGACGGTGGTTGTATCGGAAAGTGCGTCGAAGCCCCATATTTTTTCATATAATTCATCCTTGCCAAACACCCTGTTCGGATTTTCCATAAGAAATAAAAGCAGGTCAAATTCCTTTTGCGTTAATATAATTTCCTGATCTTTGTAAAAAACACGTCTTGACTGCTTATCCAATGACAAAGAGCCGGCAGATATTATTTTATTTTTATTGATATTTCCGTTAATTTTTTCATACGTTTTAATATGGCTTTTGACTCTTGCAACCAGTTCCCCCATACCAAACGGTTTTGTAATATAATCGTCCGCCCCGAGATTCAGGCCCTTTATCTTAAACATTTCGTCTGTTTTAGCGGAAACAATAAGCACGGGAGCCTTTTTTGACTCCGAAATTTCTTCAAGTATCGAAAAACCGTCTTTTTGTGGGAGCATCAGGTCAAGTATCACAAGGTCAAATGTTTGGTTTTTCAAAAGCAGCAGCCCGGTGGTGCCGTCGTGTGCGCAAACAACATCAAAGCCGCTCATTTCGAGGTAATCCTTTTGCAGCTCTGCAATGCTTTTGTCATCTTCGATTATTAAAATTCTTTTCATAATAAGCATCATTCCTTATTATTGTTTTTTAAGAGCTATCATAAAAGACGCGCCGCCGCCGGCCGGGCTGACTGCCCAAATACGCCCGCCCATTCCTTCAATAAGATGCTTTGCAATTGCAAGCCCCAAACCGCTTGAGCCTTCGTTCGGCCTTGCGGCATCTCCGCGATAGAACCTGTCGAATATATGCGGCAAATCACTTTGTTTGATACCGGCTCCGTTATCGGCAAACTCCAATATAACAGTTTTTTTCGTTTGCCTATGTTTTATCAGAAGAATTCCGCCGCCGCTTTTTATATTTTTCTTAGCGTTGTCAACAATGTTTTGCACGGCTCTTTTAAGTTTTTCAAGGTCGGCTTGTGCAAAAACATTATCGCTAAACTCCTTTTCTTCCGATGTAATTTTTTTATTTTCCCTCTCAAAATCATAGGAGTATTCCAAAATTAAATCGTGTATAAAACCGGTTATATTAACATTTTCCAATTTGAATGGCATTTGTTTTAAATCAAGCTTTGAATAAAGCAGCAGGTCATCAATCATTGTGTTGATTGATTTTGTTTTTTCAACGGCTTTTATCAGGTAATCAAGCTTTTTCTCATCCGTATTTGCTATCCCTTCCAAAACGCCGTCTATGTAGCCTCTTATTGAAGTGACGGGGGTTTTTAAATCATGGGATATGCTTGATATTAAAAAACTTCTGTTTTCATCGATTTTTTGCTGATAATAAATTGAATCTGCAAGCTTTAACCTGAGGTTTTCAATTGCCCTTGCCAACTCGCCGACTTCATCCCCTAAGCCTTTATCGGCTATCATGGTGCCGAGCTCTCCGTTTGTCAGCTTTTCCGTTTCCCTTTTTAAATTTATTATGGGATTTATTATATCTTTGGAATTCCGGTTTTGTGCAATTATCGTGGCAATAACAAAGGTAATGATAAAAAATGCCGCACAAAACACAAAAAGAGAGCCAAAGAAAGACATTATATCAATTTTTGGCGTAAGCTTTATTATTTCATATTTATCGCTGCCTTCGTCAAACCTTTCCGATTCAATAAAATAATTCAGGTATCCGTGCGAATAACTGCTTTTTTTCATAATAAATCAGTAAGTTTGAATTTTTATAAACTAAATATTAAAAAATTATTAAAAAAAGCAGCAAAACAAGCTGCTTTTTTTAATTAATATATCTTTTTATATTCTTGAAACCCCTGTATCAATTGCCGCTTGTGCAACGGCCTTTGCAACGGAGTCTTTTACATTGCCGTTGAAAGAATCGGGGATTATATAATCGCAGCTGAGTTCTTCATCTTTTATTACGCCTGCAATTGCTTTAGCTGCGGCTATTTTCATTTCATCATTGATATCGCTTGCCCTGACATCCAAAGCGCCTCTGAAAATACCGGGGAATGCAAGGACGTTGTTAATTTGGTTCGGGAAATCGCTCCTGCCGGTACCTACAATTTTTGCCCCGGCTGCTTTGGCTTCCTCGGGCATAATCTCGGGAACCGGATTTGCCATGGCAAAAATAATCGGGTCTTTTGCCATTGTCTTAACCATTTCCTGAGTTAATACTCCCGGTGCGGAAACACCGATAAATACGTCCGCACCTTTTATAACATCGGCAAGGCCGCCTTTTTTCATTTCAAGGTTAGAAATCTCCGCCATTTCCTGTTTTATTTCGTTTAAACCGGGACGTCCTTTGTAAATTGCGCCTTTGGTATCGCATAAAATAACTTTTTTAAGCCCCATACTCATTAAAAGCTTTGTTATTGCAATACCTGCCGCGCCGGAGCCGTTTATGACAACCTCAATATCGTTTATGCTTTTACCGACAAGCTTGAGCGAATTAATCATAGCGGCAAGGGTAACCACTGCGGTACCGTGCTGGTCGTCGTGAAAAATCGGAATGTCACACATTTGTTTAAGCCGTTTTTCAATTTCAAAACAGCGGGGTGCCGAAATATCTTCTAAGTTAATTCCTCCGAAGGAGCCTGATATCAAATATATGGTGTTTACAATATCGTCAATGTCTTTTGATTTTATGCAAATCGGGAAAGCATCAACATCCCCGAAACGTTTAAATAACACACATTTGCCTTCCATAACGGGCATGCCCGCTTCGGGACCGATATCACCAAGGCCGAGAACCGCCGTCCCGTCCGTAACAACCGCTACCAAATTGCTTCTTGCGGTATAGGTATATGATAAATCAACATCCTTTGATATTTCAAGGCAGGGCGCCGCAACACCCGGTGTGTATGCAATTGAAAGGTCTGCCTTGTTATTAAGTTCGCAGCGGGAGGATATTTCTATCTTGCCTTTCCATTCCTTATGTTTTTTTAATGCAATTTCATTGTTGGACATTTTAAATTAATTCAATCCTTTCTGATTTTTATCTTTTTATCCTTTTTATGCCTATTCAACCGTAACCGATTTTGCAAGGTTTCGAGGCTTGTCGACATCACAGCCTCTCATTACCGCAACATAATATGCGAAAAGCTGAAGGGGCAAAACCGCAAGAGAGGGAGAAATAAGGTCATCGCAATCGGGAAGGTAAATAACCGAATCTGCTACCCGCTCAATCTCCTTGTTGCTTTCCTTAACAACGGCAATAACATTTGCGCCCCTTGCTTTTACTTCTTTTATGTTGCTTACCATCTTTTCAAAAAGAGCTTCCTGGGTTGCAAGCGCAACTACCAGCGTGCCGTCTTCTATAAGCGAAATGGTACCGTGCTTTAACTCGCCGGCGGCATATGCCTCCGAATGAATGTAGGATATTTCTTTGAGCTTTAATGAGCCCTCAAGGGCAACCGCATAATCAACGCCCCTGCCGATGAAAAAGATATCCTTTGAATTATAATGCTTTGAAGCAAAATATTGAATATTGTCCTTGTTTTCTATAATGTTTTCCATATATGAGGGCAGCTGCAGCATGGTGTTTATAATCCGATTGACGTCATTCTCGCAAAGAAGCTTTTTCTCTTGTGCGAAATATGACGCAATCAGGTACATAACAGATAACTGCGTACTGTATGCTTTTGTTGTCGCCACCGCGATTTCCGGCCCCGCCCATGTATAAATTACATCGTCAGATTCGCGTGAAATTGTACTGCCCACAACATTTACCACGGATAAAACCCTTGCGCCTCTTTTTTTGCCTTCGCGAAGGGCGGCAATTGTATCCGCGGTCTCGCCGGACTGGCTTATTACTATTATCAAGGTTTTATCGGTGATTATCGGTGCGCGGTACCTGAACTCGCTTGCCAAATCAACGTCAACATGAATACGCGCAAGCTTTTCGATAATGTATTTCCCGACAACCCCCACATGATAAGCCGAGCCGCAGGCAACTATATAAACATTGTCAATGTCTTTTATGTATTCCGGTGTCAGTTTAAAATCATCAAGATTTATTTTGCCTTCTTTAATGCGGGTGGATATGGTATCCCTTATTGCTTTCGGCTGCTCCATAATTTCCTTAAACATGAAATGCTCATGGCCGCCTTTTTCCGCAGCGTGCACATCCCAGTCAACATTAAAAACTTCTTTCGGGACAATTTCCTTTTCCGTATTGTATACGGTGACGCTGTCCCTGCTAAGTATTACAATTTCGTCGTCTTCGAGGATGTATATGCTCCGTGTATAAGGCAGTACAGCCGGAATGTCGGAGGCGGCAAAATTGCCGTCATCTGATAATCCGATAATAAGAGGGCTGTCCTTTCTGACCGCAACAAACTCTCCAGGGTTGTCCTTGCATATTATTCCAAGCGCATATGAGCCTTCAAGCTTGTTAATAACATTTATAACGGTGTCCAATATATTGCCGTTATAATAATAATCCGCCAAATGAGCGATAACCTCTGTGTCGGTATCCGAAACAAAGGTATAGCCTTTTTTGATAAGAAAATCTTTAATCTTCAAATAATTTTCTATAATACCGTTATGTACAACTGCAATTTTGCCGTCTTTATTTATATGAGGATGCGAATTAACGTCGGAAGGAGCGCCGTGTGTTGCCCAGCGTGTATGGCCTATTCCCAGAGTGCCGTTTATTTTTAAGCCTCCCTGCAGCCTTTCGGACAATACGCTAAGCCGCCCTTTGCATTTTTCCACAATTATTTTATCGCCGTCATATATGGCAACGCCCGCAGAGTCATAGCCCCTGTATTCAAGCTTTGAAAGGCCTTCCAAAAGTATGGGAGCCGCTTGCTGATTGCCGACATAGCCTACTATCCCGCACATAATTAATGTCCCCCCATCAACTAATTTTCTTTTCTATTAAAGCCGCAAGATGCTTTGCCTTTTCAGTTATAAAATCAATATCCGGGCCTTCTATCATAACCCGTATCAACGGCTCCGTTCCGGACGGCCGGATTAAAACCCTTCCCTGTCCCGAAAAAATTTTTTCGATATCTTCAATTTCTTTTTTGATCTCCGGGTCTTTTAAGCATTCCTCTTTATTGCCTTTTACTTTTGCGTTTACCAGAACCTGAGGCAGCTGCTGCATAACGGATGAGAGGGAAGAGAGTTTTTCCCCTGTTGCTTTCATTACGGATAAAAGCTGCAGGGCTGTCAGCAGCCCGTCCCCCGTAGTGTTATAGTCAAGGAATATAATATGCCCGGATTGCTCTCCGCCTATGCAGTAGCCTTTACTGAGCATTTCTTCAAGCACATACCGGTCGCCTACCTTTGTTTGCTCAACGTTAATGCCATGATTCTTTGCTGCGATAAACAAGCCGAGATTGCTCATTACCGTTGCAACCAGTGTATTATTTTTAAGCATGCCTTTGTTTTTCATGTCAAGAGCGCATATCATCATAATTTTATCTCCGTCTACAACATTGCCCTCATCATCAACGGCAAGAACCCGGTCTGCGTCGCCGTCAAAAGCAAGACCGATATCCGCACCGCATTGCGTTGTAAACATTTGCAGGCCTTTAATATGCGTTGAACCGCAGTCTTTATTTATATTTAATCCGTCGGGATTGTCATTTATGGCAAAAACATCGGCTCCAAGCCCCGAAAAAACTTCTTTGGCTACTTCATAAGATGCCCCGTTTGCACAGTCTACTGCGATTTTTAATCCTTCAAGCCTTGTCTTAATTGTTGTTTTTGAAAATTGTATATATTCGTTCTTTGCGTTAAATTCTTGAGTTATCCTGCCAAGGTCCTCTCCGACGGGCAGTTTTTCGATTCCCCTGTTAATTACCGCTTCTATTTGGTCTTCGATTTCGTCGCTGAGCTTAAAGCCGCTGCCGTTAAAGAATTTAATACCGTTGTATTCCATGGAGTTATGTGATGCCGAAATGACCACGCCGGCATCTGCGCCCAATTTCCTTGTTAAAAAAGCGACCGCCGGTGTTGGTACTACCCCAACCGTTACGGCCTGTGCTCCGACCGAGCATATACCTGCGCAAATTGCCGCTTCAAGCATATCGGAGGATATTCGAGTGTCCTTGCCGACTAAAATTTTTGCCTTGTGCCCGGACTGCTGCCCCAAAACAAATGCTCCGGCCTGACCTAATTTAAACGCCAGTTCGCAGGTTAACTCGCTGTTTGCAATACCTCTTACACCATCAGTACCAAACAGTCTTGACATTACACCATTGCCTTTCCGGCTCACAAAATTTTACCGCACAATACGCACTTACCGTGAGCCGGATAAGGCGTATTTTGCTTTGTATCATTACCTATGCACTTATCATATATTCTGATAATGCGCATAAATTGTGCGTTTTTTGATTATCAACTTAAACATAAGAAAGTTGAACCCCATATGGAGTTCGACTCTCTTATGCCTAAACATTATACCATTAGAAAAATGAAAATTCAATACAATTTTCAGTCTTTTTTTGAATAAATACAGCCACAGTAGTTTTGCCTGTAAAGATTGTATTTTTTGGAAAGCTCGATTGAACGCAGATAACCGTTATTTTTTTTAAAGTCGGAATAAAGAAATTGTATATTGTACTTTTTTTCAAGCTCACAGCCCAGTTCGTTGATTAATTTTGCATTTTTGTGCGGGCTTACCGATAAGGTAGTGGTAAAGTAATCAAAGCCTTGCCGTTTAGCAAGCATAGCGGTTTTTTCAAGTCTTAGCCTGTAGCATATAAGGCATCTTGCGCCGCCTTCCTTTTCGTTTTCAAAGCCGGCGACCGCATTGAAAAATTCACTGCTGTCGTAAGGCTCCTTAACAAAATTGATATTACTGCCAATTTTAAAGCGTGATATAAAATCATTTTGCTCGCCGGCCCTTTTTTCAAATTCCGCTTCAGGATATATATTGGGATTGTAGTAAAGGACAGTAATTTTAAACAGCTCCGTAAGCCTTTCAAGCACGCTGCTGCTGCACGGGGCGCAGCAGCTGTGAAGAAGAAGGGAAGAGTCAGGGATGTTTTTCTGCGGAAAGTCTTCAATTTTTTTCAAACGAAAAACCTCCTTTTTAGACATAAGAGAGTCGAACCCTATAGAGTTCAACTCTATTATGTCTAAGTAATATCTAAAACGGATTGCTATGTGTGCAATCCGTTTGGTTTGATTATTCTTTTTCTTTTTTGGCTTCTTCTATTACTTTTTGAGCGACATTGGGAGGCGCCTCCTCATAGCGTTCAAACTCTAACGTGAAGCTTCCGCGCGCTTGAGTCATAGAACGAAGGTCGGTAGCGTATTTGTGAACTTCCGCCATGGGAACTTCGGCTACAACATTCTCCATTCCGGCAGAACCGGGGTTCATTCCCAAAACACGGCCCCGTCTTTTGTTTATATCACCGATAACATCCCCCATGTTTTCAGAAGGTACAGTAACCTCCAAACGTCCGATCGGCTCTAAAAGAACCGGGCCGGCTTCTTCCATACCCTTTTTATAAGCAAGGGATGCCGCAATCTTAAACGCCATTTCGGAAGAGTCAACGGGATGGTATGAGCCGTCGACCAAAGTAGCCTTCAAATTAACAACGGGGTAGCCTGCCAATACTCCGTGCAATATGCTTTCCTGAAGCCCTTTTTCAACCGCGGGGAAATAGTTTTTGGGAACCGCTCCCCCGAATATTTTCTCTTCAAAGGTAAGCTCTTCCGTTTCACCGGGTTCAAACTCAATCCAAACATGGCCGTATTGACCGTGACCGCCCGATTGCTTTTTATGTTTACCTTCAACCTTGACTTTTTTGCGAATCGTTTCGCGGTATGGTACTTTAGGTTCCGTAAGTTCTACGGAAACACCAAACTTTGTTTTTAATTTGCTTGTAATAACATCAATATGCAGTTCACCCAGTCCGCTTATAAGCATTTGATGCGTTTCCAAATTGTTTTTAACCTTGAATGTAGGGTCTTCCTCACTTAATCTTTGCAGCCCCGAGCCTATTTTTTCTTCGTCACCTTTTGCTTTCGGGGCAACTGCAAGCGTTAAATTAGGCTCCGGAAAGGTTATTCCGGAAAGCATGATTTTTGAGCCCTGTTTGCACAAGGTATCTCCGGTAACGGTGTCGGAAAGCTTGGTTACAGCGCCGATATCACCGGCTGTTATTTTATCGGTTTCGATTTGTTTTTTACCTAAAACATAAAATATTTTTCCGATTTTTTCGGTAGCACCCGTACGGCTGTTTGAAACCTGCATGTCAGGCTTAAGCTCGCCGGAGAAAACGCGGAAGTATGACAACTTTCCGACATACGGGTCCGCAACAGTCTTAAATACAAGCAAAGCAAGCGGGTCCGATGCGTTTGCCGATATGCTTTCGCCGCTTTGCGCCTTCTCGCCAGGAATATCTGCGGGTGAGGGCAAATATTCACTTATCGAATCAAGCAAAACGCCGACGGATTTATTGCCGGTAGCCGAACCGCTGATAACAGGCACTATTTCATTATTTACAATTCCGGTTCTAAGGGCCTTTTTAATTTCATCCAAAGTGAATTCTTCACCGGCAAAATACCTTTCCATTAAGGATTCGTCCGTTTCGGCAACAGCTTCGATTATCATTTCACGTATCGGAGCTACCATATCGGACATATCGCTTGGGATTTCCGTTTCTTTGAGCGGACCGTCCTGGAACAGTTTTGCTTTCATTTCAACAACATCGACAAAACCGGTAATTTTATCGTTTTCTTTTATCGGAACGGTAAAGGGCGCAATGGCCTTTCCGTATTTATTCCTGATTGCTTCAAGTGTTTTATGGAAATCAGCGTTTTCGTCATCCATTTTATTTATAAAAAATAACCTGGAAAGACCTCTTTCCACACAATAATCCCATGATTTTTCGTCACCGACGGACAGCCCGGATTTGCCGCTTACCACAATAATTGCGGCGTCCGCCACACGAACCCCTTCTAAAATTTCACCGACAAAATCAAAATATCCGGGAGTGTCTATAATGTTGTATTTGTGGTTATTAAATTCAAAAGATGCAATTGCGGTATTAATTGATATTGTACGCTTAATTTCCTCCGGGTCGTAATCGGTAACCGTTGTACCGTCTTCAACTTTTCCCAATCTGTCCGTTACACCCGCATACTTAAGCATTGCCTCCGCAAGTGATGTTTTTCCCGAACCACCATGACCAAGCAGACATATATTTCTGATTTTGTCAACGGGAATTTGCTTCATAATAATCAATCCTCCTTGAAATTTATGTAAAAATATAACTTACCCAAAGATATTTACAAATTATGATAACCTAAGTAAACATTAATTACATAATAAGTGCAAACCGCAAATCGGTTTGCGCTAACACCGATTCAATAAATACATCGTAAGGTAAAGCCGACAGGCTTTTCTTCATTAATTGTATTTATTATATTATAATTTATCGCTTACGTCAAGAAATATATTTTTATGGGTTTGTGTCAAGTTATTGTAGGATATTTTTAAAAACAACCGAAAAGTGGATTTAAACGAATAGTTTCAAGATTTTTTGCGTACCTGTAATTTTACCTGAAATGGGGAGCCTGCCGGGTCGGTTGTTTGACACTTAAATAAATAAAAAAATCTCAAAAGCCTTGATATGGGCTTATTTTTTTTGTCAAATTTATTAATTTGGTATTGCACAATGTATCACAATGTGGTATAATAGT
>LVAX01000047.1 GCA_001604215.1 Clostridiales bacterium Firm_18
ATTAAAGCGTTCGGGCGCGTAGCGCTTTCCCGAACGCCTCATCTCGCCCCGCGAGGGTAAGCGCAGGCGAATTTATTTCGCCGGAGCGTTATAATCAAATTCAAAATTAAAGCGTTCGGGCGCGTAGCGCTTTCCCGAACGCCTCATCCTTATATCTAACTTATATCTAAAAATTATTTCAAATTAAACCATGCATTCATTCCGGGATAATATGCAGCATCGCCAAGCTCTTCCTCTATTCTGAGCAGCTGGTTGTATTTTGCCACGCGGTCGGTTCTGGAGGGCGCACCTGTTTTTATTTGCCCGGAATTTACCGCAACCGCTATATCTGCGATTGTTGAATCTTCCGTTTCGCCGCTTCTGTGAGAAGTAACGGCGGTATAGCCGGCACGGTTTGCCATTTCAATTGCTTCAAGGGTTTCGGTAAGGGTGCCGATTTGATTTACCTTTATAAGAATTGAATTTGCCACACCTAACTCAATGCCTTTTTTAAGGCGCTCGGTATTTGTAACAAACAAATCGTCGCCCACCAGCTGAATTTTTTTGCCTAAAACCTTTGTAAGCATGTCCCATGCTTCCCAATCTTCTTCAGCTACGCCGTCTTCAAGCGAAATAATCGGGTATTTGTCGGCAAGCATTACCCAATAATCAACCATTTGCTGCTTTGTATACATTATATCAGTTTTCCAGAAATAATAATTTCCTTCCTGGCCTTTTTTCTTGGCTTCTTCATACATTTCCGTAGCAGCGGCGTCTATGGCGATTTTAAAGTCAACACCGGGCTTAAAGCCTGCTTTTTCTATAGCTTCAATAATTACCTGGATAGCTTCTTCGTCGCTTTTAAGGTTAGGGGCAAATCCGCCCTCATCACCAACCGCGGTGCTGTATCCCTTTGATTTTAAAACGGATTTTAAATTATGGAATACCTCGGCACAAAAACGGAGTGCGTCTTTAAAAGAATTCGCACCTACCGGCATAATCATGAATTCCTGTATGTTCACACTATTGTCGGCATGCTTTCCCCCGTTGATTATATTCATCATGGGTACGGGAAGGGTTTTTGCATTGCACCCGCCGATGTAATTATAAAGTGACACTCCGAGGGCTTCCGCCGCCGCCTTTGCGACTGCTAACGAAACACCAAGAATTGCATTCGCACCTAAGCGGCCCTTGTTTGTTGTTCCGTCCAATTCTATCATTAAGCGGTCAATTGCAATTTGGTCAAGAACATTCATGCCGATTACAGCATCCGCAATTTCGCTGTTTACATTGTTAACAGCCTTTGACACGCTTTTGCCGAGGTATATTTCCTTATCCCCGTCACGAAGCTCTACTGCTTCAAAAGCACCGGTTGAAGCGCCTGACGGAACTGCCGCTCTTCCGACAAAACCGCCTTCGGTCATAACCTCAACCTCTACGGTCGGATTGCCTCTGGAGTCTAAAATCTCCCTTGCCCATACATTTTCAATTAAAATTTCCTGTTTCATTTTCATCACCCTTTGCCTTTCTGAATTTATAAAAATAATATCTATACTAAAACTAATCTGTTTTAATAATCATGCTTTCCCCCGTCATTTCCGAAGGTATTTCAAGCCCCATCAAGTCAAGCATCGTAGGAGCCAAATCGGCAAGACGGCCACTTTTTTTGAGAGTTATATCCTTTGAGGTAACAATAAGAGGAACAACATTTGTTGAATGGGCCGTATGGACTTTTTCGTCCTCGGTGAGCATTTGCTCCGCATTTCCATGGTCTGCGGTTATCAATGCCACTCCCCCGCAGTCAAGCAGGGCACTCAATACCTTACCTACACATTCGTCTACTGCTTCCACTGCCGAAACCGCAGCCTGAAAAACGCCGGTGTGGCCTACCATGTCGCAGTTGGCGAAATTAAGGATTATAACATCATATTGATTGCTTTTGATTCGTTTTACACACTCGTCCGCAACCTCATATGCACTCATTTCGGGTTGTAAATCATATGTCGCAATTTTCGGTGACGGGATTAAAACCCTGTCCTCGCCGTCATAAACGGTTTCCGTCCCCCCGTTAAAAAAGAAGGTGACGTGGGCGTATTTTTCCGTTTCGGCGATGCGAAGCTGGCGATAGTTATTTTTGCTTATATATTCACCGAAGGTATTATGCAAAGATTCGGGCGGAAACGCAACCCTTACGTTAGGCATTTTGGCGTCATACTGCGTAAAGCACACATAGTATGTAGGAAAATACCCGTTGTCGCGCTTAAAATTCGTAAAATTTTCGTCAACAATAGAGCGGGTTATTTCCCTTGCCCTATCGGGGCGAAAATTAAAAAATATAACGCTGTCGTTTTTTTGAATTCGGGCATCTTTTGTTATAACAGCCGGCACAACAAATTCATCGGTTATACCCTCGGCATATGAAGCGCTGACCACATCCGCAGCATTTTCCGCAAACTTTCCGCTTCCCAAAACAATGGCATCATATGCTTTTTTTACACGCTCCCACCGGTTATCCCTGTCCATCGCATAATAACGGCCCATTACAGTTGCAATTTTACCGGCCCCAATAGTTTTCATCTTTTCTTCAAGCTCTTTTACAAACTCAATGCCCGAAGTCGGGGAAACGTCCCGGCCGTCAAGCAGACAGTGGACATATACTTTTTGAAGCCCTTCTTTTTTAGCCAGCTTAAGCAAAGCGTAAAGATGGGTATTGTGGCTGTGTACGCCTCCGTCGGATAACAGACCGATAATATGAAGGGCAGTGCCGCTTGACTTGCAGTTTTCTATAGCACCCGTTAAAACCTTGTTATTAAAAAAGTCTCCGTCGTTTATCGACTTTGTAATTCTTGTGAGTTCTTGATAAACCACCCTTCCGGCACCCATGTTGGTATGCCCGACCTCGGAATTGCCCATTTGACCTTCGGGCAATCCTACATCCATTCCGCTGCAATGTATAATGCTGTGCGGGAATCCGGCGTTAAGGCTGTCCAAATTCGGCGTTTTGGCATGAGCTATCGCATTGCCGTACTTATTGTCCGAAATACCGTAGCCGTCAAGAATTATAAGTGCAATTGGTTTTTTGTTCATAGATTTACTCCCGATAGTTTACTATTTTTGAAAATTCATCCGCCTTCAAAGACGCGCCGCCTATGAGTCCGCCGTCAATATCGGGTTTGGACAAAAGCTCTGCGGCATTTGAAGCGTTCATGCTTCCGCCGTATTGTATCCTTATGGAATCGGCTGTGGATTTATTGTACATTTCTTCAATTACACAGCGTATCACCCTGCATGCGTCATTTGCCTGCTCCGATGTTGCGGTTTTTCCCGTTCCTATTGCCCAAATAGGCTCATATGCTATTATTACATTTTTAGCCTGCTCTTTTTCAACGCCGGCAAACGCTGCTTTAATCTGCGTGCGAATCAGCTCGTTCGTTACCCCTAATTCACGCTGCTGCAAAGATTCTCCGCAGCAAACGATGGGTATAAGGCCTTTTGAAAGGGCTGTTTTAAGTTTCAGGTTTACCGTTTCGTCGGTATCCCCGAAATACTGTCTTCTCTCGGAATGGCCTATTATCACATATTTAACACCGATATCAACCAGCATATCCGCCGATACCTCTCCGGTATAAGCTCCTTTTTCTTCAAAGTGTATATTTTGAGCACCCACGGCTATATTTGTACCTTTTGTCAGCCTGACCGCATCGTAAAGAGCAGTAAAAGGCGTGCAAATGACAACATCAGCTTTTGACTTTTCCACCAAAGGGATAAGCTCTTTTATAAGCTTCTTTGCTTCTTTGGCGGTTTTGTTCATTTTCCAATTCCCTGCAATAATCTTTTTTCTTGGCATAATGTTCCTCCTATTTGTCGTTAAGGCATGCAATTCCGGGTAATTCTATGCCCTCTAAAAATTCAAGCGAAGCACCGCCGCCCGTTGATATATGCGTCATTTTATCCGCAAAACCGAGCTTTTCCACCGCAGCGGCAGAATCCCCTCCGCCTATAATTGTAGTTCCGTCAACATTTGAAACGGCAAGCGCAATCTTTTTGGTACCGTTTGCGAAATTTTCAAATTCAAATACTCCCATAGGCCCGTTCCATATAACGGTTTTTGATTTACTGATTACATCCGAAAACATACTTATCGATTTCTCACCGATATCCAGGCCCATCCATCCGTCAGGTATTTCATTTGACATAACTGTTTTGCTTTCGGCATCGTTTTTAAATTCCGTTGCAACTACCGTATCTGCGGGTAAAATTAATTCAACGCCCTTTTGTTTTGCTTTGGAAATTAAAGACTCTGCAAGCTCTATTTTATCGTTTTCACATATCGAATCGCCGATGTTATACCCTAATGCCTTAAAAAATGTATACGCCATTCCGCCGCCGACAATCAGATTATCTACTTTTTCTAATAAATTTTCGATTACTCCGATTTTGTCCGAAACCTTTGCTCCGCCCAAAATAGCGGTAAAAGGACGAACAGGATTCGAAAGGGCCCCGCCCATTATTTCAATTTCTTTTTGAATCAAAAAACCGCATACGGCAGGCAAATAATCCGCAACACCCGCTGTGGAGGCATGTGCCCTGTGTGCGGTACCAAACGCATCGTTAACATAAATATCGGCAAGTGAGGCTAATTGCTTTGAAAATTCGGGGTCGTTTTTTTCCTCCTCGGCATGGAACCTGACATTTTCCAAAATAACTACATCACCCGGGTTCATTTGCGCAACAAGCGATTTGGCACTGTCTCCTACTACATCGCTTGCCATTTTAACTTCCATTCCGAGTATTTCTGACAAACGTTTTGCTACCGGCGACAAGCTGAACTTCATATTAAACTCGCCCTTCGGTCTGCCCAGATGTGAGCAAAGAATTACCTTTGCACTGTTTTCTATTAAATACTTTATCGTTGGCAGTGCGCCGATAATTCGATTTTCGTTGGTAATATTTTTATTCTCGTCAAGGGGAACGTTAAAATCACATCTTACCAACACTCTTTTCCCGTTAACATCAACATCTTTAACAGTTTTTTTGTTCAAATCATTCACCTTCCCATTATTTTTTTGAAATGAATCCAGTTTTTTTAAGATTTTGAAGAATTTTAACGGATTGTCAAAATTTTAACCTTTTATTAACCTTATACATTTTAACCTAAAATATCTAATATATCAATAGTTTTTATAAAAAATTTATAACCTTAACATTATCAAATGTATTAATTTACATGCCTGAGCTCTTGTCGCAAAGCTCTTTGGGTTAAACATATGGTTTTCGTCTCCGCTTATTATACCGCTTTGGGCAATCAAGTTCACGGCCTCAGCCGCATAATCTTCAATTTTTTCTTTATCGGAGAAATTAATTTCCGCGTTTTTTTCAAATGAAATATTGCAGTATTTTGACGCATTATAAGCAAGTGTCACCATTTGTTCTCGTGTAACAAGCTGTTCGGGTCCAAACAGAAAATCCGATATTCCCGAGGCTATTTTTAAATTAACGGCACTTGCCACATAAGGAAAGTACCAATCCTTCGGCAATACATCAACAAAATTGCACGAAGCATTTTCGTCATACAGGCCAAACGCCGTAATTAATATTTTTATATATTGCGCCCGCGTTATATAATCATCCGGCCGGAACATACCGTCAATGCCGGATACAATCCCGTATTTCGCCAAATATCCAATCGATTCGGCTGCCCAATGGCCGCTTTCCACATCGTCAAACTCACAAGCAAAATAACCGGCATTGTTTCCGTAATATCCGTTTAAGGTTGATTCGTAGCAGAAAGCAGCCTGCCAAATTACAGAAAACAATAAAATTGTTGAAATGACGGCTTTATTTATTATTATCTTCATAATTTTATATACCGTCAATCAAACCGTCGCTTGTAGTGGGCGGAGGCGTTGGAGTTGGTGCCGGAGTCGGTGTCGGTGTGGGCGAAGGTGCAGGTGTAGGTGTATGTGGTGGCGTTGGCTCACTGGCAGCAGGCTGGGTAGGATTTGGAGAAGCGCTTGGAGCCGGTGTCCTATTGCTTTGTGGGGTTGTCGAAGGTGCCTGTGTTTGCGGCGGATTCGGACTGCCCGAGGGTACCGACTTGGCTTCCGCCAAAGCCTTATATTTTTCAATTTGCGAATTCAAATATTCAATTTCTTCATTTAATGCTTCTATTTGCTTTTGAAGCTCCGTTACATCGGTGGGGAGTTCTTCCTCTTCTTCACCTAATGATATCCCCATTTCTGCATATGAGTCATTAGTGTTTGCAGTTTTCTTTTTGCCTGTTGACATGACATTATATGATATTATAAATGACAGGAAAAATATTAGAATCAAAAGAATTATTGCAACGGCAATCAGGATTGCATTTTTTCTTCTGTTTCTTCCTCCTGTTTTGGAAAAATTAACTCTCCTCATTAATTTTACACCCCTTTTAAAATTATATACCGTTTCAATAAATACATTTATTATTTTATTATAACATAACAAATGGAAAATATAAAGCAAATTTATTAATTTTGTTTGAAT
>LVAX01000048.1 GCA_001604215.1 Clostridiales bacterium Firm_18
CGGAAGGACGGAAATTTAACAAAGGCAGGGCATATAGGGTTCAACTCTCTTATGCCTAAGCATAAATATGGAGCTCTCTATACCCCGTAATATTCGTCAACAGCTTCAAAAAATGCTTTTATATTTTCCCAGCTTGACATCGGCGGAATATCGCATCCGGTAGAAACAACATAGTTTTTGTATTTACAGCATTTATCCATAACTTCCCTCGTGGCTTCTTTTACGCTTTGCACGGTACCGTTGCGAAACTCTCCCGCAGGGTCTACGTTTCCCATAAACAGTACATCATCCGGGATAAGTTTTGCCATTTCCCCAAGGTCGATTGCATTCCCGAAATGATATATTGAGGCACCTATTGACAAAATATCGTCTATAAGCGGAATTGTATTACCGCAATTATGGTAAACTACTATAAATGTATCATCGCTTACCGATTCAACTATTCTTTTAATGTATGGCACCGAAAACTCCGCATTAAGCTCGGGGGAAAGCAAACCTGCCGCCGGTTCGGCAATAACGACACCGTTTGCGCCGGCTTGTTTAAACTCCCTTATATACTCTATAATAAAATCGGTTACTTTTTTTAACGTTGTATGGACCATGTCGGGTTCAACATAGCAATTAACCATAATTTCAGACATATCCATCAATCGCCCGGCAAGCGAAAAAGAACCTATTGCACCCGCGAATACAGGCCTGTCCGTGATAATACTGCTTGCTTTTCGAATTGCATCAACATATATTCCCGTTCTCCCGGTCCCTACCTTCGGAACCTGTAACTTCTGGGCATCATCCGGTGTTTCTATCAGTTTCCCTATTACCGTCGGCACTTCATCATCCGAAACCTTCACTTTTGCCCCGAACGCCTCGGCCTCTACCGACAAATCCATCATGCTCACAGACGCCAAAGTGTCGCAAGCATCCGCTACAGCCTTCATCCCGTCCGCCTGCAAATTGCTGTCTGAAATTAACTCTTTCACCGTGATATTCAAAAGACTTATACTTGGAAATGATAGTATGGGCATGGCTTTTTTCACTTCGGCCTGCCTTACATCCTCAACCCATTTTTTCATGTTCATAATGCGTACCACCTTATTTAAATTTTAGTAACGATAATAGTATTACCGCTTTGAGCCAATGAATATTATACCCCATAAAAAAAATAACGTATTGTAATAATTTTAAAATTTTATAATAATTACACTGTCTTACTGAGGATAGGCATAAAAAAGTGTGCTGCGCACACATCAACACCCCTGCCCCTCAATCTTGAGGGGTGGGGGTGCGTTTTTTTAACTTTTATGATATAATTTAACTATGAATATTCTACAACAAATTTTTTATGACCATTTTTATACACTTGCTGATACCGGTATCCCAATTCGCGATACTGTCTTTGAAAATGTATATAAAATGCTTCATTGCGGTGACTACAGACATGGTTTCGCTTTATACGGTTGTGAGAATTGTGGGAATTTTATAGTTGTTCCTTTTCGCTGCAAAAGTCGTTTTTGCACCTCCTGCGGAAGTCTCTATTCAATTCGCCGTTCCGTTTCTATGTCTTTTAAACTTATTCGAACTACCCATAGGCATTGCGTTTTCACTATTCCGGCGGAACTGCGTCCTTTGTTTCAAAAAGACAGATCCCTGTTAAACTGTCTTTTCCATGCTGTCCGTGATTGCATCTTACGCATGTTTTATCAAATGAATAAATCAGAGAATTTTACCCCCGGTTTCATCTGTGTTCTTCATACCTTCGGCAGAAGCCTTCAATGGAATCCTCATATCCATGTTCTTCTTTCTGAAAGGCGGCGTTGGTAACAATACCGCTTGGCGTCCAGTCAAACATTTCAATTACAAGCTGTTACGTTATTCCTTTAGAACTGCTCTCCTTAACAAATTAGAGCAACATATCGGAAAATCGTTTAAGAAAATCAAGGCTTTTATCTACAAACATTGTTCTAACGGCTTCTATGTCTATGCTAAGCCATCCTTATGCAACAACAAAGAAGTTATTAAATACATTGGCAGGTATCTTGGCAGACCCGTTATCGCAACTTCCCGTATTGACAATTATGATGGTAATTTTGTCACCTTTCATTACAATCGTCACGAAGATAACAAGCTAATCGTTGAAACAGTGCCTGCTGCTGATTTTATTAAAAAACTAATTATCCATATTCCTGAAAAACACTTTAAAATGATTAGGTATTATGGTGTTTATGCAAAACATCATAAAAATTCCCACAAACTCTTTATGGCCGTTTCCGAACAACACCGAAAACTCACTTTGAGAAATTCCAATTGGAGAACATCATTGCTTCTTTCTTTCGGATATGACCCTTTGTGGTGCGATTGTGGTCATATTATGTCTGTTTTGGAAATTTGTCATAAAGGCACTTTGCTTATTGAAAAATACGGAAAGTTATATGCAAGAGGTGGTACATAATGAAACGAATAAAATTCAAATGTGAAAATTGCGGCAAAACTGAAAATATACCATTAGAAGCAGTACGCTTTTGCGAAGAAATGGATGGCGGTGATCCACTCGTTCCTCCAAGATTCGAGTGCAAATACTGCGGTGGTATTATTAGGCCGATATATTACAAAGGTATTTACGGATACATATATCGATGGGAAGACTAACAAAATTCAATTAGCAAAGTTCATTAAAACAGCATAACCATCCAAAGGGTTGCACACCCTTGTTTTGTTATGCTGTTTTTGTTGCACAAAAATTATGTCAACCTTTTTCTTGTTTTTAGCAATTTCCTATAACCAAAAAAGAGAGCCGGACGCATCCGACTCCCTTAGGTGCAATCCGAAGATATGCACCGCAATTCACTATATATAATATACCACAAATATTTAATTTATGCAAGTGTTTTTATAAAATTTGCTAACTTCGTACAAAAATTGATAATTTAACCAAATCCCTCCTTGTATTTGTAGGGATAATACGACTATAAATCTGAACAGGAACAGACCTCCTTAATTGCTCTGTCATTTCCTCGAATGAACTGACTAGTTTATTGATCTCCGATTTGCTAACGCGCAAGCATTTTAATATGTACACCACCAAAATAATATAATCAAAAATGTTTCCGAAAGTTATATTTTGAATCGATGTAGACATTTCTAGACACCTTGAAAGTGAACGCTTTACATCGCCACTTTTGAATCTCGCATCAAAAATCACGTTGTTATGAGCAATAGAGTTTCTGATGTCTTTTAGCGTAAATACAATCACAGGAAGAAGACTCCCCCCCCGTATTGCACTGGGGCGGCAACCCAAGTTCATGCGAAACCTTAATTTTCACGTTATCAGACAGGCATGAAGTAAAAAATCCGAAGATGTTGCAAATGACGTAAAGCGGCTTAATAAAATTAAAGAGGACGCGAAAGCAGAGGTTAAAAAGCAATATTTTTTGAAAAATGTAAAAAAATAAAGGGGCGTTATGCCCCTTTTTTTATGCCGATTGTGCTATTGGTCGGTTGCGCTTTCTTCTGTATTCAAATATTGCGCGTTACCTTCCATGAAGTCATCTATATTATTTTTGTTAGCTCCAGAGTTAAAAAGCGCTATAAGCATTGCGCCAGATAATCCTCCTATAACATAAACTGCATATCCATGTGCGAAATGTCTTGCTAGCGTTAAATAAACAAACAAAACTAGTGACCATATTATAATGGGCGGTATGTATTTTTTGAATATAGGTGTTTCTGGTATAAAAACACCTAACTTTTTTAATTTTAATGATGATGGTATAGCAAAAAACATACAAATAAATATTTGTGAAAAACCCAAAAACCCAACAAATAACGAAAGAAACATTAAAAACGCACCCACAATATACTGCACAATGTTCGACTCCTTTTTATTTCCATTATATCACATATTTTTAAGAAGTCAACACTTTTTGTTTTGTCAATCTTCCATTTTCCCGTACATTCTAAGCGCTCTGCGGCGTTCCACTTAGGACATGTCAAAACAGGGAGCAAGGAAGAAGCCGCCGTAATATGTTTTAAAAACCATTATAAATAAACTAAAAGAGGGTGTTTATCCCTCTTTTTTTTATATGAAAGTTTGGCACACTTTTGGCACATCTGGCACATGTTTGGCACGTTAAAAATGATAATAAATGTATGTTTTTGCATTTGCAGGGAGTAAAAAGACAAAACAAAAACCACCGTTCAGCCTTGTAAGCATTGACTAATCAGCGGTTTTACTGACTGGCACGCCCGGAGGGACTCGAACCCCCGACGAACAGATTCGAAGTCTGCCACTCTATCCGACTGAGCTACGGGCGCATGCAATAAGTATTGTAATATAATAAGCTGCATTTGTCAATAACAAATGCAGCCGAAAATACATCTCATTACATTTTTTTATATTAAAGCCCTGATTTCGGTTAAAAGGCTTATTGCCTTATTAATTCATTTGTTTCAATTGATCTTAAGATGTCAAACACTGCTTGAATGTCGCCCAACCCCTTTTCCGGTGTTGATACTATATCGGCGCCCTGCGTTAATGCATTGTAAAAATTAATAAGCTCGTGATAATAGCCGTTATTCGGCTCAAAGCTCCTTTGCTCGTTGGTGCCGTCCCTGTAATATATTTCAAGAACTCCCTTACTTGTGCTTTCATAGTATATTTCGCCCTCCGTTGCAAAAACCCTGAATCCGACAGGCGGTTTTGTAAGCTCACTTCCATGGGAATAAAACGAATAATTCCCGAATACATTGTTTTTAAATTTCACCAGCGCATTTATTGAAATATACGGGCTGTACTTTTCATCCTGGAGCCTGCCGCCGGCAAGCACGCTGTCAAAATCCCCGAACAAATACCTCATCCGTGCAATATCATGAATAGCCCCGTCGGTAAATATGCCTCCCTTAAATCCGGGGTGTTGCCTCCACTCCCTTGCGGCAAAGGTATTGCCCGTCATGTCCTTTTCAAAATCCGCGGCGGTATTTTGAATAAAATACATTACTTCCCCTATCTCGCCGCTTGAAATTATGTCCTTTATTATATTATTCCCTTCGTCATACCTGAAATTTTCCGCGACCAGCACGGTTACATGATGCTTCCTGGCAAGCTGTGAGAGTAAAGAAGCAGCCTTGGGAGTGGAAGCAAACGGTTTTTCCGCAATAAGATTTTTCCCCGCAAGTATAACCGCTTCATGAACTTCGAAGTTTTCATATACAGGCACCATAACGTCAACCGCATCAATGTCGTCCCTTGCAAGCATCGCAGCGAAATCATCGTATATATCCTCATCGGATAAGCCTATCGATGTACCGAAGCTTTCTGCCTTTGATATGTCTTTGTCGCAAACCGCCGTTATTTCATACTTATCCGTCAGCTTTTGCAGTGCGGGGTAATGAAGCCTTTCCCATGCAAGCCCCAGTCCTATTACGCCTAATTTGATAATATCCATTTTATCCCTTCCTTTTTTCGTTTATGCAATTATTATTTTTCTTTGCCCGCATTTTATACCGGCTTTGGAAAAAATTCTTGAATATAAAAATACAATCCAAGAAATAATAATAAAAACAATAAAGTTAAACCACAATACCGGAAATTATTTTCACAAAAGGTGGTAATACTCCGATGGACACTTTAAAAATCCCTAACAAATTGATACATGAAAAATCCCCTTACTTATTGCAGCACGCTTATAACCCGGTAAATTGGCACCCATGGGACGACGAGGCTTTCGAAAAAGCTAAAAGGGAAGACAAACCGGTATTTTTGTCTATCGGATACAGTACCTGCCATTGGTGCCATGTGATGGAAAGGGAATCATTTGAGCATCAGGATGTGGCCGATATATTAAACAGCGATTTTGTATGCATAAAGCTCGACCGTGAGGAGCGCCCCGATATCGACCATATTTATATGGAAGTATGCATGGCTATGACAGGAAGGGGCGGGTGGCCCCTGTCCGTTTTTACCGATGCGGATAAAAGGCCTTTTTTCGCGGGCACTTACTTTCCCAAGGACAGCTTTAAGGTGCTGCTTGCGCAAATCAGCAGCCTTTATAAAAGGGAACGAAGCAAACTCGGTGACATTTACCGGCAGGTGGAACATGCCTTAAACCAAGCGCAGGGGTATTCAAGGGATATTGCCGATGACGAGGTTGTGCAAACCGCATTTTTCTATCTTAAAAATATCTTTGATTATAAAAACGGAGGCTTCGGCACCGCGCCAAAGTTTCCCACAGGCCATCTGCTGCTGTTTTTGCTTGCGTTATACGAGCAAAATGCCGAGAAAAGCGCGCTTGAAATGGCTGAAACAACTCTTTTAAATATGCGGCGCGGCGGAATATTCGACCATATAGGCTTTGGCTTTTCACGGTACTCCACCGACAACAAATGGCTTGTCCCTCATTTTGAAAAAATGCTCTACGATAACTCATTGCTGTCATATGTATATACAAAGGCTTTTGCCGTTACGAAAAACGAAGCTTACGCCGATACCGCATGTGCCGTCCTTGACTATATAAGGCGCAAGCTTATGTCAAATGACGGGGGTTTTTATTCGGCTGAGGATGCCGATTCCGAAGGCGAAGAGGGCAAATTTTATGTCTGGACCCCAGATGAAATAAAAGCCATACTCGGCGAGGACGCACAGGAGTTTTGCACACTTTTTGATATTACGCCGCAAGGGAATTTCAACGGCACAAGCATCCCAAACCTTATAGGCAAGCAAATCCCCCCCGAAAGGACAAAATGGGCGGACAGCTGCATTGACCGGGTTTTCAAACAAAGGGAAAAAAGAGTTCACCCGTTTTTGGACGACAAAATTTTAGTCTCGTGGAACGGCCTTGCCATTGCGGCGTTTGCTTCCTCCGGAAAAATCCTGAAAAGAAGCGATTATACAGGCTGTGCCGCTGCAGCGTCCGAATTTATCGACAATACCCTTGGCCGCGATGACGGAAGGCTTATGTCAAGATACCGCGATAACGAGGTAAAATATAACGCCCATGCCGAGGATTACGCCTTTTATACCTGGGGGCTGCTTGAGCTGCACGCCGCCACACGGGATACAAAATATTTAAAAAGAGCCTTGCAGCTAACGGATATTTTTTTGCAGGATTTTTGGGACGAGGAAAACGGCGGGTTTTATTTTTGCAGCAAATCGTCCAAAGAACTTATTGCAAATCCGAAACCTGTCTATGACGGGGCAATGCCCTCGGCCAATTCGGTATCCGCCTTAAACCTGCTCCGGCTTGCCGTATTAACGGGGGAAAATAAGTTCGGTGAATATGCCGACAGGATATTTTCCGCCTTTTCTGCCGATGTTGCAAACAGCCCGGGCTCGTACGGTTTTTTAATGTATGCGTTAATATATAAAAACACCATCGCCGCAAAGGTTGTTATTAACGCAAATAAGCAAAGCGACTCCGGGCAAATGCTCAGCGTTATTCCGGAAAATGCCGAAGTGGTTGTTTTTACGCCGGACAACACTATGGAACAATACGCAAAAAATTATAAGATGATAAACAATTTGCCAACCGCCTATGTTTGCAAAGGGCACACATGCAGCCCCCCGGTAACAAGCGCTAAGGAACTGGCGGCATTGCTGACATAAAATCAGCTTAATTTTAGTTAAAACATGATAGTTATAAAGTATAAAAAACGGTAACGTCAAATAACCTATGAAAACCATATCCAAGCCAAGCCCTTGACGGACGGCGGTA
>LVAX01000049.1 GCA_001604215.1 Clostridiales bacterium Firm_18
ACTTTGCTTATTTAAAGATGATGGCTTTGGTATGGCTTGAAAAAATGGGGAAACTCAAAAACCTTTTTTTAATTGCGTAATCTGGTGGAATATGGTACAATGTAAAATATAATCTGAAATGAGGAATCAAATTTGCACCAATACATTGTATTAAAAATTGAAATGCCATCCTGGAACACGACGGAAGTTATCCATCCGGTTGTACTGGCGGATGATAACCATCGTGTATTAATTGACTGCGGATATGCCGGCAGTTTGCCAAAAATTGAGGAAGCACTTATACAGCATGGTATTATGCCGCAGAACGTTACCCATGTAATTTTAACGCATCAGGATCACGACCACATGGGGGCGGCAGCAGCGTTCAAACGCAAATATCCGCAAGCCCAAATCATGACCTCGGTTATAGAAGCACCATACATTTCGGGTGAAGAAAAATCTTTGAGATTGATTCAGGCAGAACAGTTGCAGCAGTCACTTCCGCCGGAGCAGCAGGCTTTTGGAGAGGCGTTTTGTAATATGCTGCGCAACATAGAACCTGTAAGGATTGACCGTGCACTCACTTTGGACGAAGAACTGCCCTTTTGCGGCAGTTGCCGTGTTATTGCCACGCCTGGGCATACTCCCGGGCATATATCCTTGTATCTCCCCGCTCTTAATGTTGTTATCACCGGGGATGCTATGGCATTGGAGAAAGGAAAACCCGTAATTGCAAATCCGCAATTTACTCTGGATTTGGATTTGGCAAAGGCATCTATGGAAAGGCTGTTTTCTATCGGAGCAGAAACGATTGTGTGCTATCACGGCGGTGTTATTCGAAAAGAGGATGTCATCTTATGAAAATTTTGATTGACGCAGACGGATGCCCTGTTGTGGATATAACCGTTGAAATTGCGCGGGCGAAAAATATCCCGTGCATTATATTTTGTGATACGGCACATCATTTTGAGCGCAGCGGTGCGGTGACAATTACCGTTTCCAAGGGCGCTGACAGTGTGGATTTTGCGCTGGTGAATAAGGCGGAATCCGGAGATATTGTCGTGACGCAGGATTTTGGCCTTGCCGCCATGTGCCTGGCACGGGGAGCAATTCCAATCAGCCAAAACGGCATGGTTTATAACGATAATAATATTAACGGACTGCTTATGCAACGGCATATGGCGAAAAAAATCCGCATGAGCGGCGGCCGTCTTTCGGGTCCCGCAAAGCGCACGAAGGAGCAGGATGCAGAATTTTCTGCGCAATTAAATGAAATTATAGATAAACTGGGTGGTGGAAAATGATTAATCATATAATGAAAAATCAGTAAATTTATAGGAGTATAGGATGAGAAAAGATTGCTAAAATGCAGGAACGAAATGGGGTGTGGCAATGACGGAGGTTGTTTTCAACGATAGTGAAAAAGGCTCTATGAGAGTTGGAAAGCGTTTTTCTCGCCAGCAAAATGGTGCGTTTAGTATTGCTATCATAAATTCTGATGGAAATGAGCCTACTAAGGAAGAATATGATAAGGCTCTGGCACAGGCAAAGGAGCGTCATGCGCAGGAGCAAAGAGAAGGTAAGCCCCTTGGCGGAGATGCGTCGGATGTTTTGGGGCTTTCGTTTTATCTTGACATCGGCGATATTTCTATACCCGTTACGGATGTATCGCGTAAAGCAATGCTTGAAGACATGCTTTTCATTAATCGCCGGGATGATATGCCGGACGCTTCTGAAGCTATGAATCAGTATTGGCAAAACAGTGCCAGAGATTTAGATGAGCTTATTAAAAGAGCAAAATCGGGTGATATGATTCGGATTTGGTACAGTCAGGCCCCCTATTCCCTGTGTGGATTTTACCACACCGTTCATCTTTTGAAAGACTATCATTGCCCGGTATCGGCAGTCCCTCTGCCATGCTATATGCAAATCGGTACACATAAGATATCGTCGAAAATTTCTTGGGGTGAGGTGACGCCCGGTGCTTTTGCCCACTATTTGCATTTGGAAACTGAAATTACTCCGACGGTGCGTCAGGCAATGGCTGAGGAATGGCAGGCTTTAATGGATGAAAATGCGCCATTACGTGTTGTAATAAATGGGCGGCTCCATAGTGCCGATGCGGATTTTTACGACAACTTTATCCGCAGGGAAATTCCGAAAGATTCCTTTAGGGTTGCACAGCTAATCGGAAGAGTTCTGGCAAAGAATCAGTTTGGCATTGCCGACGGTTTTATTGCTCAAAGGATTCAGCAAATGATTGAATCCGGCGAACTCAAGGTAATCAGCAGTAATTCGGCTTTCTATGCGACTGTATTAAGCAAAGGGTGACCTTTTAGTTTGCACCTGAATATTGTATGTATTTTATAATAGAATATATAAGCTTTAACAGTTTTCCATCAAATAACATATAATATATCAGAGGCAGAGGAGATTATTTATGAGATGTAATAACAATTTTAATCCTTTATATTGGGCTGTTATTGCTGCGTTATTTACAGTTGTCGGAGATGTTATCGCTCTCATACTTGCAATATCTGAATTACAACAGCAAGAATCAGAAACACAAAAACAAAAAGATGATCTGCAACAACAAATAAAGCTATTGCAGGGACAACTAAATAATATATGCTCTGAATAATGTCTATTGAACAAACCTAAACGCAGCCTTCCCTTTGCTTGATAAGATTCAATAATACTGATATTACGTTCAAGGTATGAAAGCTGTTTTTTGATTGCCTTTCGTATTTCCCTTTTGTTCTTTTTCTTCTTACGAGCAACGGAAAGATAATGCTTATGCGCCTTTTTGCGATATGTACGAGGCTTTTTGCCATCTGTCGGTTTATGGAGACTGTCAATCATGGATTCAGTATTTTTTCTTGCTTCATTAAGAAGCTCTGTATCCTGAGGATACTTTATCTGAGATGGAGCACAGGTGGCATCTACAATCAAGGTTCCGTTATTTGCTGGAGGCTCTTCATTATCACTGTCATCGCCGGTTTGAGCTTTATTAATAATCATTTCATTGATTTCACCAAGGATTTCCGGAGTAAGGCGTTTGCGGAAATATACCATGAGAGATGGATCAAAGGGCAACTTTTCGTCATTATATTCAGGATAACCGCAAAAGTATTGAAGGTACACCGTTTCCAGCTATTTTCCTTGCACTTATTATACCATAAAACGCTGTGAAAGTATAGCGTTTATGCAGTTTTGTATGTGTCAAGTAAACGTTGGCAAAATTTTTACGATACACAAATATAGTA
>LVAX01000050.1 GCA_001604215.1 Clostridiales bacterium Firm_18
GATGTGTGTAGGCATATTCTGTTTTTATTGTCCTATCGCTGTATGCGGTTGAACTTTGTATAATTTTGGTTTTATCATCCGAGAGAACATTTGTAGTAACAACTTGCTCAGACACATCCCGGTTAGCATATGTGGTTATTTTTGTAGGAATATATAAGGGGGAATTTATATATTCATATTCCGTTCTATTCCCCAAAATATCCGTTTGACTGGTTAAGATGCTTTTCCCGTTTACATATGTCCAGCTTACTGTTCCCCCATCCTGTGAATTACCACCACTCATGCGAGTAATAGTATTGGAAACAAGCTGGTTAAGGTTATTATATTCATAATTTATTCGCATTGATGCTACTGATGGCGATTGTACACTCAGATTAATTTTTTCAACTCCATCTGAAACTAAGTATAAGGAGTTTGTTCCGGTCATAATACTTGAAACCGAATTGTTTATAAGACGATTTGTCACCAATACAAATTTATTTTCGGATGCATCCGGCTCAAAGCGGTATATAGGTCGCAAGCCACTTGAAAGTGTGGTTTTTGTAACAAAGTAGATTTTGCCATCTGTTCCCTTTTGAGCCATGAAACTGCCTTGACTTAGTCCATCCGGTAACGTATAGTTGTTAGGGGTCGTTCCGTTTGAAAAATTAAATTCATAAATTTTATTGCTGTAAGAACAAAATGTTTTTGTATCAACAGCAAAACCAAGCACCGTCCCATAACTGCTTAAGGAACTAAATCTCTTACGCGATGAGGTATTGGAAACAATATCATATTCCACAATATAATCAGAATTTGTATAATAAATTTTTGTTCCTTGTGCAAAGCAATGTGCAAACCAATGGTAGGGTGAACCCGTTATATATACCGTTGTTTCCTGTACCGTCCATCTGTCACTTACACTTGCGGCAGGGTTGTAGATAGCATGATATAAGGTGTTGTTGCTATTTGATATATCGGTGTTCGCATAACTATAAAAAACATTATTTGTATATTGCATATTATTGAGTGTCAAACGACTACCTGCCGTGGAACTTGCTGGAAAAGTATACTCACCCTCGTCCGTCCATACTTCGGTTTCCGGATTATATGCTTTAGCTACAAGCTTATACGGATTGGCGGTGGTGTTATATCCAGTCCTGTAGAACATATATATTCGCCCGTTATAGCTTTTTATTTGAGCATTTGCAGGTATTGCAGTGCTGTATGGTTTTAAAATTATAACCTCGCCCGTAGACACATGCTGCTTGTAAAAGTAGGGTTTAGTAGAATTGTATCCATATGAAGTATTTCCCATGTGATAAATATAATTTCCTATCATTACCTGATAGGTTGACACTCCCTTACCTACAACATAACTGTTTATAGAGTCAGTTTCCGTGTATGTTTCCTCTCTTATTTTATTGTGCATATAGTCAAAAGTAGTAATGGTTGTTGCACCGTTTTGTGTAACTGGTAAACTAAAAGGGGCCAGTTTAGGCAAATAGAAATCCCCCACCCTGGAG
>LVAX01000051.1 GCA_001604215.1 Clostridiales bacterium Firm_18
GAGACGGCGGTATGCTCCTGATGAACGACGAAGATTTATATATAAAGGCACATAAATTTGCTGATAAAAACTACAATCGTTTCAGCACAGACCCGGATAGTCTTCGCAGAATTGAGTTCTTAGCACCAAATTACAGGATGAGCGAATTGCAGGGTGCGGTAGCCCTTGCACAGCTTGCAAAGCTTGAAAAGATATGCGATACACAAAGAAAATATGGTGACAAAATAACGGAGGGCATAACCGGACTGAAGGGGCTCTACCCTCATAAAGTAAAGGAAGGGAATTCTTCATCATATTGGTTTTATATGTTCCGTATCAACGCCGAAGAAGCAGGTGTTGACCGTAATCAATTTCACAAGGCACTGGTTGCAGAGGGTATACCGGCGAATAAGGGATATATTCAAACATGTGTTTACGAATATGATATGTTTAAAAACAAGGAAGGTTATAAAGGCACGAATGCGCCCTTCGACTCAAAGTATTACAACCGAGAAATAGAATACAAAAAAGGTATATGCCCTGTTGCAGAGGATATTTTGAATACGGCTGTAAGTTTTAAAATTTACCCATTTTATACAGAACAAGACATTTCCGATATTGTAGAGGCTATTAATAAAGTAGCACGTTTTTACAACAAAAAAGCGTAAGGAATGTTCGACTTGAAGAAAATATAGGAGATAAATATATGCTCAAAAAAATAGATATTCATATTCATACTAGCATGTGGAAGGATGCACGAATTAATTCAAGCACAGTACTTGCCAATCCCGAACAAATACGTGAAAAATATAGGCAGCTTGGCATTGAAAAAGGGGTGCTCCTACCGCTAATCAGCCCCGAGTGTAGGTTTTGCATTCAAACAAATGAAGAAACCGAGTATATTGCAAACAAATACTCTGACTTATTTTATTGGTTTTGTAATATTGACCCGCGCATGGGGGAGAATTCGCCGACTACTGATTTTTCATACTTTTTAGAAGCATATAAAAAGCGCGGGGCTCGTGGAGTAGGCGAGATTACCGCCAATTTATATGCAGACGATCCGCTTATGGACAACCTGTTTTACCATTGCGGTGAATGTGATATGCCCGTTATTATACATATAGCTCCGCATAAGTATGGGTGTTATGGGATTATTGATGAGCTTGGATTGCCTCGCATAGAAAAAATGCTTAAAAATCATCCTAAGCTTAAAATCATCGGGCACTCACAGTGCTTTTGGTCTGAAATTGACAGTAAAGTGTCAAGCGAAAACCGAAGCGATTATCCCGGGGGAGCCGTAACCCCGGGAAGGGTAGCAGAGCTTATGCGAGAATACGGGAACCTATACGGGGATCTGTCAGCAGGCAGCGGATATAATGCTATGGCCCGAGATCCTGAATCTGCTTACAAATTTATTGAGGAATTTGCCGACCGTCTTATGTTCGGCACCGATATATGCTCTCCTTCAAATGAAATGCTTTTATCATCATGGCTTGATCGGGCGTTGGCGGCAGGTTGTATTTCGTCTGATGCATACCGTAAGATAAGCCGTGAAAATGCTATTAAAATTTTGAATCTAAACTAATTAGAAATTATCCAAAGGAGATAAGAAAATTGAAAGAGAAATATGGTTTTGCAATAATTGGTTGCGGCGCTATAGCTGACTTTCATGCCCGTGCCATATCACAAGTTGAAGATGCCAAGCTTGTGGCGGTGTATGACGCGAATTCTGAAATAGCCCTATCTTTTGCCGCAAAGCGGCAGGTTGATATATATGATGATTATGAAAAGCTGCTAAACAGCAGCGCTGTTGATGTTGTGAACATTTGCACCCCAAGCGGCTTACATGCAAAATTGGCGGTGCGGGCACTGAATGCGGGGAAAAATGTAATGGTGGAAAAACCGCTCGGTTTAAACGTCAAAGAGTGCGACGAGGTTATACAGGCTGCAAAACAAAATAAAAAAATATGCGCTGTAATTTCGCAGCTACGCTATTCAAAAAGCACCGGACTTGTTAAAAAAGCAATTGATGAAGGAGCAATCGGACGTCCGGTTGAGGCGAGCGTATATATGAAATATTATCGCACACCCGAATACTATTCATCGTCAAAATGGCGCGGAACTTGGCAGATGGACGGCGGCGGTGCGCTTATGAATCAAGGGATACACGGTGTTGACTTACTGCTTCATTTTATGGGCCGTGTAAAATCGGTGCAGGCAATAACAAAAACCTTAATGCATAAAATTGAGGTGGAAGATACTGCGATTGCCATTGTCGAATTCGAAAACGGTGCAGTTGGCGTAATTGAGGGTACAACATCTGTTCATCCGGGTTATCCGCGGCGCTTCGAAATTTGCGGAACACATGGAAGCATTATTATGGAAGAGGATCGAATTATTAAGTGGGATATAAAGGAAGCCCCTGATATCAAAGAAAATAAAAACATTGATACAAGCGGACACTGTAATCCTGTTGCAATATCCGACGAAGGACATATATTCCAAGTACAGGATATGATAAATGCATTAAAAGAGGGAAAAAATGTTCAAAACGATGCTGTTTCCGGCAAAATTCCCGTTGAACTTATTTGCGCTATATATCAGGCGGCAAAGACAGGGAAGGCTGTATTTATAAGTGGAGGAAAAAGCTGAGAGTAAATAATTACGAAATACTTTTGAAAGACGATCAAGGTGGTCCCGGTAATATCGGCGGATGGCATTTTTCCAAGCATACAAGGAAGAAGGATGAAAATGGATAAGAAAGTTTGGTGTTCTTTGGGTGATAGCATAACATACCAAAACAAGTGGCAACCCTTTGTTGCAGAAAAATTACATCTGCGGCATATTAACTGCGGAATCGGTAGCACAACAGTATCAAGGCCTAAAAAGTCATTGCCAAACCCTGCTTTTTATACAGATGAAAGGTTAGGACTCGGTAAATACTCTGATGTGAAAAAAACGACTTTGGAAAATGGTGTCGAATATAATTTGGTAATCCCCAACAAACCGGATTTTGTTACCGTTATGGGGGGTGGAAACGATTCGCTTTTCGGATATGAAATAGGAGAAGAGCGTGAGCTTGAAAAAGATATAAGTACAAAAAAATTAGATACCTTTATCGGTGCCTATTCCTATATTATTGAAAAGCTGCTTACAAATGACCCATTGCTTAAAATTGCTATAATTTCTTTGTTTCAAACTTTTTCGAACACAAGCTATAAGCGTGCATTTACAGAAGAAGAGCTATTTACGGCAACGAAAAAGGTAGCGGATTATTATGCACTTCCATTTGTTGACTTGAAACATACCTGCGGTTTTAACTGCATAACAAAAGATGTTTATTTGCCCGATGGTGTTCACCCCAATGAATTGGGAGGAAAAAGAATTGCAGAGATAGTTTTGCGGGTATTGTCATATAATCTATAATCAGTTTTAAACTGTATATGGATTCCATATGGATGAGTATATCTTATCGTATGCTGCCATAAAACGGAGATGATGTGAAATGATGACAAAACCATGGGAGGGCTATATGCCTCCCTTCCGGATATTCGGAAATTTGTATTTTGTGGGGACGCATCCCGCGTCCTCCCACCTGATTGACACGGGGGACGGTCTGATCCTTTTAGACAGCGGTTATCCTCAAACACTTTATCTGGTATTGGAAAATATCAGAACGCTCGGGTTCTCTCCCTGTGATCTGAAATATATCATACATTCCCACGGACACTATGACCATTTGGGAGCGACGCGTGCGCTTGTAGAACTTACGGGAGCGAAAACCTTTATCGGCAGGCAGGACGCGGCATATGCAAACGGCAAGCTGGATTTGACGTGGGCAAGGGAACTGGGGCATGAATATTATGAACAATTTGAACCGGATGTGCTGCTGGAGGACGGGGACAGAATATCCCGTGGCAATACAGAGGTCCTGTGCCTGCACACCCCGGGACATACGCCCGGCACCATGTCCTATTTTTTCCCCGTATCTGACGGAATACACATCTATCGCGCCGGTATGCATGGCGGTGTGGGAACAAACTCTATGTCGAAGGAATTTCTGGATCGGTATGGTTTGTCCTACGATTGCCGCAAACAATTTTTAGACGGGCTGGACAGACTCAAACAGGAAAAGGTGGATATTTTTATTGGCAATCATGTGTGGAACAATGACACACGTGGCAAGTATGAACGAATGAGAGAGCAGAGTTACAATTCCTTTATTAATGAAAACGACTGGCTGGAATTTCTGAAGAAAAGCAGCGATCAGCTTTTTGCCATGATAGAAAAAGAGGAGACAGAATGTGAAAACATATCGAATAGCGGTAATCGCCGGTGACGGAATCGAAACGTTATCGCGGGACAGGGAAAAGCCAATCCGTTGGTGGTAATTTGGTCGGCGAGCCAAATGCTGGACTTTTTCGGATATGAAAAGTGGGGCAGCCGTATATTTCGGCAAGGGTGTTGTTGAAAGCGTATTTGCACGGTGTGCAACTAAGGTGAGGGATATAGATGTTGAAGCCTAATTTCGCCATGAAGGACGATTTCACAAAGCTTCCGTCGTCTCATGTTGTGCTTCTGCAGGATATGAAAGACTCTGTTATAAACAACAGAAAACCAAGCGTTACTCCGGAAGAGGAAAGAAACGCAGTTGACCTTATTCTTGCGATATACAAATCATCTGATGAAAAGCGTGAAATAGTTTTATAGGGGGTAATTATATGTTTAGAATAGGTATACTGGGCTCTGATAATTCACATGCGTTGATGTTTGCAAAATTGTGCAATATTCCCGATGAAAACGGAGAATATTTGTACGATGACGTAAGAGTAACCGCGATTTACGGATTTGATGACGACCCTGAACATACAAAAAAGGTTGCGGATGAAGGCGGTATTGAGTTTATTGCCCACAGTCCCGAGAATTTCTACGGCACTGTGGATGCTGTGATGGTTGTTTACAGGCAAGGCAGTCTGCACGTTCCGCATATACTGCCGTTTATAGAAAAAGGTTATCCTGTTTGGATTGATAAGCCGATTGCAGAATCAATTACTGATATAAACATACTGCGTGAATCTGTTGAAAAAAACAATGCGCTCATTACTGGAGGCTCGAATATAAAATACAATTACGAGATATTAACGCTAAAAAACAAAATTTCTAATGGAAGTTTAGGCGACGTAAACGGCGGATATATGAATTTTCCGGCTGACCTGATGAGCGAATACGGCGGGATTTTCTTTTATGGTTCTCATCTGTGCGAAATGTGCCTATCCGTTTTTGGTTATGATGTTAAAAGTGTTTATGCGGTTTCGGCAGAACCTACAAATACCATAGTTACGGTTAGATATACAGATAAGCTTGTTGCTCTGAACTTTAACGGCAAAACCTCAAAATATTTTATGACGGTTCACGGAGCCAAAAACAGCGTAACATTGGAGCTTGATATTTCAGTAATATATCGCTTAGGCTTTGATCAATTTGTATGGATGCTTAGGACAAAAAGAATGCCGTTGACTTTTGCAAATCTTGTTACGCCTGTTTACATGCTCCATGCGATTCAAAAATCTTTAAATGAAGGCGTTGAGGTTGAGATGGGGGAAATATGCAGATGAGGATAATAAAAGAGTTTGTTGTCGACAGTCTTAACATTAAGGTCTTGAAAACACGAAATGATATGGGTAGGCTGGCAGGAGAAACAATCGGAAGCAGATTAAAGGAGTTATTGCATGAGAAAAAGGAAATCAATGTTATATTAGACCTGTCCACTAACCTTGTAACACAAATGTAAAATACAAAAGTGGGAAAAAGTGATAAA
>LVAX01000052.1 GCA_001604215.1 Clostridiales bacterium Firm_18
TATAAATTTGTTGTTATCTTCTTCATCTTCAAAGATAACTTGCTGATTTATACCTCTTAACACAATATGATATATTCCGCTTGCACTTTTCTTTCTTGCTTGTCTCGGCACATTTTTCACCTCGACAATAGAATATCACATTTTCCTTTTAATTGTCAAGACAATAGAACCGTCCCCTTGTCTTTTAATTTCCGTCCTTCCGCCTTGTCGGTTTTGCAAGGCGTTTTGTATTCACGAGCATTTTAACGCATTATTGCGTGAAATATGCCTTTAAAATCATATAGGGCTTAGCTCCCTTATGCTTTAAAATCAAAAAGATTTTATTTCGCCTACGCAGTAACCGTCTTTGTATTCGAGTATTTCTACATTTTTATACTGTCCTTTAAGGTTGCTGCCCACTGCGCGGACACGGATGTAGTTTTCGGTAAACCCTTCGTAAAAATTGCCTGTTTTGTCTTCAAACAAAACCTCTTTTATTTGATTTATATAATCTTTGCAATATTGCTCCTTTAATTTTTCACCTAAAGCAATAACCTTTTGAGAGCGAAGGGCTTTGATATCTTCGCTTACTTGATTTTTCATATCGGCTGCAGGGGTGCCTTTTCTGCGTGAATACTGGAAAACATGAAGGCTTGCAAATCGGGCTTTCGATATCGTTTTTAGTGTTTTTTCAAATTCATAATCGCTTTCGCCGGGGAATCCGACCATAACATCGGTTGATACGGCGCAGCCGGGGAAAAACTCCCTTAAGTTTTCAAGTGACTGCAAATATTGCTCCGATGTGTATTTTCTGTTCATGCGCCTTAGCGTTTCATCGCAGCCGCTCTGCATTGAAACATGAAACGAAGGGCAAACCTTGGCAATTCCGGATAGCTCCCGGGCAAATTTCCTGTCAACGGACAGCGGTTCAAGGGAGCCGAGGCGTATTCTTTTTATTCCCTCAACTTCATTGATCGTCCGAACGGCTTCCGTCAATGACGAATTTATATCCCTTCCGTATGATGAAAGGTGTATCCCCACCAGTACAACTTCGGTAAATCCTTTTTCCGCAAGGATTTTAGCTTCTTTTGCCACGGATTCGCAGGGGCGGGATCGGATCGGCCCTCTTGCATACGGGATAATGCAGTATGAGCAGTAATTTTCGCAGCCGTCCTGAATTTTAAGCATTGCCCTTGTCCTGCTTTGGGAAAAGGAAAACATATCGTCATAATGTGCCGAAATTTCATTATTGACTGCATTGATTTGAAACCCGTCGTATTGCTTTATATAATCCAATATTTTAAATTTATCCGCCGTGCCTGCAATAATATCCGCTTCGGGGATTTTGCTTACCTCGTCCGGCGCCACCTGGGCATAGCAGCCCACTACCGCGACTATCGAGCCGGGGTTTTCCCGCTTTGCACGGCGTATCAACTGGCGGGATTTTTTATCCCCCGTTGACGTAACGGTACAAGTATTGATAACAATAATATCGGCGTTTTCGGAATCGACGGGAAGGTAGCCTTCCTTTTCAAACATGCTTTTTAACGTTTCCGTTTCGTATAAATTGACTTTGCAGCCAAGGGTATAAAATTTAACAGTTTTCATAAAAAAAACACTCCGTTTTTGTAACTAACAACGATTATAGCAGATATGCGGGAATTTAACAATAATAAAATTGACATAAAACCTAAATTGTTGTATTATAAATATAAAGTCTAAGGCCTATTATGGGCAATTAATAAGGAGGTATATTCATGAAAACATTTAACATTATGCTTAATTCTATTAACGACGTCAAAAACTTTGTAAACATTGTCAATAAATATGATTTTGATGTTGATTTGACATCAGGAAGATATGTTGTTGACGCAAAGTCTATTATGGGGATTTTTTCTCTTGACCTTTCGAAGCCCATTCTGGTTGAAATACACAATGACAAAGCGGACGATTTATATAATGAGCTTGTTCAGTTTAAGGTTGATTAAAAATTCCACCCCTTAAAAAACAGCCTTTCCGGCTGTTTTTTTGCGTATATAAAGCGGCAATGCAAACAAAATGCCTTATTCCAAATATTTTTCAAAGCCGGATAAATCCTCCGTCAGTTTTTCAATGCTTTTTTTAATTTGGGCATCACCGTCGTCATCGGCCAGGCGCCCGTGTATCAAACGAATGGTTGAAGCCGCTTTTTCCAAATGTGTAAATTCCATAATATCACTCCTTTGAGTGATATTATATAATAATTGCCAAAATTTTACAATGATTTTTGTTCTCTTTTTTATTGCTTTTTTCGAGTATTTTTGCTTTCTTTCGCTAATTTAACCAATTGCTCCGGTGTGTTCAGCCGGGGATTTTTTATGGTTTCGGCAAGTAAAAACCTGAGCATCCTGCCGATTTCACTTCCCGCAAGCCCGAGAGCTTTCATATCGTTCCCGTCAACGGCCAAATCTTTGATACTTAAGGGGCAATTGCTTTTTATAATTTCCTTGAAAATTTCTTCGACGGCGTCAAGCTCTTCCAATCTTTCTTCTGCGTATTTCGGGTTTTGCGCCATGATATTTGCCCTTTTTAAAGTTAGCAAATCATAAAAACGGTCAATGCCCAGCTTCGAGGCAATTTTTCTAACGCTTAGAGCATTTGGTTTTATTCTTACGGAATGCATTTTAATAAGATTAACTATTATATCCTTGTGTTTGTTACTCATTTTAAGCCTTGTCAAAATGCTTCGGGCAATTGTTGCGGAAGCGCTTGCATGGTTGGGGAAATGGGTTACCCCCCATCTGTCCGTAATTTTGGCTTTGACCTTGCCTACGTCGTGAAGCAGTGCGCAATACCTTAGCAAGGGCGTTTTGGGTGTGTTGTATAGAACCTCAAGAGTATGGTTGCCCACATCGTAAATATGCTTTAAATTGTTTTGCCATATCCCGAAGCATTTTGAAACCTCCGGCAGTATGACATCGCTTATACCCGTTTCAAACAGCAGTTCAACACCCTTATCCGACATTATAATCTTTGTCAGCTCTTCGCAAATTCTCTCAGCGCTTATTTTATTTAAAAGATTGGCAAAGCTGCATATGGCGTCATAGGTCTGGTCTTCGATTTTAAAATCAAGTAGAAGGGAAAGCCTGACCGCGCGAAGCATCCTTAGGGCATCTTCGCTCAGCCTTTCGGCCGGGTCGCCAATACATCTTATTATTCCGTGCTTTAAATCGTCAATACCGCTGCTTATGTCAACAATCCCGGATGTGTTGTTGTATGCAAGGGCGTTTATCGTAAAGTCACGCCTTTTCAAATCATCCTCTAAACTGCCGGAAAAGGTAACACTTTCCGGCCTGCGAAAATCCGTATATTTGCCTTCTTTCCGGTAGGTGGTTATTTCTATCGGGATTTCATTTACCAACACGGTTACCGTGCCGTGCTTTATGCCCGTATCGTAGTGATGGCTGAAAATTGACTTAACAACTTCGGGCAGGGCGTTTGTGGCAATATCCCAGTCGGAGGGCTCCATGCCCAGTAAAGCGTCCCTTACGGCGCCTCCCACAACAAACGCTTCAAAGCCTTTGCTTTCTATTTGATAAACTGCTTCTTCAATATATTCAGGTAGTTTTATTTTTATCATATTCAACTAAAAAATCTCCCAAATCACGGGCGGCATAAGGCTTGCCCACGTATTCCACAATACTGTTCGATAAGTTGTAGCGCCAGTTGTTAACTAAAATCTGATAAAGGCAAACATCTGCGGGACATGTTTTTGACATTTTCATGGCAATACCGTTGTTTAGCAGAAACTCGGTATTTCTTTCCTCCTGACCGGGGATGGGGTTTATAAGTATCATGGGAAGCCTTTTGGCAAGCGCCTCCGAAACGGTCAGGCCGCCCGGCTTTGTTACAATCAAATCGGCGGCATCCATCATAATATCCACATTGTCCACATAACCGAAATTATATATATCCCTGTTTGTTTTTATTTTATCGATACTCTTTTTTGCCTTCCGGTTCCTCCCGCATACGCATAGTATCTGGAAATCCAAATCAAGCTTATCCATTACGCGGATATGACGGGCAAGATTGCCGTAGCCCATGCTGCCGCTCATTACCAAAACGGTTGTTTTATCTTTTATCCCGAGCTTTTTGCGCGCCTCGCTTTTGGATATTTTCCGTGAAAATTTTTCATGGATGGGAATGCCCAAAGGCAATACTTTTTTGGGGTCGATGCCTTTCTTTTCAGCCTGCAGCGTCAAAAGCTCGGATGCGGTGACATAATAATTTAGGTCTGTTTCTTCCCAGTACGGGTGTATTGTAAAATCTGTAATTATTCCGATTGTAAGGCCTTGAAAATCTTTTATCTCGGATATGACCTGAGCGGCAAAAACATGTGTGCATATTATTACGTCCGGCTTGTTTTGCGCAATGTAACCGGATATTTTTTTGCCCATTATTTTGGAAGTAAGCCGGGACATGGTTTTTTCACTGGTTTTTTCTTTCCTTTCCGCAAGCGAATAAAAACCGCCGTAAGCAATGGGCAGGTGCTTTGTGGATATTAAGTATCCTTTTGAGACCAGATCGCAAATTATGGGGTCTATATATTTCAAAATATCAAGAGTACTGCATTGAATGCCTCTTCTGGCAAGCTCGTCCGAAATCGCCATTGCGGTTTGATGATGACCTTGCCCCGCAGTTACGGATAGAATCAATACTTTCATAAATTGACCTCCCTTTTTATGTTATTCTACTATATATTTTAAAAAAATTCAACTGTAACCAAAAATTAGTGAGCTACATATTATACTAATGAAAGACCAAAAACATAAAAAAAAGAAGGAGTTGAAATGGATGTCATTATTTGGTGGATCAGGATGCTTCAATGGCGATGACACAATTTTATGGTTTATTATTCTTTTCTTACTGATATTCTGCGGACCCGCAGATGTTCGCGGCACAAGTGTAGGACCTTGCTGCAACTAACCGGTTAAATACGTATGGTTTATGGTTTTTCTATTGCTTTTCAAATAAAATGAAAGATTTAAAAGCTTCATATTATTTGAATACGGGGCGCTGCGGTGCTCCGTTTTTTTTGAATTCAGCTTCTCTGAATTTATTTTTTTATCGCTCCGGCGGAGTAAATCCGCCTAAAACTTTCTCTGAATTTATTCTTTTTTTTCGTTATTGATTATATTATGCAATAAGTGTATAATAAATACAAACGTGAAGAAAAATGGCAAGGAGGTCATGTATGTTTTATAACATTGAAGAGGTGCACGATTATTGCGCCAAAAACGGTATTAAAATGATTGATTTTAAAATGATTGACTTAAACGGCAGATGGAGGCATCTAACCATACCGGTTGAAAGGTTTACCAAAGAAACGCTTTCAAACGGTATTGGATTTGACGGCTCCAACTATGGGTTTGCGCCGGTGGAAAAAAGCGATATGGTTTTTATTCCGGATTTGCAGACAGCCTTTTCCGATCCCTTTGTTGAAGTTCCCACTTTATCCATGATAGGTGATGTTTTCGTAACGGGTGAAACGCCGAAAAGGTTCGAGCAGGACCCGCGGGCAATTGCAAACAAGGCGGAGGAGTTTATGAAGGCCGAAGGCGTTGCGGATGAAATGAGGATTGGCCCCGAATTTGAGTTTTACGTTTTTGACCATATAAGCTATGAGGTTAAGGCAAATTCCATTTCAATGAGTATTGATGCCGAGCAGGCGGAATGGAACAACGGAAGACGCGAAAACAATTTAGGGTTTAAGGTCCCGCCAAAGGGCGGTTATCATATTATCCCTCCGATGGATATACTTTATGATTTAAGAAGCAAAATGTGCATGCTGCTGGAGGAAAGAGGAGTTAAGGTCAAATACCACCACCACGAGGTCGGCGGGCCGGGACAGCTTGAAATAGAAGTTGAGTCCGGGCCGATGACGCGGCTTGCGGACAATACCATGCTGATTAAATATATAGTTAAAAATACTGCCTTTTCATACGGCAAAAGCGCAACCTTTATGCCAAAGCCCATTCTCGGCGAGGCGGGCAGCGGTATGCATGTACATATACAATTATTCAAGGATGGTGTGCCTGTCTTTTATGACGCCAAGGGGTACTCGGGCCTCAGTTCAACGGCTTTGTTCTTTATAGGCGGGCTGCTGAGGCACGCACCCGCCCTTTGTGCCCTGACCAACCCGAGCACCAATTCATACAAGCGCTTAGTGCCCGGCTATGAGGCGCCTGTCAGCATATGCTATGCAACCTCGAACAGGAGCGCAGTTATAAGAATTCCCGACTATGCAAAAACACCCGACCAGAAAAGGTTTGAAATAAGAAATCCCGATGCCACATGCAACCCGTATTATGCGTATTCCGCAATATTAATGGCAGGGCTTGACGGGATAAGAAACAAAATCGACCCCGTAAAGGAAGGGTTCGGACCGTATGATGTAAATTTATATAGTCTGCCAAAGCAGGAACAGTCTAAAATCAAACCGCTCCCGAAAACCCTTGACGAAGCGCTTTTGGCATTGGAAAGCGATTATGAGTTTTTGCTTGAAGGCAATGTTTTTTCAAAGAGGCTGCTGGAGATATGGGTTGAGAGAAAAAGAAAAGAGCTTGCCGGTTATAGCGCAATTCCACATCCCGCGGAGTTTTCACTTTATTACGATTTATAATAACTTCAGAAATGAAAATAACACAAAAAAACAAAACTCAAATTAAAAACTTCGCTTTTTCAGCCAAAAAGATTCTTTGTTCATGCACGGATGAAGAAACGGCTTTTATTTGGTTTTCCCGTATTACGGCAGTTCATTATATGAAGATAAACGGCTATATACCGGAGAAACTGGTCGGACTCGGTTTTGACAGCCTGTGCAGGGCACTTTCGGCATATCTTCCTGAGTTTTTTTATGAAACCAAAGCCGCGCACTCGTCGGATGCCATACCCCTTGACCATATTATGCGGGAAATATTGAAAATTGATAATGATGTATTTATTGAAAACCCCGAAGTAATAGGCGAAATATACCAGCATTACATATCCGACCAAAAAGAGCAGGCGTTTTTGCTGCTGCAAAAGAACATCAGAATCACAAAAGAGAATTTGCCTGCCGCAACGCAGATTTTTACCCCCCGGTGGCTTGTCAGATATCTTGTGGAAAACTCCCTGGGCGTGCTGCTGGGGGAAACGGAGAGCTTTGACTTTTACATAAAAGAGCAGGGCAGCCTTAATGCAGGCTTTGACCCTGCAAAGATAAAGCTTATAGACCCCTGCATGGGCACCGCAAACATGCTGCTGTGCGCTTTTGACGTTCTTATGGAGGCTTATAAAAAGCAAAGCATCCCTTCGCGGGATGCGGCGGGGCTTATACTCCGAAACAACCTTTTCGGAATTGATATTGACGAAAAGGTATATCGTCTTGCGTATTTCGCCCTTATGATGAAAGCGCGCTGCCACGACCCGGATATTTTCGAAAAAGAGGTTAAGCATAATTTATGCGTACTGCAGGAGGATGACGGTATTTTTCACAATGCAAAGCTATACGGCAGCCTGATTAAAGTAAAGCAGGTGCCGAAAAATCATCCCCTTGCGCGTCAGGCGAAAATTATGTCGGACAAATATGACGTTGTCATAACAAACCCCCCTTATATGGGGAAAAAAAGCCTTTGCAAGGAGCTGTCCGAATTTTTGGACAACTATTACCCCTGCGGCAAATCGGAGCTTTATTCCGCTTTTATAGTGTCGTGCGTGCAAATGCTTAAAGAAGGCGGCATATGCGCAATGGTAACCATTCATTCATGGATGTTTATCAGCTCGTTTGCAAGGCTGAGGGAGTTTGTTTTGCAAAACACGGCAATTTTATCATTGGTTCATACCGGGGCGGCAACATTTGAAGAGCTTAACTCCCATAACGCCCTGGCAACCGCCTTTTGCCTTAAAAAAGGCAAGCCGTGCCGCCCCTCCGTTTTTATACGGCTTACCCGTTACTTAAAGCCGGAGCTTAAAATAAAAAATTTTCACAATCCGTCAAACAAATTTATAATAGATCAAAACGAATTCAATAAAATCCCCAAAAAAGCTTTTATTTACGGTTTGGGCGAGGATATGAGAAGAGCATTTTGGGAAAATATCCCGCTGGGGCAGTATTGCAGGCCGAGGCAGGGGATTGCAACCGGCGACAACAAAAGCTTTGTGTATCGTTGGTATCAGGTTCCCCCGGGCAGCATAGCCTTCGGGTGCCGCAGCATAGAAGAATTTCACGCGACAGGGAAGCAATATGCTCCGTATAATAAGGGCGGGAATTTCAGAAAATGGTACGGGAACAATGAATTTGTCATTAAATTTGACAAAGAAAGCTTTGAAAAGCTTGCCGTGCAGGGAAACAAGCTTCCCTCCCGGCAGTATTATTTTAAAGAAGGCATAACATGGTCGCTTTTCGGGTTTGAAAACTTTTCGGTCAGGTGTAAGCCCTGCGGCTTTGTTTTTGATGTGGCGGGCTCGTCTTTATTCCCGAGGGAAAATATAAAATATATTTTAGCTTTTTTATCAAGCAAGATTGCTTTTGAATTCCTTTCGGCAATTGCGCCTACCG
>LVAX01000053.1 GCA_001604215.1 Clostridiales bacterium Firm_18
TACTCAACCTTAATCTGTGGAATTTACTTTTTCAAAGTGGAATTTACTTTTTCAATTGACCAGAAGCTTAAAAATAATACCATATGCTATTGTATTGCCTGACATTTTCGCCGTCTGCCCGGAGCCTTTTTAAGTAATCGTATATGGATACGTCCGTGTAAATATAATCATCTGCAAATGCTATGCGCGATTCCCATGGGTAAAACCTGTACACCCTTTTCCCGTTGTCAAGAAGCATAATGGGCTCATGATGCTGCCATGCCCTTAAATGTGATTTGCCAAGCCTTGGGACATTGAAAACCGCCTCGTCGGTTCTTACCACACCCGGCAGCAAACGCGCTTCTTCATGACGCTCCTGCTCTATTCTTGCGATGGGAACCCTGAAATCCACGGTTTCTTCCTTTCCTTTTGTGTTAAAGGCATAGTACGGGTCTATTCCGGATACTTTTAACGCTCTCCTAAGATAACAGGTTTCAAATCTCCGGCTGTTATAGTATGTAAAAACCTGCTGATTATATATGTTGATGCCAAGCCTTTTTATTTTTTTCACCGCAGTCAGGGAATCGGGTGTCAGCTCGGAGGGATGGGAATAATGGGTCATTATGCAAATCTCTCTTTTTCCCCATTGATGGTACTTTTTAAGGAGCTTTAAAAACCCTTCGTTTATCCTGTATGGCAAGGTGACAAGTGTTCTGGTGCCTATCCTGATTCTTTCGATGTGATTCATTTTTGAAATCCTGTCGATTATCCACTCTAAGTTTTCATTGCTGAGCGTCAGCGGATCGCCGCCCGTAACGAGAACCTCCGTAATATAAAGATTGTTTTCAATCCAGTTTAGTGCGGCATTTAACTTTTCTTTGGTAATTTCAGCCTCGTCAAGCCCTTTTATTTCCCAATTTCTTTGGCAATATACGCATATTTGCGGGCAGGAGTCAAAAGGCTTCAATATCAGTATTTGTGCATACCTGCGCGTTATCGTATCAATCGGGCTTGTGGAACGCTCGTCCATAAAATCCATGTTAATACCTTTTTGCCTGTTGTAAGCCACGTTGGCGCAATATGTTTTGCTCGGCAGCACAAGCGCGCGGATAGCCCTGTCGTATTCGCACCTCCCGCTTTTATTAAACAGGGATAAATAATATGGTGTTATCTGAAATACAATATTGTTTTCACGAGCGGCTTTAAGCCCGCGGATTTCATCATCTTCCAGTTTAACCAGTGCCGAAAGCGTTTCCATATCGCTGATTACATGTTTAAGGTGCCACTTATAATCGTTCCAATCTTCATGCGAGGCGTTAAAGAATTTAATAATGTCTTTTTTCAGGCTGTTTCGTTGTTTTATAATATCCTTGTCATACCCGTTTTTAAACCGTTTAAAAGCTTCAATCATTTCAAGCGAGTAGCTGTCAAGCGTTTTTGAACGTATTGAGGCTGCTTTTTTGCCTTCAATATTATCAAGCTGCCGGCTTCTTACCAATTCTTTAATGGCTTTTCCTTTGGCTCCGTTTATCAGGAAAATAATCTCGCATAAAAACCCTTTGCCGGCTTTTTTACATGCGTTTTCATCCTTTTTTGCCAGCCCTATTAATAAACTCAGCGCAGAAAAGCCTGTTAATTTTTCATTTTCGCTTCTGAAAAAGTTTTTCAGCACCCGTATGCATTCTTTCGCATTGTTCTTTTCAAGGATATGCAGCTGGTTTAATGCATGCTCGGAATTCGTTTTAAAATATTCGTCTTCAAGGCCGTTTAAATAGCGAAAAATCATGCCCCGGGCTTCGGATAAGCTATCCGCTTGAGATAAAATATCCATTATGTCCGAAGCATCGTTCCATAATTTAACAATTAAATTGTCTTTTGATAAACTAATAAGTTTCTCCAAAATGATTTTCTCCTCACTTTAAGGTTGTTATATTTTGAGTGATCTAAAATGAAAGATTATTTTCAGGCAAAGCAAAGGGCTTTGTTGGGTATTGCATCGGGCTCTTTTTATCGCAAACAGAGCGGGAAAAAAGATAAGTTTTTTGATAGTTAATATGATTAATCAATTTATATCTAATTTATTATTAATATTATTATAACATAATTTTCCTTGTATGTAAACCGTATAATTTGATTTGAGTTTCCCCATTTTTTCAAGCCATACCAAAGCCATCATCTTTAAATAAGCAAAGTT
>LVAX01000054.1 GCA_001604215.1 Clostridiales bacterium Firm_18
AAATTAAATTAATAAAAAAAATTAAAGGAGGCTACATAATGTCGGATAAAATAACTTTTAGTTATAAAAACGCTCTTCCTTTTATATCGGACAACGAAATTTTAATGCAAAAGGAAATGATAGGCGCGGCCCATGACATGATTCACAAAAAGTGCGGGGCGGGAAGTGATTTTTTAGGTTGGCTTCACCTTCCGCAGCAGTATGACAAAGAAGAATTTTCCCGAATTAAAAGATGTGCCGAAAAAATAAGATCCGATTCGGATGTCTTTATAGTAATAGGAATAGGCGGCTCATACCTGGGTGCACGCGCCGCGATAGAATTTTTATTCTCTCCCTTATCAAATTTCTCTCAAAAAACCCGGATATTTTTTGCCGGCAATTCACTAAGCTCTTCCTACCTCAGCGAACTGGCGGAATATGTACAAGACAAGGATTTTTCGGTTAACGTTATTTCAAAATCAGGCACTACGACCGAACCTGCCGTTGCATTCCGGATTTTCAGGGAACTGCTTGAAACCAAATACGGACCGGATGGTGCAAAGGACAGGATATACGTTACGACCGACAAATCAAAAGGTGCCCTAAAAGCGCTTGCGGACGAAAAAGGCTACGAAACATTTGTAATCCCCGACGACATCGGCGGAAGGTTTTCCGTCCTGACTGCGGTGGGGCTTTTGCCGATAGCTGTCAGCGGAGCCGATATTGACGTAATCTTAAAGGGTGCCGGATATGCCATGGAAGAGTATTCACAGCGTGATGTTGATAAAAATATGTGCTATCAATATGCCGCGGCCCGTAACGCATTTTATAGAAAAGGCAAGTATATTGAAATTATGGTTAATTATGAACCTTCCCTGCACTTTTTTAACGAATGGTGGAAACAGCTTTACGGAGAAAGCGAAGGTAAAGACCAAAAAGGCATTTTCCCCGCAGGGGTGGATTTTTCAACCGACCTTCATTCAATGGGCCAGTACATTCAGGACGGGATGCGAATAATCTTTGAAACGGTACTTGGCGTGGAAAACCCGAAATACGATATTTCACTTAAAGAAGATGCTGAAAACATTGACGGGTTGAACTTTTTGGCGGGCAGGACGGTGAATTATGTAAATAAAACGGCTATGCAGGGAACAATGCTGGCCCATACCGACGGCGGGGTGCCCAATTTATTTTTGTCCATACCCGGACTTGATGAATTTTCCTTTGGCAGTTTAGTATACTTTTTTGAAAAGGCTTGTGCCGTAAGCGGTTATTTGCTTGGTGTAAATCCCTTCGATCAGCCGGGGGTTGAGGCTTATAAACGAAATATGTTTGCCCTGCTCGGCAAACCCGGCTACGAAAAAGAAACTGCAGCGCTGAAAGCCCGGCTGACGTAAAATTATTATATTCTTTTTTATGCACTTTTACGGTTGTATTAATTGGCAAGATGTAGTAAGATATATATAGGTAGTATTATAGGTTTTCCTATAAATTAAAATAATTATTAGGGAGGGCGTTTGAATTGATATCAATAATCATGGGTCAAAAAGGCAGCGGTAAAACCAAGGCATTTATCGAGATGGTTAACAATTCTGCTTCTGAGGAAAAAGGGACGGTAATCTGTATTGTAAAAGGTGATAAACATTCATTTTACTTCAAACCGTCCGTAAGGCTGGTTAATACCGAAGATTTTGACCTTGACAGTTACAAAGTTTTTTATGGATTTATTTGCGGTATCATTTCAAGAGATTATGATATTACACATATATTTATCGACAGTGTTTCAAAAATTGCGAATTCCAATTTAGAAAAATTCTCAGGCTTTATTGAATTTATAGAAAAACTGTCACAGCAATTCAACATAAAGTTCACTATGACAATAAGTGCAGACCCTTCCAGTGCCCCGGAGAAAATTAAAAAATATTTGATTGAATACTAACATACAAACTAAAAACATAATTTTATTAAATGCACTTCTTTTACGGGTGCATTTAATAATATGTACAAATATAATGGCAAATATTTTAAAATTTTAATCGAGGATGTGGGCATATTTGAGTGTGTTTTCGGAAAAAATTAAAGAAGTATTGTTCGCAGTTCTGCCGATTGCTCTTATTGTAATAATTTTAAACTTTACAATTGCGCCTGTTGAGTTTTATTTAGTGGTAAGATTTTTAATCGGAGCATTGCTTATTATATTAGGACTATCTGTTTTTTTGCTTGGTGTGGATATCGGCATAACACCTATCGGCAATCTGATAGGCGCAAGGCTTGTAAAAATCAATAATATCCGGATTATCAGCATAATGGGGGTTTTGCTTGGGTTTTTTATATCCGTTGCCGAACCTGATTTACATATACTTGCCCAGCAGGTGCATTCGGCAAGCGGCGGAATTATTTCAAAGCTTAGCATATTAATAGTCGTATCGGTTGGCATTGGCTTGTTGCTTTCTTTAGGTTTGGTCAGAATAGTGTATAATATTCCCATGTATAAAGCTCTGCTTATAATTTATATGATAATATTAGGTTTGGGCATATTTACTTCGAGAGAATTTCTCGCGATTTCCTTTGACGCTTCCGGCGCTACAACCGGCGCTTTAACGGTGCCGTTTATACTGGCTCTTGCGCTGGGTGTTTCTCATTTGAAAAAGGACAGCAGGGCATCCGAAAAAGACAGTTTCGGTTTGGTCGGTATCGCGTCTTCCGGTGCTATTATGGCTGTCATGGTTATGAGTATAATCTCACAAACGGATAAAATTACCGGCACGGTTGAAAATAGTACGCACAACAACGTTTCGCTCATCGCGCCTTTTATTTCGGAATTCCCCAAGCTATCAAAGGAATCTGTGCTTGCACTTTTTCCCTTGCTTATAATATTCCTGCTTTTTAATGCATTTTCTTTTAAACTTAAAAAATCCGAGTTTTACAGGATTATAAAAGGCCTTGTTTATACACTGATCGGCCTTGTATTATTTTTAGTAGGCGTAAACGCAGGTTTTATGGATATGGGCAGTGCAATCGGATACAAGCTTGCCTCCTTTAACAATAAAAGCCTGCTTATAATTGTAGGATTTATACTCGGCTTGGTTACGGTTCTTGCGGAGCCTGCCGTTTATGTACTGACACATCAAATAGAAGATGTAACAAGCGGCTATGTTAAAAAAAGAATTGTACTGTTTGCCCTGTCAATAGGTATAGGTATTTCCGTTATGCTTTCAATGATAAGGATTTTAGTTCCGGGTATTCAGCTTTGGCATTATCTTCTTCCCGGTTATATTATTGCAATTGCGCTGATGTTTGTGGTGCCGGATCTGTTTATAGGCATAGCGTTTGATTCCGGCGGTGTCGCATCCGGGCCGATGACCGCAACATTCATTCTTGCATTCGCGCAAGGTGCCGCGGATGCGATTGAAAGCGCCGACGTACTGGCGGATGCATTCGGAATAATTGCTATGGTTGCACTTACCCCTCTTATTACTTTGCAGATTTTAGGCTTTATCTTTAAAATAAAATCCGTTAAAGGAGGGCTTGACAAAAATGATTAAGAATTTTGACTTGAAAGATTATAATTTAATATTTGTTATTTCCAATCACGGCTCGGGAAGCAAAATTATTAAATATGCAAAACAACACGGAGTTTCCGGCGGCACGGTATTTTTCGGGAAAGGCACGGTTAAAAATAAAATTCTTGAGTTTCTGGAAATATCCGAAACAAAAAAAGAAATCGTATTAATGATTGCCGATAAAAATACCGCAAAGACAACCCTTGATGCACTAAATACAAAATTTAGTTTTCATAAAGCCAATTACGGCATTGCTTTCAGCACACCGATAAAATGTATTTTAGGGGCACGCAGCTGCAAATGTGCTTTTGATATGTCAAAAAGGAGTGTAGAGGATAAAATGTATAACGCTATTTTTACAATCGTAGATAAAGGTAAAGCGGAATCCGTTATAGAAGCCGCAGAAAAAGCCGGCTCTAAAGGCGGAACTATTATTAACGCGCGCGGGTCGGGTATTCATGAAACAAGCAAAGTTTTTTCAATGGAAATCGAACCTGAAAAAGAAATTGTATTAATATTGTCGGAAACTCAGCTGACCGACGCAATCACCTTATCCATAAAAGAAAATCTTCAAATCGAAGAACCCGGAAACGGCATTATATTTGTTTTGGATGTAGACGAAACATACGGAATATATTAAAGCATGAAGCAAAAACTAACAAAAAGCATTGAGGAAAAGATGCTTTATTTGGTGTTCGGAAGCCTGACAACACTAATTAACATGCTGGTATATTTTATTTTAACCAGACTTTTTCACAGGCATTATCTTTTTGCAAATGCAGCGGCATGGATGCTTGCCGTTGCGTTTGCTTATGCGACAAACAAAAAATATGTATTTAAGTCCGGATCCAACAAAAAAGTCGGCCGATTGCTTGAGGTTACGGGCTTTTTTGTTTTCCGGGCAATATCCGGTATGCTTGATATGCTTTTTATGTTTTTGCTCATATCTGTTGCCCATATTCACGATACAATTTCAAAAGTCTTCGTCAATGTCCTTGTTGTTGTCTTAAATTATCTTTTCAGCAAATATATTATTTTTAAGAAAGAATAATGATTTTTGTGGCAGCCGGACAATTTTCGACATATTATTAATTAGGGAGGGAAATATTATTAATTCCAATTAAAAGGAGAGGATTGGCCTGAAAAACGATCCTAATTGCAATAAATGCCCGAGATGCTCAAAATCCAAATCCGGAATATGCCGCCGGCAGCAGGCGAATACAAAAGACACTAACCCTGAATCCCCGCTGTATTTAGGGGATATCAACGGGATTCCGATTTACGGGAAAGCGGACATGATGGATGCTCAAAATAAACGGAAAAATATTTTTTGAGATAAAACAAGATACTAAAAACTGAGGTTGGATCTCTTGACATAAATTTTAACCGGCGCCCTTTTTAAAGAGTGCCGGTTTTTTAATTTCTATTTATGCCTAATGGAGTCAAGCTCTATATGTCTAAAAAATATTGACTTGCTGGAAAAATAATGATATCATATATTTGCTTGAAAAAAATATTAATATATCTGAAAGGGAATGAAATCATATGTTATCTTTGCCAAAAGCAATACTGCTTAGTCTGACCATTTCTTTATCGGCCATGACTTTTACCGCATGTGACAAAAATGAAATGGACTTTGCCGCTTCAATGCTTAAAACCTCCCGTATTAACTCAGCGGATATTAAAGCAGAATACGGTTTTAATATTGACAAAACAAGCCTGCCTGAGAAATTTCAGGATGAAACTTCTGCAAAGTTTATTGATTTTTTAAACGCCGTAAAATATTCAATCGAAGGAAAATGCGTATATAACTATGACACCCCCTGCATATCCGCCGATACAAAAGTAACCATGTTTACAGATGACATATCCTTTGCAATATCACAATGGCAAAAACTCGACAGCGAAGAATATAAACAAATAATCAAAGTTCCTTCTGTTGCAAAATTCGCATTGCCCGAAGGTATTGATTACTTTATAATGGATTATTCAAAATTTGACGATTACACCGAATACTATAATTTTGATATTAAAAAAATTACAAACGGCACTTTGAAATTACAAAAAGCTTATATTGATTTCTTAGAAGAATATTCTAAAACATGCAGCATTAAAACAGCATACATAAAACAGATAAAGTCAACTTCAAAGGGCAAAGTATATAAACAGGAAATAAGCGATAAGCAGTTAAAGCAACTAATCGGCGATTTGGTTAACGATTATTTTGAAAATGATGCTTCGCGCAGCAAAGTTGCCAATTTTGCCGGGGAAATATTTGATGTTGTATACGAAATGTTCCCTGACATTGATGAAGATATTAAAAATCAAGTATTAGCTTCGATGCAAGATAATTCAGCCATTAACCGTGTTTTTGCCGACGGAATACTAAAGCAGCTTGAAAACATTTCAATCCTCGGTGACAAGGGCATTGCAATTGAATGCACAACTGACAAAAACGGTTATATTATATCCCAAACAGGGCTTTTTGACTTTGCCATAGACTATGCCGGTTTAAATAATTTAATAACAATGCAGGAATACACGGTGCCAGGCTCTGAATCGGAAAACAAATTAAAATTCAGCGTAAACTTTAACTATGAATATTCAAACATCAATGCAATTAATAAAATTGATTTTCCTGAATTGTCGCAAAGCAATTCAATGGACTATTTTGAATATCTAAAGTCCTTAACGCCCGTCTATGAGCCGGAAATAGCTGCTAAAGAATATACCGGTGCAGATGGTGAATTTCCGGTAATAATGCATGGCCAAAGGATAAATTGTAAATATAAAACTTTTACGCAGGACTCGATAGCATACATGGCATTTGATGATTTTGCAAATGAAATCGGCGGCGAAATCAGTTATGACTTTAATACAAACATTCTTTCCCTTTCCGGATACCGCTCTGTTTCGTTCAGACCGGGCGAAAGTACGGTAAACGGGGAAGGAATCACATACCTGCTGTCCTCCCCGACTAAATCAATAGATGCTGTAGCTTATATACCCATCCGTTCATTTGCGGCAATTTTCGGCTATAAAGTAAGATGGGACAATGATAGTTCAAGCGTAATCATAGGGTATTAATAACCAAGCTCAAACAAGCCCACCTTATTACGGCGGGCTTGTATTATATTATTATACCCTTTTTTACTTTATACGGTGCTTTCTTGCGGAAAAACACAGAATTTATGAATCCTTTGATAAATATTCCCGCAACTCTTTATGCAGGAGGTGCTGACTTATGAGGAAAATAATAATCATATTGATGACTCTTTTGGTGGCTTTAAGTATACTTATACTACCTGCATGTGCGGCAGCGTTTACGGATGTTGCGGCAAACCATTGGGCATTTAATGAGATTAGTTTATTAACTGAAAAAGGTATTGTAAGTGGAATGGGTGATGGTACTTTTGCGCCGGATACATTTGTAACACGGGAGCAATTTATAAAGCTGCTTGTACTGTCGTGCGGAATTGATGTGTTCGGCTTGGAATACTTTGAGGATAATAGCACTCGCAATCCGCAGATTTGTTATTTCAGCGATGTTAGCGGCAAATTTATATGGAGCGAATCAATGTCAGATTATATCAAAACATGGAGTTGGTCAGCACCCTATGTCTACACGGCAGTGATGAACGGGATCGTGAAATACAGCGATTACACGCCAACATATGTTCCGGGGGAGTATGCAGAAAGCGGCAGCGGTGAGGACAGGTTTTTATTTTACCCCGAACAACCGCTTACTCGTGACGAAACAGCAAGATACATATCACGCGCTTTGAGTTTGGTTGATGGCGAAAGGCTTAAGTTTGCAGATAGTGATAAAATAGCACACAAGGATGATGTATCCAGAGCAGTCCAGGCAGGATTACTGAAGGGGTTTGAGGATAATACATTCCGCCCCGATAACAATACTACTCGCGCAGAAATGGCTGTTATTATGGTGCGAATAATACAGTATACAAAGGACTACCCCTTTCAGAAGAAGAGCTTTTCAAAGATTTTATCCAATACTAACCAATTAATAATTGAAGCGAATGGAAAAGTTTCAGTAAAAGGAGTGGAAATAGAACCCTGTCTTGTACCAAAAAGTACATGGGATTCGTTAATTGATAACAGCGAGTACACATTAAATAATGTTAAATATCGTGTCGCCACGATTGATGGGTTTAAGGGACTTATACCTTTAGATTCGGAGGGAAACAGCTTTTATATCGATGTAAAACTTTTTGATCAGGAAAATTATGTCTTTATCGCAAACGTAAGCTATGGACCTATCATATACACAAATACAAAGCAAATGCATGAGTACACGCTTTCAGATGATTTTTCGTATTTTTCAGAGGATAATGAAGCAGGACAGCAGTGGTTCAAATACTATGACAAGAATACCTTTGTTGAAACATATGGAAATTTAGAGGAATACAATTTATTTGTAGTCTTACAAATTGTTGACGATAAAGTATTGTTTGCCTACGACATAGGTTAAGCATAAGGGAGTCGAATCTTATATGGTTATAAGATCAATATTTTGTTATGTAATTTGCCTGATATTAATGTATTTCCTTAAACTTAGCAGGTGTAATGCCTTCTGTTTTTCTGAAAGCTCTGGCAAGTGCCAAGCTGTTGTTATAGCCGACTCTTGCAGCAGTTTCTTCAATAGTTATGTCTTCTGACAGCAGGATATCCTTTGCCATTTCGACTCTGCAGTTTGTAATATATGTTACCATACCTTCGTTTAAATTCGCTTTAAAGAGTCTTGATAAATGTCCGGTGCTAATATTAAAATGATTTGCTACCATGGTAGCATCCAAACGAGGATTACTTATATTTGTATTTATAAAATTTAATATATCAACGAATAAATCCACAGTGCGCATATCCTTACTATCCGCTTTATATTTACATATTGTACTCACCATTTCTAAAAGATACCTGTGCATATCACTAAAACTTTTACATTTGGTCATATTATCGATAACATGTGCTTTTTTATACAGAATATCCTTTTCGTTATGATTTAAATTTTCCAACAGTCTTACAATAGTAGTAGCAAATCGTATACTAATATACTTAAATGTGTTAACAGAATGCTTATCATAGGAATTAATCCTTTCAAATATAAGATTTATATATCGTTCTACCTCCTGAAAATCTCCTGATTCTACGATGTTTATCATCTTGTTTTCATCTTGCCACGAATACAAGTTTTCATCTTTCAGCATATAAAAATCCTGTGACATATTTACCCCTGTGTAGTTCATTGCAATTGCATATTCAATGTCACTGATGGTAGTTTTATAGATTTCGACAACTTCATCACGTTCAAATATACCGCTTTTATAAATAAAAGTTTCAAGATTAAAGTTCTCTTTAAAGAATATATAAATTTTATCCAAGCATCTTGAAATATCCGCTTCTTGCTTTGCTTTATTTTCTTCTTTCACACTAACCAGCACGATAATGGAACTTCCCTTATTTGCAAAATAACAGGTATTAATTTCTCCAACAAGTTCATTTACTACGTTTTTCACTGCGAACATGGCCAGGTTCAAATCTTTTTCAGCGTTAAACACATCACCGGTATCTTGGATTTTGAGTACTAAAAGCATAAAATATCTGGTATCGAAATTGTACCCACATTCCAACAGCTTTCTTTCAAAATCTTCTTTATCGATATAATCTCCATTTAAATATTTTAATAAAACTTCATTTTTCAGAATATCAATTTGCGAATTTATTTTTGCGCTATATTCGTTGTTGTTTTGAACAAGCTGCTTAATTGACTGTATTATATGCTCATACTCATCGTGCTTATATTCTGAAGACATTTCCTCAAAGTTTAAAGAACTTGCGATGTTCTGGATTGGTCTGAACTGTTTGTTAGACTGCACATAGCTTAAGATTAAACCCAATATTAAATTTATAATTACCAATAATATAGTTACCCATATAACATTATATATGTTGTTCATAACCAATGATTGCGGTAACATAATGACATACTTGCAATTTAAAATATTTGAAGTTTCATAGAATGTATAGTATTTTTCTTTTTGAATTTCTGTAACGTAGTAACCTTTTTTATTTTTTGCAAACTCTGAAACATTAATTGCTTTATGATGCTGCCCCATATAAAAAACAACATCTTTTTCATTTATAATCATAAAGTCACTTTGTCCGGACCATTTTGTGCTGTCTATAATTTCGCTGATTCTTTTCAAATCAATATCTATGACGAAGGTAACATCATTGCCCTTAATCTCAACGGATTTCAGAAATAATAACTGTTTGTCATTCTCCCTTTCACCATTTACTGTTAATAGGGTGCTGATATGATTTTTATTTATCAAAGAAAACCATGATTCATAGGAGATATCCATACCCGAATGATATCTGGTGTAAGCTTCTTTAGGAAGATTAAACGTTCCTGAACTCACAACAAAGTTACCGTTGCCGAAATAAATATAAAAATTGTTAACAAAGCTGTTTATCGCACCATATGTAACAAATGAATCTTTATAGGTTTGAATATAGTTATATTTTTCAAATACTGTTTCAGGTAATTTTTGGGACGCAAGCTCTTCAAAAACCTTATCCGCAGAAATAGCGTTGCAAAATCTGATTAAATCAAGCAATTTTTGATCCATAACGCTCGACAACTGCTTTATAATGGCTTGATTGACACTTTGCGCCTCTGATTTTGCAACCTGCAGTGTGTTTATGTTGATAATAACATTAATTAAGATACTCGCTCCCAGTATCAAAACATATGAAATGTATATTTTATATAAAACACCCTTTTTCAATTGTCTCACTTTTAAGACCTGCCATTCATTTTTAATACAAATATATCATATCAGAATATCCATATAGAAACAACAAATATATTACACCATAACATCCATATATAGGCATAAGAGAGTTAAACTCTATTGGGTTTAGCTCCCTTATGCATAAGCAACCGATATATTACACTAATCCGATAGTAAGTTTGCATTCTCCTTCAAGCATATTTTCTACCGTCCTGAACCCTATCCTCAAAGGTATAATGGGCACTCTGTGTCCGTCGGTAACTACTCCTTCAATAGAGTCTACCACAAGTTTCATGTCTTCCGGATATCTTACTATAATACTGTTTTTATTGCCTATAATTCTTATGGCATTGCTGCCTGATACCTCTACTTTTGCAAAGGTTATAATTGCATTTTCAAAGTAGCCCTCACAGTTGTATTCAAATTTATCGCATATTTCAACTGTATCCGATTCCTTCATAAAAGTCATGGTGCGCACAATGCTTTTAATCTCAGGGTAATCATAAACCTCCGTTAGGTCATATTGAATTGTGTCTGTTTTTGAAGAAAAAGATTCATTTAAAACCTTTGCAGAATATATAACCTCGTTATATATTTTATCGCATTCAAATATGTGCGGAAGCTGCATTTTCCCTTGAGGCAGCGGCACACTATGACCATAAGAATTAAGCGCATTGGCTTTGTATCGGTCTTTCGAAAATGTCTGTTCAACATACTGAGTATAGCCCGCATCTGCTATAAGCTGTTCTCCACCTACGGAAATTATAAAACTTCCCAAATCATTATGATTATGAGGTTCTATATTGTTACCTCCTTTAATCATAATCGCCATATTATCAGTTCGGCTTATTAAAACACCCTGAGCTTTATAATAAGTTCTTTTTCCCAAATCAATAGGCATATTAATTTTGGGGCGTTCAATCTCATTCCATCTCAAAAGCATCATCACAGTGTGAATATCTTCTGTAAAATCCAATTCCTTTTCTTTGTAATATAAATTCAAACGCCGGGCTGCATACCGTTGATTGCTGTCCAGCGGAACTTCACCAAATCCGCAGTCAGATACAGCAGGGTAATCCCCTTTAGAAAGTTCGCTTTTAAAACCGAACAATGCCGTTTGAATGTTGTTCGGAGAATTAAACATATCAATTTTATTGTTTGTAAGCCTTCCTATGAGATCGCTGAAACTCAAAAATTTTGAAAAGCCATATCCCCAATATGATAAACCTTCATGAGAATATCCATCTTTGAAAGCATCTAAGTATTTGCTTATCATTTTTTCATACAATGCAATATGAATAGCTTTTTCCCGAAGATTTTCACCATACCATAGCAAGCTTGCCACAGCACCGCTAATACATACACAAAGCCAGTTATTGCTGTTTTCCAGCCAAAACAGAGGTGGTCTGCCGTCGGCATTTATCAAAGCTCTTTTGCCGACGACAGCATCTTTGTATATAGAAAGCACCTTTGTTTCAATATATTGCTTGATTTTATTTCTCAGCTTATCATTTAATTTATCATTCAGTATACAATCGCAAACCGCAAATCTCCAAGAGAAAGAGGACGATAGTAAATCAACCAGTTCTATTGAATCTTCGCTGCCGGTGTATCCAAAAGCTGAATAATGCCCCGGTGATACCCAAGTGTTTACATTGCACATATAGTTAGCATAATCTACTATGTAAGATATATACTCCCCGTTATTTTCTATTGCCTCTGCCAATGTAAGCTGTTCAATAATACGCATTGTTTTCATAAGATTAACGGGTGGGGATTGCTGCAGCATTGAGTTATTATAGTTTATCACTTGATTATGGCTCTCTGTGATATATTCGGCAATCTTTGCCTTTAATGCGGCTGCATCAAGCTCCTTTTCATATTTCAGCCATTTTTCCCTGTGGCCAATAGGCGTTGCCATGAAAGATTCGTCAAATTTTATAATCCCTTCTATGTGCTCCGCCCGTTTTAATACTTTATCATCAATATAGTTGATATGCAATATGCCTGCCACTCCTTTAAGCGATTATTCCGAGCCATGCACAATATATTTTCCATAAAGCAAATATCCTACTTTCCTGATATCCTTTGTTCCATACATATAATCTTTCAAATGGTCGTACACTCTGGAATCTATTTTTGCATATTCCAGATATAATCCATGTAATGTTGTTACCAATCCGCCGGAATCGTCAACAAAATTGTAAAACTTCCCGCTTGTTGTGTCAAACCGCAAAATCATGTTTGCAAAAGGCACCATCATCGATCTCGTTATGCCATACCTTCCTGATTCATAAAATTTCATTAAGAAATACAAATCATAGGCACCGTGACTAATATCTTCGCGAACACCGCTGCCTTTTTGATACCACCATTGTGCTACGTTCATATTGTCTTTTTCTACGATTTCAACTGTTGAAAAGAAATAATCAATGTTTGTTTTTATGATTCCGGTGTATAATGCCCTGCGTTCCGGCTTCATATTTAAAATTTCATAGGCATCTATAAGGCTGTTCATTGTTGACAGTCCAATCCACTCACGATTCCACGGCCCAATTTCACCTTGCCAGCTTTCAGCAAAAACAGGTTTCCACTCTTCGCCTATGGGATATCGCATCTCATTTGTTTTAGCGTCATAATAGTATTTAATGCGATAGTTATAGACTGAATAATCGGCACTTTCTAAATACGCTTTAGCCCTGTCCAGATAAGTTGGTCCATATCCATACTTATCTTCAACGGGTACGTTTACATTCCACAATGTATTATTCTGAACAATCAACCTGCCAACATCCGCAAGAAAATTGATAGCTCCGTAAAAATCACAAACCCATATAGCCTCGCCCTTTGAATAAGCTCTGTTAAATCCGGGCCAAATAGGCTCTTTAAGTCCGGTTTGCAGCAAAATTCCATCTTCCCTTAAATCATTTCTGGTTGAAACAAGTATATCCATGTATTCCACCAATTTGTTCAGGAAAAACAAATCTCCCGTTATCTTATATAGGTTAATGACACTATCTATAAGGTTAAAACTTTTACCGAACAGCAAATCATCATTGGCATTGTCAAAGGGATAAGGAGCTTCAGAAACTACGTTTTTAAAACTTTGAATATCGTCCTCGGTTAACGGTCCGTTTAAATCCTTTATGTAGAGCTGCTCTTCAGCTTTTGCCCACATTTCGTTTCTCTCGGGAGTAGGATTGTGCGGATAATAGAACGGTGAATAGGCCGACAAAGCCATTTTTCTGAATGGTCTTTCATAATCACCCAATCTAAAGTTATCCATCATAACAACATTACAGTTTTCCTGCCAGCCATGCTTTACATATAATCCAATTCTGGCATTGTAGGGTAATCCTTCGTGTATGTATTCACCGCTTCCTTTGAGAGAACCGTCTACATACCATTTAATTGCATCGGAATTTTCATCTGTACCCCTGGTTAAAATAAGAGTACACATAGACTCCGTCTGTTCTCCGTCCAAAAGGTATTCTGCTCCTATTCCATCCGTCAGGGTAAAGAATGTATATGATCTGTTTACCTTAATGGGAATATCTTCAATTAGAATTCCCGCAGACTGATAGTTTATGTTAGGCATTTTAAACTGAACGCTTACTGCTTGCCCCGGTATAAAAGTTCTGTCTATGCGTTCCCAGCTGAAATCGTCCCCCCGTGCAAGCTTGTTGGGAACGAACATTCCGTCCGTAATATTGAAATTCTCCATTTTATGATTTCTTCGATACTGAGAGCTGCTGTCAATTTCAAAATCGTCCAAAATCGGAATTTGCCTTGCTAAAATCTCGTTGGAAGGTGATAAAATACTAACAAGGCTATTTATGAGCTCCGCTTCGTCAGACTTAAATATATCTTTAATTTTGCTCAATACAATCAGCCCTGAATCATCCCAAAGCACCTCAAGGCCAAGGCTTTCACTAATCTGCCTTAATGGAACAAAAACTCTGTCGTTTCTTTTTTTCACAATTACGGCTTGCTTATTACCATGAATACACATTTTTTGACTTTGCACATCAATTTCAATGCGTTTACCATCTAACTCCATAAACACAATATCCTTTGGATCCCATACCACAATACCCCCAAATTCCTCAGCAACAAATCTGACCGGAACATACACTTTATCATCTTCCAGAACGGGTACAACCTCTTTGTCAAATGGGTCAATAAAGGTAAGCTCATTATTGGAAATCGCTTCCGGATAACCTACAATTAATACAACTGCTTCCTCAAGCCTTTCCGAAAGCTTTCTGGCAATCTCCTTTTGCTTATTAATTGCCGCCTTACTGTCAAAAATCTCAAGTTCAGATATTTTAAAACCATAATATTGCCCGCGTTCTACCGTTCCGTTAGGAATACAGCTGAGGATGTTTATTCTTACATACTGTGCCGTTATCGGCGGAAATGTCTGCCTAATGGCAGTGCCGTTAGTGTTTGTAGTCTCTACTATCGTGTCCCATATTGAGCCGTCATTTGAATATTCCAATGCATATGTTTCAATAAACGATGTCTGAGATGAAGATAGCGGATATACATTTATACTATCAAAGGTCATACCCTCCTCCAGATTTACGGTAACGAACCCTGTTCTCACTGTTGACCAGCTCTCAAACGCAGTAGTCCTGTCATTATCAACTGCAAAATAAGGCTCCTTTGCATATCCGTTAACTAACCCGCCGTTTGCATTGTACAAAACTGATGTAACCTCTTTATTCAATGCGTAATTTTCAATTTCTACCGCTTCTTCTGCTAATTTTTCAAAAATATTTTCCGAAAAAACCGTTAATATGTTTACACATAAAAATATACATAGAATAAAAAGTATCGCAACCTTTTTAACCATCACGCATTTTCCTCCTTCGATTAAATATCGTATACTATTATTTCGTTGACCAATGCCCCTCTGGAACGCATAAAAATCACACTTCCAGGTTGAACATCAGACAATTTCCCCAACATATATTTTGACTTGCCTTCCGACTCATGATAAATATAAACCTTAACGTTATCCTGGTAAGGGAATACGATATAATCGGTCATTACACCTTGAAGAGGATTTTCTTTAATTGACACCTTCAAAAATGAATTCGTTTTTTCATATAAGCGGCAGAAAGTGGTTTGAAAATAGCTTACACCTGCTGTATCTATGCAGTCTAAAGTGTTAAACATTTCCGGTTTATCCGCCACTCTAAACAAAGGATTAATGCCTACTATTTCATTTTCATCTGCTTTCAGCTGTATAACATCCCCGGGCTTGACTGTCCCAACCAGGTTTTCGCTGAGTGTATAGTTTATCTGCTTTCCTTCGTATAACCCTTTAACAAGGAACACTATATTCCCTTCGTCGTCCAAAGCATTAGTTATGCTTCCAATCAGACAAATGGGCAGATTTTTCTTATCCTCCGTAGAAAACTCCTCGGAAACAGATGTAAAATAAACATAAATTGCTTCGCTTACGCCAAAATCATCAATGTTGTAGGACTCAATATACACCTTATATCCTACATTCTGCAGCATCTTAATTTTTTTCTCGTCGTAATTATCATTAATTTTTCTTGGTACAAAAAATATTTTTGTTTTGTCGTTGTAAAAACAATCCTTGCCGTTTCCGGCTATAATCTTTTTGCCGTGGGCTTCTGTAACAACTTGATAATCTGTAAAAAGAGACAAGCTTTCCGTTTCGTTTATTCCGCGATAAACAGTATCAATTTTATTTATTTTATTGTGGGAATTTAATGAATACCGCACAGGTAATGGGTTTTCGATTATATTAGCTTTAAAAAAATCAAATAATTCATTTTGCGTTACATTATTCGCTCCATCCAGGCTTATTTTTATATCACACTGATAAATATTAATCTCTCCACGGTCATTTACCATTTTAACACTAACATTATCAGCGATTCCCCGATTTTGACTATAGTCCAAAATACAACCATATTGCATGCTGCTGCCCGATGTCAGCACGCCTGCAATTTCTCCAAACGTGTTAAGGCAAAATGTTGCATTATGTGTTACATTTATTTTCACTTCACCGGAAATTATCTTTTCATAAAAATTCTCACTAAGTTTATATTCAGCGTTGCTTAACACTATCCTCTTATCTGATTCGCCATACTCATTCACAAGGCCTGAGACCTTTTTCACAGACCTGATTATAGAAACAACTTCTTTTTCGTGGTTTTGCTTAACAGTTAAAATATCATTTAAGGATATTTTATTAATATCAATCTCTTCACCACTTTGGTTGACAATTTCAAGCTTCTTAACATCATTTAAATCCAGCGGAGATCTTGCATATTTGTCATAAATTATCTTCTCATTCGGGAAACATGCAGAAACGAAATACTCATCGTAGCTATTGACTATTGCCACATCATATATACCATCAAAACTGTTATCTATAAGCTCCACGGAGCCGGTCTTCGGTTTTAGCATGCTGTCTGTATATTCAAAGCAGGCTGTATCATTGTATATAACCTTAATGCCGTCTAATGTTATTTCTGCAGTTTTACCGCTCTCGTTATAATATACAAATCTGTTTGCATTGGTAGATTCGCTTATATCCTCAGCCTTTACGAGCAGGTTATTTCCACGGCTTTTTTCATCATCGATATGTAAAATTGTATATTCATTCTGTTCCTCTTTGAAATATATTGTAACATACCTACCTATGTATAATTCTGCATCTGTTTCGCCTGGCCGATAATTAACTTCATCTATAACAACAAAAGGTATGTTATTTAGTTTTTGTGTCAAAAGAGTAGTGTTGGAATTCCGGCTTACAATGCCTTCCGACTTAAAAATACCGTGGTACTCACTAAGCACGCTTTTTCCTTTTTGAATATTAATTTCCGCTCTTTCACCCGCAACTATAATTTTGCAAATATCCACATTCAAAGAATTATACATTAATTTGGCAACTTCTTCACGCGTCATTGAATCAGAGCTTATATTAATTCCTTTCAATAGTCCCAGTTCAGACGCTAAGGAGAGATATCCCATCGGATATCCCCCTTTCTCTTTTGCTTGGAAATCATACCCCAACGCCGCCACAATAATCCGTACCGCCTGAGCAGGGGTAACATCCTCATCGGGCATAAACCTCCCGTCCGGATATCCTGCAACAAGCCCTAATTTTACGCAATAAGTTATTTCGTTATAAGCCCTATGCTTTTTATCAACATCGCTAAAATATTTTTCATTCCCTGTAATCTGTAAGTCATCAAAATTTAAAAGTCTGCAAATCAGCGCAATAAATTCTGCTCTGGAGACATTGCTTTTGTTTTTGAAACTTTCGTCGAAATTATCCTCCGCAATACCCAGATTTTTAAGCACCTCTATTTCATACAAAAACCTGTCCGCGTTGCTGTTTTCAACAACCGGATCTGCAGATAAAGCTATATTGGCACACGCCAGATTTGCCAAAATCAACAATATACTTAACAGATACTTAATTTTAGTTTTAACCATAGACTTAATACTCCTATTAATTTTTATTGAGTCAATTTTTCCAGGCTTGTTATTCTGCTTATAACTATAACACTTTCTGCCCTGGTTGTAAATGAATAAGGTTCAAACATACCGTTTCCCTTTCCATTAATGATTCCTGCTTTGTGCATAATATTTACATCAAATACCGCATACTGACTTATTCTATCTTCATCCGCAAAGGCCTGAATATTCTGTTTGATATTCATCTTTAAATTCAAATATTTTATCATTCGATATGATATTACAGCCATTTCCTCCCGGGTTATCAGCCTGCCTACTCCGAAATGACCGTTCATATCACCTTTAACAAGCCCAATTTTTTGTGCGGTTGCAATATGCCTGTAATACCATGCATCCTCCGGAACATCTGTAAAGTTGGTTTTTGCGTCCTTCATAACCAATCCATATGCCTCAATTATTATTTTTACAAATTCCTCTCTCGTTATATAGTCATTAGGATAGAATCTTCCGTCGCCTTTGCCTGAAATATAACCTTTTGATGCAAAATCAATAATTTCTTTTTCTGCCCATGGTACACTTTCAAGATCGGAAAATGTTATAATCTCAGGCATTTTGACCTCCGGCTTAGCAAGGACATCTTGGGCATCCGCAGCCATAGTGACTCTGCTGCCTGCACCGCCCCCTCCTGATGTTTGCTTTGCAGGTGTTTTGACGGAATTTCTATAACTATCAACAGCATTTTCACCTGCCTGCACAATTTCTTCTATGCTGTCGAAGTCTTGTTTTATGAGAGCAGAATACAAAACAACCTTTTCCTCCGCGTTTAAGCTACTTACAGTAAATTTAAATTTAATATTATCCTTCTCGTCCTCCAAAACCTTGGCGATGGTACTATTAACGGCATTATTTACATTAACAACGGAGGCTCCCTTTCTGAAGCTTTCCTGAATCTGTATAATGGTATCAAAATTTTTCCCTAAAATTTGTTTATGAAAAACTTCTTTGTTTTTTATATATAAGTTATTGGTTATATCAAGTGAAAGCACCGGATTGTATTTTTTAATAACAGCTTCCATGTTGCTTAAAGTCGCTTGGTTAACGTATCTTAGTGCCTCACTTTTAAATACTTGTAAAACCGCATGGTCAAATACAGGTTTAATATCAGATAATTTTTGATAATCATTCTCGGATATAATATTATATACCCCTGTTTTATCTTCAATTAAACTATAAATGCCGTCAATGTCAAAAAACAGTATTTTGGCATACCGTCTGAATTGTTCTATGTTTTCGCTAACAGTCCGAGATGTTAACTCATTAAAATAATGAAGCATCTCTGATTTTTCCTGCTCGCTTGCAATATACAATTCAGCATTTTCGACATCAATACCTGTAAACATAAGAATATAATATCCGCTTTCAACGTTTCCGCTTATTTTGCATATTAGCCTAAGCTTACCATCCGTATCGGTTACTCCAACATCCATACTTAAAGTAGCAAATTTATAATTATCCAACGTAAGATTGTTGAAGCCTTTTTTTAGTATGCTTACAGTTACGGTTCTGTCTGCTTCAGTTGTTACATCGGCATACAAGATATTTTCTTCAAAATCGAAATCAATCAACGCACTGTCTGCCGTGGCTGCCCATGCAGTTAAACAACCAAGGACCAACAATAAAGTTGTAATGCAAATTGCCAAAAGACTTTGTTTAATATTCATCCTTATCTCCTGTCATTAAACATTAATCAACATATACTACACCAGTTAACGGCTTCAAGGTATTAATAGCATCCCACGCAAACAATTTTATAACGTAATCCCCCGATTCCGATACTGTAAAAATATTTTCGTAAGCTTTCCCGCCATTCGGCTCAATAGGAACATCTGTCGTTGCGATATGAAAATCTTTATAAAAACCGTCCTTATATATAATCGCTACAAGTATAGGCGAGATATCCCCGGAGGTGTTATTATTAAGGCTGCTTACAATATACAAGGAATCTCCGGCATCTAAGGATGTTAAATTATCTACCATATTATTCATCTGTATTTGATTCTTAAAAATTGTGGTTCCCTTAATATCCAAGTCTTTTCCTGAAGTATTGTCAGCAGGCCGGCTGATTTTAACTTTAACATAAGGGTGCAGTGTGCTTTCGGGTTCGTCCTTTGATGCAATCACAAAGCTGGACATAGACGTATCATGGGTACCGATACCATAGGTTAATATATTGTCCGAGTTCCCCGGCAGACGGTTTTTTAAATCCTCTGTAATGTCAACACTGAACCATTGATTTACTGTGGAGATAGTTGTGGAAGGCGGGGTATATGTAACACTTCCAACAGTGTTATTGTTAACGGTTAAAGCGGGATTGTTTTTCAGCCTCATGTTTTTTTCCATCGCAAGTGTATATGTCAAGGTGGTTTCAGACCAATCGGAGCTCGGTATATCGACTGCGCAAACGTCGAACGTGCGGTCTTTCCCCTTATTATAGCCATAATCCGTTTTTACATAAACCCAAAGCGCTGCCGAGTTTATTATCGCATTGTCTTCCAGCTCATCCAACATATCACTAAAATCGACTTTCAAAAATGCTTCCCGATGCCAATTAGCTGAAGCGATCTCCAATATAGCAGGTGTTTCGCTGTTGTAAATCATGTCTTTTCTGTCACCTGTCGGTAAATATACACTGCCTTCCTTTACTAATTCACCGAATATGTAAGTGTCTTCGGCAATCGGCAAATTCAGCTCGGTTTCTACCGCCTCCAGCACCTCTACAATCCTGTAATAAACATCGCAGCCATAGCTGTATGAAATAAAATATATTCCGGGTGTGTTAACGTCAATGTTTTGCTCCACAATTACCGAATCCGTTGCGTCTTCCCCGTTCAACCCAACGGCATAATATCCCGGTTCGCGATACTCCTGTCCCTGAAGCAGCGCAACATAATTTTCGCCTTGCATAAATAACCCGCTTGGCATACTAACAACAATTTCGATATAAGGCTTTGTTATTTTCCCTTCGTTATCCGTTAGGGTTGTATCCTTAGAGCTTATCTTTATATTGCTGAAGTTAGCATGAGTTCCCAAACCGTATGTAACAACTGTCGAATTTGCGATGCTTTCCGTAAAATGTTCAGATATATCAATGCTTTCCCACATTTTCGGATACTGCGCCGTAATATCATATACTACGCTGCCTATTACTTCTGCATCTGTTACGCTCGAAGCATAATTTGTTTTCAGGCGCATGCCCTTTTCAATTGACTGATTATAAGTGAGAGTCATTTCACTCCAATCATTAACAGGCACATAACACAAATCAATCTTTCTTGTTCTGGGGGTGCTTGCATTATAACCATAATCAGCGTCTATGAAAAAGTTTAAACTAACCGATTTTACCGTACTGTCTTCCGACAAGGATGATAAAAAATCCGAATAATCAACCTTCAAAAATCCTTCTCTGTGCCAGGAGCTTGATGCAATGTTAAGGTCCCCTTCTAATCCATAATTTGTATCGTTGTAATTCCCATCGGGTGTTGCAAAAGTGTATGTATCTTCCGAAATTTCAACCCTGAATGTTTTATCAACCATAACAACACTTGCAAAGGCATAATCAGGAATTAAAGCAGTTACAGCAAATATAATTGCGCAAACCATACATAATAATTTTTTCATTTTAAAAATCCCCCTTTGAAATAATTTATTTATATAAAATAATTTATTTATATTTACTATCCAATATTTTCTGGTTAAGCTTTATATATTCTTCCAATCCCATTTGATTAAGCTTTGTTATGTAAGCATCCCATTGAGAATCTATGCCGCCGTTTAATATCCATTCTGCCGTACATTTTTCTACATATTGCACAATATCTGTTGTAAGCTGTCCCATACGTTCCGTATCGCTTGATGTCAACAGAGCCTCACCGGGAAAAGCTTCTTTTTCAACATATGGGGCATACATTTCATCACATTTACTTTTAAAAACATCCGACGGTGACGGGCTGTTTAGAGTGTACTCTCCTTTAAACAGCTTATAAAAACCCGATACCCCGGGAACGCTGTTTTCAACAGGAATCTTGTTACCATTACTAATTTCTTCAAACTTTCCGTTGTCAAGCTTTTTAATGTCTATGTCATAGAGCCCTCTATATGTCTGGATACTAATATCATCATCATAGCAATAATCCGCCCACCGTATTAATGCTTCCGGATATTGCGACTTAGTCGAGATTGCAAATGCAAAGTTGTTTGTAGCGGTAAATGCCCGCCTTGCCCATAGTTGATCTCCGTTAGGTCCCTTAAGCGGCGGGATTGATAAATAATCACCTTTCCCGCTCTTGTCACCTGTTAAATTAACATTTACCATATATTCCGACCATGCAAGAAATGCACCTGCAATCGGAGGAACACTTCTTTGTTTGGAAGTAATGTCCGTAAGCGTAAAACCTTCCATATCCATAAGACCTTCGGAAACTAATTTGGAGAAATACCTTACGGCTTCCTTATATCCCGGTTGAATAGGCGAAAAAACAACCTTGCCGTTATTTACCATAAAATGAGAAGCGGTATCTAAAACGCCAAACGAACCAAACAATGAAGTAATTCCGTTTATATGGTCCTTGTATTTGAATATCAACGGCATTTCATCATTAATTCCATTTCCGTTTAAATCATTGTTTTTGAATGCCTTCAGCACTTTATAAAACTCATCGGTTGTAGTAGGAACAGACATTCCTACTTTATCAAGCCATGCTTTATTTATCACAAGAGCCTCATTGGTCAAGGGATTATTTTCATTTAATGTTGGCAAAGCATATATATGCCCGTCCGGCGCAGTGATTTGATTTTTAATATCCGGTCTGTCATTTAAGACTTTACTTATGTTAGGAGCGTACTGCTCAATCAGATTTTCAAGGGGCAATAAAAGTCCCTGCATGCCATAGTTAACAACCTCAGTGGTACTTAAAACCCAGCCGCCATAAAACATATCCGGCATATCCCCGCTGGCGAACAACAGTTTTTTCTTTTCCGCAAAAACCGAGGATTCCAAATCAGTTATGTCAAGTTGAATATTGGTTCTTTCCTCCATTATACGAAAATAAGGCATATCCGAAAAACTGCCGATAGCGGGACTCCTTGTTGCAAAAACTTCCGCAGTCAATTTTTCGTTTACTATTGGCAATCCGGTCTTATTAATTTCTACACTGTCCTTTTTTACCGTGCTGTTGTTTGCACAGCCGCTTAAAAGCATGATGAGTGTCGTGATTAAAATGAAAAGCCTCTTCTTCATTTTTTTATTCTCCCTCCCAAAATAATGTTTAGCCTTTTATGGAACCTAACATAACTCCCTTAATAAAGAATTTTTGCAGAAACGGATACGCTACCAAAACCGGTACGCTTGCTACAACAATAACTCCGTACTTAATAAGTTCTTTTAACATATTCTTTTCTTCCATAAGCAGAACATCATCAACCATAGCTGCACTGACTTGATTCTCTATTAATATGGAGGATAAGATTAGCTGCAGAGGATATAAACTCTCTTTTTTCAGATAAATGAGTGCCCTCATGTATTCGTTCCAGTGACTTACTCCGTAAAACAAAGCCAAAACCGCAATAATGGCTTTTGATAACGGCATTACCACGGCAGAAAAAAATCTGAACTGGGAACACCCATCCATAGAAGCAGATTCGTATAAATCCTCCGGTATGTTTGCTTCTAAAAAACTTCTGGCTACAATAATGTTATACACGCTCGCCGCACTCAAAAGCACCATTATGGCACGCGTATCCAACAAATCAAGTGATTTAACCAACAAGTATTGCGGAATCATGCCGCCACTAAAATACATTGGCACCAGCAAAAACAAAGTAATAGCTTTTCTCCCTGAAAATGACCGTCTGGACAATGGATACGCAATCATCATCGTTATTACCACGTTAATCGTTGTTCCGACAGCCGTATAAATTATTGTGTTTAAGTATCCGCTCCAAATCCTGTTATCGCTTATAATTCTTTTGTATCCCTCTAAAGACGGATTATAAAGAAAAAACATTGCTTTTCCGGTGTTTACCCCCACAGGATCCGAAAAGGATGCAATTAATATGAAATATAATGGATATATCACCAGAATAAGTGTTATTCCAAGAACAATATACACAAATATTTCGAACACTGTATCATCTATCGAATTTTTAATCGAATTGTTTTTCATTTTAACCCCCGAATATATATCACAATTACCACAGGCTTACATCGTTAAATTTTTTACTTAATTGATTAGCCATTATTAGCAAAAGAATGTTTACAACAGTATTGAATAATCCAATTGCCGTTGAATAGCTGTACTGTGCGTCAAGCAAGCCAACCTTATATGTATAGGTAGCAATAATTTCAGAAGCATCTATATTAAGAGGAGTCTGCAATAAATAGGCTTTCTGGAATCCAAGCGAAAGTATTTTCCCTATTCGCATAATAAGTAAAGTTATAATCGTGGGCATTATTCCCGGCAGGTCAACATGCCAGATACTCTTTAGCTTATTTGCACCATCTATTTTTGCAGCCTCGTAGAGCTCCGGATTTATTCCCGAAAGCGCCGCAATATATACAATCGCCGCCCAGCCTGTGTTTTGCCATATATCCGACCATACAAAAATATGGCTAAACATACTTGCCTTTCCCATAAAAAATATCGGCTCCAGCCGCAGCTGCTTAATAAAGAAATTAACAATACCGGTGCTTGGAGATAAGAAAATGTTTATCATTCCGCAAAAAACAACAACGGAAATAAAATGAGGGGCATAAGTAGTCGTTTGAACAATTTTCTTGAATCTTTCACCTCTGATATTGTTAAGCATAATTGCTAATATTACAGGAAACGGAAAACCGGCTGCTAAAGAATAAATACTTAATACCAAAGTATTTCTCAAAATAATGTTAAATTGATACGATGTGAAAAAGCGTTCAAAGTGTTTAAATCCTACCCATGGGCTCCCCCATATCCCCTTACCAATTATAAAATCTTTGAATGCAAGTTGTACACCGTACATCGGCCCGAATTCAAAAATTAAAAAATAGATAATTACCGGGGCACATAAGACATAAAGCTGCCAGTCTTTTATAATTGTACGCTTAAATCTATTGGGTGTAATAGAATCATAAAGCTTATTCTTTTTTTCAGCCTTGCTGATATCTAATAAAGATTCCATGATGCGTTACCTTTCCTTTGATATTGTCAAGTATATTATATATCAAGTCTAATATCAAAGTAAACAATCACATTTTGATTGGATATATCATATTTTGATGTATCATACCTTATATTGCAGCCCCTTGTTGCGATGTGTGCCAAAACCGTTTACAAATCTACAATGGTTTTATACTCACATTTAAAACATCATTTTTTTAATCTCATCGGAATATTGCACAATCGCCTCTGAAAAGGTTACGATATATGCGCCCAATGCATTGGCCCGATTAAGACATTCCAAAGTCGTCACTCCACGCATATAATTATACAAAAAACAAGCAGAAAATCCGTCACCCGCTCCTACGGCCGATTTAAATCTTTTAGCTTTTAAACCCTTAGTGCTGAGCATATGATTTTCCATGCGGCAAAAGCATAATGCTCCCTCACTGTCGAGGGTAATTATGACAGTGTGAATAGAAAAAGCGTCGCACAGGGTTTCGCATAGCTTTTGATAAGAATCAAAGGGGTTAACAATCCCCAAATTAACAAGTTCGTCGCATTCATAGCGATTCAGCTTTAAAATAGTTGAGTTTTGCAAGCAGGATTGAATCAATGACTTTGTATAATAACTTCCCCTTAGATTAAGGTCGCAAAAAACTTCATTAAAATGACAGCATTTTAATACCTCGTGCAATGTGCTTTTCGAAACATAAGACCGTTGTGCAAGGGTCCCGAAATATAAGACGTCAAAATTTTGCTCATAAATACTCTTGTTTGAAGGTATATAGTCATATGCAACATCTTCGATCAGGTCATAGGCCGGCTCACCATTATTCAAAATAACATTGCAAACACCCGTGGGCTTATCAGTCAATACAGAAACAAACTTCGTATCAACATTCAAACCCCGAATTTCACGCACAAGCTCATGTCCAAGGATATCATCACCAACTGCCGTTAAAATCGAAGCATTTGCACCAAGCTGAGCCAAGTGTGCAGCAAAATTAACCGGTGCGCCACCAAGTTTTTTGCCGTCAGGAAACACATCCCACAACGCTTCGCCAAATACCAATACCTTCATGGGTCACCTCATATAATTAAGATTTAAATCTCGAACAGCTATATCTTCGCTATCCGCTGAAATAGATAACATATTTAAATTATAGTCCGCTACGTTTCCTGACACCACGTATACGGCGCCGTCATTTATAAATAATTCAACTCCGGTGACATCCGAAATAAGGCGGATTTTTATAATATCCCCATTATTGTACAGATGAGCAAAAACACCGTTGCAATCCACGCATTTGCGAGATGTGTCAAACACAATTTGCCTGCCGTGCAGTTCAATTTTCGTGATTGTATTCGGCTTATATATCATTTTAAATTCGATATCAATCGCTTCGCCTTCAACCTTGGTGCTAAACGGCTTTGACAGATTGAAGCAGGGAAAACTCTGTGTTTTTGTATAAAGCTTTTCAATCTCTCTCACAGGATATGTGAATAATTGTACGCCGTATTCTGTTGTACGAAGGCTCATTTCACAAGGAAACGTCATTGCCTGATTAAAAGTTTTAGCCGGAATGTCATTCCTGTCCCACGCAATACGAATCCGTCTGTTATCAGGTGTATTAAACCAAGATTGAGACGCATAGCACCTGCTGCCGTGATGCAAGCTTTGAACAGGTGTTTCCTGACGAAATATTCGTCCGTCAAAACTGCCTACAATGTATTTGTCTGATGCTCCGGTAAAAACCCATTTAATATTGCTCTCGTCACCATCCAACGCAAGAGGGTAAAAATCGGGGCATTCCGCATCTCCCGGCAGAGATATTTCCTGCAGCTTCACCCAATTAGTAAGATTAGAGGACGAAAATAAAGCAAATCGGTTTGCCGCCAAATATAGAGCCATTATATATTGATCAGTCTGTTTATGATAAACCACCTTAGGGTCTCTGTTAACACCTTCAATGTGAGCAATAATCGGGTTTTTCTCATATTTTTGGAATGTCATTCCGCCATCCGTGCTAAAAGCAATATGCTGAGCAAACTTCCCGCCTTCCGAAAGTGCAGATGTTCCTCCTGCGGCTGTGTAAAACAAAACAATCGTCTTTTGTTCGCCCGTTTGCAGGTTCAAAAGATTTTTCTCATCAATAATGGCGGAACCAGAGAATATTGTGCCGTGACAGTCTGGGAACAAGGCAACAGGCAAATGCTCCCACCTTACCAAATCATCACTGACGGCATGCCCCCAATGCATATTGTTCCACGTCACGCCAACGGGATTAAGCTGATAGAACATATGATATTTTCCGTTATGATACACCAAACCATTAGGGTCGTTCAGCCAACCCATAGGAGCCGAAAAATGAACCTTGGGACGATACCTTTCACAATAAGGATTATCGGGCATTTCATCCGCCTTTTTGATTTCAAAATCCATATGCGGCAAACACTCCATACTGAGCATCCGCCCTTTAAAGCGCCGAACATCATAATATGCGTAAAAGTCAGGTTCTAAGCCGTCTAATGCTATGTCTAAATCCAATACCAAAACAGTATCAAGGTAAAATTTCAATTTTTTTTGACTGGCATATTTACTCACAGGAAGTAGGATATAGTTACAGTCGCATAAAAAGTTCATCCAAAATCAATCCTTTACATTCATTTAATTATATGTTATCCTAATTATATATTTATTTCAAGTGAAACAACAATGCAAAAGTGAGAAAAATAGATATGATTTATATTAAAAAGGAAAATGATTTATCAATGTACAGCAAACAGCACAAGGATTTGTCTCTGCATTATTTATCCTCAGGTTCTATTGTCTCAAATAATCACTGGAAACATCGGCAAAGGCTAAGCGACTGCTATGAGTTGTTATTTGTCATACGTGGAAATTTGCACATTCAAGAGGAAGAGACAAGATACACATTATCGGAAAATCATTATATCATTTTACAGCCGTATAAACTAAGCTTCGGATTTCAACCAAGCAAGGGTGAGGTTGCTTTCTATTGGCTGCAATTTCAAACCAGCGATCTTAAAGAATGGGGAATAACAAGCTTTTTTTCGTGTTGCGATGAGCCCTTGGAGCTTACACTTTTGCTCGAAAAAATAGCAAAAGTACCCATTACCGGAAGCAACACGGCTGACTTATATGCGGCGCTTGTGTTAAACGAGCTTGCCGCAGCACAAAATAACAATTTGACAATACAACCAATAATGCACTGGATCAAAGCGAATATTAGCGGTGCTTTGGATATCGAAACGGTAGCAAATAACTTTGGGTATAACAAGGACTATCTCAGCAAGCTGTTTAATCATCAATGCGGTCAAGGGATTAAAAAATATATTAACTCTGAATTAATAAAGCGAGCTAAAACTTTATTATTAACATCATCTTACAGCATATCCCAAATATCTGATATGCTGCTATTTCCAACCCCAAATTTGTTTAATAAATTCTTCAAATATCACGAAAAAATAAGCCCTTTGAGATTTAGAAAGAGCTTTAATTTGATAAAAAGGAATCTATATTGAATGTGGGTTTAGATAAAGCATCATACGAATAATATAATATTGAAACCCGCCCATCTTTTTAGATGAACGAGTTTTTATAAACCGTTGTCGGACATTAAATCATCGGGTATATCCTGCCCGGGTGGTTTATCTGGGCTTTGAGAGGGAGGCGGCACATTTTCCTGCTCTCCTTCTTCTTCCGCTTGCTGCTGTGTTTCCCGCTCCGTTTTTTCTTCACCTTCGGATGTTGTCTGATGCGAAGGTACACTGCTGGCGGTTATAATCCTGTCCATAGGCGAATATGAGCTGCGGTGCAAAAACTCCCTTCTTTCCTCAACACCGTTTTTATAATAAACCTTGTATGTATCGACCACAGCGCCTTTTTGGCCTGTTTGGGTTACAACCTTTTTACCCGGCTCCAAATCATCGGAGTATATTATTTTTTCCTGCGCATCCTTTGTGGATATTACGGTATTGATTAATTTTATGCTTTTGCTTTTATCCGCTTTTGTACCGAGGATTCTGACTGTATGAAGCCCGCCGGAAACCGTCGCGGTTATTTTTATGGGATAGTCGGTATTATTCCTGAATGCATAATCAACCGAATTCCATGCAACCGTGGCATCCTGCCCCAAAGGAAGATATGATACCGTAAACATATGGTTATGCCTTGTAACCGTTTGCAAATCGGCATAAAGCTGTGCGGAATACATGGTGGATGCAACCTGGCAAATCCCGCCGCCGACGCCCTGTTCTATCCTGCCGCCGATGTATACGTTAGCATCCGTATAGCCTCTTTGATACGAGCGCTCACCTACAACCGTGTTAAACGAAAAGATTTCGCCAGGCGCTATTACAGTCCCGTTAATTTTCCCTGCGGCAATCGCCATATTTTTGGTTCTTCCCGTATTTGACGAGTTGTAATTTGTGGTAAATTCACCAAGCACATCGGCAAACAGCGACTGCTCTAATTTTTCTGCCGTAATCTCGGGCGGTATAACTTCTGTTTCCACCTCAAATACCTTTAAGCCGGATTTTAACTTTTCGGAAATATCTTCGTAATTTACATCAACGCCCACTATATGTTTATTTATTACAGGCTTATTGTTTATTACATTGTATTTTGCATTTACCGGCTCACGCCTGATTCTGCTGTATAATAAATCGGCAGTAATATCGTCGCCCCCGCTTTTTGCAACTGCCCCGATATCATCAAAAATCAATAGTCCGCTGTTTGAATATATTTTATTATATACCTCTTCCACATCGACTATCAAGCCGTTAACAAGGTCTACCCTTGCCACTTTATAATCATCGGAATATTCAATAGCCGGATTTTCCTTTTCTATTTCATCGGCAAATTCAGATATTTCACGTTTTATTGTCTTATCGTCAAAGCTTGGTGCAAGCGAAATATAGGTTTTTGCCCCCAAATAAGGAAGAATGCGCCGGGGAAGCGGACCGCTGCGCCCTACAACAAACGCATTCTCCACTGCGGATTGCACATCAAAGCTTACGCCTGATATGTCTATACCACGGCTTTTGTCTTTATATGTAACCTTTATTATCTTATCACCCATCGCGCTTTCAATGGTATTGTTTATTAACCCTAAAGCCTCATCCTTTGTCATCCTGCCTATATTTATACCGGCGACGCTGACGCCGCTTAATATCTTGTCCTTTGCAAAGACAGTTGAAAAGGTTAAAACAGCGGCAAAAACAAGCAATAAAACCATAGCGGAAAGTAAAAACCTTAACGGAAGGCGTTTTTTAACCGGTCTTTTTATTATGGCCATTGTTTTACCTCGCTTTTTTTATTTCTGTTACATTATAATATTACCAGTTAGCAAGGTTTGTGTCAAGGATAATAGACCGCTAAAAAATAAAAAATTCGACCGTTTTAAGCATAATAAGGTCGAACTCTATAGGCCATAGGACTTAAAAAAGCTCTTTTACAAGCAGTGCCCTTGGATATCCCTTGTCATAAGATACGGACTCAATATAAAAGCCCTGACGATAATAAAAATTTATAAGGCGCGAGGCCTTTGAAGCGGTATGCAGGTAAATTTTTTTTACCCCCATTGAAATCATTTCGGCATAAACCAAGTTTAAAAGCTTTTTTCCCACCCCCAGGTTATAATACTCTTGCAAAACCCCAAAACGGCTTAAATAAGCCGTTTTTTCCTTATCATTTAATTCTATTCTCAGACTGCCGACAACCCTGCTGCCAATGCATGCCACATAAACGTGCTTGCCAAGCACGTCGCTTTTAACCTTACAATAATCTTCGGATAATGCATCGATATTATCAGTGCCAATCATCTTTGCATAATTCAGAAAAGCCTGTTTTGTCACCTCGAAAATTCCCTGAATATCATGCAAGGATGCCCTTCTTAATATAAGACCTTCCATTTTCTATTTACCTTTCCAAGTTAGGCATAAGGAAGCCAAGCCCCATATGGAGTTTGGTTCTCTTATGCCTCAATTTATGACATCAGTGATACCATGACCGCCTTTTGTGCGTGCAGGCGGTTTTCGGCTTCGTCAAAAACAACGGAAAAAGGCGAATCAATAATTTCCTCCGTCATTTCAAACCCCCTGTATGCGGGCAGGCAGTGCAAAAAGACAGCATCCTCCTTAGCATGTGAAAAAAGCTTTTTGTTTACCTGATACGGCATAAAAACTTTTATTCTTTCTTCCTTTTCCTTTTCCTGGCCCATGCTGACCCATGTATCGGTATAAACCGCGTCGGCATCGTTAACAGCCTCTTCGGGATCGTTTGTAACGGTTATTTTGCCGTCGGTAGTCTTTGCCAGCTCCTTGGCATGTTCTATTATATCCGCCCTGCATTCATAGCCTGCCGGCGAGGCCGCGCAAAATTCCATTCCCGCAAGCGCACATGCCTCCGCAAGTGAATGGGCAACATTGTTGCCATCGCCTACATATGCAAGCTTTAAGCCCTTCAGCCTGTTTTTATGCTCATAAAGAGTAAATAAATCGGCAAGTGCCTGACAGGGATGGTGGTCATCCGTCAGACCGTTTATAACAGGTACTTTGCCGTATTCTGCCAGCTGCTCAACATCGCTTTGCAAAAAAGTCCTTATCATTATGCCGTCAAGATAGCGGGATAAAACATTCGCGGTGTCATATATGCTCTCGCCCCGCCCCAGCTGGATATCGGACGAGCTTAAAAACAAAGGCATCCCTCCAAGCTGGTACATGCCAACCTCAAAGGAAACGCGTGTTCTTGTGGATGATTTGGCAAATATCATCCCAAGGGTTTTCCCCGCAAGAAGCTTATGCGATATACCTTTCTTTGTCTCATTTTTAAGCTTTTCCGTCAAAGATATAAGAGCGTTGAATTCGTCAACCGATAAATCCGATATTTTCAATAAATGTTTCAAGCGATAACCTCCTCTAACACATCAATAAAACTATCAATATCTTTTTTTGTTACAATAAGGGGTGGCAGTATTCTTAAAGTGTCCCCAACCGTACCGCAAAGGTAACCCCTTTCAAAAAGCTTTTTGTTTACCTCATTTGCATTTTCGCATAGCTGTATACCAATCATTAAGCCTCTTCCCCTGATCTGAACAATCTTATCCGAATTCATCTCATTTAATTTTTTCACAAAATAATTCCCCATCTCATAGCTGTTTTCAACCAACCTCTCTTTTTCAAATATATCAAGCACCGCAAGCGCCGCACAGCATGCAAGGGGATTGCCTCCGAAGGTGGTGCCGTGTTCACCCGGTTCAAACGCACAGCAGAAATCTTTTGCGCATATCGCACCGATGGGGACTCCGCCGCCTAACGCTTTTGCCAATGTGAAAATATCCGGCTCAATGCAAAAATGTTCATATGCAAACATGGTGCCGGTCCGTCCCATTCCGGTTTGGACTTCGTCATATATTAAAAGAATCCCGTTATCGTCACACAGCTTCCTTGCCGCGGAAAGATATGCATTGGTTAAAGGATGCACTCCGCTTTCGCCTTGAACAACTTCGAGTAAAATTGCACAAGTGTTTTCACTGACCGCATTTTGAAGCTGCTCTGTATCGTTCGGCTCTACATGTATAAACGAAGGCGTAAGCGGCATATAAGGTTTTTGATACTTTTCCTGTCCCGTTGCCGCAACCGTTGCAAGAGTGCGCCCGTGGAAGGAATTTTTCAAAGTTATAATTTCATTCTTATGTCCCTGTCCTTTTTTATAAAAATACATTCTTGCAAGCTTTATTGCTCCTTCATTTGCTTCCGCACCCGAATTCGCAAAAAATACTTTGTCCGCACACGACAGCTCTACAAGCCTTTGGGCAAGCAAAGCCTGGTTTTCGATGTAATAAAGATTGGAAGTGTGAATAATCTTGTCAATCTGGCTGTGCAGTGCCTGCGTAAAACAGCTGTTGGAATACCCTATTGCATTAACGGCAATACCGCCCATAAAATCAATATATTTTTTTCCCTCGGTCGAATACAGACATAAGCCCTCGCCCCGATCAAAGCAAACGGCTGTCCTGTCTCCGAAGGTATTCATATAATATTTTTTGTCAAGCTCAATAATTTTGTTTAAATTCATAGCCCGCAATACGCCTTTCAGATGCCCCGAAAGGCTCCTCCTTTCATGCTGATTATCGTATCATGTTATTATTATACACTATATTGTATATTTATGCAATAGTTTTTTTAAATTTTCATAGAAAAAACCCCCCGGCGATAGCCGGAGGGCATAATTTAAATTACAGGAGGTTCGAAAATTATTATTCTTTTATAATTACAACTTCTTCTACAACGCCTTTGTAAATTCTTATAAATACTTTTCGGGCATCACCCGGATCGTACTTGGTCAGGTAAGTCGAATCTACCACCGTTACCTGTGAATTTTGCGGCTTGGAGTAGTCATAGCTGTAAACTGTTGCATTCTCAATGTTGTAGTTTGTTTCAAGAATGTTGCTGGTTTGAATGTTAATCGAGTTTGTGAATTTCTTTGTTATCTTACCTATGACTGTTTCCATCTCTGTTCCTGCAAACGCAATGTGCTTTTCAACTTCCGCGTTGTTTTTGTCTCTTGAATCGAACAGAACCTTTACCTTGTCAATCTCACCGCGTGCATTCTTCTTGTATTGAATGATGTCGCCGGCGGAAAGCTTCACGTCTCCATCTTTTACAAGGGTTGCGGTATCTTTTGCAAGAAGTTCGATTACCTGGCCGTTTTCATAAGCGTAAAGCTTATCAACGGTAATCTTGTCTGCGTTTTGCGCGGTGCTTACTTTGGTTACAACCGCGATGGGCGATTCGGCATTTGTTTCGCCGCTGCTGTTTTTAACGAGTATAACCTTTGCAATAAAGTCTTCACCAAGGTCATAGATTTCAACATCATAAGTTGTCTTGTCAACAAACATATCCATTGTGCGTACCGCAAAGTTTTCGGTATCCGTTTCACCTTCCGGAATATCAAATATTACGGTGTCGGCATTTACGTTAAATGTTCCGAGTTTCTTTGAAGCACTCTTGTATTCAAGGCTATCCGACACATAGTCAAGTGAAAACGCACTTACAAGCGGTGTACCTGTCTTGTTCTGAGCTGCTGTATTTACATAGTAAATCTCGCTGTTTGAATTAATCTCATAGGTGATAAGCTGTGCTATTTCGCCGTTGTTTGCGGCCTGAATAGCATCCAGGGCATCTTCCCCGTTAAGATTTGAAGTGTTGTTAACCTTAACTCTGTTTGCAGCCTTCACTACCTGAGTTTCACCTTTGTCAGTGAACAGCTTCAGCTCAAGCCTGTTATCGATAATGCCTGTTACTTCGGCATCAACAAGGTAAGCATAGTTGCTTCCGGCTACTGTTGTTGTGTCAACCGCTGCGATTTTGCCCTCGATATCAATATAGAATGTTCCTTCATCGTCAAGGCGTATCTCCGGCTGAGCGGAAGAGGTGTAGTTATCTGCTATTTCATAGCTTGTGTCGTTAATCCTTATCTTTTCATCCTCAATTTCAACAACCTTGCCTGTCACACTGTTTCTTGAAACCTGGACATTAATAACCGTTGCTTCGGCAGGATTTGCCGGGTTGTCAAGCGCTACCGAAAGGATATCCCATTCCCGAATGTCTGCAAGGGTGATTTCCTCTCCGTCCTTTATGATCTTGAACTTAACGTTAGTATCGTCCGGATCAAGTGTCAGTGAAAGAGTATTGTATTTATCGGTTACGCGGTAGCTTGCCAATGACACGTCGTCAACAACGATATTCTTGTATTCCGTAATGAATACATGGTTGTATTCATCCGTACGTGCTGTGTCAAGAAGTACAATGTTACCTGATTTAAGGTTTGCAAGATTATCAAGGTCATACTCCGAAACCGCAACACCGTTGTAGAATACCTTTGCGCCGTCTTTGATTATTGCTTTTTCAGGAGTTCTGTCGGTTTCTTTGTTTTTCCAGTAAGACAACACCTTGCCGCCGTTTGTTCCATCAGCAATTTTGCTGATATTCGTTGAGGCTACCGTAAGCTCCGTATTGGAGTTTGTGTTGTTTCTTACAAGCACAAGTATAGGATCTGTGTTGTCGCCTTCATCTTTTACATAGTAAATAACATTTCGTGCGATAAAATCATGGGCATTTGTCTTGCCTGTTTTGTAAGTTACTGTTTCGCCGCTTGTTGTCAAAATGTTAACTTCGTCTTTGCGAAGTGAGGATTTGCCCGTCATTGTTGTGTAGTAGTTTGCTATTACCTGCCCGTACATTTTTTCAACGTCAAGCTTTTCTTTCAAGATGTTCTTGTCAACAACTTCATAGCTTTCATTTGCCCCGTAGGTTGTCTTTTCCATGATGTCGATTGTAAGGCTGTTAAACGCCATTATAGCAACGGAACCTCTTGTTATGGGCTGGTTTGTGCCGTTTGATGTTACCCCGTTTTTCAAAAGACCGATTTCTCCGGCAACTACCGTATAGCCTGTCGGGAATCCGCCTCTTGAAGCCGCTCTCGGCTCATATCCTAAAATACGAACTATAACGGCTGCTGCTTCTGCATAGGTGATTTTATCATCCGGGCGGAAATTACCCATATCGTCACCTATTACATATCCCTGCTGCTGGGCTACGTTAATATAGCCTGTTGCCCAGTGTCCTTCTACTACGTCAGGAAATACTGTCCCCGATTTCGAAGACTCCGCTACTTCAGAAAGACCTGACAGGTAAACGGCTATTTTTGAAAACTCGGAACGAAGGATTCCGTCTTCAAGTCTGAATAAGCCTGTTTCCGCGTCGCCGACCATAATTTCAAGAGCTTTCAAAAGCTCAATCGGCTCTTCGTACTTTGTACCCGTTAAGTCTTCGGTTGCTTCCTGTGCTCCTGCAAATGATGTCATAAGTCCGAATACCATTGTGCATGCAATAAAGAATGCACTGATACGTCTTAACTTTCTCATCGTTTGTTTCCTCCTTGATTTTTTTTGGATTATTTTTTGTTTCTTGCCGCCTTGCCTCAACCACTTTTTAATAAGCGGTTTTCCTCCTGCCTGCCGGCTGCTGGCCGGCACCTCGGGGAGAGGGGTCTTGTATCTTGTCTGTGTAACCCTTCTGCCTCCTTCTCTAAAGCCGTACCGTTGAGCATACTACCTGTTCGCCTGTTTACATAATGCTATTTACTTCGGTATTATGTCAACCACGCTTTTTATGTTACACCAAAAAGCAAATATATTCAAGCCTAAATTTTTTCCTCTTTTGGAATAATAAATGTTGAAAAAAGCAATACTATGTGGTAATATATAAATATGAATATTCTCTTTTGCAGTTGTCAACCAATAGCGCAGACATAACCTACTATATACGTGGAGGGATAAATAATGAAATTAAAGCACTTCATACTCTTGATTGCTGCGGTTTTTATGATTTGGTCATTGACGGTCACATCTTTTGCCGGAACTTTTCCCGATATTACAAGCAGGCATTCCTGGGCGGAAGAATACATTGAAAACATGGTCCAAAGAGGGTTATTAAAAGGATACACGGACGGCACCTTCAAGCCGGACAATCCTATCAGCAAGTTGGAGGCCATTATATTAGCTTCAAGGATTTTAGGTGTTACATATGAAGAAAACGAGGAGTTTGCAGACGCAGCACTTGCGGCATTCGAAGATGACCTTGACAAATACGATATACAATACAAAAAAGAAGCTGCATATCTTCTTTACCGCGGAGTGCTTAAAATATCCGAATTGCCGGAGTATATAGGCGATAACGTTAAAAACACGGCCATGAATCGTGCCGAGGTTGCGCGCCTTTTAACAAAGGTTATGGGCGGAGAAACGGAAGCCCTCAGCAACCCCATTGTTGTTCTTGATTATGCCGATGACAAGGATATCCCGGCGGCTTCCAAGCCTTATGTTTTTTACATATCCAATCAAGGCATAATGAAAGGAATGGAAGATAACAAGTTCATGCCTGCGTATAACGTAACCCGCGCAATGATGGCAACAATGATGTACCGGGTAGAACAGGCAATGAATATTACTGTTGCGGATGTTAATGTTACATCGGTAAATGACAATATAATAACTGCCGTCATTGACGGTGTGAGCAGCGCAATAGAACTTCCCGAAAACGTACTGATTCGTGTCGACGGCTTTGCTTCGCCCGTTTCAGGCTTAAAGAGCGGCTACAGCATACAAATACATTATAAAGGCGACGAGATATTCTTCGTTGAAGCCCTTTCGGGCAGAACCCAAATCGAAGTGGCCGGCGTTATCAAAGCACTGTCAAATAATAAAGGTGTCCTGTCTATATCTGTAACACCTTCCGGATTGGAAAGCGAAACACCGGAGGTTTATACCCTGGATGAAAACTGCAGAATAATAGTGGACAATGCGGAAACTATATTTTCCTCCCTTAAAAATAATTATTTCGTAAAGATGAGTGTTAAAAACGGCAAGGTTGTTAAAATCACGGCCGAAACCAAGGAATACACCTCAAGCGGCACAATAAAAATGATTGATGCAAGCGGGTCAAGCCCGGTTATACATATTACAATCAAGGACGGTTCAACGCAGCAGTATAACATTGCCGCGGATGCGGAAATTGTCAGGAACAACGCTCCCGACGAGCTGCGAAACCTTGCTGTGGGAGATAACGTAACCGTTACCGTTTCCTCCGGCAGAATAAAAAAGATTTCCGCAACAAGTGTTAACAAAGAAATTGAAGGAACAATCGACAAAATAGTCATATCCTCCACGGCACCTTCAATCACTATAAAAACAGGCGGTATTTCAAAAGAATATAAAGTTGCCGCCGACACTTCCTTTTATGTGGACGACAAAGAAGCTTCAATTTATGATATGCGTCTCGGGGCATCGGCAAAAATTTCGTTAAAGAGTGAGAATATTTATAAAATCACTATTTCCGAAACCGTTATCCCTTCACAGCTTATCGGCACCGTAACGTCGGTCAACCCGGTTTATAATGTACTCGGTATTGACGTTGTAGATCCGAGTACGGGAAAAATCACTTCCCAAACGGTGGTTGTAAAACCGTCAGCCAAAATTGTCGACAATACATCAACAAAGATTACATCCTTTAAAGGAATTACCGCCGGCAGGTCTATCATAGCAATAGGTTCCCTCGACAATTACGGAACATACGCGGTTTCCACAATCATAATTACGCAGTAATATTTAAACCGCTAAATTCAAAGGAACGGCTTTTGTGAAGGCCGTTCCTTTTAAATTGCAGATAAACTGCAGAAAAATTATTTATCGCTTAGCTTCCTTAGAAAATTCCGTGTCCTTTCGTTTTGGGGATTATCGATAACATCCTCTACCCTTCCCTGCTCCACTATCACTCCGTCATCCATAAATATCACGTTATCGGATACGTTTTTGGCAAACTCGATTTCGTGAGTGACGATTACCATGGTTATCTTTTTTGCCGCAAGGGAGCGTATTACTTTTAATATTTCCCCCGTAAGCTCAGGGTCAAGCGCACTTGTGGGCTCGTCAAAAAACAATACCTTGGGCTTTAGTGCAAGCGCTCTGGCTATTGACACTCTCTGCTGCTGGCCGCCGGAGAGCTCGCAAGGGTAATTTGCCAGCTTATCGGACAAACCCACCCTTTCCAATACCGCCCTCGCCTCGGATTCTATCGAGGCAAGGATTTCTTTTTTGTTTTCTTTATAATCATTTCGCTCTTTTGCCAAAAGCTTTGGTGCAAGCTCCACATTTTCCAGGACGTTATATTGCGGGAAAAGATTAAAGGATTGAAAGACAAGACCAAAATTAAGCTGGTTTTTTCTTTGCTCGGATATTGAAAGCTGATTTTTATTTCTTGCGTCAAAAATAACTTCGCCGTTTACTAAAATTTGCCCCTCGTCGGCTCTTTCCAAAAAATTTATACAACGAAGCAGAGTTGTTTTCCCGCTTCCGGACGAACCTATTATGGAAAGCACCTCTCCTTCGTTCATGGAAAAGCCCACGCCTTTTAATACTTCCGTTTTCCCATAACTTTTATGCAGGTTGAGCACTTGCAATATACTCATAAAGCCTAACCCCTGTAATAATTAAATTTCTTTTCTATAAAGCCGAACAATAAAGTTAATACCCCGTTAAATATTAAAAAATAAATACCTGTGGAAAAAAGCGGCCATATAAGACCTTGCTTTGTAAATCTTTCAGCACACATGATTATTTCGGCAATACCTACTATACGGGCAAGGGAAGTATCTTTAACAAGTGTAATAATTTCATTGCTCATGGGCGGTACAATTCTCTTTATTACCTGAAACAGCACAATTTTAAAAAACACCTGGGATTTTGTCAGGCCCAAAACCTGCCCTGCCTCGTACTGGCCCTTTGAAATGCTTTCTATGCCGCCCCGGTAAATTTCAGAAAAATATGCCGCATAATTAATAATAAAAGCCACAAGGACGGCGGTCAATCTTGATTTCATCGGAAAATCCAAAAGCAAACCGGGGGCATATAAGACAACAAAAATTTGGAGCATCAGGGGGGTGCCCCTGATGATCCAAACAAATGTCCTTGTAATAAAGCTTATCGGTATAAACCTCGACATAGAACCAAAAGTAATAATCAGTCCGAGAGGCAGCGCAAAAAGCAAGGTACAAAAGAATATTATGCAATTAAAACCAAAGCCGTTAAAGAGTGAGCCAAGTGCCTCGTTAATGCCAGACATATGCTACTCCATTCTAATTTTGTATAATTAATTCGTTTAACTTATATTTTTCAGCTATTTTGCCAATTGTTCCGTCGTTAAAAAGCTGGCTTATTATCTTGTTTACCTCAGGCACAATATCGCTGCCCTTTCTAAATGCAATGCCGTATTCCTCTTCGGCGAATTTTTTGTTCCCCACAACAACCAAATTGCTGTAATCTGTTCCCTCGCCGATTGAACCGATTGATGTTACATAATCCACAACAGCAACATCGGATGTGCCGGAAGCGACATCTAAAAGTGCTTTTGCCTGCGAATCAACGGCAGTATATTTTACTCCCTTAAAAAACTCCTCGGACTGTACAAGCTCCTCGCCCGCCGAGCCTTGCTCCGCAACAACATTTGCACTGTTTACGCTTTCAGAGTATTTTTTAAGATCGGATGATTTAACAACCATTACTTGCCTGTTACTCATATACGGGTTGGTAATTTCCATATTCGCTTTTCTGTCTTCGGTTATAGTCATTCCGTTCCATACACAGTCTATATTTTTTGCGTTAAGTTCAATTTCCTTTGAATCCCAATTAATTTCCTGGAATTTCGGTGTAACACCCATCTTTTCACAAACCGCTTTTGCGAATTCCGTTTCAAAGCCGATTAATTCGCCGTCTTTTTCATAATTCATAGGTGCAAAAAGCGTAATACCGATAATCATTTCGCCTTTTCCCTTAATATAAGACAAATCGGAATCGGCTACGGAAGTTTTTTGTGCCTGCTGCATGCACCCGGCCAGTACCATCGCTAAAACAAGAAAAGTCAATAATCCTGCCAAAACTTTTTTCATTTTACTCTCTCCTTTATTTCTTGAGCAGCCGCAAATACCCGGACATATGTACACTTAAGAATATCTTTGGGCTCTCAAATAATAATATCGATTATAATAATACCATTAAATTCGAATTAAATCAATAACATTTTTTAATATGAAAGCTCCGGCCGACTAAATTTTCCGGAGCTTTATTATTTGTAGGTATAATAGAGCTGAATTTTTCGGTTAGGCGCTCGGCGAAATTTCAAGCTCGTCATTGGGGCTGCCTCTTGATATATCCTCCAAAACTTCCTCCAGGGAAATCGGCGTTACCGTATAGTCGCTAAGCAGCTTTGCTATTTTATAAATCGTTTTTTCACCGCTGCAAACCTCATGGATTGTTTTTGCTTCAGTATATTTAATGCCTTTGCTTCTTTGAGTTTTTACTATTTCTATGCCGTATGTAGATATATTGATGCCCCCGTTTTTTGTCTGGCTTTCCAGGATGTAATACTCCAAATCAAAAGGCTCGTTGGCACCGTCTGCTTCGCTTAATGATTTTGTCGAGAATAAAAATTTGTTCATTTTTTAACATCTCCTTCTTTTGTTTTTTGTTATAATTATACAATATATTATGCACAAATTCCATTATATTTCATCGCATTTTTTGTGAATTTTCGACATATTATGACACAATCGTGATTTGGTTTACCTTAAATTGTCGAAATATGTCACATGAAAAAGCTTAAAACTGCCTTAAAACGGCTTTTTGTATTTGGGATACGGCTGTGGGAATAATACTAAGTATAGCAACCATAAACCATTGGAAGCCGGAAAGTGCCGCAACCTTGAAAACAGGGGCTGACCAGGGCAGTATAATGACGCCAAGCTGCATTATACTGCATATAATAAACGAGGCAACAAGGTATTTGTTTTTACCGATACCTGAAAACAACGGAGATTTGCCGCTTTTTACGTTAAACGAATGAACAAGCTGGGACAAGCCAAGCACCGCAAACGCCATTGTCCTGCCGTATATCATGCCGTATTTAAATGCTCCGATGTAAAATGCTATTAAAGTAACAAAACCTATAAGGCATCCCTCTAAAAACAATGTCACTCCAAAACCGTCGGAAAAAATACCGCTTTTCGGATTTTTAGGCTTGCATTTCATCAGGCCATCGTCAATGTTGTCAATCCCCAGCGCTATTGCCGGCAGCGAATCGGTAACTAAGTTTATCCATAAAAGCTGGATTGCAAGAAGCGGGGATTGCGTGCCGAATAAAATTGCGGCAAAAATGGATATTATCTCTCCCACATTTGAAGAAAGCAAAAAATGTACGGATTTTCTTATATTTTCATATATTCCCCTTCCCTGACGCACCGCCTCGACAATGGTTGCAAAGTTATCGTCCGCAAGAATCATATCGGACGCGCTTTTTGCAACCTCCGTCCCGTTTATTCCCATTGCGCAGCCTATATTCGCCGCACGAAGGGCAGGGGCGTCGTTTACCCCGTCACCCGTCATTGCAACGACCGCACCCCTGCTTTGAAATATTTTTACAATACGCAGCTTATCCTCGGGTGTAATTCTTGCAAATACGGAATACTTAAAGATATCCCTTTCAAGTTGCCTTTGGCTTATTCCCGCAAGCTCAAATCCGGATATTGCCAAATCGCCGCTGCGCATTATCCCCAGTTCTTTTGCTATTGCGCAGGCTGTATTTATGTGGTCCCCCGTCACCATTACTATCTTTATGCCCGCCTGCTTGCACATTTTTACCGCATGGGCGGCCTCCGGGCGCACGGGATCGGCGGCGCCTATCAGGCCTGCAAAAATTAAGCCTTCTTCCATGTTTCTGGGAATGCTCTTTACTTCGCGGTATGCCACCGCTATGACCCGGAGCGCATCCTGTGCCATATTATCGTTTTCGGCAATAATATCCTGCTTTTCTTTTTGTGTTAATACACACTTCTCAATTAAAATATCGGGTGCTCCCTTTGTGATAATCCTGTAACCGTCTTTGTATTTATGTACTATTGTCATCAGCTTTCGCTTGGAATCAAACGGTATTTCATGCACCCTGTCGTAATTTTCTATCCTGCCTGCTTTTTCCAATATTGCGCGCTCCGTCGGGTCGCTGCCGTTGCAGCAAATGGCCGCAAGCCTTACTGCTTGTCCGGTTTTGTCGCAGCTTACCCGCACAACCTTTATTTTGCTTTGGGTAAGCGTTCCCGTTTTGTCCGTGCATATTACGGAAGCGCTCCCGAGTGTTTCAACCGCCGGCAGCTTTCGTATAATCGCATTGCATTGCGAAAGCCGCTGAACACCGATAGCAAGGACAATCGTAACTATGGCCGGAAGCCCTTCCGGTATTGCCGCAACAGCAAGGCTTACCGACGTCATAAACATTTCAAATACGGCCATCTTTTGCAAAAAGCCCATTGCAAAAATCAAGGCGCATATAACAAGTGCACCTATCCCCAAAACTTTGCCTATTTGCGCCAGGCGTTCCTGCAGCGGAGTCATGCTTTCCTCGTCCGTCATTATCATTTTTGCTATTTCACCCACCTGCGTGTTCATTCCCGTTTCGGTAACAACCGCAACAGCCCGTCCGCTTACAACCAATGTTGACGCAAAAAGCATGTTTTTTTGCTCAGCCACATGAGAATCAAAAACAGGAGCGGCATCTTTGTCCTGCGGCATTGACTCCCCGGTAAGTGCGGATTCTTCTGTTTTTAAACCGCTTGATTCAATAATTCTTGCGTCGGCAGGTATATAATCTCCCGTTTCCAACAACAAAATATCTCCGGGAACTATTTCTTCGCAATCAACAATTTTTGTCTCCCCGTCACGCCGGACCTTTGCCGCCGGAGGTGATAACTTTTTAAGTGCAAGTATAGCCTTTTCGGCTTTGCTTTCCTGAAGCACCCCAAGCGTGGCGTTTATTATTACAATAGCCAGTATAATTACCGGCTCCGCAAAATCCCTTTCCCCATGCAGCGATGATATTATAAAAGAAATAAACGAAGCCGCAATCAGCGTTATGACCATAAAATCGCTAAGCTGTGAAATCAGCCTTTCAAAGAAAGTAATTTTTCTTTTCTCTTCTATTTTGTTTTTTCCGAATTTTTCGATTCGCTCCTCAAATTCGCTTTGGGAAAGCCCTCTTATGTTTGTTTTAAGCAGCTCGAGAACTGTTTTTATCTGTTTGTCATGCCATGTCATTTGAATTACCACTCTCCTTTTTATAATATTTATGCTCCCTGTGTCTCGAATATGCACCGAATACTAAGAATAAAAACACCAAATTTGCGTTTGACTCTTTTTTGTTTAAGTGGTATAATACAAAAAAATCTATCCGGGTACCTGCTTGGAGGGATAATAATGCAAAAGTTGTTTTTATACTTTATCATTTACAGCTTTTTGGGATGGGCTATTGAATCCGCATATGTCTCCGTATTGCAGCGCAGGTTAATAAACAGAGGGTTTTTAAACGGCCCGCTCTGCCCGATATACGGGACCGGGGCGATGCTGATTACAATTATTCTCGGCAGGTTTACCGATGTGCCTACCGTATTTGTTTTTGGGATTGCCATAACCACTGTTTTGGAATACATTGTCGGATTTTTGCTCGAAAAGCTGTTTTCTGCCCGCTGGTGGGATTATTCTTCGCACAGGTTTAACATAAACGGAAGAGTTTCGCTGCTAAGCTCCTTTTACTGGGGACTATTGTGCATAGCGCTTGTTTTTTTCATACATCCGTTAATGGAGCGGCTGGTATCACATATACCTGCCCGCGTGGGGCTTGTTGTTTCATGGATAATGTTTGCATTGATAGCTGTTGATTTGGTTATTACCGTTCCTTCGGTTATAACGCTGAACATCAGGTTGAAAAAGCTGCATAACCTTTATGAGGACCTACAGGAAAAGCTGAAAATGCTTCCCGCAATAAATGAAAAAATAAATGATTTAAAAGAAAAATACAACGAAATTATCAGCAAAAGGAATTTATTCCATATTCGCATAATCACCGCATTTCCGTCACTTCGTTCAATAAAATTTGACAACGCGCTTACCCAGCTGAAAAATAAAATTATAAGAAAGAATAATAATAAAAGTAAGAAAATTAAGGAGTAAGCCAATGAGATTAGCAAAGGAATATTATAAAAGACATGCAACCGAACTTGCACCCGATTTGCTTGGCAAGCTTTTATGCCGGAAAATAGGGGATAATCTTTTAAAATACCGTATTACCGAAACGGAATGCTACTTCGGGGAAGATGACACCGCATGCCATGCACACAAGGGCAAAACAAACAGAACGCGCATTTTGTACGAAGAAGGCGGTATTGCCTATGTATATCTTTGCTATGGCATACACAACCTGCTTAATATAGTTACCGGTGAAGCAGGCTTTCCCGAGGCTGTCCTTATCCGGGGCGCGGAAGGATTCAGCGGGCCGGGAAAACTTACGAAGCAAATGAAAATCGACAGGAGCTTTAACGGGGAATCTCTTATATTATCCGATAAATTATGGGTTGAAGACGACGGCTTCAAGCCGGAATTCAAAGCGGCCAGGCGTGTCGGTATAGATTACGCTACCGAGAAATATAAAAACATACTATGGAGATTTATTTTAACCGGCTCAAAATAAGCAAAATTTACATTATAAAGCAGGTGCCAAGTATGATAATAGTTTTACAAAGGGTAAGCCGGGCAAGCGTTGCCGTCGGCGGCAAAGTTGTAGGTGATATCAAAAGGGGTTATGTAGTGCTTGTGGGCATAAGTGACAAAGATAATTATGAAGATGCCCGAAAGCTTGCCGAAAAAATAGCAAAACTACGAATTTTTCCCGACGAAAATGGGAAAATAAATTTGTCGGCAGGGGATGTGTGCGGCGAACTTTTGGCCGTGTCGCAGTTTACCCTGTATGCCGATTGTAAAAAGGGCAACCGTCCGAGCTTTATAAACGCGGGAAATCCCGTCCATGCAAAAGAATTATTTGATTTTTTCGTATTAGAGTGCGAAAAACATTTCAGCAAAGTAGCAAAGGGAATATTCGGGGAAAATATGGCTGTAGAGCTTGTAAATGACGGGCCCTTTACACTTGTTATCGAAAGTTAAATACACTATGATTATTGATGCTTAATTTCCGGGGTGATTGCACTGAAAAATAAAATTATTGCCGCTGCTTTGTCTCTTGCCATAATTTCCGCGCCGAGCATGTATATCCTGTATAAATCCAGCAGCCCGGCAGCCGCTACGGCAAAATCATATATAAAGCATTTAATAAACAAAGCATCTCTTCCTCCCCTTTTAAACGATAAAAAAGGCCTGGGGACAATTCTAAACAAAACATCGCCGCAGAAAGATAAAATAATATATGAAACGGACAGCGTCAAACGGTTTGTAAACCAGGCGGAAGGCTTTTATTTTGATGTGCCCAAAAATTTTGAATTGTTGACCGACAGGCCCTACGCCTCGGCCGAAAGCAGCGAAGGCAAGATAGTTGTTTCGAGAGAATGGGTGTTCGAAAACAACGCGGACGAATATATTGCCTATTACCTGAATAGATTTATTTTAAACCCCGAGTTTCAAAAAGAAAATAATATAACACTGACGGAAAACAAAAGCAAAGGCAGCATGCAAACAATCAGTGCTGTTATTAACGACCTTCCGGACGATAAGTTCGACAAGTACACATATGTATTCATTAAAACAAGAACGCCGAACTTTTACCGGTTAATGTTTAAATACAAATCGGACAACACGGAGTTTGAAAGCTGTATAGAAGAAGTAATCAGCTCCTTTCAATATTTTTCGCCGAGCGGGAAAACCTCCGCTCCGACAGGCTTTGAACCGGTGATACCCGCCCAGTGGACGAAAGAAACAACCGGTCTGTATAAAAAAATACAAAACACCGACAGCCTGTATTGGGGGATTTTCACTCAGGACATATTCGATATGGGGATTAAAAAAACTATTCCCGCGCTGGAAAAAAAGCTTGATTATAAATTCCCTGTCATCCTTTGTTATTTGCAATTAGGCAGTGAATTCCCCCTTGAATTTATGAACAAAAACTACAGGGAAAACAGGCTTGCAGAGCTTACGCTTCAAACAACATTTTCAAATAACGAGCGGCTTTTCGGCTATACCCCCTTTCTGGATATATACAGGGGAAAAAAAGACGAACAGATACGCACTTTTGCGCGCAAGGCAAAAGAATTCGGCCGCCCGTTTTTATTCAGGCTCAACAACGAACCCAACTCCGACTGGACAAGTTATTCGGCGGTTGTTGCAATGAGCGATCCGGACATATATGTGGATAATTGGAGAAGGTTTTACCGTATCTTTAAAGAAGAAGGGGTTAACAATGCAATCTGGATTTTCAATCCCAACGACCGAAGCTACCCGCCCTGCAACTGGAACGATTTTACCGCCTTTTATCCCGGCAATGAGTACGTTCATTTTATCGGAATAACGGGATATAACAACGGGACTTATTATAAAAACGAAAAATGGAGAGAGTTCGATGCCATATACGGTGACATAAGCCGCAGGTACCTGCCCGTTTTCGAAAAATTCCCGTGGATTATTACGGAGTTTTCTTCAAGCTCCATCGGCGGGGATAAAGCCCTTTGGATAAGGAACATGTTTAAAAACCTGCACAAATATCCTAATATAAAAATTGCGGTTTGGTTTTCGTACGCCGACTTTGAAATTAATACCGATGAAGAAAAAAAAGTTTCCCGCCCATATTGGCTTGATGAAACCGAAGAAACGCTGAATGAGTTTAAAAAAGGGCTGCAAAAATATAACGCAGGCCCCTTATTTAACCATTGAAAAATTCATTGGTATAAAATATAATATAGGTGTAAATAAATTAAAGCGTTCGGGCGCGTAGCGCTTTCCCGAACGCAACCGCTCGCCGCGCGAGCGTAAGCGAAGGCGGATTCATTCCGCCGGAGCGCGAAATTGCGCGTATTTTGCGCAATTTTGCATAAAAATAAAAAAAAAGACTTCTCGTAAGGAGTAAATGCGCCATGACCAAAAAAACAATATCCTTTGCAATTGTTTTTATATTATCGTTTAATATGGCTTTGGCAAGTGCAAATGTTATATATGATAATGTGTCCGAAACAGTAATTACAAAAGGGGTAACCGAAAAGTACATACACAGGTTTTCTTCAAACGGCTGGCAGCGAATATATACCCTGAAAATCGATCTTAACGAAAATTTCCTTTCTCTGAAAACACTCACATCCAAAAAAGGGATAAATACCAGGGAAAATGTATTGGAGCTTGCAAACCAATGGAACGCTCTTGCGGCCGTAAATGCGGACTTTTTCCAGCCGTCCGGGAGCAATCCTTCGCGCGCCAGCGCCATCGGCGCGGTGGTTGACGACGGACATTTGCTTACAACCCCCGCAAGGGGAAAACAAATGGCAACGGTGGCAATGGATTATAATAATATCGTTTCTATGGGGATATGGGACCAATACATAAAAATAGTATTGCCGGACGGACAGGAAAAGCAGATTTTCCACATCAACAAATATTATGACGACGGAGCCCTTGTTATATTCAACAGCGACTGGGACGAATATTCACCGGGAGCACCTATCGCCCCTATTGAAATGGTTGTCGAAAACGACACCGTAACGGATATCAGAGTATGGCAGGAAGGGGTTAAGTTCCCGGAAAACAGTTACGTTATTGCTTCCACTACGGCCGATGACACTTTTTTAACGGATAACTTCGAAATCGGAGATACAGTAAACATTGTAAGCTGGTTTGAGCCGAACCCCGAAAAGTACAAAATGGCGGTAGGCGCAGGCACAATGCTGCTGAAAGACGGTAACGACGCACCCGTAACACACAACATATCGGGGATTCAGCCCCGGACCGCCATGGGTACCGACAGGACGGGAAAAACAGTATATCTTGTGACGGTTGACGGCCGCCAAAGCGCAAGTGCGGGAATGTCCCTTGGCGAACTTAGAAATTACATGCGTGAAATCGGGTGCTATAATGCCGTAAATTTTGACGGCGGGGGCTCCACTACATTTGTGTCAAAGCACCCGCAGGAAAGCCAAGCAACACTGAAAAACGTAGTTTCGGACGGCGCAATGCGAAAAGTGGCAAACGCGGTAGGAATTGTTTCGGATTCTCCTGTCGGCGCCCCTGCTATACTTGATATTACCGGGCAGGATAAAGGCATATATGCCAAATCGGCGTGTGAATTCAGCGTTAAAGTATATGACGAATATTACCACAGTTTAAATGTCCCGATGGATGAAATCAAACTCAGCCTGGACGGCATCGAAGGGTATTTCGCGGGAAATGTGCTTTACCCTCTTTCCTCGGGCTATGCGACCATAACGGCGGAGTATAAGTCTTTAAAGACATCGGTTCATAAATTTGTAAGGCCTCCTCTTCAAACTCCCGATACGGATATAATGAGGCAGCCGGAAAATGCCGAAACCCAGGGGACAAAAATTGCGGTCTTGGGCAGCACCGAATATAAAACAATATTGGGAAAGCTGTACGCGTTAAGGGCCGTGTCAAAGGCAAATTCCCAGGCCGACGCCATAGCAATTGCGGGCAAAGCCGCCGGAAGCATTGTAAGCAAAGCCGGTATCCCGGCAGTTTACGGGGAATATTATTATGCCGCTTACAAGAAAAACAATATAATAATCCAGCTTGACAACTCAAAGGGCGGCCTTTTAAAATCGGATCCCAACCAATGGAGCAGGTTCTTATCCCAATTAGACGATATTCCGGTAAAAAACGTTATCATAACGCTTTCAAGCCCCCTCGATTCATTTAACGACAAGCATGAGCTTAATCTGTTTAAGCAAATTTTAGAGGAAAAGCTTGTTGAAAAAAACAAAAACGTATTTGTCGTATACGACAGTACGGAAAATACCGTCAACATAGAAAACGGGATAAGATATTTCGGGCTTAAAGGAATCAAGGATGTAAAGTCGACTAACTTTACATCCTTGAAGGAATGTTGCTATTTGCTTATTACATCCGACGGTGATGATGTTTCGTACCAGATAAAAACGATTTTATAATTTTATGCCTTTGGGCCGGAATCGGCATTAATCAACAGCTTTAACCCTTCTATCGCAGTTTTTATTGCATTATGTGTATCATGACAGTGCGGGTTCGAAAGCCCCAGCGCTTCCCTTTCCTGGTTCCATACAACCGACAAAACGGCGCCGCTTGCAGCTTTAAGAACGGACGAAACTGCAAACAAAGCGGCGCATTCCATTTCGGATGCCAGGCAGCCTGCTTTAATCCAGGCCTTCCAGTTTTCTATCAGCCGGTACCCGACAGGCATTCTTTCCGGGCTGTGCTGCCCGTAAAAAGAATCCTTGCTCTGTACCACACCTACATGGTAGTTAATATTTTCATTTTCTGCCGCCTGAACCAAACAGCTTGTTACGTTAAAATCCGCAACCGCCGGGTATTCGGCCGGGATATATTCCTTTGACGTGCCTTCCGCACGGACTGCCCCGGTAGCAATGATTATATCCGAGGCTATAATATCCGTTTGCATCGCCCCGCATGTGCCAACCCTGATAAACGTTCTGACGCCTGCTTTATAAAGCTCCTCCACCGCTATCGCGGTTGACGGGCCGCCTATACCGGTTGATGTTACCAATACTTTTTCCCCGCACAATTCTCCGCAATAAGTAGTGTACTCCCTTTTCCTGCCCATGAACCGGGGATTATCCAAATAACCGGCTATTATTTCCACCCTGTCAGAATCCCCGGGTAGAATCGCATATTTTATGCCCAGATTTTCATCAAGGCATATATGGTAAAGCTCACCCATGAAGCAACGCCTCCTCGGCTATCGCAACGCCCGAACTGGTGCCTATCCTTGAAGCACCTGCCTTTATCATCGCAATTGCTTTTTTATAATCCCTTATACCGCCGGCTGCCTTAACACCCATTTGGTCACCGACGGTTTTCCTCATAAGTATAATATCTTCCACAGTTGCGCCGCCGGAAGAAAGCCCGGTTGAGGTTTTAACAAAATCCGCTCCCGCATCCTTGCACGCAATGCAAGCTTTAATCTTTTCTTCTTCCGTCAGCAGGCATGTTTCAAGAATAACCTTTAAAACCGCCCTTCCCGAAATCGTTTGGACAACCTGATGTATGTCGTTTTTTACATACTCGTAATTATTGTCTTTAATTGCTCCGATATTAATAACCATATCAATTTCGCCCGCACCGGCATTTATGGCGCTTTCAGCCTCAAAGCACTTAACCTTTGTCAAGGACGCCCCCAAAGGAAAACCCACAACCGTACCGACAACTATGCCGGTGTTTTTAAGTTCCTCGCAAGCCTGCGCTGCCCTGCATTGATTTACGAATACCGTCTTAAACCGGTACCTTACGGCTTCATCACATAATTTTTTTATCTCACGGGCACTTGCCTCCTGCTTTAAAAGCGTATAATCAATAAAGCTGCATATATTATCCATTATTGGTCTCCTTTTTTAAATTAGAATAAAAACCATGCGGCATAAGCTGTGAAAGGGTAAATTTTTTAAACTCGCCCTTATTGTTTGCGCAAACGAATTCAAAATCCCCCTTGGCAAATTCACTTATCAGCTGTCTGCAAATTCCGCACGGAAAGCCGATTTCGTCTCCGGACACCGATATTGCAATTTTTTTAAAATCCCTTTTTCCTTCCGAAACCGCTTTTACCACAGCGCACCTTTCCGCGCATATTGTTGCGCCGAATGAAATATTCTCAACATTGCAGCCCGTTACGACACTGCCGTCATTGCATAACAAAGCAGCCCCCACACGATATCCGGAATAAGGGGCATACGCCATTTCTTTTGCTTCGGCCGCCCTTTTCAGCAGTTCCGGGTCCGACAATAAAGCAACCTCCTTATTTGGCTGGCGATACCGCCGCCATCGGCATATTATTTCCCTGTCTGAAAAATATATAATCGGAATTTGTTTGATAAAATCATATCATTTTATAAATTGTATGTCAACCAAAAAAGATAGAAACAACTCAAAACTAAAATATAATCTTATTTCTATTTTGTTTGTAATCATATCAATAGTATCTTGGGTTTTTAATATGGGTTGGTTAAGATTTATATTGTTCTTTTTATCTTACAGATAGTAGAAATAATCTTACAGATAGCAGAAAGAAAAAAGAAAACAATATGAAAATACAAATATTTCAGAAAAAGAAATCAGAAAGCAGTTTGCTCTATCACATGAGGATATTACATTTAGATATTTCCATAAATTATCAAGAAAACAATAAAAAGCAAGTCAAAAAAATGACTTGCTAAATGATGGCGGAGAAGGAGAGATTCGAACTCTCGCGCCGGTTTCCCGACCTACACCCTTAGCAGGGGCGCCTCTTCAACCTACTTGAGTACTTCTCCGTTTTTGGAGGAGAGGGGCGGATTCGAACCCCCGGACGGCGTAAACCGTCACCGGTTTTCAAGACCGGCTCTTTAAACCACTCAGACACCTCTCCGACTAAAACGACGAATTAAATTATAGCAAGGATTTGCGTCTATGTCAAGTATTTTTGCAATTATTTTAAAAATCCTTCACTGCAAATAACGGGCGCCAGGGGGGAAATTATTTGTATCAGTTTTATAAAAAAGTAAAATCAATAATGCCTTCTATTGATAACAATTTCGCCGTAATTTTGCTTTTATCGACAGCATCGTTATCAAGCTCAACAATAAGCTTGGTTTTGCCGTCAGCCTCAGATTGGTTTGTTTTAACGGATACCGTTTCGGCCCCGACATCGTCTAAGTATTTAAAAAGTTCATCGTATGACAGCTCTTCGCTAAACGATATGCAAACAGCAATTTCTTTGTTTCTATACTTAATCCATTTTGCAATCGGACGCAGGCCGAGAATGACAAAAATCATTAAAAAAACTACCGTTACCGCAATAAGATGATACCCCATCCCGACAACAAGGCCGACACAGGCTGTCGTCCAAAGGCCTGCCGCGGTTGTAAGGCCTTTTATCTTGTCGCCTGTTATTATAATGGAACCCATTCCTAAAAATCCGATACCGCTGATTACCTGCGCACCTAAGCGGGATATGTCACCCATGCCGAATTCCCTGTGGATATATCTGCTAAGCACCATTACTGTTGCCGACCCAAGGCACACCAAAATATGAGTCCTAAGACCGGCATCATGATTTTTTCCGGCGCGCTCAAAGCCTATGACCCCGCCGAGCAATACTGCCAACAGCAAGCTAAACAACGATGAAAAATAATATTGATCAATCATCATTTTACCTATACCTCCCAATTACGACCCTTTCAATTAAAGAATAATCTTTTATTATTTCAACTTTCTTATAACCACAGCCGGTTAATATATTTGCAACATCATTGCTTTGCCCTGCGCCCACCTCAAAGGCAAGGATATCCCGTGTTTTTGCATGTTTTGCTATAACCCTGTAAAAAAAAAGCCCATCCGCACCGCCGCATAGTGCGCTTTCCGGCTCGTACCTGCCCACATCCTTCATAAGTGCCGGCAAATCATTTTTTTTAATATAAGGCGGGTTTGATACAATTATATCATATTCCTTATCGGGAAATGACGTGAAAACATCACACAAAAAGAAATTTATCCTGCCGATGTCATGCTTTTTGGCGTTTTGCCGTGCAACGGCAAGAGCCTCTGGCGATATATCAACCGCATCCGCCATAAGGTTTTTACAATAGTAACAACAACTGACGGCAATGCAGCCGCTTCCGGTACCGATATCAAGCATATCCAGCCGTCTGTTCCCGACATATTTTATAATTGCCTCAACCAAAAGCTCCGTTTCGGGGCGAGGTATTAAAACATCCGCAGTTATGTCAAACTCCAGGGACATAAATTCCTTATTCCCGGTAATATAAGCAACCGGCTCGTGATTTGCCCGCCTTTCAACCATTTCAAAAAAACCGTCCGTATCGCCGACTTCCGCATCCTTATGTGTAATTAAATATGATTTGTCCACTCCCAAATATTTGCCGAGTAATACACAGGTATCCAACCTGTAGCTTTGGATACCCGATTTTTTTAAAATTTCGTTTGATTTTTCAATCAGCTTACCGATTACCATGCTGCCCTTTCCTTTTGTTCCGGCTTAACCGCGTTTAAAGATTTGATTGCAACTTCAATCTGGCTGTCATCCGGTTCTCTTGTGGTAATATACTGAAATGCCATACCAGGAGCGCTTACTATTCGTGTAAGTAAGTTTGAATATCTTCCGGTAAGCTTTATAATTTCGTATGCAACGCCGGCAACAAGAGGCAATAAAACAAGCTTATAAAGCGAGCGCATATGCCAGGCAAGGTCTCCGCCGTTCGGGACAAGCAAAAACAATAAAACGCTGATTACCAATACTATAAACAAAAAGCTTGTGCCGCAGCGCGGGTGAAGCCGGGAATATTTTCTTGCGTTTTCAATTGTAAGCTCATCTCCCGATTCATAGCAATGGATTACTTTATGCTCTGCACCATGATATTCAAATACACGCTTTATATCTTTCAGCTGTGAAACGGCAACAAGGTAGCCGAAAAAAATTAAAAGCTTGATAATGCCCTCAACGAATGTTTTTATGCTGTTGCTTTGTATCCCAAAAAAGTTGGTAATAAAAGTCGGTATTAAAATAAACAGTCCTATGCTTAAAGCCAATGACAGCAGAATTGAAAAAGCAATTACAATAGGCTTTAGCTTTTCGCCGAATGTTTTTTCAAGCCACATATCAAACTTTGAGGGATTTTCGTCCGTATCATCTTCCATGTCAAAAAATTCCGCCGAAAACATTAACGCCTTCGTACCGATTATCATGCTTTCAAAAAAAGCAACACAGCCCCGAATCAATGGCAGCTTAAATAATTTTACCTTTTTAAACAATGATTTATTTGTGTTTACGTCGGTTATTATTTCACCGTCAGGCTTTCTTACCGAAACTGCGGTAACCTCCGGGCCCCTCATCATAACACCCTCTATAACCGCCTGGCCGCCTATACTTGTGCAATACTTTTTATCTTTCATAAAATTTCACCCGACCTTTATTAAATTATATCAGACAGTATTTAATTATTCAACCATAAATTATTTGCCAACGCAAAAGTTAGAAAATATATTATCGATTATTTCATCGCTTACCGTCATGCCGTCTATTTCACCAAGCGCCGCAATGCAAAGCTCCAAATCACCCAGAACAATATCGGGGGGCTGGTTTTGGCTTATGGCTTCAAATGCGCTGCTTATGCAGCTCTGTGCATAAACAAGGGAGTTTTTATGCCTTTCGTTGGTTATCATTACCTCCGAAGTAAGCTCACCTTTGGAAAACCTTTCCGAAATCAAAGAAAACAGTTCATCAAGTCCTTTGCCCGTCAGGGCGGATACATAAACGACATCTTTGAAACCGGGCGGGATAATTTTTACCGGAAGGTCCGATTTGTTAACAAGGCAAATTGTTTCTTTATCCTCAACAAGCCTTATTATTTCTTTATCCGTCTCATTCAGCTCACGGGAAGCATCAAGGACAAGCAAGACAATATCCGCGCTTTTTATTGAATCGATTGAACGCCGTATACCGTGCTTTTCTATAATATCATCACTCTCACGTATACCAGCGGTGTCAAGTAAATTAACCTTACATCCCCTTATATTCACCTGGACATCCAATACATCCCTTGTTGTGCCTTCAATGTCCGTTACTATTGCCCTGTCCTGCCCGCATATCGCATTTAAAAGACTTGATTTCCCTACATTCGGCGAGCCTACTATTGCTGCATTTAAACCATCCATGATAATCCTTCCGTCATCTGCCGTCAGCAGCAAACCGGATATTTCACCCGCTACGCCGTTTACCATATCTTTCAGTTCGCTGCCAGGGATAGGCTCAATTTCCTCCGGGAAATCAATAGTCGCAAGAAGATGTGCAGTTATATCTACCGTTTTTGACCTTATTTCGGATATTTTCTTGGACAGTGAGCCGCTGAGCTGATTTGCGGCAACTTTTACCGCATTTTCCGTTTTTGCGTTTATTATATCACCGACCGCCTCGGCTTGAGCCAAATCAATACGCCCGTTTAGAAAAGCACGTCGGGTAAATTCACCCGGCGCAGCAATAGCCGCGCCGTTTAATATAACGGCCTCCAGCACCATTTTGCATACAACCATTCCGCCATGACAGTAAAACTCGACAACGTCCTCCCCGGTATAGCTTTTTGGTGCCTTGAAATAACATGCCAACGCATTATCTATAATTTTATTGTTTTTGATTACATTCCCCAAAACCATGGCGTGGCTTTTACCAAGCAGCTTTGAAAAAACCTTATTTGCAATTTCCAAAGAGTTTGGGCCGCTTATTCTTATTATCCCGATACCTCCGGTGCCATGCGGGGTAGCTATTGCCGCAACAGTGCTTCTGCTCATATTTTCAGCCCTTACTGAATTAATTTTCTTATGTAATTATATTATTCCGTTAAAAAGTCAAAAAAGAGGGAACTGCTGCATTTTTAATGCCGACAGCAACCCTCTTGTTTTTTGAAACCTTTTATTATTTAGGACTAATTATTACTTTACGGTTTGGGTCTTCCCCCACACTGCGCGTTACTACATTACTGTGGTTTTGCAGCGCAAAATGAATAATTCTTCTTTCATAAGGATTCATCGGCTCTAATATCATTTCCCTATTGTTTTTAACAGCTTTAGATGCCATTTTGTTTGCCAAGCGGATAAGTGTTTCCTCTCTTTTGGCGCGGTAGTTTTCAGAATCAATTATTACTCTTTTATAATCATCACCGTGCTTGCCTTTATTAACAAAAAGGCAAGTAAGATATTGCACCGCATCAAGCGTTTCGCCCCTTCGGCCTATAATGCCGCCGACTCCCGGACCGGATACGGTAATTTTAATCCCGTTTTCATCCTCGCTGACATCAGTAACGCATACTAAGTTCATCTTATCAATAATCTCATCAACAAACCTTTTGGCAGTCTGGGCAGCATCGCTTTCTTTATCCTTTAAAGTAACAACAACTGTTGCATCCTTGCTGCCTAATCCAAAAATGCCTTTTGTGCCCTCTTCGACTACATCAACGGTGACATCATCTATTGATGCTTCAAGACGGTCAAGAGCTATTTTAACAGCCTCATCAACCGTTTTTGCGCTTATCTTTATTTCGTTCATTTCTTTTTTCCGCCTCCTCCCTTATTCACTTTTATTTCGGCTTTCTTTGTTATAAGCGGATTGTCATCTTCGTTAGGCTTGAAATACTTATTAAGTACAATTTGCTGAAGTATTTGTATTATATTTCCTAAAATCCAATATAACCCAACACCTGCAGGCATTGAAAATGCAAACCAGGCAGTCATAAGAGGAAACAGGGCGTTCATTGTTTTCATAGTTGAAGCGGCGCCCTCGTCGCCTGCTTGCTGACCACCGGCAGATGTAGAAACCTTTGTTGAAAGAAATGTCGTAACTGCTGCCAATATCGGTATTATCCACAGTACCGTAATGAAGTTTATGCTTGGAGACTTTCCAAGGTCAAGCCCTAAAAAGTTAAAGTTTATAAAGTTCACACTGCTGAGGCCGACGGATTCCAAAACGTCACCGGGTAAGGATTTTAAGTTCTGGGCAATCGAAATCTGAAACTGTCCCATGCCTTTAATTGCCTCGTGACCTTGAGAAATCAATACTTCATTAACCTTTTCGGTTAAAAAAGAAATCTGGTCGTCGGCCAGGCCGAACATATAAGTAAGCGGCTTAATTATTGCCTGATAAAGACCGATAATTATCGGAAATTGAATAAGAAGAGGCAAACAGCCGCCGGCGGGGTTTACACCGTGTTTCTGGTACAGCTTCATGGTTTCATCGTTTAGTTTTTGCTTGTCGTTTTTATATTTTTCCCTGATTATTGCAAGCTCGGGCTGAATTTTCTGTGTTTCCCGCATCGACTTTTGTTGTTTAATTGAAAGAGGCAGTAATATCAATCTTACGATAATCGTAAAAAGTATTAAAGCTACCCCGTAATTTCCTGTGAAATTATTTAAAAAATTAAGCAACAACCCGAACGGCCTTGATATAATGCCCATTTACAAACTCCCTTCAACTATACCGTTCTTTAAGGCACAGGGTCCCAGCCGCCCTTACTCCATGGATTACATCTTATCAGCCTCCGTATGGCAAAATATAATCCGATAGCGGCACCATACTTATTAATCGCCTGCGCCGCATATTCGGAACAAGTCGGAACAAAACGGCAGCTCGGACGCTTCAGCGGGGAAATATAACGCCTGTATAATTTAATTATTGCTAAAAGTATATATTTCATAATAAAAAATAATTATTCAAGCAACCCGGCTTTTTTAAGCATACCGCCGATAACTCTATGGTACCGTGCAAATTCGGCTTCCAATGCGCTTGATTTGGCTACTATAACAATATCAAACCCTGTTTTTAAAGAAGGCTCGTACATTCTGAACGCCTCGTATATTCGCCGGCGTACTTTGTTTCGCTTTACCGCTTTGCCGATTTTTTTGCTTACCGTTATTCCGAATCTGTTATATTTCAGACCGTTTTTCATGTAATGAACAATCAAAATTGAACTGTGCTGTGTTCTGCCGCGGTAATAAAGCTTTTTAAAAAGAGTATTTTGATTAAGCGAAACTGTATTTTTCACTATTGCCTGCTATGCGGTCAAACGCTTGCGTCCCTTTGCACGACGACGGGCAAGAACCTTTCTTCCGTTGGAAGTTGACATTCTTTTCCTGAAGCCATGCTCTTTTTTTCTTTGTCTTTTTTTAGGTTGATAAGTTCTAAGCATTGTTTTTATCCTCCTGTATCTTGCTTATTTATATTATTATACTGCGATTTGACAGTGAAAATATTATACATTATATTAATATTTTTGTCAACAAATTTTACTGAGTTCCCACTAAACATATAAAAAATTAAAATTAACTATTGACAAACCGTAAATATTGTATATAATATATATATACAGCATGAACACTTTAATGCAATTTTCAATTAAATCTCAAGAGGAAATTCAGACAGGTTTTGTGCCGGCGCATAGCAGCGGGAACGGAGAACAATTATGAATATTATAATTTCAAATTCAAAGGAAGAGCCGATTTACAGCCAAATAATACGCCAGCTGAAAAACTCGATAATTCAAGGCGAATTAAAGGAAAATCAAATGCTTCCATCCATAAGAAAGCTTGCAAAAGAACTTCAAATCAGTGTAATTACAACAAAAAGAGCATACGAGGAACTGGAACGGGACGGTTATATAATATCGATACCCGGCAAGGGCTCATTTGTTGCAGCCCAAAACAAGGAACTGCTTATGGAGGCCCGAATAAAAGTTGTGGAGGAAAAGCTTTGGGACGCGGTGCAGGCTGCTAAATCCATAAATCTTTCGCTTGAAGAGCTAAGTCAAATGTTAAAAATTTTTTATGAGGAGACTTTATGATGGATACAATTCTGCAAATTAAAAACCTTAAAAAAAGCTTTAATGATTTCAGCTTAAAATCTGTCAATATAACCCTTGACAAGGGTTACATTATGGGTTTGATAGGGCCTAACGGCGCAGGTAAAAGCACCATTATCAAGCTTATTATGAATCTTATAAAAAAAGATGACGGAAAAATTACGGTTTTCGGCTTGGATAATAATAAGCATGAAATCGATATAAAAAACCGCATAGGGTTTGTTTATGACGAAAATCATTTTTATGAAGAACTTACAATAAGCGAAACAAAATATTATATTGCACCTTTTTACTCAATGTGGGATAACGCGGCGTTCGACAAATATATTAAGGATTTTAACCTTCCGCCCAAAAAGAAAATTAAGGAACTGTCAAAGGGCATGAAAATGAAAATGTCACTTGCGTTTGCGCTTTCCCATAACGCCGATCTGCTTATTATGGATGAACCGACATCCGGCCTGGACCCGATTGTCAGAAGTGAACTGCTCGAAATATTGTCGGAGGTAATATGCGATGAAAACAAATCGGTTCTGTTATCGACCCATATCACCTCGGATCTTGACAAAATTGCGGATTATATAACCTTTATCAATAACGGCGAAGTTATACTTGCCGATACAAAGGATAACATCCTCGAAAACCATGCCGTTATAAAGTGTGATAAATCGCAATTAACCGAAGATATAAAGAAAAAGTTTATCGGATATTCAGAAAATGAGTTTGGTTTTAATGGGCTTGTGGCAGATAAGTCACAAATCGAAGCATTTGACAATGAGAAAACAATTTTCGAAAAACCATCGCTTGAAGATATTATGATATATTACTTAAGGGGGAAGAAAAATGCTTAGCCTAATTATTAAGGATTTTCTGATTCAAAAAAGAATTGCTGCTCTCGGTGCTCTTTATATAATTATTATGACAATCGCCCTTCAAAACTCATCGGAAGGAGTTTATCCGGCAAGTATTATTATGCTTACCTATATTTTAACGCAAACGGCCTGTGCATATGATGATAAAAACAAAACCGATATTTTAATAAACAGTTTGCCGGTAAAACGATACAGTGTTGTTTTAGCCCGGTATATTTCTGTTTTCTTTTATGCCGCTTTCAGCAGTATTGTTTATTATCTGGTGCATTTATTATTCAACGCCGTCTCTTTCCCGATTAAATCCCCGCCGATAACACCCCCGGGAATATTAGGAGCGATATTGGCGTTGTCATTAATAACCGGACTTTATTACCCCATATTTTTCAAACTTGGATACACAAAAGGAAAATTCTATAATATGGTTATATTTTTCATGGTTTTCTTCGGCATCGGAGGTGTATCGAATATCGTAATAAGCAGACAAAACATTGCTTTTATTGAAAGTTTGGCCGGCATTGTAAATAGCCTTCCCGAACTTTTTATCGGTATATTAATCATTTTGGTATCGATGGTTATTCTTTTGATATCATATACCATTTCGTTATACTATTATAAAAAAAGGGACTTTTGATTAATAAATCTCAAACATATTTTTTTTATATTTTATCAATCCTTCGTCTTGCATTCTGGAAAGTTCCCTTGACAGGGCGCTTCTGTCCACAAATAAAAAATCGGCAAGCTGCTCACGATTGAAAGGTATGGCAAATTTATTGGAATTTGCCATGCTTTTTTGCCGCTCAAAAAAAGACATCAGCTTTTCCCTGATAGTCCTTTTTGAAACTATCTCTAATTTATGGTTCATCATTAAAACTTTATTTGCAAGTATTTCAAGCATATTTTCAATAAGCTTGGTATGGAATACACATGCCGTAGAACATACAGTAATTACTTTTTTATAATCAAGTATCATTATTTTACTTTCCGTTGCGGCTTGTACCGAAATATCGCTTTGGACCGCCCCCGCACAGGCATATGCCTCTGCAAACAAACCTCCCGGCATAATTTCGGAAATAATTATTCTGTTTCCTTCCTCATCCTCCTTTATCTCGACAGCCTTGCCCGAAATCACTATTCCGACAAACGAAACGCTGCCTCCTGCGTGAAACACAAATTCCCCCTGTTTATACAAATTAACCCTTGCGGATAAGCAAGCAAGAATACTATCCAAATTGTGATGCTCTATTCCTTTAAATAATATCGACTGCTTAATTATTTCTACATTTTTCATTTTTTATTTCCTTTCGTTGCATTTGCAACAGAATATTTGATTTAATTATACTATAATGTCATCATAAAATCAATATTTCAAGGAAAGGAGAATAAACATGATAAGGCAAATAATAAAAATAGATGAAAGCAAATGCAACGGCTGCGGGCTGTGCGTTTCCGCCTGTCACGAAGGTGCTCTTGGGATTGTGGACGGGAAAGCAAAGCTTTTAAGGGATGACTATTGCGACGGCTTGGGCAACTGCCTTCCTGCATGCCCTACGGGAGCCATTTCCTTCGAAGAGAGGGAAGCACTGCCTTTTGACGAAAGGGCTGTTTTGCAAAACGCCATAAAAGAGGATTTGCCCTGCGGCTGCCCCGGCACCCAGTCAAAAGCAATAAAGCGTGACACTGCCGAAACTTATGAAAGCCCGGCAAAGGAAGGCATACGCTCTCAACTAAACCAATGGCCGGTTCAAATTAAGCTGGTGCCGCCCAACGCTCCGTATTTCAATAACGCAAATTTGCTTATTGCCGCAGACTGCACGGCTTATGCCTACGGTGATTTTCACAATAAATTTATAAAAAATAAAATCACGCTGATAGGATGCCCTAAACTGGACGAGGGTGATTATACCGAAAAACTGACACAAATTCTGAAAATGAACAACATTAAATCCGTTACTGTGGTAAGAATGCAGGTGCCATGCTGCGGCGGCATTGAAAATGCCGTAAAAAACGCGCTGATAAACAGCGGAAAAATGATACCATGGCAGGTTGTGATTATATCAACCGACGGTCAAATAATTGAATAGAATAAATTTTAAGGGGGAAAACAAGTAAATGTCAATGTTTTGTTATCAATGCGAGCAAACTGCAAGAGGAACCGCATGCACCGTAAACGGGGTATGCGGAAAAAAAGCGGATACCTCAAATTTACAAGACCTTCTTACGGGAAAACTAATAACCCTTGCCTCGGCAGCAAAGGGGCGCAATACCGTTAAAACCGATATTGCCATGGAGGAAGGCTTGTTTACAACCATTACAAATGTTAATTTCAACAACGAAAGCATTAAAGCCATGTGCGGCGAAATCGACGCTCTTATAGACGATTTCGGCGGAGCCGGGCAGATGGATATGAACGAGCTTTGGAACAGCGATGAAGACGTCCGTTCGCTCAAATCCCTTATACTGCTCGGGCTTCGCGGAATGGCGGCGTATGCTCATCATGCACGTATTCTCGGAAAAACAAGCGATAAGGTAAGCAGCTTTTTTTATAAAGGTATGGCGGCACTAAAGGAGGATATTGATACAAAACAGCTCTTGGACCTTGTTATGGAGACGGGTGTTGTCAACCTTGAATGTATGAGGCTCCTTGACGAGGCCAACACGGCCGCATACGGCAATCCCGTGCCGGTTAATGTAAGCTGCAGCATTGAGGCAGGTCCGTTTATCGTAATTTCGGGACATGATCTTCATGACTTAAAGCTGCTGCTTGAGCAAACCGAAGGTAAAGGCATAAATATATATACACACGGTGAAATGCTGCCTGCGCACGGCTATCCCGGTCTTAAAAAATACCGTCATTTAAAAGGGAATTTCGGAACGGCATGGCAAAATCAGCAAAAGGAATTTGACGGCATACCCGCCCCGATACTGTTTACGACAAACTGCCTTATGCCTCCCCGAAGCAGCTATATAGACAGGGTATTTACAACATCCGTCGTTGATTACCCCGGAGTAAAGCATATAAACGAAAGCAAGGACTTTTCACCAGTTATCGAAAAAGCGCTGCAGCTTGGTGGATATGAAAACGAACGGAAAATGACAGGTATAAACGGCGGGGATACCCTCACCACCGGTTATGCCCACAGCAGTGTATTATCGGCTGCGGATGTAATAGTGGATGCCGTAAAAAGCGGCACTATAAAGCATTTCTTCTTGGTTGGCGGTTGTGACGGCGCGGCTGCCGGCAGAAACTACTATACGGAATTTGTAAGGCAAACCCCGGAGGATACCGTTGTTTTAACACTTGCCTGCGGCAAATACCGTTTTAACGATCTTGACATAGGAAAAATCAAAGGCTTGCCGCGTATTATGGATATGGGACAATGCAATGACGCATACAGCGCAATAAAAGTCGCACAGGCACTATGCGGCGCATTTGACTGCGGTATAAACGAGCTTCCTTTAACGCTTGTACTGTCATGGTACGAACAAAAAGCTGTTTGTATACTGCTTACGCTTTTAGCTCTCGGCATAAAAAACATATTTATCGGCCCGAGCCTTCCGGCGTTTATATCACCGAATATTTTAAAAGTGCTTGTTGAAAAATATAATCTTACCCCCGTTTCAACGCCGCAGGAAGACCTGAAAAAGATATTTTGCTGATATGGCAAAAAAAGATTTTTAAAAAAGCAAGCCGCTTGCTAGGAAAAGCAAGCGGCTTGTTTTTACAAAGATAGGGTTAAAGTATAATGGGATATACTATAAATCGGCATCTGCACTGCTCGGCAAGTAAAGATACTTTGTCGGCACCGTTTCCATTTCATTGTGTGGTCCGTACCAACGCATGATGCATGTGGCACCATAGATAAAATCGGCATATTCAATGCGTATTTTATATTTTTGCCCGGCTACTGTATCAAAGGTGCATGATATTATTTCATCGCTGTGATAATCCCATCCGTCAAGCACCGGTTCATCGTTTATATAGACTCTTATAGCATCGTCAACAATAAATTCAAGGGTTGTTTCCTGTGTGAATTTAGCCTCTATATAGCCTTCCATAACCCCGTAAAACGCGTCGCCCGTCAATTCCGGCGGGGAATCGGCGCCCCATATGTAATTAATATTGTTAACCTCGGTATACTCTTCTTCTACCTGTCCTTCTCCGTCGAGGGTATAAAAGGTGTTTAACAAGCCTTCCCCCGTCTTGCTGACAACATTTAAAAATACCGGCTCGCTAAAATTATCTTGTGTTTGTTGTGTGATATAAAACGCAGATTCCGGGACAAGCTGCATGGGAACTTCCTCCGCCTCCCAGAACAGGAATACCGCGGCATACAACGGAATCTGCTGATATTCCACCGTAATGGGGTAATATTCTCCTGCTTCAAGGTAAACCGGATTTTGCGCAATTGAATAATCAAGGCTTAAAAGCCCCCATTTGTTAATTATTTCTTGATTGTTAACATTTACAATTATACCGTCATCCGAATATGTTTTAAATATGTAATTGCCGCTGACGCTTGGCCTTAAATACCCTTCCCATTTAATTGCAAATGTTTCTTCATCTATTACCTCATGGGGAGAGTCATACATAAAATTAAACGCAATATTGGAATCTATTCTGATAAGCCTTAAAGCCGATTCGTTATCAAAGCCGCTCGCGTCATAATAATGACCTAAAACTCCGTTAACATAATTATCATCGTCTTCCGGGGGTAATGTATCGTATTGCGGGAATCTAAAGTCGGCTCCCGCTACATTCTCCTGATTAATTTTCGCGGAACCGTACATTTGCAGCGTTCTGGCATATAATGCGCCGTTTATTTCGATGTTGCCATACATTACAATATCCGAATTCGGAGCGTACGCCAAGCCGTTGATAATTACTGTTCCGTTTTCGATTTTAAGGCTGTCGGCCACATATATGTGCCCGTTCAATTCAGTATTGCCCGTCATCTCAATATTTCCGGACGGGACATAAATATTTGCAGCCATTCTGACTGTTCCGTTAAAAAGTGTTGTTTCGCCGCTCTGTCCGTTTATGTAAATATAAAGCTGTTTGTTATCGCCATTTTCATTAATATATGCTTCACCGCCAAAGTCAAAACTCTCGGTATAAAGATATACTTTTCCGTCACCGATAATATTGATGGTGCCGTTTACCGATATACTGTCCGCCCTTATATGAAGTATCTTTCCGTCCGATACATCAAAGGTCAGCTTGTTGGGATTCCCGCCTATTTCTATGTTGGAATACCAGCCGCTTTCGCTGACGGTAACCTCGGTATTGGTAACATCCAAAGCGCCTTTTTCCTCCAATTCCGGCAATCCGTTTTCAAAAACTATCGGATCTTGTACGGTATATATACCCTCCTCGGCAATAATACCTTTGCCAAGTAAGTTACTTAAACCGGTACCCACCTTTGATGAAGGGGCTACTCCGGTGTTGGGGTATACCTTGCCCCCTCCTCTTATAAAATTCCCCCACCAAGGGTTTATATAATAGGTTCCCGATTGCATTATTACATTACCGGTAATATAAGAACTTCCATCCATATCAAGAGTTGATACGCCACTCGATTTGTCAGGGCCGGTCAAAAAAACAGCATAATCGCCGCTAAAATCGGCAACCGTATCGGCTGCGGCAACGCTGCTTAAACAAATTAGCAATAATAATGAAATTATCCCGCATATAAATAACTTTTTCATAAAACCCCTTGTATGATATAGTCATAGCTAAATCACACATATCCTTTCTAAAAAATTGGTTTAGCTTTCTGTGCTATGACACAGAATAAAGATAGCGTTGCGGACTTTTTATAAAAACCCGAAGCCTTTAAATAGGACTTCTCAATTGGAGATTAAAGCCGCAGGTTTATCTCAAATGTTTATAGTTGGATTAGCCCGACATTTGCTCGGAGTTATTATTTATTACAAGGTTACGAGGATAAATCCCAGTGGCTATGCCGCAAAACGCTAATATTATTTTTGGAGGAGTACACTATGGTATTTGTCGGCATTGATATTGCCAAACACACTCATTATGCTTGCGTTACAGACGATGCACAGAAAATCTTATCTGCTCCGTTTCCCTTTGAAAACGACCAAAAGGGGTTCGCAAAGCTACTATCTTCATTTGCAAGTTATGCAAAAACCGATGTTATTATCGGGCTTGAGGCCACATCTGTTTATGGCGAGAATCTTATCTCGTATCTTGCTAATTTAGGCTACGAAATTGCTCTCATCAATCCCATAGAAACATCATCTGTGCGAAAGAAAAATATTCGCAATGCCAAAACTGATAAGATTGATGCTAAAGTTATCTGCAAGTATCTTGCAACAGAGGAATATCGATTTTTACAATCCAAAGAGTTGCAAACCTTACAACTGCGTGGCTTATGTCGGTTTCGTCAAGCTCTCAAAAAATCAAATTCACGCCTAAAAACACAACTTGTTTCATACCTTGATGTCAGCTTTCCTGAATACCCATCAGCATTTTCAACCGTTCACGGCAAAGGTGCTTATGCAGTATTATCGGAATTTCCATCTGCAAGTGCAGTTTCAAAAGCTAATATTACAAAGCTTACCAACCTATTGTGCAAATCATCTCATGGCAAATTCAATCGCAGCAAAGCAGAAGAACTAAAAGCACTTGCAAAGCGTTCTGTTGCCGCCACTGATTGCGATATGGGTTTTCAAATCAAGCAAACTATAACGCAAATTCAGCTTATTTCTGCGCAGATGAATGATACTGAAAAACAGATTGTTACTGTATTTGAGAGCCTTAATTCGGTTATAGCTACAATTCCTGGTATAGGTGCAATTAATGGGTCTATGATTTTATCAGAAATTGGTGATATTAGGCGTTTTTCAAATCCAAATCAGCTTATTGCATTTGCAGGGCTTGATCCAATCATTAGGCAATCAGGTAACTTCAGGGCGAAAACAACACGAATGTCAAAGCGTGGCTCTGGTGTTTTGCGTTATGCTCTGATTAATGCGGCTTGGAATGTTTCGCTTAACAATGTAACCTTTAAGGAATACTACAGCGAAAAATTTTCTCAAAAAGGTCGCCATTATGCCGCGCTCGGTCATGTTGCCGGAAAACTTACCAGAGTAATTTTTGCTATGCTCAAAAATGAAATGGTATTTAACTTACCTTAATGAATAGCATTTCAAAATTTACTGCATACTAACTTTGCTTTTTCTCACAAACAGGATAAGGCTCTACAGAAGTGTAACCTGAGCGGTTTATGAGATTTTACAAAGCGTATGCGGAGTGGGTTTTTCCTGCTCCATTTTTTATGTGCACAAGCTTATGTGCCATACGCTTGGAAAACTAATGCGATAAACTTTGGGGTTTGGGGTGAAACCCCATCCATACCTTTAAAAACGATTGCCCTTGGCAGTCTATTTGTTGTACATTTTTTTAATCAAGCTTGACTCCCATAATTTACATATTATTTTTTTTCGTTTTCCTATTGACTTTTCATAGTTGGTCTCCTGTTTTGTTAATTACATATATAATAACAAAAATGTCGTAATGAAATACATCATATGCGGCAACCGGCTATCATATCCTTTACAAAAAGGACTTAGACCCTATGGCTTTGCGTAACTGCCTTTAGGCAGCTTTGCTTTTCTCAAATACTTAATTACAATAACTTATTATGCATTATACAACATAATTGCGAAAAAATCAATATGTTTTTAAAAATATTTTTTTTAATTTTCCCGGGGAAAATCCCTCAAATTCAATAAACTCCGCAATCAAATTCTTTCACAAATCATCTTGCCCATCTCAGACGTACTTACCGCCGCCACACCTTCCCCGGCAATATCGGCAGTCCTGTATCCATCCGACAATACGCTGTTTACAGCCCTGTCGATTGCATTCGCTTCCTCCTTCATCCCGAACGACATGTCAAGCATCATCGCCGCCGACAAAATAGCAGCTATCGGGTTTGCAATATTTTTACCCGCTATATCGGGGGCGCTTCCGTGGATAGGCTCATAAAGACCGGTTTTGCCTCCGACAGACGCAGATGCCAGCATTCCGATTGAACCGGTAATCTGGCTTGCCTCATCCGATAAAATATCCCCGAACATATTGCTTGTCAGTATAACATCAAATTGTGAAGGATTGCGGACAAGCTGCATTGCGGCATTATCCACAAGCATATTAATAACCTCAATGCCGGGATATTCCTTCGAAACCCTTGCAACCGTCTCACGCCAAAGCCGTGAGCTTTCAAGCACATTTGCCTTGTCAACCGAATGAAGAACACGTCTTCTCCCGCCTGCAATTTTAAACGCAACCCGTGCTATTCGCTCTACTTCCTCCATCGAATAGCGTTCGGTATCGAAGGCGCCCTTTTCATCCCTTCCGCTTTCGCCAAAGTATATACCCCCTGTCAGCTCCCTCACTACAATTATATCAAATCCGCCGCCAATAATAGAGGCTTTAAGAGGCGACGCGTCTGCAAGCGGTTTGTACACCTTCGCCGGGCGTATATTGGCAAAGCATTCCAAACCGGCCCTGAGTGCCAAAAGCCCTTGCTCGGGCCGCACCTTGGCGGTAGGGTCGTCCCATTTAGGCCCGCCGACAGCGCCGAGCAGTACCGCATCCGCCTTCCTGCATACATCAAGGCTGAAATCGGGCAGGGCCGTGCCGTACTTGTCTATTGCGCACCCACCCATTTCAACATAATGAAAATTAAAGGTATGATTGTATTTGCTTTCGATTTTTTTCAGCACCCGCACAGCTTCCGCCGTAATTTCGATGCCTATTCCGTCCCCTTCTATTACAGCAATGTTTTTTGTCATATTTTCAATCCACTGCCTTTCTTAATCTTTGCCTTAATATATTCTATTTCTCCGCCCGCGGCGATAATCTCCTGCATAAATTCCGGAAACGGCTCGCAGCGATAGCTTTTGCCGGAGGCCTCGTTTAGTATTTCCCCCGAAGCAAGGTTTGCCGCGAGCAAATCCCCGCTTTTTGTTTCGGTGAAAATTTCGTCACATTCAAGTATCGCAAGTCCGATATTTATTGCATTTCTGTAAAAAATACGCGCAAATGAGCGGGCAATTACACATGATATTCCGCTGCCTTTGATTGCAATGGGCGCATGCTCCCTTGACGAGCCGCAGCCGAAATTATAACCCGCTACTATAATATCACCCTGCCTCACATTGTCTTTAAAGCTTTTATCAATATCCTCCATGCAATGCATTGCCAGTTCTTTCGGGTCGATTGTATTAAGATAACGTGCCGGTATTATTACGTCGGTATCAATGTTATCACCGAAAATATGTGCCCTTCCTTTTAAAATCATTTGATTTTCCTCCTTTTTTTAAGGTGTTGATATTTTCCCCGCTACCGCCGATGCTGCGGCAACCGCAGGGCTTGCCAGATATATTTCGCTTTCGGTATGCCCCATTCTCCCGACAAAGTTTCTGTTTGTCGTTGCGACACACTTTTCGCCTTTTGCAAGTATTCCCATGTGCCCGCCAAGGCACGGCCCGCATGTGGGCGTGCTGACTGCCGCCCCGCTTTCAATCATTGTTTGGATTAGGCCTTCTTCAATTGCCTGAAGGTATATTTTCTGTGTTGCGGGGAACACAATACACCTGACTCCGTCCGCAATTTTTTTCCCTTTTAAGATTTGGGCGGCAACCCTTAAATCTTCTATTCTGCCGTTGGTGCAGGAGCCGATTACAACCTGGTCGATTTTAATGTCTTTTAAGCTTGACGCCGGCTTTGTATTTGAGGGAAGATGCGGACAGGCAACGGTAAAATCAAGCTCGGACAGGTTTATTTCCACCGTCCTTGCATAATTGGCACTGCTGTCTGCCTCGAATATCTCATACGGCTTTTTCGAGTGCTCCCTGATATATTCCAAGGTTTTTTCGTCCACCGGGAAAATACCGTTTTTCGCCCCCGCTTCAATAGCCATATTGGCAATTGTAAAACGATCGTCCATTGAAAGATAACCAATCGATTCGCCCGTAAACTCCAAAGACATATACCTTGCACCGTCAACACCTATCATCCCTATAAGATGGAGAATAACATCCTTCCCGCTGATGTATTTTGCCGGCCTGCCGCTTAAAACAACCTTTATGGCATCCGGAACCTTAAACCACAGCTCCCCGGTTGCCATGCCCGCAGCCATATCGGTGCTGCCCACTCCCGTGGAAAAGGCACCCAGCGCACCGTAAGTACATGTGTGCGAATCCGCACCGATAACGACATCGCCGGCGGTAACCAATCCCTGCTCGGGCAGCAGCGCATGTTCTATTCCCATTTGCCCGACTTCAAAATAATTCTTTATTGAATACTCTTTTGCAAACTCCCTGACAACCTTTGCCTGCTCGGCCGATTTTATATCCTTGTTTGGGCAAAAATGGTCCGGTACAAGTGCTATTTTTTCATTGTCAAAAACCTTTTCCGCTCCGATTTTCTTAAATTCGTTAATTGCAAGGGGAGCAGTAATATCGTTCCCCAAAACCATATCCAATTTTGCCGATATCAGCTCACCTGCCGCTACCGAACTTTTTCCGGCATGCTTTGCAAGAATTTTTTGTGTCATAGTCATTGCCATTTTTATTACCTCCTATTTCTTAATAATTAAAACTATTTTCCGAATATAAGCCGGGTAGAATTTAAAATTGCCAGCAATGCCACCCCGACGTCCGCAAATACGGCATACCATATTGATGCGCCGCCGTAAGCCGCAAGCATCATAATAAGCGCCTTAACACCCAGTGACAATATTATGTTCTGCCAAACGGTTTTATGTGTAAGACGGGCTATTTTTACCGACTCGGGAATCTTTGAAAGCTCATCCGTCATTATGACGGCATCCGCCGCTTCCACCGCCGCATCGCTGCCCAGTGCACCCATTGCTACCCCCACATCCGCCATGGCAAGCGCAGGCGCATCGTTTATCCCGTCACCGACAAATACCGTAATACCCCTTTTTCTAATTTCGCTAAGCTGCCTTAGCTTATCATCGGGCAGCAATTCAAAGTAAGCATTTTCAACCCCAAGCTCGTTTGCAACCCGCTGACCGGAGTCTTTAGTATCTCCCGTCATAATTGCAATATTTTTTATCCCAAGCCCGGCAAGGCTGTCTATTGCGCCTTTGGCCCCCTGCTTAACCTTATCCGCTATTTCTATATATCCCGCGTATGAGCCGTCTATCGACACATGCACCACGGGGCCCTTTGTTTTTTCAGCACCTGCTACAAACCTGTCGTTCCCCGCAGTCACTTTTTTCCCGTTAAGGTTAACCGATACCCCCATACCGGCAACTTCAGAATAATCGGATATTGCCGCTTCGTCTATTTCCCCTTTATATGCCTTAAGCACGGATTTTGCTATCGGATGATTCGAGTAATATTCGGCGTGTGCCGCCGCTTCCAGCAAGCCCGGAAGTCTCTCTTCAATATTTGCAACGATAAATTCCCCTTCGGTAAGGGTGCCTGTTTTATCAAAAACAATATTTTCCGCCTTTCGCAAAAGCTCCAAAAAATTGCTCCCTTTAATCAGTATTCCTTTTTTCGACGCTCTGCCTATCCCGCCGAAAAACCCCAACGGTATGGAAATAACCAGCGCGCACGGGCAGGATGCCACCAGAAACACAAGCGCCCGGTAAATCCATTTTGAAAAATCCTGCGAAAATATCAGCGGCGGCAAAACAGCGCATATTACGGCAGCCAGCGTTACCGCAGGAGTATATATACGCGCAAACTTAGTTATAAACCTCTCCGTTTGCGTTTTTTGCGATGCGGCCTGCTGCGTAAGCTCAAATATTTTAGCGGCTGTCGAATCGGCATAAGGCTTTGTAACCTTAACCGTCAGCAAGCCGTTTTGACAAATAAACCCGCTAAGTACGGTATCCCCTTCGGTTAAATCCTTCGGCATCGGCTCACCCGTGAGCGGTGAAGTATCAACAGTGGCGCTTCCTTTTACAATAACCCCGTCAAGGGCAACCTTTTCCCCTGTTTTTACCGTCACAATGTCGCCGACCGAGACTTTTTCCGGGCTTACCCTTTCTCCGTTTTGCATTGTCGCATAATCCGGCCGCATTTGTGTCAGTGTCGTTATTGCTTTTTCGGACCGGCTTACCGATATATCCTGCAGCAGCTCACCGACCTGATAAAAAAGCATTACCGCCGCACCCTCGGCAAATTCTCCGATTGTAAACGCACCGACGGTTGCCATGCTCATTAAAAAGTTTTCGTCAAACAACTTGCCTTTTAATATGTTTTTAAACGATTTATTCAGCACTCCCGCCCCGGATAAAAGAAAACTGATTACAAAAAGATAATTCCCGCCCTTTACCTTAAAACCCGCTGCAAATACAACCGCGGAAAAAGCAAGCAAAGCAGCGGTTCTTTTGTCTATTAAGTCGTTTTTCTTGGTTTCGCAAGCATTATTGCAGCAGCAAGTTTCCGTCATATCTAATTCCTCCAAAAAGCAGTACCATAAAGCTTATTATTTCGGTTCCAAAGTATGCTCCATCGCCATTGAAAAGATTTTTTTAACATGGTTGTCGCCAAGCGAATAATAAGATAGCTTTCCCTTTCGTTTTACCAAAACAAGCCTCGCGTGGCGAAGTATCCGAAGCTGGTGTGATACGGCCGACTGGGTCATCCCTACCGCCTCGGTAAGGTCGCATACGCACATTTCGCTTTCAAAAAGAGCGCACAATATTTTTGTCCTTGTGGTGTCGCCAAACACCTTGAAAAGTTCCGCCATATCATATAAAATCTCATCCTTGGGCATGCGCATCGCTACTTGTTTGCCTATGGATATTTCGGAAGCCTCGTTTTTCTTTTTCATCGTTTTCCTCCGTTCATGAACATATGAACTGTTGTTCATATGTTCATTATATGATTTGTTTTTTAATTTGTCAATACTTTTTTAAAAAATAATGAAACTGAATTGTAAAAAACATTTGTCGAATTTTCTGGTATAATGTAATCAGTGTTTACAGAAATAAAGCGTTCGGGCGCGTAGCGCTTTCCCGAACGCAACATTGCGCCCCGCGAGGGAAAGCGTAGGCGGATTCATTCCGCCGGAGCGCGAAATTGCGCGTATTTTGCGCAATTTCCTATAACTATAATTACAAAGAAACAATATTATCCCCTTTGAAAGGATTGTACCGGTATTATGCAAAAACAACTGATTTCAGCGATAATAATATTAATTTTGTTGTTTTCCGCCGGCGCTTATGCCTTAAAAGGCACCGATAGCCACTGGGCGGGCCCATACGCGCAGGCTCTTTTTGAGCGCGGTATTTTCAAGGGCGACGACAGCGGAAACGCCAATCTTGCCGATAATATAAAAAGGGCCGAATTTCTTGCCCTGCTTGTGCGCGCCGTTTACCCGGACGCCGATATTAAAAACGGTGCCAAAAGCTTTATTGATGTTCCTTACGGTTTATGGTATTATGATATAGCAAGCTTTGCGAAACAAAAAGGCATTGTTACTGGCGACGAACAGGGCAGGCTGCTGCCTGAAAATAACATAAAACGTGAAGAAATCGTGCTGATGCTTGTGCGCGCATTAGGCTTAAAAGGCGGCGCGGCAAGCTTTACCGACGTTGACAGCAGCTATGTTTATTACAACGAAATATGCGCCGCTGTTGAAAGCGGTATAATAAAGGGTTATCCGGACGGAAGCTTTTGCCCGAAAAATCCGGCTACCAGAGGCGAGTCGGCGGCAATGATTGCCCGTATGCTTGGTATTGAATTTGAAGCACCGAAGGAAGACGAAAACACAGCAAACGAAAAAATAAACCTTACATGGCATCATATTACAAGAACCGGTACAAGCGACACGGGCGAGTACATGGAAGGAATTAACGTAATTTCTCCCACATGGTTCAGAATAAGAAGCTTTACGGAACCACCGGCTCCATATGAATATAAATTAGACGGTGACAATATTTATTACCTGCAGGATTTAGGCAGCGAGCAATATGTAAAGGACGCGCACAGCAAAGGGTATAAAGTATGGGCGCTGTTTAAATCCAACGATTTTTCGCCCAGGAACAACAGCGGTTTTCTAAACGACGAAGCGGCAAGAAAATCGGCGGTTTCGCTTATGAGGCAAATGATTGATAAATATAATCTTGACGGTATAAACATGGATTTTGAAAATATGCTTGTAGAGGACAAGGATATATACACCCGGTTTGTACAAGAAATGAGCGAAATGATGAAGGACACCGGCGCGGTGCTGTCCGTTGACGTTACAAAATATTCTCCCCTCGGCGGAACATGGTCATTGTGCTATGACAGGGCACGCCTTGCCCAACATGCGGACTATATAGCCCTTATGGCATATGACCAGCATAATGCTTCAAGCTCCAAGGCGGGGAGTGTGGCAGACTTAAAGTGGACCGAAGAAGCGGTGCTCAAAACCCTCGAAGAAGTTCCTGCGGAAAAGCTATTGCTCGGTATTCCTCTATATACAAGGCTTTGGCAGTCCGGTGACGGTAAGGTTTTAAACTCAAGCGCCATAGGAATGCAAACAGCCAAAAACAAGCTTGCCGAAGTCAACGTATCGGCCGTTTATGACGAATATACAGGCCAAAACTATGCCAAGTGGGAAAATAGCGGTGTTGTCTTTGAAATCTGGCTGGAGGATGAAACTTCCTTGAAAAACAGGCTCGACCTTGTTAAAAAATACAGCCTTGCGGGTGTGGCCTCGTGGAGCAAGCAATTTGCCGATTCGAATGCATGGGCTGTTATAAGCAATAACCTTAAATAATAAACGAAAGGATTGAATTTTTTGAAAGACGCTGTTATTAAAATTTTGACAGGTGCATGTTACGGCTTTTGTGCAATAATGCTCATGAAAGGCACAATAGTCAAACCGCTGCTGCTTTCTCAGTTTTTAGGCGTTATCACCACCGTACTTGCCGTGCTGAAAGTATATAATGACATTCCTCATATCTGGACCGCACTGGGCTTTGTTGCAGGCGGAATTGCCTCATGGTTTTTAAAGCTTATGTAATGTGAAAATCTGTTTATTTTTATTGAAAAAAAACAACTCCCGCACAATGATTTTTTAAGAAATCAAAGTGTGGGAGTTTTTTTTAATAAAAAACAAATTTTACATTATTTTCTTCAAACAATGTTGTGATAATGCCCGTATTTTTCAAATCGACACATAAAAACGTTTTCGTTTGGAAAAAGAGGCTAACCTTAGAACCTATGCTTTTTTACAAGGATTGCTTTTATTATTCCGAAGAGGCATCCTGCCTTGCAAAGTAATATCCGACCCCTCGCCTTGTTACAACATATTTGGGATTCGACGCGTCATCCTCAATCTTTTCACGCAGACGGCGTATGGTAACGTCAACCGTTCTTACATCACCGTAATATTCATAGCCCCATACCTTTTCAAGCAGCGCTTCCCTCGAAAATATTTTTTCAGGCTGAAGGGCAAGAAACTTCAAAAGCTCAAATTCCCGCAGTGTAAGCTCCAAAACTTTTTTGTTCTTTCTGACCTCATAACGCTCTATATTAATTTCCAATGCCCCGTGCTTTATACTTGTGGTATCGGCGCTCATATTAAGATAAGTAAGATCGGTGGCACCACGCCTTAAATTAGCCTTTACCCTTGCCATAAGCTCCCTTATCGAAAAGGGCTTTGTAATATAATCGTCCGCACCTATTGCCAGGCCTAAAACCTTATCGACTTCTTCTTCCCTTGCGGTAATCATTAATATCGGGGTGGAAATTCTCTCCCGCAGTTTTTTGCATACCGTAAAACCGTCCATTTTCGGCAGCATTACATCAAGCAGAATTAAATCCGGGTTTGACTCAAGCGCGATTTTAACCGCAGATTCCCCGTCGTATGCTTCCAAAACCTTATAGCCTTCTTTTTTTAAATTAAACCGCAATATATCAACAATAGGCTCTTCGTCATCTACCACCAGTATGGTTTTTTCCACTTCAAATCCCCCTTATTAAACAATATACGCTAATTGACATACTTACTCGGGTCTTTTGCAACGCCGTTAATCCTTACCTCAAAATGGCAATGGGGACCGGTGCTGTTTCCGGTATTTCCTACCTTTGCAATAATATCCCCTTTTGATACCTTTTTCCCGACCGACGTTAAAATTGCACTGCAGTGCGCATAATAAGTTTCATACCCGTTACCGTGATTTATTTTTACAAGGTAACCGTATCCTCCGCTCCAGCCCGCAAAAGATACCGTTCCCCCGTCCGCAGCCTTTATCGGGGTTCCGGTAGGAGCAGCTATATCAATACCGCTGTGGTAGCCTCGACCTCTTCTGCCGAAACGGGACGATATCGTACCGTAAACCGGTCGCGCGAGTCTGCCGGATACGGCAACAGTCGATAAATCCTTTTTCGTTCCGACATTGACCACTGCCGCCACAGGCTGTGACAATGTCTTTTCAGATATAACGTTGGTTTCGACAACCTCGCCGTTTACCTTTACAACCTCTTCAACAACGTGCTTTTTGCCTTCTACGCCCGCAACAACGACTTTTTTGTTTCCCAAAGGCAGAGAGCTGTCCACCTCTTCCTTTGTTTCGTGCGGGATAGAACGTTCACCTTCGTAAACATATTTTGTTTTCACGGACAAAAGCGGCTTGCTTTTTTTAATTATTATTTCGTCTCCGGCATGAATCGTCTCATTCATACCATCGTTCAACTTGAAAATATCCTCAACGCTCATTCCGAATTTGCTTGCTATACCCCAAATAGTATCGTTATCGGATACCGTATATTTTTTTTCTTCTTCTTTGGCCGATGTAAGAGCGGAAAAAATACCGTCTTCTGAACGGACATACCCTACCGAAATAAATTCCTTGCGTATGGAAACACTGTCCGCAAATTCAATTTCGTTGTCAACTCCCTCTTCGGCATACCGGAGTTTAACACGCTCCAGGGCATTTTTTGCTGCTTCCTCACTTAAAGCCGCACAAACAAGGCTGTCATTTACATAAATCGCATATGCTTCTTCTACCTCGCTAAAAGTAGAGAGTATGTTTTGCCTTAACTGATAATCGCCGGTCAGATCCTTTCCGAATACAAGCCTGAAAATATAAACCGGCTCTGCGGGCGCAGAAACCTCTTTGCCGAGCGTGGTCGCCAAAGACAGCTTCATATTTTCAATCAGGTTTTCAAAATCCGAAACATTTTTAATTATACCGACAGGCTTGCCCTCTATAAACGCTTCCCTTGCAAAGTGGATGTCAACCGCAGACACCGAGCCGTACACCAGCAGGGTCATTGCAATTGTTGCAACAGTATAAAATGCAGCCGTTTTAACATAAGAAAAGACTTCCGCAAGCCCTTTAACCCTTTTTATCAAAAGTTTTCCGTTTTCTTTGTAATACTTAATATTGTATCTGCTCAGTCTTTTATAAGAATTTTCCCCGAGCATGACATTTGTCTTTGGGAGCCTTGCCTTTTTTTCAGATACGGCAATAATGGTTCTTGCCGCAGCAGGCCTTACACGGGATACCATAATATCATCCGCCTCAAAGACCAAACGTCCGGTTTTTACGCAATAAAACAAAAAATCACCTCGTATTTTTATGCTAATAAACCTTGACGTTTGATATTGTATAATAATTTTAACAAAATTGCAATACTTTTGTAACATTTAATTCGATTATATTATGTTTTTTTTATTAAGAAAAGGTACAGCCTAATGACTAAAACAGGTTCTCAAGCCTTAAATTGTTTGTTTCTTTAATATGCGAAATTTCAAATTCAAGCACGGACAGTTCCGAAAGCGCATTTGTTTTTTCCCTTGACGAAATGTAAGACTCTAAATAAGCAAATGAAATCCCCACATCTTCAAGCTCGTCGTGGTGAAACAGCATGGCAAGCCTTTTTTGCGTTTTTTCCCAATCCTCCTTTACCTTTGCAAAAATACGTCCGCCTTCGGCCCAATCGTCTTTTTCTATAGCATCTGCTATTTGCAAAACCATATCTTTTAGCGAATCTGATTTTTTTGCGGTGTAATAACAGGAAAACAATATTAGTAATACTATTAATATGAAAGTTGCCGCAGAAAATATTACAGTTTTCATAATATCCGCTCCTTTTTTCCTGAATTGCTTCGTGTTATTTTTTTGCTTTGTTTTGAGCCTGTTTTTTAATCAGCCGGTTTTTCTTTTTCTTTTGGTTTTGAAGCTCCTTCTTTTCCTGCTTTTGCTGATTTTGAATCATCTGCTGCTGCGCCTGCACAATACCGGGTATATCCTTTTGAACTAACGGTTCCTTGTTTTTTTGGGGAATTACGCTCAGCCTTCCGTTTGTTTCAAGTATCCCGTACCGGACATCTCCTATATTCGCATATCCTGCCTGCCGCAGCTCTTCCATAAGGTCGTCACGGTTAAATCTGATTTTTTTCATTTCATCAATTACAATTTTACCTTCGTATATCAACACACTGGGCTTCCCTTTCAAAATCCGGCGCAGCTTTTTATTTTTCAATTCAATAAACGAAAACCCGACTTCAAGCACCAATATGGTCAATATCGGTATTATACCCGATATTAACGGTACGCCCGTTTCCTGCATGGGAATGGAAGCAAGCTCGCTTATCATAATAGTTACAACAAGCTCTGTGGGCTCTAATTCCCCCACCTGCCTTTTACCCATCATTCGAATCGCAATTATTACCAGAATATATAGAATAACCGTCCTGACAAAAGATACCGCCATGATTCTTCACCTTTCATACCTTATAATAACTCTTTTATGTATAATTTCATTTAAATAGGAAATTATGTATTGCAAATGTTTAAAAAGTATGCTAAAATTTTGTTGAAAGGTGGAGATAGCCGATGTCAAAAACGAAATTCATAACCAGGACAGCCGTTATTCTGGCACTTGCCGTTATGTTTCAAAATCTCAGGTATCTTATCGGCGCTATGCCTAATTCAAACCTTATTATCGGCTCTTTGGTAAACCTGACAATAATTGTGGCAACAGGCTCTGTAGGACTTCTGTCCGGTATCATTGTCAGCCTTGTAACCCCAATCGTTGCATTTTATCAGGGACATTTGCCCCACTTTTTTTTGGCACCGGTTACCATGCTCGGCAACTGTGTTTTTGCCGTCATATTTTATTTGCTTATAAAATCAAAGCTTACCCAGCCGGTAAGCACCGCTTTGGGAATTGTATCGGGCGCGATTATTAAATGGATTGTCTTGTACTGGCTTGGTATAAAAATAGTTTTAGACCTTTTCATTCCGGATATGCCGGCCCAAAAAGCTTCCGTTATCGCCGCCGCTTTTAACATTCCGCAAATTATCACAGCTTTAATCGGCGGAATTTTGGGCGCTGTTATAATAAAAGTAATAAATTCAAAGCATACATTATAATTAATTTACAGCCTTGACGGTCGATTAGCTCAGTCGGTTAGAGTGCTTGCTTGACATGCAAGAGGTCACTGGTTCGATTCCAGTATCGACCACCAATGAAACACCCGCATGAACGCTATGTTTGTGCGGGTGTTTGTTTTTTATTTTCACTGTTCTGTTTTTCCATATTTCAGTCAAAAACAACCCTTTTTCAGTCATCGTTTTCAGTCAAAATTCAGTCAGATTTAAGCAACAAAAAAGAGGGCTAAAAGCTGTCTTTTATCTTATTTGCTTAAATTCATAGTAAGGCAAGCAGTTTATTAACTCATTAATCGTCATGCTTGGCCTTTCCGGATGGTCGCCGTCTTTGTTATATATAAATACCCCGACAGTTAAACCTGAGATATGATAACCATCGGGGTAGGATTTTCATATTTATAGTCTGCCAAGAAAGGGGAGTGGGCATCAAAATTCCCATTTTTTTCACGCAAATAACACATTACCCCTACATTATATATAATCTTTCAGCTCCCTATATAATATTACATATATTGTTATTTTTGCTATGCCGGTGTAATAATTGTTTATATTTACAAATGACAACGAGGAAAATTAGATAATTTTTTGTTGAAATTTAGAAATTAAAGGGATATAATTATATTTGCAGATGTGAATATTTAATTTACGCGGTTGTTTCATAGGGAGGTAATTAAAATATGGAAAAGTTAAATGACTTAACACTGGTGTTTATGTTAAACTAAAAATGGTCCAAAAACATAGTCTTTTGCAATTGAAAAACGGTCCACTATAAACCAAACCTTTCAGATGATATAATAGTCATCCGGAGGTGTGTGAAAGGATGAAAACATTAGTGGACAAATTGCAGATAATAGGATTAAAAGAAAACGGCTTTTCTAACAGGGAAGTTGCCCGAATGGTTAAATGCGATAGAAAAACCGTAGCTAAATATTGGAATGAATATTTAAGCCAAAAAGCAGAGCTTAATGTTCCAAAACAAGATTACAAAGAACTGCAAGAAAAAATAACAATGCCTCCCAAATATAACAGCGCAAACAGAAAAAGGACTAAATTTACTATTGAGGTCGAAGAGGCATTAAACAAAATTTTAGAGAGTGAGGCAAGAAAGGATAAGGTTTTAGGTTCCCACAAACAAGGTCTCACAAAAGTACAAATCCATGATGCTCTTGTAAATGCTGGTTTTAGCATTAGTTTATCAACAATAAATGCTGAAATTAATCGTATTAGAAATACTACAAAGGAATGCTTTGTTCGGCAAGAATATAGCTATGGTGATAGGCTTGAATATGATTTTGGAGAAGTTAAGCTTGTAATAGGCGGAACAGTAAAGGTTTATCATATGGCAGTCTTGTCCTCGCCGGGTGGCAATTTTCGATGGGCATATTTATACAACAATCAAAAGAAAGATGTATTTATGGATAGTCATGTTCAATTCTTTGAAATGATGGGTGGTGTATATCGTGAAGTAGTATATGATAATATGAAAAATGTTGTAACTCGCTTTATTGGTAGAAATGAAAAGAAACTCAATGAGGATTTAATCAAACTATCTATCTATTATGGTTTTGGTATAAATGTTACCAATTGCTTTAGTGCTAACGAAAAAGGCTATGTTGAAAGCAGTGTTAAAATCTTAAGGAATGCAATTTTTTCTAAGCAATACGAATTTAACACACTGGAAGATGCAAGGGATTATCTTTCCAGCCAACTAATTAAACTTAATGCAGATAGCAATATATCTGAAGAAAAGGAACATCTACTGCCATACAAACCAAAACTTGAACTTGCTGAAATTAGTGAAAACATAGTAAACTCATATAGCTTTGTTTGCGTAGACAACAATTTTTACTCTGTACCTGAATATTTAGTTGGAAAAACCGTAATAGTGAAAAAGTATTATGATAAGATAGCTGTTTATTCTAATAATACCAAGGTTTGTGAACACCTAAGATTAGATGGATGCAAGCAAATGAAGGTGGATATCTATCACTATCTTAATACCCTACAAAAGAAACCTGGTGCAATCAGGAATTCCCTTGCACTAAAAAGTATACCCAGCCTTAAGAATATATTCGATAAATACTATACACAAAATCCAAGAAAGTTTATTGAGATATTTATGGATCACAAGCATCTAAACATAGAAGAAATAATCAAAGTTTTAGAAGACAAGCAAAACATTATATCCATTGATTTGATAAAAGCACCATCTTTTATCTATGATTCCACAAAGGCACAACTTATGCAATACAATTCGCTTGGTGTAAGTGGAGGTGGATTATGAATATATCCCAAATGGCAATGGCTTTAAAACTTTCATACATAAAAGATAATTTTGAATTAATCATAGAGGAAGCCAAACACACGAAAATGGATTATGAGACGTTTTTAGGGACACTGCTAAAGAACGAACTATCCAGGCGAGCTGAAAATGGTATTGCAAGACGTATAAGATATGCTAAATTTCCAATAAAAAAATATTTAGAAGACTTTGATAGAACAAAGTATGGAGATGAATTCAAAGCAAAGTTTGAAGAGCTTGAAACCCTTAGATTTATTGGCAACAAAGAAAACATCATAATGATAGGAACCCCTGGCGCCGGGAAGACACATTACGCCATAGGGATTGGAATTAAAGCATGCTTAAAGGGGAAAAGCGTCCTTTTTGTCTCGGTTCCTAATTTAATTATTGAGTTGAAGGAGGCGATGAGTCAAAACCAGTTGAATGTATACAA
>LVAX01000055.1 GCA_001604215.1 Clostridiales bacterium Firm_18
GTAGCCTCCTTTAATTTTTTTTATTAATTTAATTTATTGGAAATTGCGCGACTTTCGCGCAATTTCACGCTCCGGCGAAATGAATCCGCCTGCGCTTATTTTTTTATTATTAATATATTTTAATATAAAAATACGTAAAACGCAAGGAAAAATAAGCAATAAAAAAGCAAGTATTATTTTTTATTAAATTTTCTGTACATTGACGGGGTCATTTTAGTATGCTTTTTAAATATGTTGCTGAAATAATTTGATGATTTAAAGCCGCATTCAAAGGAGATTTCGGTAATTGACTTTTTTGTTTCAACCAGCATACAGCATGCGTTTTTTATTCTGATGTTGTTAAGATATTCTACAATGGTCACGCCTGTTGCCTGCTTGAACAACCTGCAAAGATGGTATTTGGATACATAAAAATGACGGGCAATTTGAGATATGTTTCCCAAATCTTTATAATAATCATTTATATATTGCGTTATTTGAGATACCCTTTGGTGGTCCGGAGCGCTGGCCAATTTATCTTCGCCCTCGCGGGCACATTCACCGAGTTTGATAAGCAGCTCTCCCAAATATATAAAAGAGGAGTTATCATTCGTTTTATCGGCTTCCAGCAGCTTTTCAAGCAGGGTTTTAAGATAAGGCAATTGTTCGCGTGACGGACGGATTAACTTGTTTTTAAAACAACCGAGCAGTTTATCCGTTGTTTTATCCGTATAGTATTCCAACAGATAATCTAAAGTAAAATTCAATAATATGCGCTTAAAACCGCCGCCTGCAGTTTTATGCAGTTCAAAAGGTGAAATCAATACAAAATCGCCCTGGGTGATTTTAAAGTATTTATCATTTATTATGTAGTTCCTTTCCCCTTTTTCAAGATAATATATTTCGTATTCGTTATGATAATGAAGGGCGGGCATGTTGAGTATTCCTTCTTTTTGTGCGATTTCTGCCTTAAAAAGATTTTTATTTGCGTTAAAATTTTTATCCACGCAAACATCACCTCACTAATCAATATTTTATAATAAATTTTGAAAATAAGCAATATATTTAAGGAAATTTAATAAAAATTGATGTAATCTTAACTATATAAAACAGATTGGAGAGAGTAAGATGGGTTTAAAGAAAAAATATGTCCAGGTCGGTGTTGGCGGCAGGGCAAGGCTTTTTTATGAAGCAATAGCAACAAAATATTGCGATACTGCCGAGCTTACGGCAATTTGCGATATAAACAAAACCCGTATGGAATACACAAACAGTGTTTTACAAAATAAGCTCGGGTACAAAGAAGTTAAAATGTACGGGGCCGAAGAATTCGATCAAATGCTGAAGGAGCAGCAGCCTGATTATGTAATTGTCACTTCAATTGACAGGACCCATCACAAATACATAATAAAGGCAATGGAAGCGGGCTGTGATGTAATATCGGAAAAACCGATGACAATTGACGAGAATAAATGCCAGGAAATAATAGACACAATAAAGCGTACGGGCAGAAAACTTCGCGTTACGTTTAATTACAGGTACGCACCTCATAGTTCCAAGGTAAGGGAGCTTATCATGAAGGATACAATCGGCAAGGTTAATGCCGTTCATTTTGAATGGTTTTTAAACACATCCCACGGTGCGGATTATTTCAGAAGATGGCACAGGGATAAAAGAAACAGCGGCGGCCTTCTGGTTCATAAATCTACACACCACTTTGATTTGGTGAACTTCTGGCTCGGAACCGCTCCAAAAACGGTTTTTGCATTCGGCGATTTAATGTTTTACGGAAAGGCAAATGCTGAAGAGCGGGGCGAAACAAAATTTTATTACAGAGCCCATGAAAACGAAATAGCACAAAAGGATCCTTTCGCATTGATTATGAAGGGCAGCGAAACCCTTGAAAATTTATATCTCAATGCCGAAAAGGATGACGGATACTTAAGGGATCAAAGCGTATTTTCGGACGGGATAAGCATTGAGGATACCATGAGTGTGCTGGTGCGCTACAAAAGCGGCGCAATGATGAGTTATTCGTTAAATGCATATTCGCCTGTCGAAGGTTTCAGAGTTACCATGACGGGGACAAAAGGGCGTATGGAAGTTGAAGTTATAGAACAGGTATACATTAATGCCCAGAGCGATTCTAAGAACGAAGGTGCAATCGCCGGCAAATCAATTGTAGTTTATCCCATGTTCGCAGCTTCATATAAGGTAGAAACAGAGGAAGGAAAAGGAGGGCACGGCGGCGGAGACGCCGTGTTGCTGAACGATTTATTCGGCAATCCTGAACCGGACCCTTTAAACAGGGCGGCTTCACATATAGACGGTGCGATGAGCATTTTAACGGGAATAGCTGCAAACAAATCCATTTCAACCGGCTTGCCCGTTTCGATAGACTCTCTTGTAAAGTTTTGATAAATCTAATGATATATAAACAGGCTGCGATACATGACTCGCAGCCTGTTTTTTCTTGATTTATAGGAAATTGCGCAAAACCCGCGCAATTTCGCGCTCCGGCGGAATGAATCCGCCTTCGCTTTCCCTCGCGGGGCGAGATGATGCGTTCGGGAAAGCGCTACGCGCCCGAACGCTTTATTTACATAATGTATAAATTATGATAATAAAAGATAAACTTTATATTATCATAAAATTGGTATGTTGTAGTATAAAAATAAATGTCATGCATCATTGCCTCGAAGAGGCTTTTATTAGTTTTTTACCAGCTGCGGCTGCTTCCCCCGCCGCCGGAAGAACCGCCGCCACCGCTGAAACCGCCGCCTCCAAAGCCTCCGCCGCCGAAACCGCCACCGCCCTTGCCGCCTCTGCCGTCTCTGCGGCCTCCAATTAAATACCTAAGGAAAAACAGCTTTAACAAAAAGCCTGTTATCCTGCCTCTGAACAGTATTAAATCAATAACAAAAAAGATAACAAGTATTATGGGAAACACCTTCTCGGATTCGGAGCCGCTTTGGGCATCTTTTTTGACTGCGGCTGCCGGAAGGTCCGGCAGGGTAAAGTTATATTCTGCGGCAACCTCCGATGCAAGCTTGTTATATGTTAAGGTTACCGCGGTATCAAAATCCCCCTGTGACAAATACGGAATCAGATACTCGTCCTGAATTTGCCCTGTTTTTCCGTCGGGCAGCCGCCCTTCAAGGCCGTAGCCGACCTCTATTCTGCTTTTCCTTTCGTTTAGTGCAATAACAAGCAAAACACCGTTATTTTTATCGGCTTGCCCTATGCCCCATTCTCGAAAAAGGGCGTTGGAATATTCCTCAATAGACATGTCGCCGATTGTTTCAACAATTACAACAACAATTTGTGCCCCCGTACCGGACTGCAGAGCGGCTGCTGTTTTTTCGATGCCGCGCTTTGCCTCGGCGCTCATTACATTGGTAAAGTCGTTTACATAATAATTCGTCGGGGAAGGAATATTTTGCCGGGATGATGATATAACTGACAATCCGCATAAAGACGCAATAACAAAAATCAAGCAAACAAGAGCTTTCTTTTTCAGCAAAAAAACCATCCCCTTTTATTTTTACGGCATATTTATAATTTTTTTAAATTAATTGCATCGTTAAAACTTAACGGCAGGAGGCTGACTTGCCCCTTCCTCGGCCTGGAAGTATTCCCGTGCCTCAAAATTAAAAATACCGGCGATTATATTGGTCGGAAATCTTTTTATGGTTGTATTGTAAGATTGAACCGAATCATTATAATCCTTTCTGGCAACGGCAATCCTGTTTTCGGTGCCTGCAAGCTCGTCTTGCAGGGCACGGAAGTTTTGGTCCGCCTTTAAGTTGGGGTATGCCTCGCTCAGCGCCAGAAGCCTGCTGAGTGCGCTTGAAAGCTCACCGTTTGCTTCGGCGGTTTCGTTAACACCTGTGGCACCGATAAGCCTTGACCTTGCCTCGGCAATGTCGCTGAAAATCTGCTGCTCATGGGCCGCATAACCTTTTACCGTTTCCACCAAATTAGGTATTAAATCCGCTCTTCTTTGGAGGTTGTTTTCAACCTGGCTCCATTTGCCGTTAATGTTTTCGTTTGCGGTTACCAAGTTGTTATACTTACCGGCAAAGCTTGATACGACAATAAGCAAAAGAATAATTATTACGGCGAATACCATCCATCCGGTTTTTATTTTTCGCACATTTTCTCTTCCTTTCGATAATTATTTTGCCCATGGGATATATATTTATTATACTATTTTACCCACGACATCATTTTTCTGAGCTCTTTGCCGACTTTTTCGGCCAGATGCTCGCTTTCTATGCGGCGCATGGCAAGAAAATGCGGACGGTTTGCTTTGTTTTCGGCAATCCATTTTTGTGCAAAGGTTCCGTCTTGAATTTCGGCCAGTATTTTTTTCATTTCTTTTTTTGTTTCTTCGGTTATTATCCTTTTGCCGGTCATATAATCGCCGAATTCGGCCGTATCGCTTATGGAATATCTCATAAAGCTGAGCCCGCCTGAATTAATAAGGTCAATAATAAGCTTCATTTCGTGTATGCATTCAAAATATGCGCTTTCAGGCTGATAGCCGGCTTCAACAAGGGTTTCAAACCCGCATTTCATCAGCGCGGTTACACCGCCGCAAAGAACAGCCTGTTCACCGAACAAATCCGTTTCGGTTTCTTCCTTAAAGGTGGTTTCCAATATACCTGCTCTTGCGCCGCCTATTCCAGCTGCCCAGGCAAGTGCGATATCTTTGGCCTTGCCGGTTGCATCCTGATATACGGCAATAAGGCAAGGTACGCCCCTACCCTCTTTGTACTGACTGCGGACCGTATGTCCCGGGCCTTTGGGTGCAATCATAATAACGTCCACATCCGCCGGCGGTTTAATCTGGTTGAAATGAATATTAAACCCGTGTGCAAAAGCAAGGGCTTTGCCGGGCTTTAACTCTTTTTCAATGCTGTTGGTATAAAGCTCTGCCTGCTTTTCGTCAGGTATTAATATCATAATAACGTCCGCGTCACGTGCAGCCTGCTGCGCGGATGCAACCTTTAACCCGTCCTGCTCGGCTTTGGACCAGGATTTGCTGCCTTCATATAGCCCGACGGTAACATCAATACCGCTGTCCATAAGATTAAGCGCATGAGCATGCCCCTGGCTGCCGTAACCTATAACGGCAACTTTTTTTCCTTTAAGCAAGGATAAATTACAGTCTTTTTCATAATACATTTTTGCCATTTTAAAAACCTCCGTTTATTTACTTATTATATTAGTACCTCTTTCAATCGAAACCGTTCCCGTTTTAACCATTTCTTTAATTTCATAAGGAGTCAGCAGGTCAATTAAGGCCTGATGCTTTTCCTCCGTGCCAGTCATTTCGATTGTAAGCGTTTCATGTGATACGTCGATTATCTTGGCCCTGAAAATATCAACTATTTGGATTATATCGGAGCGTGTTTTATTGTTTGCCGCAACCTTTATTAAAGAAAGTTCCCGGCTGACGGTGTCATTATCGTCAAGCCTTTTTATTTTTATAACATCAATTAGCTTGTTGAGCTGCTTGCAAACCTGCTCGACAATATAGTCGTCGCCGTTTACCACAATTGTCATTCTTGATATGCTTTCGTCCTGAGTGGTGCCGACCGCAAGAGAATCAATGTTAAAGCCCCTGCGGCTGAACAGGCCCGAAATCCTGCTTAAAACGCCCGCTTTATTTTCGGTTAAAACCGATAAAATATGTTTTGCCATGTAAACCCTCCTATAAGCTTAAAGAGTAGATTCGTCTTTATCCACCGGAATTTCCAATAAATAAGGAATATCTCCGCGCAGCATTTTCGATATTGCGTCCGGCAGCTCGTCATTTGATGACACCCGGGAAGCTTCGATTCCGTATGCGCCGGCAAGCTTTACAAAATCCGGACTTCCGTCTAAACCGACGGCAAAATAATTGCTTGAATACTTCATCCGTTGAAGTTCTCTTACCATTCCGAGCTGGCTGTTGTTAAACAGCATTATTTTTATGGGAATATTCCATTGCTTTATTGTAGCAAGCTCAGAAAGAGACATCTGAAAGCTTCCGTCACCTTCCACGGCTACAACCGTTTTATCGGGAGCGGCAACTTTGGCGCCGATTGCCGCCGGCAAACCAAACCCCATTGTGCCAAGGCCGCCTGATGTTATAAAAGCGCCGCCGCCCGACAGACTATAATTGTTGGCAGTCCAAATTTGGTTTTGACCGACTTCTGTCGTTATAACCGCACTTCCGCCGGTAAGCTCGGAAAGCAGTCTTATGGCTGATTTGGGATTTGCCGTTTGTTTATTGTCCTTGAAAACTTTCTTTTTCTTTTTCAGCTCAATCAGGGAATTTGCCCATCGCGCGTTTTCGCTGACATTGCAGTCTATTTTTTGTTTCATTATCTGTTGCAGTACAACACTGATATCACCGACTATGGGTATATGAGTACCGACGTTTTTGCCGATTTCGGCTGGGTCGATATCTATATGCGCAATTACTGCGTCCGAATTTTCCGAGTGAACGATTGTATAAGCCCTGTCCCCCAAACGGGCGCCCAAAACAATAATGCAATCGCTTTTTCTTACGGCAGTGTTTGCTTCCAATACCCCATGGGTACCGATCATGCCGATTAAAAGCTCGCCGCATCGGGAGGAGTGGTTAATACCCATAAGCGTTGTTACCACAGGTATTTGATACTTCTGTGAAAATTCGGCCAAAAGCTGCTCGGCCCCCGACGCCCCGACGCCGCCGCCCGCTATTATCAGCGGTCTTTTTGATTGGGCTATTGCACTGCAAATTTTTCGGATTTGCAAAGGATGGCCTTTTACATTAGGCTTATATCCCCTTATATCTGTTTTATGAGGTGGTTTATAATCTATAACGGATGTGGACACATCAATCGGAATGTCTATGACAACGGGCCCCGGCCTTCCGGTAGAGGCTATATAAAAAGCGTCCTTTAAGGTCTGCGCAATATCGTTGGCGTCTTTTATCAAATAATTGTGTTTACAAAAGGGAGCGGTTGCTCCCGTAATATCAACCTCTTGAAATGCGTCACGGCCTATCATACTTGTTGCAACCTGGCCGGTTATTGCTATCAGGGGAACGGAGTCCATATATGCATTTGCGATTCCGGTTATAAGGTTTGTGGCACCCGGGCCGGACGTTGCCATACAAACGCCGGTCTTGCCTGACATTATGGCATATGAGCTTGCCGCATGGGCGGCTGCCTGCTCTCCTCTGGGCAGAATATGGCGTATTTTGCTTTTGCTAAGCTCATCGTATATCGGGGCATTTGCGGCACCGGGATATCCGAAGATAACTTCCGTACCTTCGTTTTCAAGTGTTTTTATTAAAGCTTTGGCGCCTGACATTTTCAAAATTGTTCACCGACCTTACCTTTTCAAAATATTTTAACACTTTTTTATTGTTTTGTAAACCTTTATTTTGAATATATTCTGACATAAAGGGAAATATATTCACGAAATATTTTTTTAAACGGAGGTTGTATAAAATATGAAAAAAATAACTGCTGTCTTTACATCTCATGAGGATGCTGTGGAAGCGGCTCAAAGAGTAAAAGAGGAAGGGCTTAGAACAAGTGACATTTCAATTATTACAAGCGAGGAAAATGCCGAAACATCCAACGACCAAATCTCGCGGGGAACGGTAAGCGGCGGAGTGCTCGGCGGTGCGGCAGGGCTGCTTTTGGGGCTCGGAACAATTGCAATACCCGGGCTTGGTATGGTTGCGGCTGCCGGTCCTGTAGCCGGGCTGCTTGGCGGCGCGGTAACGGGCGGTATAGTAGGAGCACTTGTTGATTTGGGAATACCCCAGGAAAAAAGTGAGGAATACGAACAAGACATAAAAGAAGGAAATACCTTGTGGTCAATGGATGTCGAAGATGAAAATTATGAACGGGTAAAAAGTATACTTCGTGAATGCGGAGCGTACAAGTATGAATAGTGTAATGAATTAAAATAGCATTAGTATATTAAATCGAAAAGATGCCCCTCTTTTGCGAGGGGCATCCGCATAACAAATTGAAAAGTTATAAATAATGAGTGGAATAGATTAGTTTGTGAACGTGTCAACTTGAAGTCGAGAATTTTTGCCTGGATTGAACAATGTCGTTTTGGTCAGCAGGTTTTGTTTGATACCACCCCCTTTTTTGCACTTCATTGAATAAATCTGCCTGAATGTCATGTTCTTCCTTTAAAATATTTAAAAAGTCCGAACGAAGCGATGGGTTAACACATTCGTTTGCGTATGTGTTATACGTGCTTTCAATTAACTTTTGACTGGCAATCGAGTCATCCATAAGTTCTTTATCGCCCATGGTTTGATTGTTCATTTTGCGGCACTCCTTTCATATTAGTTTTTTAATTAAGACAAATAGCTTTTCAGAGTGTTAAAATGAGCTTGATGCCTGTCTGCAATTTGTGAACATTTTGTTCTCAGTTGAGGGTCGCTGCATTGGTTTGCAAAGGTGCGGTATTTTTTAACCAGAACCTGCTCCATATTAAGCTGGTCATCAAGCGCGCTTAACTCTTTGGATGTTATGTTTGACAAGTGATATCATCTCCTTTCGGTAGTATTATTTACTAAATTTTCAATTATATTCATAATTAAAAATTTTGCCGCGCAAAGTTTTCCATAGAGAAAAATAAAAAAAGGGTCAATTGAAAAAGTAAATTCCACTTTGAAAAAGTAAATTCCACAGATTAA
>LVAX01000056.1 GCA_001604215.1 Clostridiales bacterium Firm_18
AAGTGTCTCCAAATCGAGCTCCTGTCCATCGAAAAGTGTCTACTAAAACGTACGCATAGCATTTTGTATTGACAATAATAGATTCAAAAGGATGTGGATTTTGTGGACTTTCTAGCTGGTACCATGTTTTCGAAAATCATGCTCTGGGAGCGCCATTCAGCGATTCCTGTGGACGATGTGGATTTCTTAACTGGTACCGATAGTTCGTGGGACATCGTCATAAGGACAGCTTTGCCAAGCAACTGAAACACATCTGGTTACAACCTGATGAGAATCAGGCCAGGTCCTATGCCCAGTCATTCATGGACTACTATGAAAAACAATTTTCTGAAGCAATCCGCTGTCTTGAAGAGGGATTGGAGGATTCTTTGCAATTCTATCGGTTCGACCAGATAGACCATCGCAAGATATCCTCCACCAACACCCTGGAACGATTGAACCGAGAGATTCGTAGACGTTCGAAGGTTGTGGGCATCTTTCCTAACAAAGATTCATACATCCGATTGATCACAACTTACCTCATCGAGTATGAGGAGGAGTGGCAATCGGGAAGAGCATATGTAAGTGTCCAGTCGTTGACTGAACAGAGATTGAAATTGGAAGAGGTTGCATGATGAGTGTGGCTTCTCATGACTTATTCAATATGAAATTGCGAACATGTCTGGACACAGGCATATATATTCGGGTAATTCATTCAAATATGTCTTAGAAAAAGATCACTTTTACTGATATTATCAAAAATCACCATATCAGATTGTATCAGGATATCATCATGAGCAGCTCAAAAATAAATCACCCTGTCTGATACATCAAACAGGGTAGACTGACTATCTGTAACGATGCCCCATAGTACGATCAACAGACAAACTCGCCGCTTCCCCCCTTTGCAGGATATCGGTTCAAATCATACGGAGAGAAGATTCCCTTCTCTGTGACAATCCCGGAGATCAGATGGGGAGGAGTCATATCAAAAGCAGGGTAGTAGCCTTTGACACCAGTTCCCTCGGCAGCGGTTCTCACCCCCATCGCCTGCAATGAGAATTCTGGATCTCTCATCTCTATGGTGACAGTGTCAAAGGTGGGGTGTCCGATATCAGGAGCTCCTGACACAAACAACGGAATACCAAAATGCTTGGCACAAATCGCAATCTGGCTTGTCCCTACCTTGTTGAATACATACCCGTCGCAGGAAATGGCGTCCGCTGCACAGGTGACGACATCGATCTTCTCGTTTGCCATGACAAAAGCGGGCATGTTATCGGTAATCACCGTAGTGTCAAATCCCATTTCGCTGCAGACGGTGGCAGTCAGTCGTGCTCCTTGAAAGTATGGCCTGGTTTCAGGACAGAACAACCTGATGTTGCTCCCTCGTTTCTTGCACTCTTTGAGCATCATTCCTACAATCGTCTCTGCAAAACACTGTGTCATGACCGTTCCGTTTTGTGGGAACATATCCACCAGGTACTCTGCAGTTCTTGCTATCTTGTTGTATCGAATGTTGTTTGCCTCAACGACATGTTCACGTATTGCGATATCTGCAGGATTGCCTTCCTCCAAAGCTTTTTCAGCTACAGGCAGACAAGCCTCTACAACTTGGATCATCCGTGTCTTTGTTGTGGGTCGTGCATCGGCAATCGTTTCTGCAGCCTTTTTCAGATAGGCAAGCTGCTTCTCTTTCCCCAGCGTTCTGCACTCCCAAGCTGCTAGAGCCATTCCCATAGGTGCAGCAGTGTAGGGACCCGCGCTCTGCGTTACCATATCCCTGATAGCTTGCATTACCTCAGTATGGGTTTTACATACCACAAAAGATTTCTTTGCAGGGTAGACTCTTCTATCAAGAATTCTTACCTCTCCGCCATCATACCATGCTACATTTTCGTATTGAAGCATGAATGCAAGATCCTTATCAGCTCTTTCCACGACGTTCTCTCCTTAACAACACTTATACTGTATTTTTTTCTTTTCGAAGAAATCAAGCCATTCTTTTGAAGCTTGCATATCAGTAATTACCATATCAATCTTCTCAATACGATCAATAAAATGCATATGCATTCGTCCAAGTTTTGTATGATCAGCTACAAGAAAGTGCTTGTTGGAGTGTTTTATCATCGCCTTCCTAACTTGAGCTTCATCATAGTTGTTATCTGTTAATCCAAATTCCATGTTAACGCTGGTTGGGCTGATAAAACTGCAATCAGCACAATAGTTTTCAAGTGCTGAGACAGTCGTGTTTCCTACAAGAGAGCCGTTCCTTTTTCTTAAGACTCCACCAACACAAATAACAAAGACATTTTCAGAATCTTCAAACTCTCGAGTAGTAAGCAAGCTATTCGTAATAATCGTTACTTTAATGTTTTCTGCCTTTATCCGCTTGGCTATATATAAAGCAGTAGTACTTGAATCCAACATGATACAAGAATCAGGCTTAATTAAGGAGATGCAAACGTTTGCAAATCTGGATTTTTCATCGATAAGAAGACTCTGTCGTAACCCTTGAGGTACAGAGCTATCCTCAGATTCCACTCGATAAGCTCCTCCATGCACTTTGCGAATTCCCTCATCCAATTTTACAATTTTATTAAGATCTCTTCGAATTGTTTCCTCGGTTACTCCGAATATTTGGCTTAATTCCTTGACCATTATGAATCCGTTATATGGAATTTTCTCGATGATTTTATCAATACGTTGTTTCGCTTTCATATTCTTTGATTTTAACACTATAATTGGGAATTACAACAAAAAAATGAAAATTAATCATGAAAATATTTGTAAAACCAAAATAAAAGACTAAATTATGTTGTTATATAAGGAAAAAAATATAAATATTATTTGACTTGCAAAAAAGTACATGATAATCTTGGAGAAAAAGAGGAGGGCAAAAAAAGAATTATTTCTGATAATTTTTATTTTACCAAAAAAAGGGGGCTTTGTATGGTAAAAATACGAAAAAGAACAATAGGACTCTTTGTGACAATCACATTATTAATTTTCTGTGTAATGCCAATTTTTTCACAAGGCAGTCAAGAAAATAGGAGTGAAAAGGATCAGAGCGTAGTAGAGATTGAGTTTTATTTTCCTGAGGGTTTCAATCGTCCACTTGCTTTTGGAAAAGTGATAGAAAAATTTGAGCAAGCACATCCTAATATTAAAGTACGAACGAGAATAACTCCGTATACAGAGTTTATAACCTCATTAGCCATCATGTGGGCTGCAAATGATGTTTCAGATGTTGTATTGACAAATTCCCCGGATATTAAACAGTACGCGTACGAAGGTGCCCTTCTCCCACTTGATGATCTTTTTCCAAAAAGCGATCACCAATACTATGCTCCTGGAATAATTGAAGATGTGCTATGGGAAGGTAGTGTATATGGTGCTCCAATTTGGGATTCAGCTGTGGGTCTATATTATAATGTTGATATGTTTAACGATGCAGGAATTGAAGCTCCAAAGACTCTAGACGAAGCTTGGACCTTTAATCAATTCGTAACAAATGTAACTAAAGTAATGAAAACTGCTGAAAAGAATCAGAATCAAAAAGTATGGGGTATGGCTAGCGTTAATAATCCATTAAGAGAGGATTATTGGAACATGTGGATTATCAGAAGCGCGGGTACTGAAGATTCTAATACCTTCAAGTCAATTTCTGATGACGGTACTAAGCTAAAGGGTTACCTCGATACACCAGAAGCAATTGAAGCCTTGAAGTTTTATCAAAAACTCTATAATGAATATGGATTTATGCCAAAAGCAGATATCCCAGATGGTTTTGGAACTGGGCAGGTCGCTACCTATCTAGGCCCCATATCCAGTGGTTGGACATTTACTAATAATTTCCCAAACCTTAATTGGGATGTTATGCCTTTGCCTTATTTTGTTACGCCTATCACTCATACGGGATCTTTTGCTCCTTCTATTGCTGCAAGAACCAAGAATCCTGAGGCCGCAAAAACCTTCGTGAAATATTTATCTTCTGCAGAGGCTTTAATCACTTATGCTCAATACAACGAATCGCTTCCTGGAAGGATAGATATAAGAAATCAGATTCCAGAGTTCAGTGAAGGACATTCTATTATGTTCCAGGAGCTGAATGAAAAATGGGGAAGATCGAGACCAATGTCTCCGGGCCATACGATTTATCAAAATATAATTAGCCGCGATATGATGTTGGATATTGCTTATGGAGCAGATGTTGAGAGGACTGTTAGCGATGCAATCAATGCTGCAGAAAGTCAACTGCGAAGATATGTTAGGTAATAATTTTTTCCTTTTAATTTAGTTGGGATAACTGGATACAGGGAAAAGTACCCTGTATCCAATCTTCATACTATGAATCACAAGGACATCAGCTAATGAAGAATCTTAATTGTTTCCAAGATAAAACTAAAAGAAGTGTTTATTTGCATGCTATTTTTATGAGTCTGCCTGCATTCATTGCAATTTTGATATTCAATTATATCCCGATACTTCAAGCAATAAGATATAGTTTCTATGATTACAATATTATCTCAGGAAGAATGCGATGGGTTGGTTTAGCAAACTATACAGATGCACTTAAAGATCCATTTGTTCTAAATTCATTTTGGGTAACAGTTAAATATTTCCTTATGAACGTGCCTCTACTTCTCCTTTTTGGTTTGATTCTTTCCCTGGCTGTAGAGAAACCAAGATTTGGAACTGGCTTTCTGCGATCAATAATATTGTTACCTGTTGTCACATCTTTGGTTGTAGCTACCACAATTTGGGGTTTCATGTATCATCCTTCAAATGGATTATTTAATAGTATATTGCAAACACTAAAACTACCTCCGCAGGGTTTCCTTACTACTGAAAAACTTGCACTTCCATCGTTGGTTGTTCTAGGAGTTTGGAAAGATGTTGGATTGGTAATGTTATTTTTCCTTTCAGGGCTCACCGCTATTCCATATGAATTGCATGAAGTTGCAATGCTCGACGGTGCAAGTTATTTCAAACGACTTATACATATTACCCTACCAATGCTAAGAGGAACCATAATATTTATATTGATATTTACATCCATAGGAGCCTTTAGAGTATTCACCCCTGTTTATATGACTACTAAGGGAGGTCCCCTCAGGTCTACACAAGTAATTGTAATGTCCATATACGACAATGCCTTTCGCTACAATCAAATGGGATTTGCATCTGCAATATCAATTCTTGTTGCCTTGATATTGATTGGGCTAAGCGTAATTCAATTTCTCTCAGTGAGAGAACGAAAATCCAAAAATTAAATAAATTACTTGGAGACATGTATAATATGAACACTTTTACTATCCTTTTGAAACGAGGAATGCGAAATATTATAATTGCTTTATCATTGTTGTTCGTAGTCCTCGCATTCTCTATACCGTATTTATGGATGATAGGTTCGTCATTCAAGCCAAGAGCAGAAATATTCCAGTATATATTTCCTTTTACATGGCGAACTTTTGTACCAGTTTCACCAACATTTCATAATTTTGTAGAATTATTTACGACATTTAAATTTGGGAGCTCTATATTTCTTAGTCTTTATATTGCATTCCTTACTGTTGTATTCTCCATAGTTGTATGTAGCATGATAGCCTTTGTCCTTGCGAAATTACAGTTTAAAGGGAGGACGCTACTTTTCTTCTATATATTGGCAACTCTAATGGTTCCATTCGAAGCAAGAATTGTTCCACTGTATCTTGTTATTCGTAGTTTGGGCGTTGATAACACTATTGCTGCCATATATTTACCATGGATAGCTGATGCTTTTGTTATATTTCTATTCAGACAACATCTTTGTGAAATTCCTAAAGACTTTTATGATGCAGGTCTAATTGAAGGATGTACACATTTTAGAGTATACAGAAGCTTGATGCTCCCCATGATTACTCCTGCTATTGTAAGTGCCATTTTGATTAAATTTATTTGGTCATGGGACTCGTTTATTTGGCCGCTGGTAGTAATTCGAAATCCAAGATTGCAAGTTATTACCGTGGCCATATCAAATCTATTTAGTGATCAAGATATCTTATGGAATATCGTATTTTCTGCTGCATTTGTAACAACTATACCGGTATTAGTTGTCTTTTTTATGCTTCAAAAGTATTACATTGCAGGAGTAACATCTTCAGGTATAAAGGGATGATTTTAGGAGATAGCGTAGATGAAAAGAGTTGATGATGGCTTGGCTTTCATGTTGAAAAAAGAGAATGTTGCTTGGTATGAAAATGGAGAAGTTCGAATTTTAGATAGGCGTATCTATCCTTTGCAAACAAAGTATGTTGTATGCAAAACTTGCAAGGAAGTTGCTAATGCTATCACAGATATGGTGACACAAAGCAGTGGACCTTGGATTGCTGCTCTGCAAGGGATGATTCTTGGAGCATATCAAGCCGATAGTGTTCAAGAATCTGAAAAAGCAAAATTTATATCAGAATGTGCTCATATCTTAACTCATGCAAGGCCTACTACTTCAAAGCAAATGGTCTCGTTTGTAAAGCCTGTTCTAGATGTAGCCTTAGATGCAGTAGTGCGTGGTATTACGATTGGTCCTGTTGTAAAGGACACAGTTGATAGAATTGTTGACAGACGTTACATTACTCGACGAGAAATGATGCAACCGTTGGTTGATTTGCTTCCAGATAATGTAACTATAATAACAAATTGTTTTGCTGAAACATCAATTGCATTTGTATTACTCCTTTGTAAAGAAAGGGGAAAAGAAGTTTCACTTATTTGTCCTGAGACTAGACCGTTTCTTCAAGGAGCTAGGTTGACTGCAAGTATAGCTCATGACATGGATATTCCCGTTACAGTTATAACTGATAATATGATTGGATATGTTATCAGTAAAAAAATTCCTCATGTTTTCTTTTCTGGAGCTGACGTTATTACATTGGATGGGCATGTAGTTAATAAAATTGGCACATATCAAATAGCACTTGTTGCTCATGAGCATGACATCCCCTATTTCGTTGCAGGAAATGTCTCAAAGGATAATCCTGATCTTAGTTCTGTAACGATAGAAATGAGAAATCCTAATGAATCTCTTCAGTTTATGGGTGTAAAAACTACCATGGAAGGGGTTAATGGCTATTATCCTACTTTTGACATCACTCCACCCAAGTATGTTAGCGGAGTCTTAACTGAATTTGGGATAGTTTCACCCTACGATTTACAGAGATATTTTAAGTAAACAATATAATTTTATAGGAGCATAATAATGAGATATGCAATAGTTGGAGGAACTGGAGTTTATAATTTAGAGGGTGTTTCTACTGTTGAACGTACTGTAGAAACTAGGTTTGGTGAGGCCACAATATATGAAGGACTTCATGAATTTTCTGATATTGTGTTTCTTACAAGACATGGAAAAGATCATACTATCCCTCCACATAAAGTAAATTATCGTGCAAATATTGCTGCTCTTAAAAAGATAGGAGTTGAGCGTGCTCTTGGTTTATATTGTGTAGGTTCTCTAAAGACTCTGATTGCACCTGGAGATTTTGTTCTTCTTGATCAATTTATTGACCAAACGTACAACCGAGAGGATACTTTTTATAGTGGGGGAGAGTATGGGCTGGTTCATACAGATATGGTTCGTCCATTTTGTAATACTCTTAGAAATTTGATTCTAAAAGAAGCAAAGAATCAAAATTTTAGAATAATGCCTTATGGAAATTATATATGTTTTAATGGACCAAGGTTTGAAACGGCTGCAGAGATACGATATTTTGCTCAAATTGGCGGAGATGTAATAGGGATGACAGGCGCTACAGAGACTATGCTTTTTAGAGAAGCTGGTATCCATTATGCTGCAGCAGCTTTTTCCATAAATTTCGGAGCAGGTTTGCTAAGTGAAAAAATGGAATTCAAACGAGATGGGCTTAACGATGACATCCAAAAGCTAAGTAAAATATTTATTTCTGTTTTGAGAGATAGTTTTAACCAAGAATGCAATTGCAATACTGCTCAAAGGTTTAATAGTTCTCCTACCATAGACATTTTTGCTTAAATTTTAAAAAAAAGGTAGGAAGCCATGATTTTAGCTCAAGAACGCGAAGCTGTAGTTAGGTTTTGTCGTGAGATGCTTGCTGAAAATCTCACGACAGGAACAGGTGGGAATATTAGTGTATTCTCTCCAGAAGAGAAATATTTTGCGATATCACCAAGTGGGAAAGATTATAGAACGATGGTGCCAGAAGATGTCATTGTTCTTGATTTGAATTTGAATACGATTGATGGCAGTTTGAAACCGTCTTCAGAATTTGCCATGCATGGAATTTTTTATCAAAACCGTAGCGATGTAAACGCAGTAGTTCATACTCATTCTTTATATGCTACTGCGATGGCTTGTTTGGGTTGGACTCTCCCACCTTTTTACTATTTGAATATGATTGCAGGGACTGATGTAATATGTTGTCCCTATGCACGATATGGAACTAAAGAATTGGCTCAATTTGCATTAAAAGGTATGGAGAATAGGAATGCTGTTCTTCTCAGTAACCATGGTCTTCTTACAGGTTCAAAGACTATAGAAAAAGCATTTAATATAGCTCAGATAATTGAGAAGGCTTGTCAAATTTACTTAACGTGTAAGTCAACCGGTGTTGAACCAAATCGATTAAATAATATTCAAGTGGATGAAATGTTAGAAGTTTTTCGTAATCGAGGTTATTCAAATGGACATTGATGTAAACAGATGCATTTAATGTTAATGATTTGCCTATAAAATGCTTTTGCCATCACTCCTGGGTCTGTGAGTTATTTGACCATGACGTGTGAGCAGATTGTAATCATGACAACAGAAGGGGAGATTCTCTCCTGTCTTGACGGACTTCATCCCTCCTCTGAGTGGCGTTTGCATGCAGAGTTGTATAAGATGAAGAGTGAAGTGAATGCTGTTGTTCATACCCATTCTCCCTATGCAACAGCGTTTGCATCGCTTAGGGAGGAGATTCCATTGGTTCTGGCTGAGATAGGGCCGGAGAACGTGACGGAGTTGAACCTAGTGGGTATCCGGGAGGTAACAGTCAAACCAACAACGCACTGATATGAAGAATCCAGCACCGATAGACTCGTATCCGG
>LVAX01000057.1 GCA_001604215.1 Clostridiales bacterium Firm_18
ATTATTGCGGGAAATTTGCCTTTTAAAACCATATGGGGTTCAACTCCCTTATGCCTAACATTGATATTACCCTGCCCGGGCCGAACCGGACAATCAGCGGGGCAATCACGCTGCCCGCTCCGTTAAAGGGTGAAATGACAATTGAAATTTCATTGCTTGAGGGTGAAGAAGACGTTATTTATAATAAAAGTATAGCCATTCCTAAAAATACAACTATGCATAGCTATCAAACGGAATTTTTAACGGAAGACGAAACCAAAAATTATAATTTAAAATATACAATTTGCACTACAAGTAATTACCAGTATTATACAGGGCTTGATATGTATTTGTCCGAAAACGGCTTTACGCCAAACTTCGATGAATGCGCAGCCTTTCCTATAGGAGCGCAGTCCGAATCATTCACAGTGGATATTGATATAAGCGATTTGCTTGTAACGGGCTATATAAAGGGAAAATTTGTTTTGCCTGACGAATATGTAATACCGCCGGATAAATATTTCGCATGCCCTATTACCGCAACAAACGGAGAGCATATTGAAGAAAGCCGCTTATATATACCGGAAGGGGAAAACAAGACCTCATATATAATACCCATACCCGATATTTATAATAAAGGGGAATGGACGGTATATTATGTTGCGGGACAGCTTGTTGAGGAGCCGACCCAGCCTGTTGTACCTGTTTCACAGGGTGGTACGAATACCGGCGGCGGAAGCATAAACCCCTCCCGCTTGCACCTTCCCGCAAATATTCTTTCGGGATATAAAATATATGTTACGGAAAACGGTCTTTCGATTAATGCCGCCGACGCAAAAAAATTTGTCTTGGCAAACGGGGGAGTTGACGGCGTAAATATTACCGCATTAGGCTCGGATTTTCCCGCGCCGAGGACTGTCGGCGGATTTTTCACTACGGAAGTTAAGATTCCCGAGGGTGGAATCAGTGTGTCGGTGACACTTCAAAATATAAGCACGGGTGAGGAGCTTACGCAGGATTTTATATTCACGGGCGGCGCTGTAAAATACAAATTTGAAACCACCGACGGCGAATATATTTTAAAATATAATATTGACGGCGAAATATATTATTATAAAAAAAATTGCATTTTAACCGATGACATCGGGTCGGCCACCATAATCTCTACCGTGAACACTTCCGCGCAGTATCAAAAAGACGTGTATTATAAAAATATATATCCACAGTCCTACTATGCTAAATTTTTAAGTGTTATTCGTATTTACGCGCCAATCGCAACCGGTCAAAACATCAGGCTTTTAATATATGACACGGACGGCAGTCTGCTTGAAGAAACATACAATTATAACAGAATTGCCGTCAGCAAATGGCCTATCGTGATAGGCTATGAGGCAGGAGGAAATAAGGGATATTTTACGCAGGTCAACGGCATTTTTATCAGCGGCATTACAACCGATTTTTCCGAGGCGGCACGGATATATTTAAGCCCCAAGAACCACAATACTGCGGAATGCTATTTGGACATCTCTTCCGTAGGCTTTGCCGACGGTGTGGGAACGACAGCAAAAATTGAAAGCTCATATTTTAATTATGACCAAATAGACGAGGAAACCCTTCTTATAAACAACCTTAACATATCGGTCAGCAACCGCGAAGCCGTTGAAAATGACAATATTTTCGTTGTGTGCTACGATGAACCCGGAAGGATGAAATTTTTAAAAAAATTATCCTTTGAATTCTGGGATAACCAAATTGATTTAGGCTGGCTGATAAATAAAACCGACACTATAAAAATAATCGGTATAAAAAATAATAATATAACGCCCATATTCGAGCCGCTGTCGTTTTTTGGAAAGAGCGGAAAAGCTGAAGAGCTCAAGAGCTGAAGAGCTGAAGAGCTGAAGAGCTCAAGAGCTGAAAAGCGGAAAAGCTGAAAAGCGGAAAAGCAATAAGGTTAGGGCATAAAGAGTTTAGTACCTTTATGTTTATACATTAACTTGTCTATGTGCCTTTCGAACATGTCAAAGCTGCTCCACTTGGCGGGATCGTATATATCATAGCCGACAGAGCAGGATATTTTGTGCGGCATGCTTGCGAAAAAATAAAACTGCTCAAAGGCGAGTTTGATTTTGTTGATAACGGGCTTGACGAGGAATTTGTTTTTTGTGTGCAAAACCATGTAAAATTCGTCCCCGCCGTACCTTGCCACAAAGCCGCGCATGTCTGACGAAGCAATTGCCTTTTGCAATATTGCGGCGATTTCTTTTAGAACTTTATCCCCTATGCAGTGCCCCAAAGTGTCGTTGATTTGCTTGAAGTTATTCACATCCAACATAACACAGCAAACGGCCTCGCTCTTTTCAGCCAGCCTTTGCATATACCCGGCCAGATACCTTCTGTTGTATACTCCGGTCAGGAAATCATAATACGCCAGCTTATACAGCGCTTTTATGATTTTTAAAAGCACAAAAATAAAAACCAAAAGAGCAAAGAGAGTAAAAAGAATTGCGAAAACAAAAATTTTCATACCAAATACCTTTTAAACCTTTCCAATAGTAGTAGGTTTTATACGGAAATGCCGCCCTGTTTCCGTATAAAAAAGGCACATCGGCAAAAGGCGGTTTTCCACCTGATGTCAATGTGCCTTAGCATACATTTATATAGTAAAATATCATTTCAACCCTCTTGTAAAAAAAGGGGAAATGTGCTATACTATGTAATGTCGCTGATGGCTCATATTTGAGTGCGTGCAGGGGTGGTCTCGTCACCTTTTGCGCGAGCCGCGGGGTGGTGCTAGCACCTCGCGGTCACGGCGACTTTTTAATTGTCTTATTTGCTTGTGTTATATTATACCATTAATGTTTAAAAACTGCAAGAAAAAATTTTTAGGGGATTGATTACGCCCAAATTTGCGGCAAAATGTTGTGTAATTATCTTTATTGAGGGTTGTCAACCCCCGTCCCCCGGCACATGACAATTACAAGCTATACTTGCCCTCTGCTTTGGTTTGCGGCTGAAGCCACTTTCCGTTGGTAAAGTCGGGGATATACACGGTTGCTCCTCCGCAAGCAATAGATTGTTCGGATAATGTTGAAATGCTCATCCAGGCTGCCGAATCATATACATCAATGGGAGTTTGTGTTTTGTTTGCCACGCTTTCAAAAAAGGCGTTGAAAACAAGCCAGTCCATTCCTTCATGCCCGCCTTTGACACCTTCCGTCAGATATTTCTTCCAAATCGGGTGTTCATATTCTTCTCTGTATTTATCTGCATTTCCCCACTGCTTGCTCCAATTATAATCATATTCATGGTGTACACCGTCTAAGAATATTGAATGTGTTTGTTCTTCATACATTCCTTTTGTGCCGCGGACGCAAAATCCCCTGCTGTAAGCTCTGGGCAGGGTAGTGTCCAGTGTCAGCACAATAGTTTCCCCGCGGGCACATTTAATTATAGTGGTTACTATATCACCTTGCTTAAACTCAGCATTTAAAAGCCGGGTATCCTCCGGTTTTTTTCTCTTTATAAAATCACTAAGCCCCGCAGCCCTTGAAGCAACCGAATTTAAAGACAACATGCGGTTGCCTCTGTTTATATCCAGTACCTTTGCAATAGGCCCAAGCTCATGGGTCGGATAGTTTTCGCAATTTCTGCTCAGATAATTTCTAAGGCGGTAGTGTCTGTTCTCATTGCCAAATGAAATTTCATGCCTTAAATCATGGTGATAGCCTCCGGCACAGTGAACAATATCCCCAAATATCCCCTGCCTTACCATGTTTAGTACCATAAGCTCATTTCTGCCATAACAGCAATTTTCCATCATCATGCAAGGTGTTCCTGTTTTCTCGTAGGTGTGCACCAGCTTCCAGCAATCATCGATTGAGTATGCTCCGCCAACTTCCACCCCAACATATTTTCCTGCATTCATCGCTTCCATGGCAATTTGAAGATGCGATTCCCACGCGCTTGTTATTACGATCGCATCAATTTCGGGCATGCCGAGGAGCACTTTATAGTCATTCGTACGAACAGGCTTGTTTCCCCTTTTTTCCGCAACTATATCAAAACCCCGTTCGGTCCTGTCTTCGTAAATGTCGCAAACGCCCAAAACATCTACATAGTCAATTTCCAGAATAACGCTTTTTAAAAGTGAATAGCCCCTTTCGCCAAGACCTATAATGCCGATGTTTATTTTTTCCAATCATACGCACCCCTTTACAAGTTCTAATATATTTATTATAATATACCTGATTTTAAATTTAAATATATAATAAGGCACATTTTTTACAGTATCAGACACATGGGAGGCATGAGCTATGGCATACACCATGTATAATCTTGACCGCATTATAAATATAAAATCTTTAGTAAGCGCATTTCAGGTTATATATGATGAAACCTTTAACTTTAAAGGAGAAATGCATAATTTCTGGGAAATCGTGTATGTTTTAGACGGCAAAATCGGTGTGGCGGCCGACAGCAGAATTTATGAGCTGACAAAAAATCAAATTATTTTCCATAAGCCGATGGAGTTTCACAGGTTATGGTCGGAAGGCGGAACAAAGCCTCACCTGATAATAATGTCTTTTGACGCAGACGGAATCGGCATGAAAAGGTTTGAAAACGGAATTTTTCAGATGGATTTTGAAGGAGCCCAAATGATTAAAGATATAATAACTTATGTCCATACCGCATTTGAGCCCTGGGGCACTACGCTTCTAAAAGCCAGGTCAACCAAAGACGAGATGGCATTGCAGCTTATTGCCACTTCATTGGAATACTTTTTGCTTACGGTATTTAAGAAGTCTATCAGTAAAGAGGGAATAAATACCCAAAGCGCCAGAAACTACCGCCGGATTATTGATGTTTTAAACAGCCATGTATATAAAAGCCTGACCCTTGAAGAAATCGCCGCTGTTTGCAATATGAGCGTCAGCAACTTAAAGAAAACATTCAAAAAATACTCCGATGAAGGTGTTATTTCTTATTTTAACAAAATGAAAATAAGAAAATCCATCGACCTGCTTAAGCAAGACCTTTCAATAGGCGAAATCAGCGAAATGCTGTCCTTTTCCAGCCCGAATTATTTTAGCACGGTATTCAAAAAAGAAACGGGACAGCCGCCCATAAATTATAAAAAGTCGGAGCAAAGGTTATTATGAGTATGGAAATGTATGAGAAAAATATGTATCTAAGTAATCTGTACCGTAAGTTAGATGAAGCTGAACAATCAATAAAGAGGAGAAGAGATTACTGCAAGCTAATTTAATAATTATATCAGGCTGTCGCGAAATAAGCGCGGCAAAGCCGCATTAAAAAAACAATATATTGCAGCTTTAAATTATCATGACAATATTTTGATTGTTTTTGCCCGTCAAATGGTGTAAAATTATATTAGGCAGGTATGCCTGATATTAAAATCAATCGATGTAAGGAGTATTTGAAATGGAGTTTAAAAAAACAATAAGGCCCGAAAAGGTGATTCAATTCGGGGAAGGGGCGTTTTTGCGCGGATTTGCCGACTGGATGCTGCAGATTATAAACGAAAAAAGTAATTTTAACGGCAGCGTTGTGGTTGTCCAGCCGATTGAAAAGGGAATGTGCGACAGGCTTTCGGAGCAAAACTGCGTTTATACCCATATAATTCGCGGCGTTGAGGGAGTCGAGAATAAGGTAATAGACGTTATTTCAAGATGCGTAAAGCCCTATGACGATTATGAAGAATATTTGAAATTAGCGGAAAACGCGGATTTTCGCTTTGTTATATCCAACACGACCGAAGCGGGGATAAGCTATCGCGGCGAGGACAGGCTTAGCGATACTCCTCCGGCTTCGTTCCCGGCAAAGCTTACGGCGCTGCTGCACAGGCGGTATGAGCTGGGTCTTAAAGGCTTTATCTTTTTGCCCTGTGAACTTATCGACAAAAACGGGGAAAACCTTAAAAAAATAATACTGCAATATGCGGATGAATGGAATTTGGGTGAAGGCTTTAAACAGTGGTTAGAGCGCGAAAACACCTTTTGCAACACGCTTGTTGACAGGATTGTAACCGGATACCCGAAGGATGAGGAAATTGATTTGGGGTACACCGACAATATGGTGAATACTTCGGAGTATTTCCATTTGTGGGTTATAGAAGGGCCGAAATGTATTCTGGACGAAATACCCCTTGACAAAGCGGGGCTTAACGTTATCGTTACGGATAACCTTGAAATGTACCGCACCCGCAAGGTACGGATATTGAACGGCGCACATACCTCCCTTGTGCCTTATGCCATGTTGAAGGGATTTGACACGGTAAAATCCTGTGTTGACGACCCCGAAATGCTAAGGTATATAAAAAAATGCATATTCGACGAGATAATACCCACCCTTGATTTGCCCGAAAAAGAGCTAATTGACTATGCGAACAGCGTGCTGGAGAGGTTTGCGAACCCGTATATAAAGCATTATCTTTCTTCGATTGCTCTGAACTGTGTCAGCAAGTTTAAGGTGCGTGTGCTGCCCTCCATTATCGAATATATAAAAAGATTTGATAAAATGCCCGAAACGCTTCTGTTTGCTTTTTATTCGCTTATAAAGTTTTACAAAACGGATATGGCAAACGACGACGCCGAAGTTATCGGGTTTATGAAAAAGGCGTCCGTTAAGGAAATACTTGCCTCGGAGAAGCTTTGGGGGCAGGATTTGTCATTTTTGTACAATGAGGTTGTAAAATATGAAAATAAATGATAGGGACAATGTGGAGATAAATCTGGAAAACGGGCATAAATATGCCGCGGCGGATATTAAAAAGGGCGAAAATGTAATCAAATACGGCTTTGCTATCGGACATGCCCTGCGGGATATAGAAAAAGGGGAGCATGTCCATACCCATAACCTAAAGACAAATTTAAGCGGCAATCTAAAATATGAATATACCCCGAAACTGTCGGATATTCCGAAGGCGCATACCGATATTGCCTTTGACGGCTATGTAAGAGAAAACGGTGATGTGGGAATCAGAAACGATATTTGGATAATAAACACCGTCGGCTGCGTTAATAAGGTGGCGGAAAAGCTGAGCGAGCGGACGGGAGCCATGCATTTTCCCCATCCCTTCGGCTGCTCCCAGCTTGGCGACGACCATTTGCTGACGCAAAAGATACTAAAGGGCCTGGCAAACCACCCGAACGCCGGTGGCGTGCTTGTTTTGGGGCTTGGCTGCGAAAACAACAATATCGGAGAATTTAAAAAGGTGTTGGGGGATTACAATCCCGACAGGGTAAAATTTTTAAATACCCAGGATTATGATGACGAAATATCGGAAGGCATCCGGTTAATTCAGGCTTTAAAGAATTATGCCGGAGGCTTTAGCAAAAGCAGAATACCCGTATCAAAGCTGAAAATAGGTTTAAAATGCGGCGGCAGCGACGCGTACAGCGGGATTACCGCAAACCCGCTGGCGGGGAAGGTTTCCGACCTGCTGATTTCGTACGGCGCGAGCGCGGTTTTAACGGAGGTGCCGGAAATGTTCGGCGCCGAAACACTGCTGATGGAAAGGTGCGAAAGCAGGGAAATATTCGATAAAACGGTTAGGCTTATAAATGATTTTAAGGATTATTACAGGCGTTATAACCAGGTGATATACGAAAACCCATCGCCCGGGAACAAAGAGGGGGGCATTACCACCCTTGAAGAAAAATCCCTGGGCTGCGTCCAAAAGGGCGGGCTTTCGAATGTTATTGATGTGCTGGATTACGGGGACAGGATTTCAAAAAGCGGGCTTTCGCTGCTGAACGGGCCGGGCAACGATATTGTGGCAATAACAAACTTAACCGCCGCAGGCGTGCATATGATACTGTTTACAACAGGGCGGGGCACACCGCTGGGGGCGCCTGTACCGACAATTAAAATAGCCAGCAATTCGGGCCTGGCAAAGAGAAAGCCAAACTGGATCGATTTTGACGCGGGTCCGGTTCTAAAAGGAAAGGATTTGACGGGAGAGCTTTTCAACCTTATTGTTGAGGTTGCAAGCGGGAAGAAAACAAAAAACGAAGAAAACGGCTATGCCGAGATCTCCATTTTCAAAGACGGCGTGACGCTTTAAATACTATATTTTTTTCTAAAACAAAGAGCCTGTAAAAAACTTTGTGTAAAGTGATTAAAAAATCTCTTTCTTGGCAAGAATT
>LVAX01000058.1 GCA_001604215.1 Clostridiales bacterium Firm_18
GCCCGGAAAGCTGGCTATTGCGGATTCTAGAGGGAGGAAAAAATCATTTACGGGCTACACCTTGGTGGTTTTTCTGGCGACTTCTACTGGAGTTCCTCCGAGTACGGTGCGCTCGACGTGTGGCTCCAGTCCTTCTTCGGTGGGAATCAGTACGTCAACGTTCGGTACGTCGAAGCCAGGGTCAGGCCTGTACGGGCTTGCTGATGAGCTATGAAACTTACCAATTTAACCATTAAAAGGGGGTGCAGGGGGGTAAGTCCTGTACTTATGCGTGATGCATGAAGGTTTGAGATTAAAAAACACACAAGAGAGCTGAGGCGTTTGTCTCGTTCAAGTCGGGAAGATGATAATGATTGGGAGAGTGTATATGAAACGGTGTTTGTTGGTTGTGTTGTTGGTTACGGTTCTGATTACAGGCCTCTTTGCCTTTAAAGTGGACCGGTACGCCTTGGTTGTGGGCAATGGGGCCTATGAGAAAACCACGAAGCTTGCCAATCCGGTCAACGATGCCAGTGATGTTGCAGATATGCTCTCAGATCTTGGCTTCAAGGTGAGACTCGAGACAAATACAACACTCAGCCGGATGGAGGGTGCCGTCAGGGAATTCTCCAAGGAGGCTAAGGATGCAAAGGCATCCACAACCCTTTTCTTCTATGCCGGCCATGGTGTGCAGTACGAGGGGATCAACTACCTGCTTCCCGTTGATGCGGACATCCAGAGGGATTATGAGCTGAGAAGCAAGGCCATGAGCATGGACATGGTGTCCTCGGCGCTTGAGGATACGAAGAGCGGTTTCAACTTGGTCATGCTGGATGCCTGCCGAGACAACCCGTTCGCGTCAGGCAGGGGAGGATCCCGAGGCCTTGGTGTGATGGATAGCAGGGCAGCAGAGAGTATGGTGGTATTCTCCACAGCCCCAGGCACGTTAGCTCAGGACGGGGATGGGAGGAACAGCCCGTTCACCACGGCTTTGAAGCAGCATTTGGCCACCCCGGATCTGGAGGTGAGACAGCTCGTGGCAGCGGTATCCCGAAGCGTGCAGGATATGACAGGCGGGATGCAGATACCTTGGATGAATACATCATTTACCGGTCGGTTCTTCTTCCTGACAGCCGAGCAGCAACTTGAGAAGGCGGAAGGTGATGCAAAGCAACTCCAGGGTGAACTTGCAGCCCTGGAAGCCGAGATAGCAGAAAGAGAGGCTTCAATCAGAGCAGCAATAAATGATAATGAACGCAGACGATTGGAAGCGGAGCAATCCAAGGCAAAAGCTCTCGAGGCAGCAAAGCAGGTCGAGGCTTCACATATTGAGGAGATAGAAAAACAGGCTAAACATCTCATTCTAGCACAGGAATCGCAAGATGCACTTCGAAAAGAGATGGATGAGCGCCTTGTCAATCAGCTGGAAGCACTGAGCCTCCAAGCTGAAATGAGGAAAGCCGAATCGGAACGATTGAGACTTCAGCAAAGTGGTGTGGAACAGTCATTCAAGACTCAACTGGAAATCATCGGGGAACTCAATCTGAATATACTTCAAGTTGAACAACGCTATGAGCAGCTGCTCAGGAAAACTCTTGATGATATTGATGCATTATATGAGGTAAAAGTTCAAACTTTTCGCATTGAGACCCCGAAGGATCCCTGGGAAACGGTGCCAGAATATGAAAAACGCATAGCTAGTGACATTATTATGCTTGAAAATATAAAACTGTCAGAGAAAAATGGACAAGAAGTATTACTGCAGAACCGACTAGAGGCAGAGCTAGCACCTTTACGGGAACAACAAAAAGAAGCAAGGACTGCATTGAATGGGAAACGGTTCATTGTCCCTCCAAAAAAAATAACCGTAGATGTTGGAGATTTTGATGCGGAACTTAAAAGATTTCCTATATTACTAATCGTACAAGAAGAATTGGGTATAAATAGATACCAGCTTTCTTATACCATAGAAAGCTTGTTCCGCGATGTATTGAAGAATGAATATTATCGTGTTTATAGTGCTGTGCAATCGAGAGCTTTAGTGGGAAGCGTTGCTTACCGGGTTTATGAAATTGGAGATAATATTTGGATACAGATACCCGAGTGGATTGAAGTGATGAATCTGCTTGAGGATGGTTCAGTTCTTGTAAGTGCATGGAACAAAGAATCTCTGAATGTTGTTGTTCCAATTGGTTTATTCAAAGCCAAACAGCCTATTAGTAGGTTGTCCAGTCAATTGATGAATGAGAACTTATTTCTCTCTGGACTACCGGAACAATGCACGCTAACAATCCAAGGACAGAAATTTGAGGTAGCTAGTGGAGGGTTGTTTCATGGGAATATCGGAATTGGCTCCTCTTTAGTGATAAAAATTGAGAGTCCTTGGATTATGGACGAGATAAGTCTTCCGCTCCCGCAGAACCTGTTGCAGGGAGAGGTAATATATGGAGATGTTTCTTCGGCGGTAGTTCACTCGGGAAGCCTTTATGTTTCACAACCCAATCTGGTAATTACCGTGAAGGACCTTACTGGGAATCAGGTATTCAAGGGAATTCCTAAAGACGGGTTTGTTGTAAAACTACCTCCGGGAAGATATGAGGTTTTTGCACGGTTGCCTGAGGATCGTTATGATCCTTTTTCCACCCATGTGGAGATAAACAGAGGGGAAAAAACGGTCCTAGATTTAACTTCGGTCATCCTTTCAACACCCTACAAGTATGAACAGGTGCAGGATGAGTTGGTAGGGCTTAGGACCTCTTGGGCATTCAAACCAATAATAAAGACCATCGGTGCTACTACATTGGGACTTGGTGCAGCCGGGCTGGCAACTTCCATCATCTCCTATATCTTCTACTCCAATGCAATGCAAAACTATAATGATGCAGTCCTTTCAAGTGATTGCGAGAAGTACAGAGAAGAGGCGAGGCTATATGGGAAGATCTTCTCCACGAGCTTGGTTGTGGGGCTGAGCGCAAGCGTGGCAGGAGGTGCTGCTCTGGTAGTACAGGGAATAACAGTAAAGGATTTGAATAACCGTATTGAAGCAAAAGAGCTGGAAAGTTCTTCCTTGCACTCACAGATGGAAGCAGAGAATGCAAGAGCCGATATGGAAAAAGCAAAAGGATTGTTGGGGATATGAGAAAGACGTATTGCATAATTCTTGCTCTACTCTTCATTGGGATAGCGAGCAGCTGTTCGTTTGCACCCTTGGAGGATTTCAAGAATCCTGCCGATCCTGGTTCAGAATCCTATCAAGGTTATAGGGTCGTTGATGACCCAAATCAGATTATTGCTGAAACAAAGGAAGACCTCTATCTTTCCGAACTGAGGTTTCTGGTAAGCAAAGTGGTTGGAGCTCAAGAATATCAATTACAGATTGCAAATGACGATAGCTTCTCCGATATTGCATATGAAAACAGTTTTGCAAGTAACATTCTTGAACCTGATGCTTCAAAAAGCCATCTTAGAAGATATTGGAGAGTGCGTGCAAAGGTTGCTGATGTATGGGGAAATTGGGGCAGCATTAAGTCATTTATATACTTACATTCCCAAACGCTCTACTTTGATTCACAGGGAGGGAGTACTCCAGAAGCGTACAAGGAAGTCTCTGAGGGGAGTTCATACGGGATACTTACTACGCCAAGTAGGAATGGTTATTCGTTCGAAGGATGGTGGAGTGAGCCTGATGGAGCCGGAATTCAAATCACATCTGAAACCACTGTCGCGACGAATAGTGGTCATGTGGTGTATGCAAAATGGATACCACAGTATACGGTGACCTTTGACAGCCAGGGGGGATTCGACCCTAGCCCTACAAGCAAGGTTGTCACTTCCGGACAGACATACGGGGCCCTGGCTACCGTAACGAGGAATGACTATGTGTTTGATGGTTGGTGGACCGGGATTAGTGGTGCTGGAGAAGAAATACTATCCACAACCCAGGTAACTCTCTCATCAAATCAAACGTTGTATGCAAAATGGATACCACAGTATACGGTGACCTTTGACAGCCAGGGGGGATTCGACCCTAGCCCTACAAGCAAGGTTGTCACTTCCGGACAGACATACGGGGCCCTGGCTACCGTAACGAGGAATGACTATGTGTTTGATGGTTGGTGGACTGGAGTTGAAGGAACGGGGACGCAAATATTTTCCTCTTCTACCGTAAATCTTACTTCAAACACTACATTGTATGCAAATTGGTATAGGGCTTATCAAGTTGGAGAACTTGGCCCCGCTGGAGGTTACATCTTCTACGACAAGAGAACTTATAGCGATGGGTGGAGGTATATGGAAGCTGCGTCGGATGAATTTGAGCAATATCTAGAATGGAAGGATGTCGATATTTTCTCTCTTTTGGGTGAAACATCTACAGCTATAGGAACTGGAAAAAATAATACAGAGATGATTGTCGAGTATTTAGGAGAAAGTGATTATGCCGCCAAGTATTGCTATGATCTAGTTGTATCAAACAAAGGTACAGCATTTGATGATTGGTTCCTACCTTGCAAAGATGAGTTGAATCAAATGTATCTTGCACTTAAAACAAATAATATTGGAGATTTTCAATCTGGTTGGTATTGGAGCTCTTCAAAGGCTGAAAGCGCAGTTCTTGCTTCTTGGTCGCAGTGGTTTTATTCTGGGGTTCAAAGTACCGCCCATCGATCGCTTCAATTATTTGTAAGGCCTGTACGGGCTTTTTAATGAGCTCTTCAACAACTAAAGGTAGCAGGGGGTATAATGCCCTTCTGTCTGAGGTCCTCCACTGTTTTCATCACCTCTTCGCTTGGTTTAGCATCCGGCCAGATCACTC
>LVAX01000059.1 GCA_001604215.1 Clostridiales bacterium Firm_18
CCCTGCGGCTTTGTTTTTGATGTGGCGGGCTCGTCTTTATTCCCGAGGGAAAATATAAAATATATTTTAGCTTTTTTATCAAGCAAGATTGCTTTTGAATTCCTTTCGGCAATTGCGCCTACCGTTAATTTTCAGGTGGGGGACATTGCAAGCCTTCCGCTTAAGATAGACGAAGGATACAAAAGCGAGATTGAGCATCTTGCGGATGAAAATATAAAAATATCAAAGGAAGACTGGGACAGCTTTGAATTGTCATGGGATTTTAAGGTCCATCCCCTTGCCGTTCCCGGCCGGTTATCGGAAAATTTTGAGGCATGGAGCGATGCTGCACTGAAAAGGTATAACACTCTAAAGTCGAACGAGGAACGCCTCAACCAAATATTTGCGGAGATTTACGGTATTTCGGTCCCGCCCCGGGTTGACAGCCGGGATATTGCAATTGCAACCGCGGATTTAAACCGGGATATAAAGTCTTTTGTATCGTATGTCGTGGGCTGCATTTTCGGCAGATACGCGGAAGGCGGGCATGACTTGCTTTCGGTGCAGGAGATTACAAAGCTTTTTACGGGGTATGTGGAGGAAAACCTCGGATATAGCGGGGAAAACCTTGATTTTATTGCAAAAGCACTGGGCTATAAAACAAAAAAGCCCGAGGTGGCTATACTTAATTACCTTTCAAAAAGGTTTTTCAAGGACCATTACGCGGCGTATAAAAAATGCCCCATTTACCAGCAGATTTGCACCGGCGGCTTTAACGGCTTTTTATATATCCATAATATGAAAACATAAGAGAGCCGCCTTTTGAAAAAAGCGGCTCAGTATGGAGGATTTATTTGTATTTGGGCAGCCAGTCGCCGTGCGCCTCTATCAGGTCATCGCATAACGCTTTGATTTCGTCAATGGTAAGCTCGGCGCTTGTATGGGGGTCAAGCAAGGCCGCATAATAAATATTTTCTTTTTTAAGCGTAACGGCGGCTTCGATGGTAAGAAGCTGGACGTTAATGTTTGTCCGGTTAAGGGCTGCAAGATGCTCGGGCAGGCAGCCGACGTAACACGGGCTTATACCGCTTGAATCAACAAGGCAGGGCACCTCGACACATGCCGTCCGGGGCAGGTTCGGTATAAGATTTGTGTTTATCACGTTCCCGCCGATTTTATACGGGATGTTAGTTTCCATGGCGTCCATAATATAAGACCCGTATTCATGCGTCCGCGTATGCGTCAGCGTTTTGTTTTTGGTATATTCGTCGCGCTGTTTATTCCACGCTTCTATTTGGTTTACGCAGCGCCTGGGGTATTCGTCAAGCGGGATGTTGAATTTTTCTATCAGCTCGGGATGTGTGCTTTTTATCCAATAGGGCATGTATTCCGAGTTATGCTCGCTTGACTCGGTAACGTAATAGCCGAAGTTTTTCAGTATTTCAAACCTTATCATATCGTTGTGCTTTTCGGTTTTTTTCCTTGCAAGCTCCCTGACGGTCGGGTAAAGGTCGTTTCCGTCCTTGTCCTTTATTTCAAGCAGCCATGCCATATGGTTTATTCCGGCAATTTTGCCGACTACGCCTTCGCAGCTGAGCCCGAGCCCGTCAAAAAGATTTTTTATGCAAACCTGTACGCTGTGGCAAAGCCCCACCGTTTTTACACCGGTATACCGAAGCATAGCCCCGGTAAGCATTGCCATCGGGTTGGTATAGTTTAAAAACCATGCGTCAGGGCATACCTCTTCAATGTCGCGGGCAAAATCAAACAGTACGGGTATCGTCCGCAGCGCCCTGAATATTCCCCCGATACCGAGCGTATCGCCGATTGTTTGCCTTAATCCGTATTTTTTCGGAACTTCAAAGTCCGTTATTGTGCACGGGTCGTAGCCGCCGACCTGAATGGCGTTTACAATATATTTTGCGCCCCGCAGCGCTTCCTTCCTGTCGGTATACTTTATTATTTCGGCTCTTCCTTCGTTGCAGTTTTCATTCAGTATGCAAAGCATGTCATATGATTCATTAAGCCTTACCGGATCGATGTCGTAAAGGGCGATTGTGCTGTCCTTCAGCGAAGGGGTTAACATAACATCCCCCAGCACGTTTTTTGCAAAAACGGTGCTGCCCGCGCCCATAAAAGTTATTTTCGGCATGTTGAAACCTCCCAAAATTATTTTTTGCTGTACTATCATTATAAAATATGTTAAAATTAAAATGCATGGCAATAAGTTGTATTGTTATGGACTTATGTTGGGGTGTGAAGTGGAATGATTAATATTATTATAAAAGAGCAGCATAATACCGATATTGAAATTGTTATATGCGGCTATGAAAAATGCAGCAAGGGACACAGCTTCGGGCCGGCGGTTCGTGATTATTATTTAATACATTATGTTGTGTCGGGCAGGGGGATTTTCGAATGCGGCGGCAGCACCCATGAATTGGAGAGGGGAAACGGCTTTTTAATATGCCCCAAGCAGCTTACTTATTACCGCGCCGACAATAACGAGCCCTGGGAATATATTTGGGTTGGTTTTAAAGGCGTTAAGGCAAAAGAGCTTTTGCAGAGAATTGATTTGGCGGAAAATACGCCTGTTTTTCACAGTACGGATTCGCTAAAGTTTTTTGAGGGCATGATTAAGTCACAAGGTATGCAGGAGCCTGAAATGATAATACTTTCGAACCTGTACGGTTTTTTTGCGCATCTTGCGCAAGGCTCAAATCGGCAAAGCCATGTAAGCATCACTCAAAGCTATGTCCGCCAGGCAATACAATATATAAACAGCAATTACATAAACAACATAAGCATAAGCGGCATTGCTTCGCTGATAGGGCTTAACAGGAGCTATTTATATGAAATTTTTAAAGAATACACCGGCATGTCGCCCCAACAATATTTGATTTCATACAGGATGGAAAAAGCGTGCCGCCTGCTTGACGAAACGGATTTAAAAATCAGTGATGTGGCGCGCTCGGTAGGGTACGAGGATGAATTTATGTTTACAAGAATGTTTAAAAACAAAAAAGGAATAAGCCCTTCCGAGTATAAAATCCGGTGCCGGGGCAAATAATACTTTTGAGGTGAAAATGTTGGGCAATACATTCGGATATGATGACATAAGCGTTCACGACCGCCTTGTACGGGCATGGGAAAATTCCATGGAGCTGACGCGTGACTATGAAATGTATTCGAAAAGAATGCCGGAAGGCGAGCTTTCCGAAATGTTTAAAGAATTTGCAAAGGATGAAGCACTGCACGCGTCAAAGCTGAGAAGTATTTTGGATAACAACAAAACCAATCAATGACGATGTCCGGGAAAACACTCCCGGGCATCTTTTTTGAATTTATGGGAAATTGCGCAAAACCTGCGCAATTTCAACGCTGCGACGCAAGTAAATTCCACCTTCGCTCACGCCCGCGCGGCGAGCGGTTGCGTTCGGGAAAGTGCTACGCGCCGGAACGCTTTATTATACTTAGCTGCGATTAAAAAACTAAATGGAATAAATCCATTGACTATTGTCATAAAATTAAATATACTGTATTATGTAAAAGCCATTTATGGCTTGACTCCATTATGCCTAATAAAATATAAAGAAAGGTCGGTTTGTATTATGAAAAAATTTATTCATGGAGTGGCTGAATTTAAATTCATTACGGCTCTGTATTTTCTGGCGGCAATGGTTTTATCAATGATAGGCGGCTATTTTAACGGCATAACGGAACATACTTTTATTACGATATGGCAATTGTTAGCCCTTTCCGTAATTTTCGGCGCGCTTCACTTTATCCAGCTTTCAAAAATGGCTGCGCCCGCAAGAATAGCGATTCATTGCATACTTTCGTATATTGCGCTGATTGTCTTTTCGCTTTTATGCGGCTGGGGCTTTACGGAAGGATTGGGAGTATTTTTACGGTTTACATTAATTTTTGTTTTGATTTATGTAGTGGTATTTGCTGCTTTTGCGGTATATTACAGGAATGAAAAGGCCTACATAGGCCAAAAGCTTGAGGAATGTAAAGATAAAAGCAATGAGGTTGAAGATAAGAGCGAATGAAAGATTTTTTACCAATGATATTAAAATCACCGGCAAAAATAAACCTGACCCTTGATGTCAAAGAAAAAAGGATTGACGGCTATCATAACATTGAAACGGTCATGCAGACGGTATCGCTGTATGATGAAATACAGCTTTTGCCGTCGGATAAAATATCAGTCCGGACAAATTTCCCTTACCTGCCCGATGACGAGAGGAACCTTGCATACCGCGCCGCGCAGTGTTTTTTTGAAAAGACAAAAATCAAGGGCGGCGCTGATATAAAAATCAATAAAAAAATTCCGACGGGCGCAGGTCTGGGGGGCGGCAGCTCAAACGCAGCCGCCGTAATCGAGGGGCTAAACACCCTTTACAATGCAGGCCTTGATAAAAAGGGAATGGAGGAAATAGGGGTGCTGCTTGGTGCCGACGTTCCGTTTTTCTTCACCCGCGGTGCCTGCAAAGCAACGGGATTGGGCGAAATATTGCAGCCGATTGAGCATAATACAAATGCCTGGACTGTTATTGTTAAGCCCGCCTTTTCAATAAATACAAAAAATGCATATGGCTATCTTGACATGACAACTCCCGCAAAGCGCCCGGACAATGAAGAAATGGTCCGGGCAATGGTGCGGGCGGATATAAATTCTATATCAGAGCTTCTTTGCAACGTGTTTGAAGACGCACTTTTCCCCCGCTATCCCGGGCTGAGAGAAATTAAGGAATTATTAAAAAAGGAAGGCGCCGCCGGAGCTTTGATGACGGGCAGCGGTTCGGCAGTATTCGGGCTTTTTGAAAATAAATTTGCCGCACAAAGCTGTGCGGCAAGTATCGGCGAAAGATATAAAGAAGTGTTTATTGCTGCTTTTGAATAATGCTTTTTCCCATATACGGAACTAAAACCTCCGGTATGGTAACGGTTGAGTCGGCATTTTGAAAGTTTTCCAGTATACATGCAACAGTTCTGCCGACGGCAACGCCGCTGCCGTTTAAGGTATGGACAAGTTCCGCTTTGCTTGTTTTTTCCCTCTTAAAACGTATTCCCGCGCGGCGCGCCTGGAAATCCTCGAAGTTGCTGCAGCTGCTTATTTCCACATACCTGTTGTAGCTTGGCATCCAAACCTCTATATCATATGTCATTGCACTGCTAAAGCCCAAATCCCCGCTGCAAAGCCTTACCACACGGTAAGGCAGACCGAGAAGCTGTAAAACCCTTTCCGCATCCGCCGTCAAGGATTCAAGCTCGGCGTACGAATCCTCCGGCCGTGTGAATTTTACCAATTCAACCTTGTTAAACTGGTGCTGGCGGATAAGCCCTCTGGTATCGCGCCCAGCCGAGCCTGCTTCTGCGCGGAAACAGGCGGAATATGCGCAATATTTTATCGGCAGGCAATCGCCCGGTAAAATCTCTTCGCGGTGCATATTTGTAACCGGGACCTCCGCAGTGGGGATAAGGAAATAGTCGGTTCCGCTGACTTTAAAGGCGTCCTCTTCAAATTTGGGAAGCTGGCCCGTCCCCTGCATGGAATTTCTATGTACCATATAGGGCGGGAAAACCTCTTTATAACCGTTTTTCGTATGCGTATCCAAATAAAAATTAATAATCGCGCGCTCCAATGCGGCGCCGTCACCCTTGTAAAACGTAAAGCGCGTACCGGTGACCTTTGCAGCGGTTGCCCAATCAAGAATACCAAGCTGTTCGCCGATATCCCAGTGTGCTTTCGGTTCAAAGTCAAATTCCCCGGGGGTGCCGAATTTTCTTATCTCTTCGTTATCCTCGTCCGATTTGCCCGTTTTGACGTTATCGTGCGGCAAATTGGGAAGGGAGAGTACAACCTTTTCTATCTCAGCATCAAGATTTCTTATCTCATCGTCAAGGCATTTGACCTTTTCGGAAAGTTCCTTCATTTCGGCAAATATCCCGGTAACGTCCTTTCCTTCTTTTTTCAGTGCGGGGATGCTTTTTGAAACGGAATTTTGCCGCGCTTTCAATGCCTCGGTTTCAGCAATAAGCTCACGCCTTTTTTTATCGATTTTTAAAAATTCGTCCAGATTATAGCTGCCCCCGCGCCGTGCGAGTGCATTTATCACTTTTTCCGGATTGCTTCTGATTAATTTAATATCAAGCATGTTTTACCAGTCTCCTTTTTTTTATTTATAGGAAATTGCGCAAAGCGCAATTAAAGCGCTACGCGTCCGAACGCTCTGTTTTTAATCTTGCAGCTTATATCCTTTTGAAGAAAGTTTTTTTCTCAGCCAATTATAAAGCTCTTTTCCGGGTTCGGACAACATTTCGGCATTGGCATTTTGAAGAACATCCCTGCTTTTTGCATAGTTACCCGTGTTAAACAGCATTTCCGCTTCGATTAGAAAATCGGTCGCTTCACCCGCGAACCGGCTCTGCGTGTTTTGGTTTGTAATTTCATCAAGCTTTTCTTCAAGGGAAGCAATTTTTTGCTTTGCCGACAACAGTTCTTCCCTTAATTTTTCATTTTCTTTGGTAAGGTCCGTAACGCTTTTTTGAATTGTCTGGTTAAAGGCCTGCTGTTCATCGGTCGGCCCCAATGCTTCGCTTGGTGTAATCCGTGATTGGGACAACGCCGATATAAGTATCAAGAGAATAGAAGCGGAAAAAAGCATGACGCTGTATATCCATAAAAATTTATTATTTTGTATTTTCATCCGACTTAATTTACCTCCCAAATTATGTATGTCAAGCAATCTCTTTTATTTTCTCCGACAGCGCAAATTTTTATGCGAGTAGTGATTTTATATTGCCAATATTAAAAAAATGCAATACAGGCCTTTTTAACGATGGCAAATAATGGCGCATAATGTCATTTTTTGAAAAAATCTAAGATTCGCTCTAAATCTTCATTGTTATAATATTGAATTTCTATCTTTCCTTTTTTCTTTCCGTAATGAATTTTTACCTTTGCCGATATTAAGCCTGAAATCTCGTTTTCAATTGAGGAAAGGTAATTTTTCAGTTCGCCGCTTATCCTCGGCGCTGCCTTTTTCGGTTTAAGAAGGCTTTTAACATAAATTTCCGTTTCCCTGACACTAAGCTTGTTATCGGAAATGTATCGTGCGGCCTGGATTTGAAGCTTTGAGGAGGGAAGGGAAAGTATTACTTTTGCATGTCCGCTTGAAATCAAGCCGTCTTCAAGCATTTTTGTGACTTCCGGAGGAAGTGACAAAAACCTTAGCGCATTTGCAACGGCGCTCCTGCTTTTGCCCACTCTTTCGCTTATCTGCTCCTGCGTAAAACCAAAGCGCTCGATAAGCGATTTATAACCTGCTGCCTCTTCAATAGGATTTAAATCCTCCCGCTGGAGATTTTCGATTAAAGCAACTTCGAAAACCTTTAAATCGTCATATTCCCTGATAATTGCGGGAATTGTTTTAAGCCCCGCAAGCTTTGCGGCCCTCCAGCGGCGTTCACCCGCTATAATGCGATAGCCGCCTTCTTTGTTTTTGGTAACAAGTATTGGTTGGATAACGCCATGGGCTGCTATTGAAGAAGCAAGCTCGGACAGCTTTTCAGAATCAAACTGGCTGCGCGGCTGGTTTTCTCTCGGTTCCACATCAATTATTTTCAGCTCGGTTACGGAATCCGAGCCAAGATTTTCGTCATAGTCCGGTATTAAAGCGCCAAGGCCGCGCCCCAAGCCCTTTTTAGCCATTTGCTTCACCTCTTATTAAATTATTGTTTTTATAGTTGTCAAGAAGCTCCTCGGCAAGTGCGCGATAGCACATAGCACCGCGGCTGTTTTTGTCATAAACAACTATCGGCTCGCCAAAGCTCGGAGCCTCCGAAAGGCGGACGTTCCGTGGTATTATTGTAGAGCAAACCTTTTTCGGCAGGGCCTTTTTAACCTCTTCCACAACCTCCATCGACAGGTTTGTCCTTGAATCGAACATTGTAAGAAGCGCTCCCTCAATTTCAAGGGAAGGATTAATGCTTCGCCTGACGTTTTTTATTGTGGACATAAGCTGGGAAAGACCTTCAAGGGCGTAATATTCGCATTGAATAGGAATAAGCACCGTATCGGCCGCCGCCAGAGCGTTTAAGGTTATTATTCCAAGTGAAGGCGGACAGTCGATTACGGCAAAATCATACCGGGAAGCTACGCCTGCCAATGCTTTTTTAAGCTGAAATTCACGATCTTCAACCGAAACAAGTTCAATCTCGGCTCCGGATAATTGAATGTGTGACGGGCATATATCAAGATTATCCCACTTGGTATGTATTATTGCGTTTTTGATATCAACCTTGTTAATGAGCACATCGTAAAGGGAATGCTCCGATACTGCCGCTTTATCGATGCCCAATCCGCTTGTAGTGTTGCCCTGCGGGTCGCTGTCCACAACAAGGGTTTTTACCCCTTTTTCGGCAAGACATGCCGAAACATTTACTGCCGTTGTTGTTTTGCCGACACCGCCTTTTTGGTTTGCAACTGCAATTATTTTCATTAAAAAAGTCACCTCCGTATGCGGTATAGTAATATTATAGCACATATGATAAAAAATACAATATGAAATTTCACGAATTTTAAATCGAAAAGTAAAATGTTCCACGTGGAACAATTAACAATTAACACTTTGTTTACAACAACCGTCAAACATGATGTTAAAATTGAAAAGAGGTGGTAAAATTGGCGTATGATGGAATTGCCGTTGCCTGTATGGTTCGTGAACTAAGCGAAAAGCTGTGCGGCGGCAGGATAGATAAAATAACCCAGCCACAGTGGGATGAAATAAATATAACAATCAGAAACAACGGTAAAAACCATAAGTTACTGGTCAGCGCAAGCACGTCGTTTGCAAGGGTGCATCTTACCGGGGAGCAAAAAGAAAATCCGCAAAAGGCTCCTATGTTTTGTATGCTGCTGCGAAAACATTTAACCGGAGGGAAAATCCTCCGCTTTTACCAGCCGGATTTTGAACGTGTTATAGCGGCGGAAATTGAATGCATGAACGAGCTGGGCGATTTGTGCACAAAATCATTATTTGCTGAAATCATGGGCAAGCACAGCAATATAATAATTACGGACAAAGAGGATAAAATTCTCGGCAGTATCAAGCATGTTGATTTTACGGTGTCTGCCATAAGACAGGTTATCCCGGGTATGAAATATGAATTGCCCCCGTCCCAGGGAAAACTCAACCCATTAAAGGTAACAGAGAACGAATTATTTTCTATTATAGACGAAAGCGACAAGCCCCTTGACAAGCTGCTGCTGGACTCGTTTAGCGGTATAGGCCCGCTTAGTTCAAGGGAAATTGCATATATGGCAACGGAAGGCCTTGTCGCAAATGACATGTTACTTTTAAAAGAAGAAAAAAAGCATATTGCGGGAAAAGTCGCGGAATTTTTTGCAGGGATTAAGGAAGGACGCTTTTCGCCGGTGGTTTTATATAAAGAAGGAAAAATGCCGTGGGATTTTAATGCTTTTGATGTGTTTCAGTATTCCGGCAACCACAATATCACAAAAGGACGGTTTGACAGCCTGAGCGAATCCTTGGACGAATTTTACTCCCAACGGGACAAAGCGGAAAGGATAAAGCAAAGAACATCCGACATTATGAAGCTGATTGGCAGCAACATAAACAGGTGTCAAAAGAAAATCGCACTTTTGGAGCAGCAGTTGATGGATTGCGGGAAAAAAGAAAAATACAAGCTTTTCGGTGATTTGCTCACAGCAAATCTTTACAAAATAGAAGAAAATTCAGCATTCTTCGAAGCAGAAAATTATTACGGCAATATGGAAAAAATAAAAATAGATTTGATTCCGGAGCTTACGCCGCCGAAAAACGCGCAAAGGTATTATAATTTATTCCGCAAGGCAAAAACAACCGAAGAAATGTCAACAAAACAAATAAAAATAGCAAAAGACGAGCTTTTATACCTTGAAAGCGTGCAGGAAAGCCTTATGCGCGCGGAGACCGAGGATGACATAAGGGAAATAAAAGAGGAGCTTGTGCAGCAGGGCTACGGCAGAAAAGGCGCGGCGCCAAAAGCTAAAAAAGAAGCATTATCAAAGCCGCATAAGTTTGTAATAGACGGTTTCGATGTTTATGTGGGAAAAAACAACCTTCAAAACGATAACCTTACATTAAGGGAAGCACGGGGCAGCGATTTGTGGTTCCATGTCAAAAACTATCCGGGAAGCCATACCGTGCTGAAAACAAACGGTAAGGAGCCATCGGAGGATACCCTTGTCAAGGCGGCGAAAATTGCCGCTTATTTCAGCAAGGCTAAAAATTCGTCAAATGTGCCCGTTGACTACACTAAGGTAAAAAATGTAAAAAAACCGAGCGGCGCAAAGCCGGGTATGGTAATATACGAAAATTACAATACTATTAACGTTACGCCGCAAGAACCGCCAATTCGTTAAAGTTGAAAATTTAAGGATTTTATACCTTGCACTTGTTTTAAAGCAGGTGCTTTTTTATTTGGAATTCAAGAACTTAATCTTATATTAAATAAAACATGATTAAAATTAAAAAAGTTGACTTAAATAGCATTAAAATGATATAATATAATCAGAATATTACCATAAGGAGCTGATATCATGCTGATTAAACCGTCCGCAAGCATACGCCAGAATTATAATGAAATAGCGGCTTTATGTAAATCTTCCGGTGAACCCGTATATCTTACGAAAAACGGCGAGGGAGATCTTGTGGTTATGGATATAGAAGCATTTAGCCAACGTGAAAAAATGTTGAAGCTGCGTGAAGAATTGTTAGCTGTTGAGGAAGATCGCTTAGCCGGCCGCAGCGGAATTTCACCGGACGAATTGGATACTTATTTGGAAAATATCATTGATGAGGTAGAGCATGGAAAAGAAATCTAACCATAAAGTGATTGTTGCCGAACGCGCCCGTCAAATGCTGGGGGGTCATATCCGGTTTTTGGCGCAAAAAAGTCCTTCAGGCGCTCGAAAAACGAAAAGCGAATTAGTAAGTGCTATTCGTTGCCTGTATCAAATGCCCGAACGTTTCCCTTTTTTAAATGCCGAGCTTATACCTCCCAATAAGTATCACAAAATGTTGGTTCAAAAGAGATACTTGATTCTATATCAGATTAAAGATCAAACGGTGTATGTTGACTATATAATGGATTGCAGGCAGGATTATGGCTGGCTGATATGATGGAATGATATAAAAAACCGGCGAATGGCGTATGGAGCCGACATTCGACCGGTTATTTAATACCTGCTATTATACCTTTTCATAAATGGCGGTTGATGCTGCACCGTCGGAAAATATAAGCTTTATTTAAACTTTATCAAAGCGTTTTCTTAAGCCATGACTCGCATAATTTTGCCCAAACGGCAACCTCCGGGTTTATAAAATCAGTTCTCCCTTCGTTTGTAATTTCATTGCACAGGGACAGGCCGTGCGGCCCGTCGGGGAATATATGAAGCTCAAAGGGCACATTGCTGCTGCGCAGGGCGGCCGCAAGCAAAAGGCTGTTTTCCACCGGGACGGCGGAATCATTGTAAGTTGACCAAATAAAGGCCGGGGGGAATTTGTCGGTCACATGCTTTTCAATTGACAAATGCTCCATAAGGTGCGATGGGGCATTTTCTCCGAGAAGGTTTTTAAAAGAGCCCGCATGCGCATTTTTGCCGGAGGTAATTACCGGATAGCATAATATCACGGCATCCGGTCTGTTTTTGCCCTCTTCCATTCCCCGCACCTCTTTTAAATAATCGCAATTATAATGCGCCGCAAGCGAGGCTGCAAGGTGACCGCCTGCGGAAAAACCGCATACCGCTATTCTGTCTTTATCCGTGTTCCATTCCTCCGCACGGTCCCGTATTAAACACAGAGCCCTTGTCGCATCCAAAAGAGGCTGAGGGTGACGGTTGGGCGATACGCTGTAATATAATACAAATGCGTTATATCCCGCATTGTTTGCCCATATTGCAATCGGCTCCGCTTCACGCCAGGAAGTGAAGGAATATCCTCCTCCCGGAAATATTAAAACAGCGCCTTTTTTGGGGCCGTCCTTTAAAATATACGTTGAAAGGACAGGAGAAAAGTCTTTGTCCGCTCCGGCATATTCCGCACTGCCCCAAATTTTAATTTCATTGTGTATCATAATACCGATCCTTCCTTATTATTTATAATTTTTTGCTTTTTTTCCAATACATTTGATATATATACGGAGCATCCCAGAAGAAGCAGCCCAGAAAGAAGCATAAGAATCTGCTGCCCTTTTAGCTCTATGCCGAAAAGATACGGCTGCGTTTTGATAGTCATTTTCATAATAAAAGAGCCGATAAATACGCCGAAAAACCCGATTAACCCCGAAATTGCCGCGGCGACGCCGATATACAACGTTCTGCCCTTTAAAGGTGCATAGTCATATTGTACGTTAAGTATCGATATGCCTATTGCCGCCCAGCCAATATTCGAGGCTATAGCGGTTACGGGGTACAACCACCAGGCGTTTTGCGGCATTAGCAGTGAGTTTGCAATATGTGCAATGCCGATAATTCCGATAGATATTTTGCATGCGTTTGCCCAGGAGGTTTTATCGGCAAGCCGGCCCCACCTTCGCATGATAACTATTTTTTCAATGCTGCATATAAAGGTAATTATGCTTATTGTGTTATAGCTTATTTGAAGGTCACCGATTAAATATATCCCATGGTACGGTACGGCTATTTGAATTGCAAGGTTGTATGCGGTGTATGCCAGCAATACCGGCCTGAATTCTTTATCCGTTGCAACCATTTTTATTGCATTTGCAAGGCTTATTCCTTTTGCTGGCTGCTCAATGCTCTCCGGTTCCATAACCCGCGAAAGGGAAATAAAATTAACTATTGCAAGTATTCCCACAATCACCCCGACAATAATAAAGCCCAGGCCCTGGTTCTCTGATGCCTTTGTACGGTCGAGAAAAAAACCGGCGATAAGGGAAACGGCCGACAGCGTCGCCAGTGTATACATTTCTCTTGTACTGAAATATTTGCCGCGTATTTTCTGCGGGGTAAGGGAAATAATCCAGTTGCTTGCGGCAGGTGAAATAAACGCCGCTATAAAATGGGCTATGCACAGCAGCAGCGTTACTGCCGCAACCGTAACTGCCTTATTGCCGATAAAACACGGGACAAAAAACAGGGATGTAAATATAAGCCTGTGAATAAGAGCCCCGGCACAAACAAAAGGCTTGCGTTTAGGATGATTTTGCGCATATATAGCCCCAAGAGGCTGGGATATCGAAACAAGTGCGGGCAGGGCGCTTATTATTCCGTTAAGGGTTGGCGAAACCCCGATATACTCCAAAAAGCCGGACAAATAAACGCCGGATACCAATGCTATAATGGTGTTAGCGGTGGCACCGTCGACAATAAAGGCATTTCTGCTGATTTTATAATGGCTCTTGTTTTCGGGGATTTGATGGATAAACCGCCGCCGGAGCCTTCCGCACAGGTACATTATGTAATAATACATGGCAATCAACCTTGAGTTTTATTTGTGTTTTTTTATCATTCTACTACATTGTAATAATATTTACAATACATAATTATAAAATATAAAACATTCTTTCAATACGCCGGAGTTTTACTTGTTTAGGCAATATTGGATATCTCTAAGTTTTGTCATTGAATCGATTTGAAGGCATCTGTTCAATATCTCATCCGGCATTCCGCCGTCTTCAATAATTTTCAACGCATCTTCTTTGGGAAGGAAATCCACCCCTCCATATCCGTTTTCATCAAGTTCCCAATCTGTATGGTCGGTATTAAAAATTAAAACCATTTTATCCAAAAAAGGACGGATTTCAGGATTAAACATCGGCTGCTTAACCAGTCTTTTTTTATCTTTATCAAAAACAATACAGTACATATCAAAATTGTTATGTGTTGTTATCTCATCATTATAAATTCCAAAAACAGCCGAACAGTAATAGTCACCATTTCCAATGCGTATAATCGCATTCACGATGCGTCCCCCACACATTTAAAGTTGAAAAATGCCTGTTCCAAATGCTTTTCATCAGTATTTCTATCGCACCACTTACTTGTTTGACAGATGGTTTATTTGTATATTTCAATATTTCTATTAATCCATCCCTCTATATTAGCTTTCTTACCCAATTAAATAAACACTCTGACATTTTATCAAATTCTACAGCAACACCATTTTTAAGAGCAATAAAGACATTCAATATTTCTTTTGTTTCATTATTTACAACTTCTATCAGCTTATTTTGCTGCTTTATATAGTTGCCTGTATCCCTAAATACAATTGCCTGTATAACAAAAGAAGCTGACTTATATAGTCCATATAAGATATTATCACTTTTTTCATATAAAATGTTGTGTACGCATCCATGATGGATGTTGCATGCACCTATTTTGATAGCACGATCTACTGCTTTTTTATCAATGATTGTGAGCAGCTCATCAAGACTGCCTACAATTGGTTCAGTATCATAATAAAACTGAAATAAATCTGACGGTTCCCAATTTATAAGTTCATCTTTGCCTGAAAGAAATCCACATAGCAATTCTCGGTTAGGAAGGGTATCAATCATTCCGCCATATGCTTTTATATCATCTACTGTTAATTTATCTAATATCACTACTACATCAATATCGCTTTTTTCGGTTGCCTCACCTCTTGCCTGACTTCCCTGAAGACCTACAAAGTAAATACGTTCATCAAATGTTTCTTTAAGTAATTTTGTAAAGCGCTCCATCCATAAATTTATGTCTATCATAATGCCTCCTGTTTTCCTTCATTTTCAACATGCCCCGGTGTTTTTGGCCAATAATATTCCAATACAGAAATTTATTAATATATTACTCAAGCAATTGTGTCATATGATTCAAAAGGGTAGAATGAATGTCATTTGAGTCTGCTTGTTTTGTATTTATTAGCTTAATTCTTCTATTGTTTCATCACACCAGCGGATAACAGCTTCGCTGGATATAATCCCCCTTCTTAGAACCGCTTTGACAAAACTGACCCGCTCCTTTGATATGTCCTGGTTACCCTGTTCTATATTCGTTTGCATTTCAAGATACTTTTCTAAATTCTTTTCGTGGAGTTTTTTATAATTCTCTAACATATGGATAACCTGCTCCCTCGGCTGGCTGTTAGAAAACAATAATTTCAGCAAAAATTCAGAACGCATTGGCTGCTGAACAGTCTCTTCTAAAAGCCATGCCTCAAGTTCTTTCTTTCCCTTTTCAGTTATTCCATACTTTATTTTCCTTTCGTTTTTTTCTCTGGAAACAATTTCAATCATCCCGTCCCTCAGCATCATTTTCAATGTTGGATAAATATGTCCGAAATTTTCATTCCAAAACCCGGATAGTACCTTGTCACTGTACTTTTTTATGTCATAGCCGCTGCATGGCGACAGATTCAGAATACCCAAAATAGCATATATAGATTTATTCTTTAATGCCATTTTTATTTCCTCTCTTTCCAGGTATCAACAAGTTTTTCAAGTTTCCTTATTGTATATTCAAACTTAGTTAAATTCCTCATTTCCCGAGAAATTCGCATGCAGTTTTCTTTGATTTTTCTATCCATTATAAGGGCTTCTGTCTTGGATCTCAATACTTCTGGTGATAATTCCTTTATGCTTTCTGTTATTCCCAGTTGCATAGAAACAAGACGTTTGGCTGTTTTATGCTGGTCATTGACCTGAGGTAATGCAAGCATAGGAACTCCAAAGTATAAAGCTTCGTTCACGCTGTTAAAACCTGCATGAGTAATAAATACATCCGCCCGTTTTAAAATCTCAAGTTGCGGAAGAAAACTCTTTATCAGGAAATTTTGTGGAAATTCCCCTAATTGTGAAACTTCATACTTCTTACCGACGGACATACATACATAATAATTCGTATTTCGAAATGCAGAGATACATGTCTTATAAAAATCTAAAAAAGCTGTATTCACACTTCCGAGCGATATATATATATATAAGCTTTCTGTCTCCTGTCATGGAAAGATCTAAATCGTCTGCTTCCCGTAGTCGGTCTATTGAAGGACCGACAAATAAATAGTCCGGTTCATATACCCCATCATCTCCGTTAAAATCTTGAGTAGTGTATACGATATTAAAATCTCCTTTACTTGTAAAAACCTGTTCTAATGAAGGTTCCTTAATATTATAGCTTTCACAAATTCGTTTTAATATCTGATAGCAATGATCCAATTGAGGATGGAATCCCGGCACAAGCATCCATTCTGGCACCGGTGTTTTACTCATCGCAAAAGAGGAGTGGGAACACACAACCGGAACTTTAACAATCTGCTTTAAAAAACATGCTCCTCCGAAATAAGAATCACAAATAATTATATCATACTGATCTTTTTTTACAATATCTAATATCTCTGGCAGCACTGCTTCATCATATAAAAGCATGTATTCCATCAACATAAAAAACGGATGTCTGTCTGTCGGCCGGTATTCTTTCAAAAACAAATCCGACTTGTTACTAAATCCAATCCATTTTGCCCCCATCTTTGTTACCTGTTCCGAAAATGATTCAAAACAAAAATAGCTGACCAGGTTTCCTCTCTCTGTAAGTTTCTTAGGCATAAGAGAGTCGAACCCTATATGGTTTTAAAAGGCAAATTTCCCGCAAT
>LVAX01000060.1 GCA_001604215.1 Clostridiales bacterium Firm_18
AACTGAGGATAATCCTTGTGATTTGTTTAATTCACTTCGCTTCCCTCTTGACGAATTTTCCCCGCCGCAAAAAAGCGAATTCGAGGATACAGATTCATGTCGCAAATGAGGTAAAACCGTTTAAAAGAACGTCAGGAGGGGAAAGCGCCCCTCTTGATTTTTTTATTTAATTTTTAAATACTTTATTTTTATTATAAAAATTTAAATATAAATAATGCAACATATACTGAATTGTTGTTGACAAAAGGCAAATAATATGATAATATAAAATCATATTTTAGATTTGCATAATATTCTTTTTGGAGGTGACTTATGTACATCAGGAGAAAAATAGAAGAAACCGTACAAAAGACCTCGAAAACCTTTCCTGTTTTGCTTTTAACAGGACCCAGACAATCGGGGAAGACAACTCTGTTAACGCGTCTTGGAGGCAGCGAAAGGAAATATGTTACCCTTGATGACCCCGAAGACAGGTTGTTTGCAAAGAAGGAACCTGTGGCATTTTTGGAAAGGTACAGCCCTCCCGTTATAATAGATGAAATTCAATATGCGCCTGAAATTCTGCCTTATATAAAAATGCATGTTGACAAAAATAAGCAAAACGGAGACTTCTGGCTGACGGGCTCACAGATGTTTCATATGATGAAAAATGTGTCTGAAAGCTTGGCGGGCAGGGTGGGCATCATAAATCTTTTCGGGCTGTCAAACAGCGAAATCACAGGCAATCTGTTTAATGCATACACCACAGACAAGGATGAGCTTTTAAGGCGCATTAACACTGCAAAGCCCCAAACCTTGCCCGAGGTGTTTGAGAGGATATACAAAGGGGGAATGCCGAGGCTGTATGAACAAACAGATGTGGACTTGAGCGAATACTTTTCCTCATATGTTCAGACCTATTTGAGCAGGGACATAAGGGAACTTACACAGGTAGCTGACGAGCTGACATTCTACCGCTTTTTGTGTATTGCGGCCGCCAGAACGGGTTTGATGGTGAATTATGATGCTCTGGCTAAGGAGACTGAAATTTCGGCTCCCACGGCAAAGCAATGGCTGTCCATCCTTGTTTCATCAGGTATTGTGGTGCTAATCTCCCCATATCATAATAATGCGCTTAAGCGTGTTGTGAAAGCACCGAGAATGTACTTTTTGGATACAGGTCTTGCGGCGCATCTGACCAAATGGAGCAGTCCCGAGGTGCTGGAATCGGGAGCGATGGCAGGAGCGTTCTTTGAAACATATGTAGTTTCAGAGATTTATAAAAGCTTTATCAATATGGGGAAGATTCCACCGCTGTATTATTATCGTGACAGCAACTCGAAGGAAATCGACCTTATTATCTGGCAGAACGGGACGATATATCCCATTGAGATTAAAAAGAGCTCAAATCCGACAGGGGCGGCAAAGCATTTCTCGGTTCTTAACCCTGTAACAAAGGAAAGTAATTTTAATGAAATGTCGTATCACTTAAAAACAGAAATCGGAACCGGAAGTGTTATTTGCCTCGCGAACAATCTTAGACCGGTTGAAAACAACAGCTGGACGGTTCCGGTATGGCTGATATAAGAAAGTTTCTTCATTTCGTTCCCGCTGCATCAATTAAGCCGCATTCACTTCTTATCTGAAGGAAGGCGCAATCTTGGTTTTAACTTGTTTTTTGTGATTTCGTTTTAACGTGCATTCTTTGCTTATCATATGTATTGTCGGCACAGAATGCACATTAGCCGGCTTACCCCTTTTTTCGCTGCTGTCACTATAATTTCTAAGGTCAACGCCCTTCACCGTCGCATCGGTTTTCAGTATTATATCAAGCCGCGCAAATCTGCTTTCATCCTTTGGGCGCACATCTATCCGTTCAAGCATTGCGGCTATCAGCCGATTGTTATCGGTCTCGGAATCAAAGCTCAAATTCTGCTCAATAGCCTTGCGGATTTTAAAAAGCTCGCTGCTGATGTTCTTCCGGTTTTGTTTTAACGCTGATACTTTCTCCATTTGCTTATTTAATGTATCAGCCTCAATATTCATTTCATCATTGCGCCGCTGGAATTCCTGCTTGCCTTGATCCGTACCCCAAAAACTGGGCAGACCTTGATTGAAATCAATAGTTGCAACATATACATAGGTTGCAATATTCCCAATTTTATGTTATAAAATAGGAAAGGAGATAAGGGTAAAAAAAAGAGGTTAACATATGAAAAATGTTATTAGAATTATTTATATTTTAGCAGGAGCATTTTTGATTGTAAATACTGTATTTCTAACCTTGATATCTAATTATAATTTTGGGCTTGTTATTAATTTCTTAGTCGGCGGAGCACTATTGTTGCACGGTATTTTTTTTGAAAGGATATTGTTGCTCAAAGGAACATTAAGGCAGATTAGAAACCTTGTTTACATATCAGCCGTTTTTGCATTAATTGTTATTACAGTTTTAGTGGGCTATGGCAGCGTTGATAACGTTACATACAATGAAGATGCATTAATTGTGCTCGGCGCCGGCATTAAAGGTGAAGAATTAACATATCCTCTTTTGCATCGACTTAATAAGGCGGTAGAATACAGCAAAAAAAATAAAAGAGCATTAATAATTGTGTCGGGTGGTCAGGGCCCGCAAGAAAATATTACAGAAGCACTTGCGATGGAAAGGTTTCTTATAAAAAACGGAATTCCAGTGGAAAAAATTATTAAGGAAGAAAAAGCTTCAAGCACATATGAAAACTTTGCATTTTCCAGGCGAATTCTTGACGGATATTTTAAAAGACCATATAAGGTTGCTTTTATAACGAATAATTTTCATGTATATAGGGCAACAAGACTTGCACGAATAGCAGGGATTGAGGCAACACATTGCAATGCACATATTGAATGGTATACATATACCGTTAATTATTTTCGTGAGTTTACAGCTGTTTTGAAGTTATGGGTGCTAAAACGCTAATGGAAATTTAGTCTGACTTTAAGACAAGTCATTGTTGATAAGTTCTATGCCGAGGCTAACAGATGTAAATACAGGCGATTGGCCTTAATGGTTTCAGTCGCGGCATTGTGGAGCTTTGGTTAGCCTGGGTGAGGCACTTTGCCCCACCCGATATTTCAAAGATAATTCATTAGTATTTTAAGATGTTTAAAATATAGTCTTCGGTTTTTTCAATCGGTATTCTGACTTGTTCCATTGTGTCGCGGTTCCTGATTGTTACACATCCGTCGCTTTCCGTATCGAAATCAACGGTAACGCAAAGCGGGGTGCCTATTTCATCCTGCCTCCTATACCTTTTTCCTATGCTTCCGGTATCGTCATATTCACACATGAAGCTTTTTGCAAGCGTTAAATAAACTTCCTGAGCCTTATCCGAAAGCTTTTTCGAAAGAGGCAGCACGGCAGCTTTTATCGGAGCAATTGCGGGGTGGAAGCGCAATACAATACGATTATCCCCGCCACCCAAATCCTCCTCGTCGTATGCGTCCGTAATAAATGCAAGGGCCACGCGGTCTGCACCCAGCGAAGGCTCAATAACGTAGGGAATAAATTTTTCGCCCGTTGCTGGATCCGAATATTCAAAGCTTTCACCGGAGTGCTTGCTGTGGGCTTTAAGGTCAAAATCGGTCCTGTCAGCAATCCCCCAAAGCTCTCCCCAGCCAAACGGGAAAAGATATTCAAAATCCGTAGTAGCGTTTGAATAATGTGAAAGCTCCTCGGGTCTGTGGTCGCGAAGCCGCAGGTTATCTTCTTTAATGCCCAGATTCAACAGCCACTCCCTGCAAAAGTCCTTCCAGTATGCAAACCATTCCAAATCCTCACCCGGCTTGCAGAAAAACTCCAGCTCCATTTGTTCAAATTCCCGGGTACGGAAGGTGAAGTTGCCGGGTGTTATTTCGTTACGGAAGGATTTACCTATTTGGCCTACGCCAAAGGGAATCTTTCTTCTTGTGGTGCGTGCGATATTTTTAAAGTTTACAAATATCCCTTGCGCCGTTTCTGGCCGCAAATAAAGCTCGTTTTTAGCATCTTCCGTGACACCCTGAAAGGTTTTAAACATAAGGTTGAATTTTCTTATATCCGTAAAATTGCTTTTACCGCAATTCGGGCATTTTATTTTCTTTTCATTAATATATGCCGTCATTTGCTGGTCGGTCCAGCCGTCGGCGGTGGTTTCACCGAAATCTTCTATTAGTTTATCGGCCCTGTGCCGTGTTTTGCATTCCCTGCAATCCATCAGTGGGTCTGAAAATCCCCCGACATGCCCCGAGGCAACCCATGTTTGGGGATTCATAAGAATTGCACTGTCAAGTCCCACATTATACGGGCTTTCCTGAATGAACTTTTTCCACCAGGCCTTTTTTATATTGCTTTTAAGTTCTACTCCTAAAGGGCCGTAATCCCATGTGTTTGCAAGTCCGCCGTAAATCTCCGAACCGGGGTAAACAAAACCTCTGCCCTTACACAGGCCGACTATTTTATCCATTGTTTTTTGAGAGTTTAACATGCTAAAGCCTCCTTTATCCATTATATTATCACTAATTTTTGCATGATTGTCAATAGGAAAAAGAATTTTGAGTTTCCCCATTTTTTCATGCCGACCTGAACCCAGTATCAGTTATAAAGCTGAGT
>LVAX01000061.1 GCA_001604215.1 Clostridiales bacterium Firm_18
GGGTAGGATAATATCTACAATTATTCCTACGCCATTATATCCTCCAACTCCTTCGGCAGAAGTAAAAAAGAACGTATCCAATACCTTTGAGGAATTTTCACCCTTATACATAGCAATATAGTTTCCTTCAGGGTCACTTGGGTTTCTAAGGACTATTACATTATTTGAACTCGTTTCTAAATTGAAATTAATAAAACGTTGGTATTCGCTATAATTATAAACCTCGTAATTGTACCTTGTGATCACCCCATAATTAGCTAGGTTGGAAGAATCAAAGACATTACTGCTTCCGTTATAAAATCCTTGAGCTGGATTGTATATAAGATTGGGTCGCGGCAGAACAAAATTCGGGTCACTGGTTGAACTACGATAATTCGGATACCGAAATGTATCGCTATGGAATACATCAAACTTCCACGTGCCATCTTTTGCCCCGCTAAATGAATTTCCATATGCCTCATATTTTGTAGGATCATTATACCTAAATTTTAAAATATCAGATTGCGCTCCATGATCAGCATAATACCTGTCATTTTGAGGGTTAATTTGAGTTTTCCACCAATCAACCTTCACACCACCACGTTCAAACTCGTTAAATACGATAACAGGCAATCTTGAATTATAAGAATTATCATCATTAAATGCCATAATCAGCCTTGTTTCAACCAATGGTAAAGTGTTCGCAATCCCCTTATATTGATAATCCTTATAATATGGTGCTTTGACATTCGGGTCTTCTCCCGCTCTATAATCACTAAAACGATTGCTTAATCCGCCTCCATTATCTTTTACTGCAGCAATGTTAACCTCTATACCTTTTGAATTTACTATTTTGAATTTTAGTACCATGTACATAACATGTGCGTTTGGTACAGAGGTATACACTCCGCTGGTAAACACATCCCCCGCCCAAAGTGAAGCATTTTCCGAAAAGTTATGTATATATTTTGTGGTTGAGTTTTTGGTGCGCAAAACAGGTTGTGGAGTGTAGGGATTGTTTATTGTCAAATCATAAATTGTAATTTTGCTATAATTTGCATACGCTTGAATGCAAGCATAACTCATGGGTTCGCCAGAATACGGGTCCACTTTTCCTGTAGGTATATAAAATGCCGCTGATTCTATCTCGATTGTTGCTGTACCATACGGATCATAGAATTGTACATCCACGTAAATTGGGAAACTATTATCATAGTAAATATCAGACCCATCTTGCAAATCTATTCCCATAGATGTATTGTTGTTATGAGAAACCATCATCTCGTATTCCCCATTACCCAGGCCTTTTTCATGCATGAGCAATCTTGGACCGTAAGGGTTATTGCCATCTGCTAAATCTGCTCTTGTTATCCCCTCTCTGTTATTGCAATAAATGTACTTGCCACCACCAGCTTCTTGAAAAAACAATGGAGTCGCTTGCCCTTGATACAATCCGTCAACACGCATAGCAATTGGATTTAAGCAAACATAATCATAGTTGCTGTTTATTGCCCAATAAGCACATGCGAAGTCTGTTCCGTTTGGAGCTTTTACCTTATAATCAATAATAAGAACATCTCCGTTCTGACCTTTTGCAGCAACGGTTACAGGATCACACCACTGGAAGTATGTAGTTTGCAATTCCCCAATACTATCATATTCTCCCCATAGAACAAGAGGTTCAAAGGTAATGGTTGAGGAGGTTTTGTTTTTGAAGAATACCTTTACATTGTTAGTCCCGTATTTCAACACACCACCTGTGTTCTTTCCGTCGTGTGTCACCTGATAATTCATATCAATTTGATCGAGTCCGCCTAAACCCGCTGTCACAATATTCAAACCTTCTACTTCTGCTTGATATGTATCTCTTTTTTCTTGGTACGTCTCGGTGATAGATTCGTCAATATCAATTGACTCACTGTCTGATGTTACCTCAGTTGCATCATCCTTTTCTTCATCCAAATCGCCGCTTGGAAATGATAGGGTACTTATACCCGAAGTAGTAACGCTGTAAGATGTAGATAACGGAATATGACTGCTGTTGTAAACACTGGAACCCTGCCAAATAAAGATTTTAAGCGTATGCCCGTTCACATTGGATGGTAATTGCATTTCAGTATGCTGTACCTGTTGCTGGTTTGGTGCGTATACATATCCCATCCCGCATGAACGGACGATTTCTCCGCTCGAATTGTAAAGAATGAAATCCACAAATATTTCCTGAGAATTTGTAGAGTCGTTGTTTTTAATCGTGAAATCTGCACCAAACGTAGCGTTAGCCGCCAAATTATTACGGCTGAATGTACTTGATACAGTAGCGGCCGGTGGAATATTCTCGGCAACTGTAGCTTCGATTTTATTAATGATTGCTTCGCTTCCAAATGTACCGCAAACAGGAATTCTGCTATCTGCTTGGTTGATAACATACTGATAACCTTTATCGGAAAGTGGCAGGGTCAAGCTGTACGAGAAAGTTCCACCTGATGCCGTGTTTACCTGCCCAACATTAACTAATGTTCCTACTTGGTCATAAATGGAAATGCCTACTTTTTTACTGCTTGTCGTGCCAAGTTTTCCGGAAAAGGAAACAGAATTTGTTCCGCTTGTTGTAACTTTTACTTTCTTAATATATACGCTTGCAGTACCCGTTTGACGAGCTTTAGAGCCTATTTTTATGTAATATGTCTGTCCTGAAGTCAAGGTTTGCGCTATAGTTACATCCTTTTTATATTCTAAGTTATCCTCATAAACCAATATGTTGTTATCACTGTCAAGTATTGTTCCAAAAGGTAAAATGTTTCCGGAAAGTTCAATAAAATATGTAGCTGTTTCCGTTGGCGTAAACTTATAATAAGCATAACCTCCAACATACGCAATATTGGCAGTAGCTGATGTTGTCAAAGAAAGTGCTGTTACCGTACTGTCGTCGGTTGAAACCGCAATCATAAAACTATATACGCCTATTGTTGTGCTGGTTAACTTAAGGGTGTATACTTCATTCCTTGACAAATATGCCGAGAGTTTATTTGTAGACGACATATTATTTTTAGTTGCAAATGCGATAGTTGGATTACTGCTATGGTAAAGGCTTCCGCTCATCCCTGTCCCAGTAGGGACAGAAATTTCATAATTACCATCTTGCGGAACAGTAAAATCGTAACTGTGCAGCTGTCCGCTCGTTTGGATCGTATTATTGTATATAGTATCAAGCATAATAATATTACTGTCATAAGGCGTGGCGAAAGGCGTCAATGTGTCCATATCATCCCAAATCATAATTTTAAGCTTGTGTCCAGTAACAACCGAATCAAACTGCATATTCAGAGTGTAAGTGGAGTCGGAATTAATACTGCCTGTCCCGCTTATTGCTTCAACCGACATTTTAACAAGTTTACCAGTGCCATCGTAAACTGCGGCAATCATCTTTGCAGGAGTCACATCGGACACTTTTTTCGTCACGATAATTTGGTAGAGTGTTCCATTTGCCGTAATATTGTTGGTAACAATACCCGCCGCATTCTTTAGAATAACAGATTTTACTGCAAAATTCGGATTTTCTATGTATGTAACCGAATTATATAATTCTATTTCATTTCCTTCTAACGTAATTATTTCGCTTGATTCCACAACATCTTTTGAGGCATCAGCAATTTTACTTTCATTAAGCTGAATCAAAACCTCTTCGTCACTCGCAAACACGCCAATCGGCAATATTGTAGAGAATAATGTAATTCCGATAATTAAAGCCAACATTCTGTTTATATATCTCATTTATTCTGCCCTCCATTATATATAAACTACATTTAATTTTCAAGCATCACTTTTTCAATTTATCCTTGATTTTATCCCAAACATTTTCTGGTATGTTGTTGCCATTTGGCGGTATATTTGTGCTACCCTCAATTGGTTTATAAACATCATTAAAATTGGGATGTTCGACCTTTTGAGTTTCATTCGTGCCTTTTTCAAGCTCGCTATTCGGGATTTTCAAGTATATTGCAGGAAGGAAATCCTCAGGCAGCACAATTTCACCATCCGTTTTAAGGTCATAATCATCCCTCACGCCAATGGTAGTCCAGGTTATGTAGCCGTATTTAGCCAAATCCTCAACAGTGTATCCATTTGGAAAAGATGCCATAAAACCATTTTCTGTTTTTCTCGCGGGGAAATGGAGGTATGTATGAAGCGGGTCAGATGAATCAGGGAAATCACTGTGTTCGCTTGAATTTACAGTTTTGCTTTCTCCACTAGGAGCAATTTTCCCAAGCGTAATAATATATTGAAGTATTTTCCCGCTATCATCATATGGTTTGCCATCGATAATTTTACATTTCAAAGTTGCATCTCTAAATTTCACATCAACAAATTTATTGCTGATACCAATATAATCATTTCCGGTTTTCGTATCGATAAATGTTAGAGGAGAAATGGTTTTTATAGGACTATTTATAATTACTGATGTAATTTCGTTTGTTTCTTCATTGGTTGTAACGCTGATATTTTCAACTCTGCCAACTTCTTGAGTAGAGGTTAATGCATTAACGGCCTCATCATCAGGGTATACAATTGACAAAGCGATTTTATCATCGCCATCTTTCGGCAAATAATACGCTTCCGTTATTCGTATTCCTAAATCCTTTGGGTTTATAATATCGCCGTTTTCAGTGACTATATTGTCTAAAGATATTGATGGTGAATTTGCCCTAAAATCATCAATGATTGGAATAATAATATTTTTGAAAAATTCCATTGCATATCCTGCAGTGAATAAACCAAATACTATAATGCCAATGAATATAGCCACAAATTTTTCAAGCTTACTTTTTTTATTCTCCTTATTTCTCATTTCAGAAGCCTCCTTTTAACTTCTATATTGCTGCTTTTCCTCGGGATACAGTAGCCTAACAAGATGTAGTGTATTAACCATTACACCTATTAACACCTCCCATCTAAATATATTACACAATTAAGCATTGACAATTTTATGGTCATATATTATAAATGTATAAAATCCTACATTATATGGATAATTATAACATGAACAAATAATTAAGTCAATGTTAGTCAAATTTGTAACTGGTAAACTAAAAGGGGCCAGTTTAGGCAAATAGAAATCCCCCACCCTGGAGAG
>LVAX01000062.1 GCA_001604215.1 Clostridiales bacterium Firm_18
CCGTAATGTATTCGCATCATTGACACCCTGTTCATACCCTTCATACTGTCCGCAGTCGGATATAGCATCTGAAGTGCTGAAACGTGGTTATGTCCATAGGTTCAGGTCCTAGTGGGGTCACACTCGTGGAAGTTCGAGTCTTCTTCTGGGCACTTAAGGCAAACCGTTTATTACAAAGGGTTTGCTTTTTTTTGGATAACGTCTCAATTCTCGTTCGATTGAAGACTCTCATATCATGGAAAACATCCAATTCATTGAAGATTCAATACCCTTTACTCTTTGTGCTTTCTGATATATCTTATAGATGTAAGTGGTTGTAGAGCACAACCATACCAATAAAAAGAAAGCTCAATCGATGATGTGCTTGTAGAGCGCAACCACGTTAATCAAAAGAAAGCTCAATCGATGATGCCCCCTTCCTGGTGACGGGGGCATTATTCTGAAGAGGGAAAGATGCGATTCTACCGATTAACTGCTGTATTCTTCAAAGACCATGAGAATACTTGCCCAGAAATCTTGAATAAGCAGACAAGACCCTATTACGTGCTGCTTTTAAGCATCAACAATCTCACCTTTGCAATACCGTTACGATCTCATTTACCTGTTGATCGTAGATTTTGTTTTGTGGCAGATGGGGATGATGCTGGATTGGATTTCTGCAAAGCCGTAGTGATTACAGATACTCAACGTTATCTTGAGCCAAATGCTATTCAAATTCGACAACATGAGTTTAAAGTATTACAACAGCATGAATTTGATATCAAACAAAATTTCGTCCGATTTCTAACGAAATATTGTAAGCAAATGAAACGCATCCAGAACAATCCATCGATACCAATACCTGCCTGGTGTCGTTACTCTGCATTGCAGTATTTCCATAAGGAGCTTGGAATTTAGGCCGGTAATTATTACCCTTTCGCTCAATCACAGAAGCTTACCCTCAGATATCTAGGGTTTTATGGAAGAGACATTTACTTTCAATCACAAATCCATCCATACCGCTTCTCACAGGCTATCCACCATCCACAGCCTTTCTCGTCCTCACCAGTCCAAAAACATTGGAACAAAACCAGAGGAAAACCCTCATGGAGAGAAGCGCTCTGGTACTTCTGGAAAACAAAACTGGTAAGTTTACCACTTTTGCATAATGGAGCATTCACATCCAATACAGAATCACGAGCGTGCCTTGAAAGTACCGATACAAACGTTTGCTTTTAGTATGCTTCAGACGCAGCCAAAAGCTCACGGGCCACGGTGCTTGATGCACTCTGATCCCCAAGCGTTTAGAAGTAGGTCTACTAATCGAGTAACTTCTCAATGCTTATGCAATGAAATCGAATACCTCAAAGTCACACATGAGACGCTTTTTCCAAGTACGATGCATCACTCAATACGCAATTCTGAAATAGTCCAGGTATTTCTTAAAATCATCCTGAGCTGCAAGGATTGTGTCTCTGAGATACCCCTTTTCGCTGTTCCACTCTTGCAGACCGCGATAATAGAACATCTTCATCGCATCATCAATGATAAACGGCACGATGTCATTTCCCAGACATTCCTTGAACATGATCAGCCGACCGATGCGACCGTTCCCATCCTGGAACGGATGGATGGTTTCAAAGCGTACATGGAAAGTGATAATGTCATCCAGTGTTTTCTCTTGTATGGCATTGTATGTTTCCAAAAGTGCACGCATTTCTGCCGATACTCTTTCAGGAGAGGTAGTTTCTCTGCCACCAACCTCATTGGGCAAACGCTTGTAGCCACCCACTGCGAACCAGTTTCGCCGAGAGTCGCTGGTGCCGTTTTTCAGACTACGGTGAAGTTCCTTGATAAAACTCTCAGATAGAGCATATTTTGCTCTCTCTAGTATCATATCGATACACTTGAAATGGTTGGCAGTCTCCACGATGTCGTCTACATTGATGGATCCTGTAGAAAAGCCGATGGTGTTCGTTTCGAAAATATAACGGGTCTGTTCGTGGGTCAGGCGGCTTCCTTCGATGTGGTTTGAGTTATACGTAAGGTCAACCTGCACCTTGTGGTAGATACCACCTGATGTTTTGGCGGCTTGCTCAGCCTTAAGAATATCCAGCAGCGACTTTGGTTTGGCTGCAACGGCATTAATCCTGCCGGGCTTCACGGCATCAACTGGAATATTCCATGTTTTTCCGGTAAGAAATGCTCCAGGAATCTTACCCTCTGCGCAGTAGTTACGCACAGTGCGCTCTGGCATATTCCATTTCTTCGCAGTTTCAACTACCGATAGATACTTCATGATATTTCTTTACCTTCAAACATGTATATCATTTTATCGGCAAAAAATCAATACTTACGAATTAGATAACCATAGCATACTTGCCGATAAAGGCATACATTGTACTTCAAAAGCATTGTTTGCCTGGACCTAATTCCACTTCCCTACGGCAACGGGTCATTCGATTGCATAAAGGAAGAGCAAGCTCACTTTTTTGACTGTAGATGGATATACCGAACTGTAGAAACATAGAAAATCAGGAACAGCAACTGGCTTATCTGTCCGAAGTTCACCCAGCTGAACAATCCATTGTTGGTAATCATGAACCAATAGTTGATACATACATCTGAAATAATCACCACTCCATACAGCACCAGACCTACATCGATGCAGTACAGAAGAAGTGCCATGGCCAGTGGATCGATGAGAGTAAGCAGAGTCCAATAGATGTTCAACCAGACAGGAACACTGCTGTTCAGTCTCTGATAAGGAAACAACCCGTACTTGATTAAGTCCATTGCATGATTGTAGGTAGCACCTAGAAACGACAACAGGTAAACGATGAGTAGAATTTTCAGTACATATGATTTTTTGGTCGAGAAAACCTTTATGACAGAAATAGTTCTCTTGCTCATTGTGCATCCCATCCATTAGAACGTTGTTACTGATTCATCTTTCATTTTCTCATCCTCTTGCACCGAAGCAGATAGTCGAGCAATGAAAATGGGACACATGTATGGTATTCTATCTCCAATAGAATTCAAACAGTAAAAACCCATCGTTCAGCGAGGTTTGTCATGAAAAAATGGTATGCAGAAGAGTATGAGTGGACAATTGAAGTAACAGGATTCCTTCGCGGTGATCAAACCGAGCGTTACTGTAGAAATGGTGAAGAGGTCGGAGATGTCTACACCTGCACATACGGTTGTCCGGTAAATGAGCAGGGACAGGGTATCTGCTCCAAAGTGATGATGCTCATGTTTCCCATCATGGAGGCAGTACGAAGCGGAGGGGATTTACGGAACATCGGAGGATCGAGCAAATATTGCAAAGACCTCGTTTGTCCTGATGGCTGTGTCATCTTCAGAATGACGGCAACTCCCCTTGGCAATGAGAATTTTCATACAGGAAGTTTTTATAATCCAGTGTAAACAAGTATCACTTCTTTGCTACAGGTAATGTATTTGCAATATTCTCACGTAGCGTATAGGCT
>LVAX01000063.1 GCA_001604215.1 Clostridiales bacterium Firm_18
AGGCTTCTCGGCATAGAAAAAAAGGTAGCAGATTTCTATCAAAATCTACTACCTTATTTGGCAAATCACGTCAGCTTGGATAGTTTAACACATTTCGGCTTGTCTGCAAAAGTGTATGCAACCGATTTAGTAATCGTGTTAAAGTACAGTCCAATGGTACCCATTTGGAGGTTTGTTTGTCTAGAATGGATGTACCTCTATTTATTACGGATATTTGATAACAATACTTTTTCCATTTTCAGTACAACTTATTTCAACGCACTCTTGTATTTCCTTTAATATTTTTGTTCTTGACTCATCATTTGCAATACTTATCTTGAATTCTTTATTTTCAATGCTAATGTCATAATCTTCTGCTGGCATTCCATGTTCATTATCTTTGCCTGGTCTTTCCCAGTCTTGCAAGCAATCAGAGATTTTAAGCAAAAAGGCTAAAGGTGCTTTGCACAAGTTAATTTTAGTGCCGTTTAAGTCATTCTGCTTCAAATTATGAACAAAAATTGCCGCGCAAGCAGAAACTATATCGTCATTAAAATGTTTTTGATTAAAGTTTCCATCCTCTTTTCCACCAGGATTTTTTTCTATATAAAGTTCCCCGAGTGTTTTCAATAAGATAAGAGAACTAATAATGCCATGGCAAACTTTACTATCTGAGTTTAGACTGTGATATATCCTTTTTACATTGACCTGCAATTCCCAACTATCAATACGGGTTTGTAATAAATCTAAAATATCTTTTCCATTAGATAATTTATCCAGGCTTCTTTTTTGTATGAAAAACTTTGAGTCAAATTCTTTTATTCCTAACTGTTCCGATATTCTCTTTATATTTTCATTAAAATTTGACAACACTTTACTGACTATTTCTATCGGATAGCCTACATCATGAAATAGTGCCGAAAGTTTCCATTGAAATTCGCTTACCTTATTATCATCACTAACACAAACTTTTTTAATGAATCTTTCATTAATAACAATTCCAAGCAAAAAACACATTATTGCGTGCAAAACATGGTCGCGCCCAGTTTCCTTTAAATATAGGGTTCCTTGTTCAATCCGATATAATTCAGTTATATTCTCATATAATGATTGTTTCTGATGAGGCTTCATTATATCTTCAACTAATTCGATTGCGCTACCTGCTCTATCACTACCTTCACCCAAATTAATAAATTCCTCAATTTTCTTCTTTGGACAATCATATACATCTAAATGTTCAAGAGCTAAACGTAGTATGGTTTTATTGATGTTCATGAATTATAACCCTCCGCCATAAATAGTCTTGTTAGTAGAGCACTATCTTTTAACATCAAATGTGCCTTCCAAATTATCCGGTATACCTTATAGTTTGGATAATATTAATAACATATATTATGGTATTCATACTGCACGTTCTGCTGAAGCGAAACGAATCAGTTCTTGTATCCTGAATGGACCGTATGGCATAAGTTCATCTAATTTTGAGCAGGTTGCCATTGTACTGGTTAAGGAATTGATTTTTTTGGTTTGCTTGATATATTCACCCACATTAATCTCTTTGGCAAGTAATCTATTATTGAATACAGTTGTCAATATTGCATTTACACAAGCTTTAATATTTTTGTCGCATAACAAGTATGCACCAGCATCAGCTGTAAATTCTGAAATTCTGCTCCACTTAGCCATAACAAATCTATATGTTGTTTGTGTTGCCTCAAGTCCACCAACAATATTCAACACCGCTGCCGGAGTATGTTTTAACAAATTAAGCGCCTCTATGGTCTGTTCCATCAACACCTCGTCATACATATGTCCACACTGGATATGTGTTAACTGACGTCCAATTAAAAATATTAGTTCTTCATCCGGCAAATCATAAATTGTCTTTGCAGAAATTTGAAGCCAGGGATCATTAAGTCCCTCTGCATTAACATCATAGTACAAGCTTTCCACAACGAAAGCCTCCGGAGGCTTAATATTAAGGATTCCAGAAATATTAAGAATAATTTTGTGAACCTTTGGAAATTGTGTAGATGAAACACGAACTGCTTTCCCTATGAGATCAGGCAACAGTGCTTCTTTTACAAACTTATCATAATAATCAGATAATATATCCGTTGCGACCATTATTTTTTTCATGTCCGTTGCACATTTGTCCTCCAACGGGTGTTTATAATTTTGAGGTAATATATTTACCATAATATCTACTCCATAAATCAATATGGCTTAATCGCAGCCTGTTTTTTGCCCATAGGGTCAAAATATTCTGTTTTTCCGTTGGATTTTATACCAATGCTAATGAGTTTGCCTGTGTTGGAAAACCTGTATGTGCTTCTTCCGAGCTTCATGGTACTACCTTTGTTAACTCCTCCCATAGTAGCGGTTTGATAAACCCTTCCGTTTTGGTATCGTATTGAAGTAGGTTTATTTTGATTATTTGAAAACACCGTACTTTTCATAGTTGTTCTCCTTCCTTTAACATAGTTACAATACTCTCTTCTATATTTGCTTTTTGCGGTTGTTCAAGTCTTAAATAGATTTCCTGCAAAAGTTTATGTATCTCCAAAACGCAGGGAGATATATTAGCTGCCTTTAACAGATATTGTTTCGCCTGCATATAATCTTCCTTGCCAACCAACAGTTTTGCATAAATGATTAATAAAAGAGGGTGCTCACACATATGATAAGACCGATAGTAATTTTCCGCCATTTTGTATGCCCAATTATTTTCATTCTTATAAAAATAGCAGATTGCCGGGAAGCCAAACTCCGAAAAATCATTTTTTATGCTTATTCGTTTAAAGGTTTTTTCACATTCTTTTGGCGAATATATCATAGATTCATAAAACAAAATATTATTTAAGTTTTCTCCCGAATTTTCACCTTGAGAAACTTTTTCTGATAGTTGTTTGATATTTTTTTTAATTATAGTTTCGTCATAATAGCTACTTTCATAATCGGTATCAGACAGCGTGTTGGAAATATCATTTATAACCCGCTGATACGAGTCCACAAGAAATGATATGGCTTTTGATACAAGCTTTGTATTTGTTTCCATAGCAACCATCAATCCTTCCTTTAAGACATAAAAATTAATTAAAAATAGCTTGTTTCTGCATAATTACCTAAAAAAGATTTGGAGGAACAGAGGATAAGCTTTTATCTTCACATAAAACCTCAACATCAACATATCCTGTGTCCGGTTCGCAAACATAATCTCCTGTACTTGAAGAGTGCTGTATATATCTTGTTAAATCCTTAATAATTTCTTTAATCTTGGATTCTGAAATATTATACTGCTCTAATACAGACAATATCTTCTTTTCTGATATTTCATAATATTTATCACTAAGATCATATAAATTGGTTTTCATTTTGGGTAAAATATCTGCTTTTAATCTGTTTCGTATGTCCAGCATCAATTTATCGGTAGTTAATTGTATTTGATGATTAAACGTGTCTTTTTTCTTTTTGTTTTCCATAAACTTTTTCAAAGCTCCACCAATTGCTCCCGCAATCAAAAGAGGAGGACAAATTGCCATAATAGCTGGTCCCAATGCAATAGATGGCAACATTGCAAGACCTGCGGAAGCAGCTAAACCAACACCTCCGGCTTTAGTACCGGCTTTAACTGCACTATCGATAATTTCGGCTCCGGAAGTATCTTCCCCGTTTGAACGAATATGGTTTATAGCTGTAGTTCCACCAACGCCTAAGGGTACAATGCCAGCGTTTATTTTATTAATTTTTTCAACTGTGTTGCGTCCCCATTCATCGTACAAATAATCGCTTAGTTCATCATTCTTTGCTATCACGATTTGATTCAAATATGTATTATTACAATATTGAGTAAACAAGCCTTGAAAACTGTCAGCATCCTTACATTCTAATAGAAGCTTTTTCTCGTTTGAAAAAAACTCGAATTCAAGCCATTGATTTAACCTGCTATTGATAATTTCTTTAATTGCTTGCGAAGTTCTTTTTAGCTCATTTATATCATTGTCTAAAATCTCTGTTAGTTTTTCCAAACGCTTTTTTGCATTTGTATGAAACTGATAATCTCTTGATATCTGCGTGTTAATTGATGTAATAACAGATTCTATTTGAACTTTTTTGGAATCTTTTTCGATGTTGGTAACTAAATAATCATACAAATCTTTTATACTTGAAGAATTTATCAATTCATCGTCATTTGTTACCACACCATCCCAAGCTAATTTGGCACTTGTTGTAAAAATTGCTTTAAACATATACCCCATTTCTTCATTAATATAATTTTTGACTTTTAATGGGTTGCCTTGAATTTCATCTATTCTATTTGCTACGCAAATAATCGGTTTACCATAATCCATAACTTCTTCTATTTTTGCTGTAACATCGCTTTGTCCTAAGTGATTTGAATTCAAGACCCATAATATAACGTCGGATTGGGCTATATAGTTTTCGGTTCTGTCCGCATTTTCTTTGGTAATTGTATTTAGACCCGGAGTATCAACTATTGTAATTTCTTTCAATCTGTCTTTGCTCGTATATACTTCTATTTTCTTCACTTTATTCAAAGAATCTTGCTGTTTCCTGCTTTTGTTTATAAACGCATGAAGATCCTCTAAAGAATTAAACTGTATATTATCTTTCGCATCTTCTTTAACTACAGTTATTTTTTCATTTTCTGCATATTTGATTTCTATAATTGTTGTAGTAGCTTCGTTTACATCAGTAAAAGAAACTTTTTTCCCGATAAGAGAGTTTATCAATGTTGACTTACCAGCCTTTACTTCACCCAGAATTACAACCTTAAGCGGGTTTTGAAGATTTCCCTTGCCGGCATCAATGATATTGTCTATTTCTGTCAAAACATTTTTTTCTTCATCAAAAATTGTTGCGCCTGAAACCTCACGCAAATATTTTCTAATAGGTGAATCTTTCAATAGGTTAATTTTTTCAATTATATTATCCATAATAAAACAACCTTTCATTTGTTATTGAATATTACTTTACATATAAACATAAAAAATCCTTCATTTTTTCATCACAAAATTCATTATAAACTGCTGATGTTTCTATAGATTTTACTATTTGGGTATATTTTGTCTCTTGATTATATGGGAAAACCAGTTGTTCCAAGGATGAGTCCAACTCATGTTGACACGCTATGTCAATATTTTTTAATATATCAGAGAACTCACCTGTTGTACGGTTTTTAAGAGTAATACATTCATTTTTCATTGCACGAATAATATCTTTGATTATACTGTTCTTTCGCATCCAGAAACCAATCTTTCCAAAAACATTTTCAAGAAAACTAAAAATACCATCACCATACGTAGGAGTGAAACCTCGTATTGAATTTAAAGAGGATAAATCCAAGCTGTAATTATCTTTAACACTTTTACTTATTATACTTTCATTAATTTTCAAGTACTTGTATTCAGATATGTTACATGATTTTTGCAATATACTTTTTTGATTCGACAACTCACTATGCTTGCTTGTTAAATAGCTTTCATATTTTCGTTTGAAAGAATCAATGTCATATATGGTATTCTCTATGAAACTTTTACCCTTTCCTTCAGCCAACTGATCGACATATCTTTCCGTGCGCACTTCAACTTCACTCATATAGTTTCTAAAAAAATTTGAAGTTTCAGAATCGATTTTGTTTTTATAATCTGAAAGAAACTTTTTGTAATTTTCTTGCTTTTGACGGTAAACATTCAAATATTCATTAGCTTTTGATTTATATCCATGCAAGATTTTCTCAAAATCAGCCAATAACTTTGTGCTTCCTTGTGTCTTGGCTTCTCCTTTTATATAATCAGCCTTTGATAGGAATATATCATTAATAGCATTTTCAAGGCTCTTTATATTGCTTTTTTCAACTCCGGAAGCATCGCTGTTTTTGGTTGAATTATAAGCCTGCAAGGCTGAGATCGGAATAATTTGCGAAAAATACTCACCGAATATTTGTTTGGCACTCTGGCAAACCTGCTGAACCGCTGTTTCTCCACCGTTTGCAAAAACATTATCCATTCTATTAATGACTCCAATAATGTTTCCTCTGATTCCGCCTACATCATGCAAAACAGTTTTCAGTTCATCTATAAGATTGCTTGTGTTTTTTGCCGCAATAGCAGAACCGTCAAGCAACCATAATATGCCATCCGCTTTGTGGTAGTAATCACGAATGCTACCTAACTGTTCAAGGTCGTATAAATTCTGGTTAAGCCCCGGGGTATCCACTAACAAGCATTTCTCAAGCAGTCTGTTTGGTTTTACATGCCATCTTATCTCAGAAATATTACTTTTATACAAGAATTTCCTCGAGAGGTATTTTTTTAACTCCTCACGAGTCTCTTTCGTTTTACAATTCGCCATTTCAATCCTAAGTTGATCGTTATATTTACTTTTTGAGTTTTTGGTTTTGATTTCTTCGGTTTTAACAATTTGTTCGGCTTCCTCCACTGTACACGTTTTACTATGACCGTCAGTATATTTAATCAATGCCTTGTTTTCTGCAAGCGAAGGGGAATACACATCAATTTTCCATGTGTTCGGCAACTCATCAGGTTTTGCTACTTCATATCCTATCAATGCATTTAAAAGAGTCGATTTGCCTGTACACCCATTTCCAACAATAAATATCATTAGTTTATCGTCAAAATTATTTACTAACTCGATATAATTTGTATGTATTTCATTTAATGATTCAATAAATTCAGATGTATATTTACCCTTTTGCAAGGTTTGAAACTGCCCGACAAAACTGTTTATGGCATTGCCTTTATCTATAAGTGATTGTTTCAAATCGCCCAAGGAAGATATATTAAGGCAAAGATTTACCGAACAAAACATCTCGTCCATTCTTTTTCCTAAAAAATCAAAATCAATACTCATTAGCATTCCCTCTGTCTCAAAATGATTTGTATAAGCATACAGTGTTAAAGCAAATTAATATAAATGAGATACCCGATTGCCATGCATCCCAGTAAATTCATAATCAATAACACTGTAAAAAACTTAGACTGCTTTTTTGAAACCGCTTCAATTGACCGCTCAGCATCTGAAAACTTGTATAATATATCGTTATATCGTGTACAGTATGTTGAATCCAATGTGTTTATTTTGTTAGCTAACGCTTGAATTTCTTTATAATTTTTTTTGATTGATTCATCAATATCCTGCAGTTTTTGTTTAGGGAATTCATTCTTTACGCAAGAGGCAAAATCGTCTTTTAATACTTTGTTAAAATTCAACTGCTCACTCTTTAGATTCTCTAAATATTTTTTTGTCAATTCTAAATAGACATTTTTTAAATCTGAGTTAATATGACTGCATTCATTTTGTAGTGTCTTATAAAGTTCTGTATATTTCTTTTCAATATTAGTAATAAGTTGTTGTTCTACATTCTTGACATAGCTATATGCTTTTTCAACCGTTTGATTGTTGCTCTTGATTTCATTTTCATATGCCTTTATTGCATTTGATAAGTTTTGAACAGTTGCAATATGTGTGCCTAATGCTTGAATATCCTCAAATAATGTATTGTTATTTTTCGCAAAAACCGTTTGATTATTTTGCATATCAGTATTAAATTTTTTCAAATCATTGTTTAATATTTCCTTGCAAATTTCAGATGATAAAAGTTCTATAAAACTTTTAAATTCTTTTTTATTTTCATTATTTACACTTAAATTGGACATTTATTTATACACTCTCCCTATATAATCTTAACATTTCTTTGGTTTACTGTTGTTTTCACAATAATCAAAATGGATTATTTGATCTGCGCAGTAGATAGATGCTTTTTCTATGTAACAAAATCTATAGTATGTTACATGGCGCAATTTTACGCCATTTTTCAGGGTTTTTGCCCTGCATATTCATACAATGGGCAAGCTGGGCGATGATGTTAACCAAGATGGTATTCGCGCCGCAGCTTGCTTTTTGCTTATGGGTTGCAAGTCCATGTAACATATTATAGAATATGTTACATATATTTCATTCCCCGAAAGGAGTAAATTTTATGACCACACAACCTATAAGAAACAAAAAACTATCAGTCAGATATCTGCATATTTCCTAACCAAAGGTGAAATTCGCAACTATCTGCTATTTATTATGGGCATCCATACTGCCCTGCGAATCAGCGATATGCTCCGGTTCACTTGGAACGATGTGTATGACTTTGCCAACAACCGCGCTCGCCGTGAGATTGCCATTACCGAAAAGAAAACCGGGAAAAGCAAAATCATTGCCGTTAACCATGCGGTTATTGGAGCCATTACCCAACTGTTCAAGCAGATGAAACCTGCGCCGGACAATTTTCTGTTCGCGCATCCACACCGCAACAAACCCATTAGCCGCATCCAAGCATACCGCATCCTCCGCGCCGCCGCTGAAGAGGCGTGTATCGAAATTCCGGTCTCCTGCCATTCCCTCCGCAAGACCTTCGGCTATCACTTATGGAAGAAGGGAATTTCCCTTGTTATTATCATGGACATATATAACCATTCGTCCTATGCCGTGACAAAACGCTACCTCGGCATCACGCAGGACGATAAGAATTCAGCCTACCTTGAACTGGAGTTTGGTACATAATTGACATTTGGATTAATTTACATATATTATAACAGATTAATTTCCCAAAATCAACTTTTTCACAAAATTTGTTTGTGTCAAGTTATTGTAGGATATTTTTAAAAACAACCGAAAAGTGGATTTAA
>LVAX01000064.1 GCA_001604215.1 Clostridiales bacterium Firm_18
ACGGGAACAGAGTCAAGCCTCTTACATTCATCAACCATAAGAAACCCATTCCAACAACAGATGTTCTTTCATTGCTCGAAAAACTCGATGCCATCCCTTCTGATGCCTCCGATGAAGAACGCTTAAGAATAACTCACCAGCATTTTCCCTCCATCTCAACAACCCTCTTCCAAGAAGCCCTCCATGAGGTATTCTCTCGCAATGAAACTCTTGTGAAAATTGTAAACAATCTCACCAAAGAGCCTATTACCCTTACTACACTTGCAGAACTGCTAGGGATTCAATCCTCTCGCTCCTTGGCCTACAGCGTATTACGGTATCTTTCAATCATTGCCTCCACTGCAAAAAACAAGCCATTGGTAAAGATGCGACTCCATTCCGTCGTGGAAGCGCCTGATGGGATTTTCTATTGTCGTTCCTGCAAGAAATTCTACAGTTCATTTCATGAACACTGTCCTAACCCTACATGTAAGAAAGAACCTCTGCATGAAATGGTTGTTTGCAAGGAATGCGGAGAGGCTTATCTTTGCACCAGCACCTCTAAAGAAGGGAAGAATCAACGAATTGACTGGCGGTCTAAAACTGCAAGCCTTACTCTCAAATTGATAGGATTCGATGGCACTACTGCTACCATTACTCGATGTTTGAATTGTTCCCATGCATCAACAGGAAATCAGACTGAAGACGAACTGGTTGACGATATCTCCCAAGAATTCGACAGTTATGTGATCGACCCTGAGATTGACCTGTACAAGCAGGTATTCTTCTCCGCAATATCAGTCAGTATCGACTTGATCCAAAAGATTGCCATCGATTCTCTCTATGCAAATTTGGAGCCGCATAAAGATTGGGAAAGGCAGTGGTTACCGGGAGGAGGAAGACGTCTCCTGACCTTTACAGACAACCGCCAGGGTGCAGCGAAACTCCCCACCGCATTAGATTGGCTTCATGAGATATATTTGGGAAATAGACTGCTTTACGAATCAATCAGGGATGTACTCAAAAACAACCATAAGGATAATGCAGAACCATTTGCATCCTTTTCCAAAATGGGGCAGATGTGGCTATTATATCACTCTGAAGCTAGCAAGCTTCTTTTAGAAATGCTAGAGAATCTTTCTGATACTTCCAAGGAAGCGATAATGCAAACGCTTTCAAAGTTGATTGAAGAACACCCATCTGCTTTTGCTTTCGACGCTTTTTATTCTGCATCCAGTTTGCTTGATGACATGCTTGCTAATTGCAGCACAGAGAATAGCATTTCTTTTGCAGACGCATCACAAGCACTCAGCAAGTCTCCTGATCTTCGAGAGATGGCAGGAATCTTTGAGAAAATTGAAAAAGAAAAACCTTGGGAGGAACCAGAATACTGCAGACAGATTGCCTATTGGATTCTCATTCGCTCACTGGGCATCCTCTCCAGGTCACAATATCTACCTGAGAACTCTGGTTTGTTCAAACTTGATTTTTCTGTTCCACCAGCCTTTTGGGAACAAATACAGCAGAATCCAACCCTCTCTAGGTATTCAAAAGACCAGCTCTGTGCACTTGTTAAAGGATTGCTTCACCACATGAGAGCCAATGGAGGCATTGCATCCATGACACCGAAATATGATGAATGCTTGTATCCAGCTGCTCGCTATATTCTCCAGAATGCATTGGTCAATCAGTATTTCATCTTGAATCGTTCGACACTTCCGAAAAATGCCCCTTCCAATATCAAGGGTTGGTATACATTGAGGTCAAAAAACGAAACAGCACTCACAAGAGTAATCAGAAAAGCACTGGGGGATATGGACTTAAGTGTCGAAGCAAGTCAAAACCTACTTGCTGAGCTTTGGCCTCTTTTGGTAACCAATCTTCCATCCTACTTCAGCAAGCACGAAACTGTACCAGATGCATATACTCTGAAGCTGGATCAAGCAGTGATTACTGAAAATTCTGTAATGTATCGTTGCCCGGTCTGCAATCGAACTACACCACACCATATCGATGGATTTTGTGTTTCCAGCTCTTGCTTTGGGAAAGTATCGGTGTTGGATAAAAAGCAAGTTCAAGACCTCTATGGCTATAAGCGAACAATTGCATTCCCAAAACTCGGAATGAGAACTGTTGAGCATACAGCCCAATTGGAGCTGTCAGAATTAACAAAGAATGAAAAGCAATTCATCGATGGTAACATCAACGTCCTCAGTTCAAGTACGACCATGGAACTGGGAATTGATATCGGCGGCATTACAGCCATTTTCCTGGCCAACTGCCCACCAGGCCCCAGCAATTATCTGCAGAGAGCAGGTCGTGCCGGCCGACGTGCTGATCGTCTGGCTTATGTGCTCACCAGCGCCCGAAAAGTTCCACTCGATCATTATTTCTTTCTGCATCCTGATCTCTTCTTTACCAGAAAGCCTCATGATCCATATGTATCGCTTAATAGTGAGAAAATTGTCAAACGGCATCTCAACTCCTTCATCCTTAGAACCTTTTTCGACCAGATCATTGAAAAGGAACCAATACTCCAAGGCTTACTATCAAATAAAAGTAATCCATTGGCCTCCTATGGAACTGTAAAAACTTTTTTTGGATTTGAAAGCAATTCCCCACTTCCACACCCAATAATCGAACTTCTCTTAAACTGGCTGCATGATGCTCCGTCGTCATCTGCAAGTAATATGCTACTTGCAGGTACATCATTAGCTGTTGGATTCAATCTTCAAGCGTACTATTTAGAACTATATGATAGATTTAAGGACGAATACGAGAGCATCAAGTCATATATTAGAGGAATTGAAAACGAAATCAAGAACCAGGCAGAAAACCTAAGAAGGCAGAAAGTTCTACAATTCTATAAAGACTCATTACTGAACACCGACATTGTGTCATTCTTGATCAATCTTTCACTTCTGCCTAAATATGGATTCCCAACGGATGTTGTCTCATTGAATACCATAAATAAGCGTACCAATGTTGGAGAGGCGGCAGATGAAAACACTCAGAATCGATTCCGACTACAACGCAGTAGTGAAGTTGCCATCAGGGAGTATGCACCTGGTGCGGAAATCATTGCAGGAAAGCGCCTGATCAAGTCCAAAGGACTATCATTCAGTTCCAACATCGGAGGTGAGAATTTTTCAAATACCTCTACTTTTAAGTCACGGGGTTTTGTTGAGTGCACCACCTGCAATCATTTCTTTGTTGTTCCTCCTACCATTGATGAGATAGCTTGTCCTGTTTGCGGCACTCCGACGTATAGAAAAGTACCAGTAGTCAATAACGAAGCGATACAGGTAAAAGCCAATCATATCCGTTACGGAGTACTACCGAAAGGTTTCAGGGTGGATTACCAGGATGAGCAGCCTTATGCCCCGAATAAAATCGATAAGGACTTTCTATCTACAGCATTCTATGCGTCACTACAAACTGAAAGTAGTGCGTTTATTCAGATAATTCCTGATATTCTTCGGATTGCCACCACGCAATCAGCAACCTTCTATGCAATCAATAAGGGACCTAATGGCCAAGGATATGTTATATGCCCATCTTGTGGACGAAGCGTTTCAAAATCACAATACAAACCTGAAGATTTCGAGAACCATCCCAAGCTGTATTCAGACAATCCATGCAAGACCACTCTCACTCCAATAATCAGGAATTTGATGGCAGAGTTCATTACCGATGCAATCCAAATCCGCTTTTCCAAGGTCATTATCCCACTCGCTCAAAGTGATGTATTCATGAAGACATTTGGCCGTTGCCTCCAATTGGCAGCATCAAAATTTCTTGGTATTGATGACCGTGAAATACGTTTTTTAGTACAAGCATATTATGATCCAGAAACAAGTACTTGGAATAACCAAGAGATCGTTCTATATGATGATGTTCCTGGAGGAGCCGGGTACTCAGAAATGATTCAAGCCTTATTCGGTCATCCCCAGTTCTATTCACACCTGTTGGAAGCCACAGAATGCCCCGATCAATGTAACGCAGCTTGCCCGGCTTGCCTAATCACCTACGAGCGAGATGAAGCAGACAAGCAAGTCTACAACCGTCACATAGTTCACAAATTCCTTGAAAGAGAAGATATCAAGGGGTACTTCAACAACTATATCGGAGCAGTTAATCCGAATGCAGGCGACCGATCGGTCACCGATGTTGTCGAGGATATTGTAAAATTGCTGATGGGAAAGCAATCAGGAAAGGTAGTGCTCTATTTCAACAGTCTGCCCAACGATGAGTTTTCCATTATTGGCAGCAAATTTGGAGGTCTTCTGGATTTGGCGAAACATGGGACCAAGGTGACTCTGGTATTTCCTTCTTCGCTTATCCTGAAAACAAATACTACAATACAGAAAAACTTGGGTTATGGGCTTTCCTTTGCAGGTGAGAACCTCCAGCTTCGAATCCGAGATGTTGTCGATCATTACAAGCTTGCAGCTGTTGTTGATACAAGCGAGGCTAGATTTATTTATGAGAATTATTTACAAACTGAAAAGCCGTATACCCCATTTGACCACTTCCCCTCAATACGCCAGATTGCATCAGAGGAATACAGATTCCCAGAGCATCTTTCTCCACTCAAGCTGGATATGGAAAAACAAGGTACTAGGCATATAAGGACAGAGTTCAAAGGGGTACCGTCGGTCTCTGCGGTAAAGCTATGGAGATATCTTACGGAGCGATTTGGATTGGATGCAGATAAACCAATCGAGGAGATTTGGTATGCCGATCGATATCTTCTCAGATATTCGGAAGTCTTATGCTTCTTGATGTT
>LVAX01000065.1 GCA_001604215.1 Clostridiales bacterium Firm_18
TTTTGGATTAGCTTCCAGGTACCCTGTTTCAGGAATTCATGCACTGGAGGAGCCCTTTTATCATTCCTGTGGAGGATGTGGATTTTGTTCCTGGTACCGATGGTAACACCCGTGTATATGGGATGGAAGCCAATCATTCTGTGCCGTTGGAGTATATATATCGACGATATTATTTCAATGGGATAGATGGCTATTTCAGTTCTCCAAAGCCTCCATACAATGGGGACTATCATCTGAAACTTGGAAACGACCAAGAGTATTATTTTGAGAATGTCAGGTTTCTCTCCCCTTATGAGAACTCGTATGAAGGATTCTTATTTCCGCAGTCTAAGTTCATATTCGATCAAGAAGGCTATTTACAGAAAGTTCAATTCACCTGGTGGATTATCAGGAATCGCAGGTATCAAAAGGCTACCAAGGAGGACTTGACGTTAAGAATCTCCAAAACTGAGGCACCCTTCTATTATTATTTCCCTGCTGATAAGGGTTGGATCCAAAAAGCACCGGTTTTTGTACCCTCTGGTGAGCTTGATGTATCTCAGTTTAGGATACATAGATCAGATTTGAGCCATCTTTATGAAAGATATGTGGATATTGTACGAGCTTGTTATTGGGATACTGCCGGTAACGAATGGAGTTTCATGAACCATTTTGCAGATAATCGAGAGGAGTAAGATTTTATCATCAGGTGAATAATCGTCACGCTTGTCACGAACCCATCAGATTCCACTTCCAGAAGCCTAACCTCATGGATGAGAAAGTATCGGTTATTCTGATACAGCTGCAGCAATAAACAGACTTATAGTAAATGTCATTGATTGATTACAACTTTCCCACTGGCCCGAATATGAATTCTCCCAATCATTCCTCAAATGATGTATTCCTGCCTGTTTGAGATATGTGGTTTAATGAGGGGAAGACCATGGGAGAAAATCCCTGAAGGAGAAATGAAGAGGATGTCCTTATTCGAAGAGAAGGTATCAAACCATTAATAAGGCTCCCATAATCGAGAGCCTTAAACAGTACTATGACAATTATACAGATGAGAATTTACTGATCACAAATTGATCCATCGGTTTTTAATCGCGTTGTTATCATATGGGACTTGAACGGAAACACCTTTTCCACCTCGGCTATAAGGTCGGTCCCAATACCAGCTGCAGTTGGGATTTCGATATATCCATTCACGACTTCATAAACAGAAGTGACCATATCTCTCATACGCAGGCCTCCGCTATTCTTTCCCATAAACTGATCCTGAGTACTTCTAGCATTGATATTGGGAACTTCAGCAATAGCCAGATTCTCAATCGCAGTACAAAATTGCAATTCTGCTGCCATAGCGACAGGACTCAAGGGATTATGAGGAACAACGCTTATATGATGAGCTTCTGCAATATTTGCAATCTTGATTGCACCAGTAATTCCTCCACACAAACAAATACTGGCTCTCACATATGAACAGGCATTTCGTTCTAGAAGCATCTGGAATTCAAAGATAGTATGCAACCTTTCTCCAGTTGCAATGGGAATCCTCGTTTTAGATGCTACCAAAGCCATTGCATCAAAGTTATCCGGTCTTATCGGGTCTTCAATAAACATTGGATTGTATTTCTCCAATTTCGAAGCAAACTGAACCGCTAAACCCGGCTCCAATCTTCGATGCAGTTCAAGGCAAATATCCAAATCCTCCCCAACTGCCTCTCGAATTCTCGCTACTCTCCTTTCTCCTTTATATAGCATTTGACTATTTCCATCAGAGAAAGGTACAGCCATACTTTCGTCAAGGAAAGGATTAATATGCCCGATGGCAGTATAGCCCTGTTCCTTTAGTTCCAGGCTATGCTCTACTAATTCTTCTTCGGTTCGTCCTGATACATGCCCATATACCCTAATTTTGTCCCTACATTTTCCACCGATAAGCTTCCATACTGGTACGTTGAAATATTTACCTTTGATATCCCATAACGCGATATCAACAGCACTCAAGGCTCCCATTATTGCTGCACCTCTAAAATGTGAGAATCTATAGAGATATTGCCAAATGTGCTCGATATTTAGAGGATCCATACCAATTATGGTTTCCCTAAACATCATCAAAGCTTCTGCCGAGGCGGTGAGAAAACCCCATGCACCAGATTCGCCGATCCCCGTAATACCTTCATCGGTAAAAATATTGCAGTACACAAAGCGATTTGCTTTAATGACTTTCAAGTCAGTAATTTTCATTATCTATTCCTTTAGGCGAAGAATCCAAAGACAAAGCCACTTACAGCAAGAACAATTGCACCGCCTATTCTCGAAGAGATTGATGCATACGTCATCAAGCCCATTCTATGTCCTGCTGCCAAAACAACCATATCTCCTGATCCACCCATATTTGCCATGCAAAGGCCGGCTGTCATAGCTGTATCAATTGGGAAATATCCGATAAGCTTACCAATTAGTGCAGTACCTAAAATTGCCCCAATAATGACAAAAATAGCCATCATCAAAGTTTGCAGAGACAGTGCATCGATGAAACTTTGGAAGTCAAGAAGAGAGATTGCCATACCTGCAAACACAGCTGGAGTTAGAATCTGGACAAAATATTTGTACACAACGGAAATAGACTTCCTTATAGTTCTATTCAAAACACCAGTAACGTTGAGTATTACTGCCACTACAACAAGATAAGCATACTGATGAATAGGAATGCCGAAAATTTTAGGAAGAATCAAACTACTCATCAAACCAGCTGAAACCCAGCAGAGAACCATAATAATGAGGGCATTTGTGAGATCTTCCGTTGTGGGTTTGATATCGATGGAGTCTACCTTTTCTTCAGGTTGTGAAACCACTTTCATTATCTGTGTACCATCTCCAGTCAGGGAAGGTACTTTCTTACCAATAGTATCGAGAGCAACGGCAAAGAAGATGCATAAAATATTAGCAATCATGAGAGCAGACATCGCAGTCCCGTAATAGGCTTCTTTGTTCCCGCCTGTTACCTCTTCATAAATTGCACTCATCGGCAGTGCTCCAGCAGCTGAGCCTCCTCCCATAATTGGGAGAATGTACGTCATAAGACTTGTCCCGATAGAGAGACCGAAAAATTTTCCGATAACGAGTCCCAAAATTGTAGCTCCGATCAATCCACCGAAAATTGCTGGGATATAACCAAGAAGAGACTTGAGCAGCGTTTTTCGCTCTATGGTCATTACGGCACCTACAATCAAGAGAGTGAGAAAAAATCCCTGAAAATTAATCTTCGCCATGAATACATTTGTTGCATCAATATAATACTTCGGAAGCCATCCCATCCATACTATGAATGAACCAAAAATAAGTAGTACAAGGGGACCTCCTCCAAGATAGTCCTTAACAATCGGAAGTTGGTTGCCAAGAGCCAGAATAAGTGCACCAAAGACAGTCAACCAACAAAGCGTTGAACCAAAATCAGTTCCCATTTTCCCGGTATAGATACCGACCAACATGATTGCTGCGATTACAATCCAGAAATACAATGGCAAGCCAATCCATTGAGATGCAAGGAAATTTCCTTGTTTCTTATTATTACTCATACACGAGCCTCCTGTCCTATTGTTGTTGGATTAATTATGTAATCGAAAGATCAACAATGTCTAATACATTAAAATTATGATATTATTAGTAAATGCTTATAACTTGGCAAATATGGAGAGAATAAATGAACCAATTCCTACAGGTCATAATTATAGCTGAAGAGCAGAATATCACTCGTGCGGCAACGCGTTTGAATATCTCCCAACCCGCTCTCACACTTAGTATCAATAAATTGGAGGAAGAACTGGGCGTAAAACTATTCAATAGACGCAATTCTCCTATCAAATTAACTGAAGCAGGCTTGCTCTATATTCAGGAAATGAAAAAAATTGAAGAGCTTGCTTTCAATCTGAAAAGCAGGTTGGTCTCATTAGGAACAGAGAAGAAAAAATTCACGATTGGCATCGGTGTAGGTCGTGGAAGATATTGGTTACCACTTATAATGCCGGATTTAATCCATGCTTTTCCGGATGTTCAGTTTTCAATCTATATGGGTAATTATGCAAAATTGGAGAAGAGCTTGGAAGATAGGAATGTCGATCTCGCATTTGGTTCCTTGAATGTAGATAGTGACCATTTCGTTAGAAAGCATCTCTGTATTGAAACCTTGATTTATATTATACCAAAGAGCTTAGGCTTGCTTGATGCATCCCGATATGCAACAAATACCTATAATTCTCTGATCAAAATTGAAGCCAGCATGCTTGATGGGCAACCTTTCATTTCAACTACGACCGGAACCAGTTATAGACGGTATATTGAAGCTGAGATGAAAGCGTATAACTATACTACTAATGACTCGCTTTTCTGCGATGATCCAGAGCTGGCAATCAGATTATGTAGCAATGGCTTAGGGATTTTTTATACATCACTAAGCATTGTAAAATCAAAATTGACGCAAAAGGACATCGATAATACCCAATTATATTTCTGTACACTTCGAGACACACCAAACACTCAAAGAGTAAACTGCTTTTTCCCTCGAAATAGCACCAAGCAAGAAATCATCGATTCCATCATCGAAATATTCGACACTAACGTTAAACCTGTATTGTATTTATAAATTTTGTCGTTGATCCTTCACTCTTCTCTTACACAACTACTGTTGGTCTTGTGGACGGTAACGCCTTACTTTCTCAGCAACCGAAAGTTTTCTGCCGCCTTGATGGCCATCTCTTTTCCGACAAAATCATAATACTCAAGTGAGTTCATAAGCCTCTGGCAGTTTGGAACTGTTTGTTGGCCCGAAATCCTTGCAGAAACCCTGCGTGATTCCATCACCCGTAACCACTCGGCTCTCCTGTAATTCTTTGTCCAGGATATTGGTTTGGGCAGCAGTACGCACTCCATTCACATAGTCAATCCAGACAGAGGTGTCTGCGACGATCATACGTCGGTCCTCATTGCATCAAGGTCTCCTTCCCAGGATAACTTGCCCCTGAGTTCACGGATCTTTTCTTGCTTCTTCATGGTAATGAGGAGTTTCAATGCTTGCTCTACGGCTTCTTTCTTCGTTTTACAGCCCGATGCCATCAAAGCCTCGCTCATCAACCGGTCATCAATGATGATGTTCGTCCGCATCGCAGCCTCCTGAGAAATGTGTGTATGACTATTAGTAGTGTGAGAAACCCACAGGCTATGCCGGTGTCATGAATTGAAACCATTGAAGTCTGAAAAGGATTTCTTTCATATGAAACAGAATATATCCTTCACTTTGATCTCAATCAATGGTGTTCCGAATGGTTTATAGTATATGTTATCCGGAAGAAGGTAGACCATCGATGTTCTTATAGCAACGTTCTGCATTGAACATGGATTCGAGCTTCTTCACAATGACAGGGATTTTGAACCGATGAAAGAGATTCTTGGTTTGCAAGTAAAACATCAATGTTGTACCAGCATGCTCGCTACCGATGACAAGATGAATAAATTTGAATACCAATATGGTAGCAAACAATAGCAAAGAGTCTCTAAATCGAATTTCTTTTACAAACGTATTAAGCGGCTCTTAATAAAGGTGTTAACACAAGTAGCAAGACAGCGTACCAATGTCATCGTGGTAGCCCATTAATCACCCAAGCGGCAATCTTGAATTGAGCAAGAATTCAAAGTGAAAAACCATTGAAGCTGAATTTGGGGGAGTTCTACCCGTATCACTAGCTTGAAAGTTTACTTTTGTATTGATTGTAAGTTTTTAATCAATATCAGAGTAAATTCCCCTATACCCAAAATATTACTTATGAAGCGATTATCGAAATACTTCACAGCCTGCTTTGGCCGCTACCTTCCTAACTAGCTAAGCTATTAAGTACCAGCGAGCAAATCCACATGCATGCAGGTGACATCCTTGGCATCAAGATATTGGACCACCTGATCTTCGGGGAGGAAGGGTATCTTTCCATGCTGGAGGGGAATTTGTTCTAAGAGTAAGACAATTATCCAGGTGCAACCCCCACTGAGGCCGTGGAACCAAATCTTATCAACTGGTTTTTGGGTTGCACCTGGATTTCTCGTTGGGGCTTAAGGAAGCGCAACCAGAGCCTGAAAATGATAAGGCTCATTATTGGGTGGACTATTAAACTGGATAGAGATGTAAACCAATATGGTCGCTGGCAATGAAAAAGTGTCTCCAAATCGAGCTCCTGTCCACTAAATAGTGTCTACCAAAACGTACGCATAGCACACTGAAGGCTGACCATTCCTGATCAGCCTTGTGGGTTTATTGGAACTTCTACCCGGAACCCTCTTTCTAAAAACCTTCATTCAGACTGCTGTTCTGCGATTCCTGCGGAACTTTTGGATTTCTTTCCTGGTACCGAGGGCACTTTCTGCACAGCATGGATGACCAGTCTATGTGGCTTTCCAAAGATTCCCCGTATCGTTGTCCTGTGACCAAGACAGCAGACGGCTGCACCACAATCCTTGAGAAGGCCCTCTATTGCTTGTTGCGTGAATGTATCAACATCTCCGGTGA
>LVAX01000066.1 GCA_001604215.1 Clostridiales bacterium Firm_18
CCTGATGAGAGGATGAAGTCCTTGTTTGCCATTGCTGTTCGAATAGCTTTTTCTTGGTGTTCGAAAAGGGGCGTTGTAGTGGAAAAGGTATTTGATTGGAGTACGGAAAGGAATTCCTGCTGTAGCTTCTGGTTTCCTCCAAAAGATGATCTTCCTCCTGGTAGCAAGGGAAGTCGCATTGCTTGGATTACCTGCTCCCGGAAATTCAGGTGTTTGTTCAATTCGCTAAAAAAGTCATTATCAAGCGTTTCAAGCGTAGCAGGAGGATTGCTCATTACATAGGGAAAGTTGTTCTCAATGAGCAGGTCAGAAAGCAGTGAACCTTCCTTTGTGGTAGCTGAAGTCCAAAGATTTCGCAGTGCTTTACGGATATCTATATCATTGATTTTCTTCCAATCGAGGATGAAATCTGCAAGATTCTGCTTTATTTCTTGTTCTGTTTTCTGTACGTCAAACATTCTCATCCTCCCAGAAGCGAGTCATCCAGTATTCATAATACGCATTATAGATTCGTGCTGTTTCTTCATGGTTATTGAGCCACTTCAAGAGATAGACATAAGTCTTGTGATCGAAAGACCAAAGTCTTTGTAAGGTCTTTAAAAATGATTGTTTATTGAGTTGTGTGCATACAGCAGTAAGTGAAAGAAAGATAATGCACTTCCATTTTGTTGAGGTCATAAAGCCATTAAGATTTGGCTCAGCATAGAAAAGTGGTTTCTGTTGGATGATTTGCAGTAACCCTTTCCCGAAAGCAGGTTGTTTGATTGTTTTGAGAAACTGTGCCAGTCCAGAAATTCTTGTCAAAGGAGGATTCAAGTAATGTTTCTGTTCATCTCTGAAGATTGCTTCCAAATCTTGCTCAGATTCACTATCTTGGGTATAGGTAGGTATCCAATTTATATATTCTTTGGCAATATTGGTGACCAATGGTATCTTCATCCCTTCTGCTTGAGGAAAACAAGTAAGGAATTCAGAAAGCCTGCCTTGTCGATTGCAATAATCTCTAAGCCAGAATAGCGTAAGCCAAGAAAGTACCGGCTTCCCATTACTGATGAACGGATTGCAACAGAATGCAAACAAGAAGAACATTGGTGCTTCGGTTGGAAGCAGATTGAGTTTATCCAAGGTCTCCAAATCTTTGAGGGTTATCAACTCAGGCGTGAATCGAGGATGGTTTATTACTCTGCTGAGTTCAGGGGTATAGAGAATGCCTGGTATATAAGGAACATATTCTTTTTTAATAGAGATTGAGTGTCTTTCATTTCGATTCTCTGGATTGCAGGCTATTTCAGACCATGCAACCAGCAAGGGAAATGTATCAAACATCTTTGTAAATACTTTGATGTCGTAGGGGTAGTGCCATGCATTTGCTGCCGTTAGCCATCTCAAGAGCTCGAAGGACTGTTCTGATGACTGTAGAATCTCAATCAACTGGTTTCGTATAGCCTCATCAGAATTCATATTTCGATTGCTCAGTGAAAGGAATACTGAGATAGCTTCTGTTGAGAGTGCTGCATCTGATTTGATATATGATGGGAAGGTGGTGATTATCTGTTCACCCTTTTCATTCTCAACCATCCCATATACCAAACATTCAGATGGTAGTGTTTCGAGCGATTTGTGCAATTGAGGCTGCAGTGTTGCAAGCGGCAAAGCTATAAGGCTGGAATAAGCTCCTTGTTGCCATTCTTTCTCGAGATTGATGATAGGTCTTCGGGTACTGAGAAACTCAACTCTGTATAGCTCAATCTCTTCATAGTCAACAGTGATGAGCAAACGGGAGTATTGGTTGGATTTTACCTGTGTGACCAATGAAGCGAGAGAATAAGGTTTTGATCCTTCGGTATACATAACCAGGTTTTTGGGGAATATTCGCATGCTTGTTTGGGAATATTCCATATATGCTGATATTCTGTATGGAGTGGAAGTGTCTCTCAGACTAGTTCTGCGGAATTCCAAATACGAATTAGCTATTAGGTCCTTTTCAAGCGAGAAATCATCATCAGAGCCGGATACTATTACTTTGCTGAAGTGCCCCACAACTTCTTCAATTGCATCGAATTTGAACTTGATGCTGGATCTCAAGGTTTGACTTTCTGTATACTTGTAATAGTAGAGTGCCTCAATATCCTGCACCCCGTATTCTAGACATTGGATATCAACCAAATCTACCGCAAATGAGCTTGTACATGCATGAACTCCTTGCAGCTGGAAATCCTGTACAGGTGCATACATTCTAAGCTGGATATGCTTGTCTTTGATGAGCTTGATGGACTTAATCGGCAATAAGTTGAAAGTAATGGAACTGGGGACATCATCACAGAAAGCCACAGTCAAAGTATATTGACCAGGTGATGGGATTGGCTGGACTGGCCTGATTATTCCTTTGGAGTAGGTGGTGGGGATGAGTATCTTGTTCTCTATCCCGTCTGCATTCAGTATTCGCTTTTCAAGAGTATGTGTAGGGACTAGTCCTTCAGGGAAATCCCCTTCAAGTGCCATCTCGATCATGGGAGAGAAGAAGTAGGGAATTACTTTCCTGTTTCTATTAAATGTTGCTTCCCATGCAGTTTGTTCACGCAATTTAATGGTGAAAGGTATTGAGCGAAACTGAAGCTCAATTTTTCCAATACGAATAGAAGGCAATTGGGTATCTCTTGTTTGAAATACTGGTAGGTTGCCGGTTTGTTCTTCTTGAACGAAATTTGGTGATTTTTGGAGTATCGATCCGATAGTATCTGTCAGCGGAAGAATTCTCAATGTTTCTCCGCGTTTAAAAATGTGAGTATTGGAGACAATTTCACTACCAGTTTTTCCGAAAATGAGGAAATGATCATTTCGCTTGATTTGCCCAAGGAATAATTGTTGTGGACGGGCGTCCGTATCATTAACACTGATTATGAATTGGATTTTTTGCAGACCGCTGTTCCGAATGGTGACCGGGATAAAATCACTTTGGAATGAAC
>LVAX01000067.1 GCA_001604215.1 Clostridiales bacterium Firm_18
GAAAATTCAACAATACGGTGTCCTCATGAACTTTAATCCGGGTTTTGTTTTGGCAAACAGGACAGAGTATCCATTCAGCTTTTTTTATTAAAGCGATTTCATTTAGCAATGTATATCCCTTTTTTCGTATAGCCTATAGGTGAAGAAAACGAAAACACCAGCGAAAAATAGGCTTAGTAATACATACATTGGACTAATTCCATTTGTCACAACATACGGAGCAAAGAAATATCGGAATGGGGTCAGAAAATTCAAAAACTCCATATTTCCTACAAATTCAATAACTGTTGCTAAAACAAACGAAAACGCAAAGAATGAAATCGCCATTGACATTGCTGTGCGGTGATAATTGAACAGCGATGAAAAAAACAATCCAAGAGCAAGGCACAACATTTGTGCAAAAAACATACCAATCATAGTCGTGATAATTACGAGCATGATGCTCTCACCGCTCATTTGCGAGACCAAAGTAAGGATAATACACAAAAATGTAAAAATTGTCATACATAGAACATTGATTGCGGCTGCGATGATTTTCCCACTGATAATGGTTTTGCGCGAATATGGCATTGTATAAAGAAATTCCGCCGTTCTATCCCTTTCTTCTTTTGCTATAACGGTTGCCCCTAACACTATCGCATGAGCAAAAGCCACCATGCAATACCACAAGTACATACAAACATAGTAACCAAGGGGAGTACCCACGGGCAGAACGTCCATGCCGAATATTACTTTTACAATGCGGGGCATCGCGTCCAGCATCGGCATAATAGACTCCGCATTTTCTACAACAGTTCCGTATTCTGCGGCTCCAATCGCCACCATGAACAGCATTCCGGCCATCCATATAAGAAGGCCTTTTCGGTTTGCCTTTAACTCTCTGAAAACAATCGCTTTCATATCTGTACCCCCTTTCTAAAGTACCATCTTTACATCTTTTTTCATGTAAATCATATAGCTTGCTGCTATGGAAATTACAAGCAACACGATATATAACATCAGGTAGCTGCTATCGTATTGTGTATTTTCCATAATATAGTCGCTGTTAAAATATCGGAACGGTGAAAACCGCCTTACGATATCACTATGAATTACACTTGAAAACAACCCTGTAACATAAAGTCCAAAAGCAGCCCCCAGCGCAAGCGGCAATGTAGAACCAACCCTTGAAATAATTACGCCGATTAGAACGCCGATTAGCAGAAAAAGAACTTGCAAAAGAGGAAATACAAGTGATAAAAGTGTGAATATAGTATTATCAAAGCCACCGCCTGTTACGATGAACATTGCTACAAATCCACCAATGCAATATGCAATGGCTATCATGAATATCGCACATAACGCCGCTGCCATTTTTGAAAGAAATATCTGCGTCCTGCTATACGGCTTTGTCATTAAAAAATCAGCGGTATTTTGCATATGCTCTTTGGTTATAATCGACAGACCGAGATTGATAGCATGAATACTGGCTGCAAGCATTAGGAAACTGCTCAAAAAAGCATATATTCCGGGCAAACTGAAAAAATTTTCCGCACTAATCCCCATCGCTTCCATCACAGGATTGTCTTGAAGCGAATGCATGACTGACGATTTATCTTCCGGCAGCATTCCACTGAATATTGGAAGAAGAAATATAATCGCAAGAGATAAGGACAACGCCCATATTATAATCGAAGTTTTATATTGTTTTAATTCAAATCGAAATACACCCACAAAATCCACCTCCCCTTTATTTGTAGTAGTGCATAAATATTTCTTCGAGTGGCGGTTCTTCTATCAGAATGTCAAGCAACTGATGTTGCCGGAGTCTGTCAAGAAGCAGGTTTACATCGCCTTTGAACAAAAAGCTGGCTTGCGTTCCATTCTGTTCGAAACTGCTCACCCCATCCATATCCAGTGTGTGAATTTCAGTTGTTTCAGGTATGCGGAGAATGATTTTCTTGTAGGCATTGGAACGCATCACTTCAATGTTCTCAAGGCTAATTACTTTCCCATCTTTGAGAATTGCAATCCTATCACACATTTTTTGAACCTCACTCAAAATGTGGGAAGAAAACAATA
>LVAX01000068.1 GCA_001604215.1 Clostridiales bacterium Firm_18
TTTACCCATTGAATTTTATTTAAACCAAAAATCCATTTACACGAAATCTGGGACACTCCCGAACGCACTGAAATGAGGTAATTTTCGCGCATTTTTGTAAAAACAAGAGGTTTTGACTTTGACGGGAGTATTACCCTTGATAGTCTTCAGAACGCAATCAAGGGTAAAGTCCCTTTTTAAATTTTATGTTTTGATTTTATTCATACTGTTGGTATATGGATATTCCGTTTCTAAACCTGACTTAATTTAAAAACTGCTAACAGGTTCATACAAATACTCGCTAAAATCAGTAAGTGGCGCTATCTGTCCTGCGCTGCTCCAAACAAACAATTTAAACACAATATTTTCGTCCGATTTAACAGGTACATTGATATTAGGGGTGAGTGTATCAGTTGTATTCGAAATTGAAACTGGTGACTTTGTGACTGACAACAACTTTCCGCTTTCTGTATATGCCGCCAAGATGAATTCTCCATTTAAAGTTTCTATTGCATTTTTCACCATATCAATTGTCAATTTAAGCCCTGTACTGTCTTCATTTTGTGAAACGATTTCAACATTTGACACAGTCATATCAAGCGCCTTTAAACTTTCAAGCACTATAAAATCCGAATTGTTTCCGACAAAGCTTTCATTTGCCAAATCTTCTATTACAATATACAAGGTTTTTGTCTTAAACACATTCGAATTAGAATATTCAAAGCTTTCAACTGTTGCGGCAAGCGGTGTAAGTGAGTTAATCTGTTTTGTTTCAATAACTGTGCCGTCTGCCGTCCCATCAACCAATTTAAGTGTAAATACTCCTGTGTCCTTTATTCCACGATTTACAATATGAGCATATATAACATCGTTCCCACCCTCTGTTTTACCTAAATACACTTCTTCAAGCGAGGCGTCCAAACAGTCAAGTGAAGCTTGTTTTACATTGTCTGATAAATCAAAATCATCACAACCGATAGGCGAAATACGCACCTTTATGCTTTTGCCATTAAACCCTGCTGGGATTGTATAAATTGCGATATATTCTTTTGTTTCACCTGGGAATAAAGATTCTGCTACTTCAGTTGATTGCAGTACATTGTCATTCTGGTCTAACACTTCAAGCAATACACTATTCACAGTCAGCTCACCGTTGTTTTTAACCGTCGTGTTAATTTCAAGTCTATTTCCCACTACTAACATATCAGGGTCATAGAATAAATCACCCTCAATGGATAGGTTATATGACGGAGAAACATCCAGTGTGCATAAATCTGCTGCGCCATATGGATTTTGCTCTCCAATTTCTGCAATAATTGCCTGCTTGTTAAAAGCCAACTTAATCTGTCCATCGCTTGCAATAAACCCCGAAAAACCATTGATAAAACTATCTAAATCTGTTAGTGTAACATTTTCGCTCCATTTGTTTTGTGTTTTATCATAAATAAATGTGTGCAAATCCGCCTTTAATCCGTCCGCCTGTTCAAATAAAACAGCAGTATCATTATTTACATTTGCAGTAACAACAAATCTATCTGTTGGTATAACCGTTTCATCACTAAGTATGGAATTAACCGCATTTGTAGTAAAATCATCAACATAAATGATTTTTCCGCCGCTATACCAATATAGCCTTTCATCATCTGCAAAATATGGTTTCGAGTCAATTATCTCGTTATTGGTAAGGCTTGCCGATACGCCGTTTTTGATTATATAGATTTCTTTGTCGCTCATTGTTTGCATATCACCGTCCATTTCAACGGAATATGCTATAATGCTGTCACTGCCTTTTGTCCCTGCGGTTAAACTGTCAATTGATTTTAACCCACTTGCAACAGTGGTTACATTTCCGCCAAGCGTGTATTTCATAATTTGATTGCTTGTGTTATGTCCGAAAATATCATTTTGTGTGTTCGAAGCCCAAACTATATTAACGTTACTGTTATCACCATATATGGTTGGCAGCATATCTAAATAACTGTTGTTTGATACATTTGTAATCTCACAAAATGTATTGATATCACTATTATATTTTGCTACATATATTTCTAAGTTTTGTGCCATTTCTTCAAGATCAACTGTATCACTAAAGGTTGTTTTTGCGTTTTGCCAAACCAAATAGACAGTGCCATCTATATTTTTAAGTTGTGGCGAAAAATCTGCTGTGCCGTCGTTATTAACCGCCTGCGGAGTTGACCACGAACCGTTGTATAACGAGTAAGAAAGGCTTGTTCTGTTAGCAGATGTTCGTGCTGTGTCATCATCAATCCATACTAGCAACTGATTATTGTTACCTAAATCAATAAGCTGCGGCATAGAGTTCGGATATACATTTGTCTTTGGTTACGCTCGTCAGACTGCTGCACCAGTTAAACGCACTATCCCCAATGTAGGTGACGGGATATCCGCCCAGGGTTGACGGAATAGTAATGTCACCGCTGGCGGAATTGTCGCAATCTGTAATCGTAGCCTTGCTTTCTGATACGGTATATGTATAAATCCCTTCCGTCGCTGCATATGCCGTCTGCCCCAGATTTGGAATAAGCTCCACCATTCCAAAAACCATAACAACCGATAAAACCACGCTTATTATTCTGTTCACAGTATAACCTCCTTCAAATTTGCACGAAGCCGCTCGCAATTTGTTTTCATCTATATAGTCCTTTTGAATACCGAACAAAAATATATACATAATTATACGTTAAAAAAGACCATTTTTCAACTGCAATTTCAATATATATACAATTCGAGACAATTCGATATAAAAAGCCTCCTTGACAATTATGAATATGTACGGTATAATGTACATATAATATATGCAAGGAGGTTTTTCTATGAGGAATACAAATATTACAAATTTTCGCAAGAATATTTTTGAGTTCATCAATCAGGCTATTGAATACAATGATGTAATAAATGTTAATACCAAAAACGGAAACGCCATTATTATGAGCGAAGATGACTACAACGGGCTTATGGAAACGCTTTACCTTTCAAGCATTCCTGGTATGAAAGAAAAGTTAATTGATGGCTTAAACACTGAACTTAATGACTGCGAGGAGTTTGAGTGGTAATATGAAATATAAAATATTCATCACAAAATCAGCACAGAAGGATAAAGAAAAAATTAAATCTAATCCAGCACTAAAACGCACAGTTGAAAAGCTTATTGATATAATAAGTCTTAACCCGTTTCAAAACCCCCCGCCTTATGAAAAGCTGGCAGGGGATTTGAAAGGTCTTTATTCACGAAGGATTAACGCCAAACATCGCCTTGTTTATAGTGTAGAAGGCGATAATATAAAAATTGTAAGCATGTGGACACATTATGAGTTTTGATAAAAGGCTCAACCCACCATAACCTTATCCAATGCAGCAGGGATATTGCTTAGCATTTCCAAAGCAGTATCACTGTTGCTAAGCCATTGCTCAATAATGTCTTTTTGCAAAATGAGGGGCATACGATTGTGTATATCCGACATTGATTCATTGGCGGAGGTGGTTAAAATAATAAATTTATTAGTTTTTATTCCGTCATCAATAAAGCTGTTATAAAATCCAGCGATATATAGTATTCTTGATTGTGGCAGGGTAAAAAGATATTTGTCCTTGTGCTTTGTTTCTAATTGCTTCCACTCATAAAAACCGCTTGCAGGAATGATGCATCTTCTGCTGAGAACAGATTCCCT
>LVAX01000069.1 GCA_001604215.1 Clostridiales bacterium Firm_18
GCTAAATGACACGATGCGCTATTTTCTGTGCCCCGGCCAAACCGATATGCGAAAAGGGATGAACTCTCTGTGTGGTGTTGTTCAAAACCAAATGGGTTATGATGTCCGTATGGGCGATGTTTTTATTTTTATAAGCCGCAGTCGCACTACCATCAAGCTACTGCATGCCGAAGATGGCGGATTGGTACTGTATATGAAACGGCTCGAAGAAGGCACCTTTCGATTGCCAGCCTACGACCCCGAAAGTCGATCGTTTCCAATGGAATGGCGCGATCTGGTGATGATGGTAGAGGGCATACGTGAAAACCCTGATTCCCGGCTTAAACGCCTGAAAGCGTTACGAAAATAGCAAAAAAAAGCATCAAAAATGGCGTAAAAAACTGCCCGATTATTTGCGTAAATGATTGTATTTTAGTATCTTTACGTCGTAAAAATGAAGGCAAAATGGACGCGACAATAGCACTTTTAATCAAGTCGCAGGCGGAACAAATCCGACTGCTGACAGAGACTAATACCCGTCTTGGAGAACAACTTATCAGCCTTCAACAGAAAATGGATCAACAGCTTGCCAGTCTTCAGCAGAGGATTGATCAACAGCTAGCTCAGATTGCCTGGCTTACTCGTCAGTATTTTGGCCGTAAAAGCGAAAAGATGGCCCATCTGGACCCCAACCAGTTGTCGATCTTCGAAAGCCTTGCCGAACAACAACAGTGCCTGGAAGCTATTGAAGCAGCTTGTGAAAAAGCAGAAACACACATTATCGAATCAACACAAAAGACGGCTACTGCTAAGGCGGATCGGACCAATCGGCAATTGCTGGACAAACTTCCTGTTGTTCAGGTAATAGTTGAGCCCGGGTCGGTTGATCCGGAGCATTACAAACTAATCGGAAGCGAAATTACCCGCACCATTGAGTTCGAACCCGGCAAGTTGTACGTGAAAGAAACCGTTTATCCCAAATACGGATTGAAGGACAACACCTATGTGCCTGCCGAAGGTCAGAGTGGGGTGATTATGGCTCAACGTATATTAACTCCTATTTATAAAGGTCTTCCGGGTGCTAGTCTGCTTGCCGAAATCCTGCTTCAAAAGTATGAGTATCACGTTCCGTTTTACCGTCAGGTGCGTCAGTTCAAACACCTGGGCCTTGATATCGCGGAAACAACACTCAACGGATGGTTTAAGCCGGTCTCAGAGCTCCTCAAACCTCTTTACGAGGTGTTAAAAACCGAGGTTATCGACTCCGGATATATCCAGGTCGACGAAACCACCCTGCCGGTAATCGACAAGGAAAAGCGAAAAGCGGCAAAAGAATATCTCTGGACAGTGAGATCAGTAATGAAAAACATGGTATTCTTCCATTACGACTACGGGTCGAGATCGATGAAAACAGTAACAACTTTACTGGGCAACTATTGTGGACATCTTCAAAGCGATGGCTATAAGGCATATGATGTATTCAATGACAACGACCATGTTGTGCAGGTTGCCTGCATGGCTCATATTCGTCGTAAATTTGAGGCAGCCCTGAAGGAAAATCAGGTTCTGGCAGAATTTGCACTCAGCCAAATCCAGTTACTTTACCGTCTGGAGCGAAAAGCCGACCAGGAAAACATATCTTCTGAGGAACGTGCAGTAATGCGCCAGCAGTTTGCACGTCCTATCATCGAATCACTGGAAGTGTGGATGGAAAAAACCTATCCAACGGTACTTCCCAAAAGCGATATAGGTAAAGCAATTGGCTATGCATATGGTTTATGGAACCGAATGAAGAATTATCTGAATGATGGTTGTGTTAAAATCGACAATAATCTGATTGAAAATGCAATCCGTCCCATCGCTTTATCCAGAAAAAACTTCCTTTTCGCCGGTAACCACCAGGCAGCAGAAAATACTGCGGTAATTTGTTCGTTGCTTACCACCTGCAAAGAGGCCGGTGTGAACCCTCGGGAATGGTTAATCGATGTGCTCAACAAAATGCCCTATTTGCAACAATCCGGATCAGAAACAGCATTAAAGGAGCTGCTTCCCAATAACCGGAGTTTAAACCAAAGTCCAACGATACTCTAATAATACTCTAACAATTTATGGGTTTTTGTGCTGGAGATTGTAAAACTCCGGACGGAAAGTTGAAAAGTTTAGTGTAGTTGATCGGGGGCTTAC
>LVAX01000070.1 GCA_001604215.1 Clostridiales bacterium Firm_18
AAGGCGATGATGGAGTAGTAATTTATTAGTAATCAATAAATATTCGGAGTATATAATGCAACTATGCAAGTTTAACGTTAAAAATTATCGATCAATCAATGATGCAACTATAAATGATATCGAAAAATATTGTGTTATTGTGGGTCCGAACAACTCAGGAAAATCAAATTTGCTTAGGGCATTGATGATTGCGCTCTCTGTTGCTGCTGAAGGAGATTATCAGAAAGCAGCCAGGCGAAAATCAACCTCCTCTTATGCTTACGGTTATGAAGGTCAAGGGTATATATGGGAACGGGATATCCCTTGTTCAATGAAAAACAAGGAAGATGCTACAACGGTTTTTAAACTTACTTTTGAATTCTCAGAAGAAGAGAAGGCGGAGTTCTCTCAAAAAATCGGTATCAATCTTTCAAAAAGTTTGCAGATGAAGTTTAGTTTAGGTAAATCAAGAAAGTATGAGTATAGTATTATTATGCCGGGCAGAGCCAAAGCCCCAATGGAAAAGAAAATGGCTGATATTGGATTATTCATACGCTCGAAACTAGACTATCAATACATCCCATGTGTTAGAACTTCAGAATTTACTTCAGAGTATTTTACACAATTATTATCAAAGGAGCTTCAGGGGTTAGAATCTAATCCAGAGTATCAAGAATTATATCAGAAGATTAGAAGTCTGCAAAAACCAATTCTACGGGGTCTTGAAGATAGGCTGACAAATGCCTTGAAAACATTCCTTCCAAATGTGAAAAGAGCCCAAATCGATATGGATTACTTATTATCAGATAGTATGGTAGGCATAGAAAAATTTAGATTAAGAAGAACCCCGATAAGTGTTGATGATGGAAACCTTACTTCTCTTGATGATAAAGGTGATGGAGTGAAAAGCTTGGCCGCTATTAGCTTGGTTCAAAGCCTTTCATTTGAGAATGCTACTAATAAATCTTTAATTCTTTGTATTGAAGAACCTGAATCCCATTTACATCCCGAAGCAATACACAGTCTTCGTAATGTAATCCTTGAACTAACTGAGAAAGCTAAAGTCCAAGTTGTCATTAGCACACATTCTCCATTGTTAATCGATAGAGATAACCCATCTCATAATGTTCAGATTGATGATTCGCATGAAGTTCGTGCATGTTCGTCAATTTCTGAAATCCGAAATTTGCTTGGAATCAGATTAACTGATAATCTTGATGGATTGAAGCGAGTAGTTCTAGTCGAGGGTGAGTGTGATCAGATAATTTTATCGAAGTTGTGTTGTGATTTAAATAGCAATCTAAGTGAATCAATTAAAAAAGGATCCCTGGAGTTTGTATCGGTAGGATCATGTACCAAAATGGATAACCAAATTCGTTTATATAACAGTCTTCTGATTCCTTCTCTAGTGATTTTTGATTCGGACCAAAGCGGGATGCAATCAAGGAACAAACTGATTTCATCAAAATTAAAAAGGAGTGAAGAGGTATTGATTCTAAAATGTCCGGGAATGAAAGAGTGTGAAATTGAAGATTTTATTGACTATCAAGCCTATTTGTCGGAACTCCAGTTGCAATTCAATATAAACATAGACCCTACCAAATTTAAGGATAAAAATAAGCCTTGGTCTGATAGGATTAAAGTAGAAGCAGACAAGGCTCCTATCGAATATAATGAAAAAGTTGAGAAGCAGATAAAAATAATGATTGCTCAATTAGTTGGCCAAAAAGGTGTTGAAGTAATCCCTGAATATATAATGGGTAATGTACGAAGCCTAGTGGAATGTATTGCCCGGTTCTGTAATATACCTTGTTGAAGTGGACTTTGTTTTTTAACAGTTCCGCCGCCTTGAGAAGCACATCACGTTCAATACGCAGTTTCTTGACTTCCCATCGTAGGTCATCAGCCTCTTTCTTCAGGCTCTCAACATCGTCGGATGACCAAGGCTCTTTCTTCATATCATAGTCCTCACCCAGCATTTGGTTTTTCCAGAAGTATAATGCAGGCCTGTGGACTGGTTGTTTTCGCCCGACGCCAACAAAAGTGCATATTGGATTACTGTTTGCCTCTTTTTATGCTGAACATCGACGAAGCGCTGATGTGAAAGGTGGGGTCGTGTTCACCGTCCAGAATCTCCCGGAGTAACAGTCAAACCAACAACGCACTAACCTGACACTCCTCTACCCGATATGATTGGGGCCG
>LVAX01000071.1 GCA_001604215.1 Clostridiales bacterium Firm_18
TTCTTCCACATATGGCAACGGTTGTAACGGTTTTTATTCAAAAAAATGGGGAAACTCAAATATAATTTGAAAAGCTCAAAAAACAAGAAAGATTAAAGATTTTTGTTATTGCATTTTATAATATTTTGTGTTAAGATTTATGCAATTGGTTATTTTATCTTTTTAAGGAAAAAAAGGGGAGTCAATGCATGAAAAAAGTCAGTACTATTCTTATTGGTGCGGGCGCCCGCGGGATTATATATTCAAGCTATGCAATAAAGCATCCCGACGAGCTTCAGGTAGTGGCCGTAGCCGAGCCTGACGATTTCCGCAGAAATTATATTAAAGACAAGCATGGCATTCCGGACGACATGTGTTTTAGCGCTTGGAAAGAAGTTTTGTCTCTTCCGAAGTTTGCCGATTCCGTTATGATTTGTACACAGGATAAAATGCATTACGAGCCTGCAATGGCAGCTATTGAAAAAGGGTACCATATTTTACTTGAAAAGCCTATTTCACCCAGTCCCAGGGAATGTATTGAAATTGCAGAGGCGGCAAACGCAAAAGGTGTTAATGTTGTGGTTTGCCATGTTTTAAGGTATACTTCGTTTTTCTCCAAAATCAAAGAAATAATAGACAGCGGTGCAATAGGCGATGTAGTATCGATAATGCATAGCGAAAATGTAGGCTTTTACCACCAGGCACACAGCTTTGTCAGGGGCAACTGGAGAAACAGCAGGGAGTCGTCGCCCATGATTCTGGCAAAAAGCTGTCATGATACGGATATAATACAATGGCTTATAGGCAAGGAATGTTTAAAGATTTCTTCTTTCGGTTCGCTTAAGCATTTCCGAAGGGAAAATGCGCCGGAAAATACACCTGACAGATGCATAGAAGGCTGCCGAGAAGCGAGCCGTTGTCCTTACGACGCCGTAAAATTTTACCTCAGGGAGGAAAAGAATAACCCTTGGTTCAGTCAGGCTGTCACCGGTGTAGTTGGCCCTTCGGAGGAGCAAATTGAAGAGGCTTTGAAAAACGGTCCGTACGGCAGGTGCGTGTATAAGTGTGATAATGATGTTGTGGATCATCAGGTTGTAAATATGCAATTCGAGGACGATATTACCGTATCTTTTACCATGAGCGCGTTTACCCCTCAAATAGACAGGACAATAAAAATCATGGGAACAAAGGGTGAACTGGGCGGCAAAATGGGAAAAGAAATGTCAATTGTTCTGCATGACTTTTTAACGAAGACCGAAAAGAAAATAGAATGTGAGCTGCCGGCCTCTGGTGGGCACGGCGGGGGTGATGTCGGAATAATGAAAGCATTTTGCCGGCTTTTAAACGGAAATTACAGTTCAAACGCATTGTCCGACATATCAATATCGGCGACAAACCATATGCTGTCGTTTGCGGCGGAAGAGTCCCGAATAAGCGGCAGAGTAATAGACATTAAAGAATTTTCAAAATTCGTAATGTCATAGTGAAAAACGATTATATAAAGTTTCATTATAAATGCGGTTGCAACTGGCAGCCGCTTTTTTTAAACTTATAGGAAGGGGGGCTGTAGCAAAACTATGGCCTAAAAAGTGTAAAAAATGAGGACTTTTGCAATCGCAATAGCCCTCATTTTTTATGCTTTTGGGGGGAGTGTTTTGTCACAGCCCCTAATTGTATATTACAATTCCTTCGGTGTATGTTAGATTGTAATTAACACCTGATTTATTTTGAATGTTTTTTAGTATGACATTATTCACCTTAGCATTGCACATTACGGCACTTCCGGATATGGAAGAGACAACATTTGTAACGGTAATATCATGCAAATCATTTTCGCGGTAGCCCTCGCCGTACCCTGTGTATATTTTTACGGCCGCCTCTCTTTTACCAAAACAATCTTCAATGACGTCCCTAATATCTATGTTATATACTTGCAAGCCGCCCGAAGCAAGGCAAATTACCCCGTGATGTTCTCCGCCTGTAAAAACACGGGAAATGGAAATATCATGTATATCAAGTTCACGGAGGTTATCGCCGTCAAAAATTGATTTTGCGGGTTCGTTGGGATAGAGGTATTTATTATCGGGATAATTCCTGTTCCTTTTAAAAAGTGCCGTACAGGCAACGGTATCATCCGAAGTATAGCCGGTTATGTTATCCACCTTGCAATGATGGCAGCCGGCTCGAAAATTCACACCATCACCGTTTTTTACGTTTGACACTATTTTAAGATCATGAATATATCCATCACAGCAAAAGTCAAATGACATTGTCCAGCCACGCGTTTGGAAAAACTCAATACCGGATATTTCAAAGCATGTGCATTTTGATAGTGATATCTGGTGGGTTCTCCAGCCCCAAAAATCGCCAACCATATCTTGTTCTTCTTTTAAAAAAGAGTGATAGCTCCGGCGGTTTATATCACAGCCTACGATTTTTGCGTCGTTTTTTCCAATGATTTTAATATTGCGGGTGGGCAATACATCTAAAGGAGTACCAAACGGATTTTCCGGGTTCACAATCAAATTATTACCACGGAAGACATTGTCAAAAACCTCATTGTTTTGTTTGATCATGCAATCGTCTATGATGATTGTGGTATCTGGCGGAATCAAAATTGCATTATCTATGTACCAGTCCTTACTATCAAAAACAATAACTGACGCGGAGGGCGTCTTTATATAGTACTCCAAGCAATCGGCAATGGCTTGGCTGTCTGTTTTTTCGGGCGAAAGAAAATCCTTTACATACAAAGCCATCTGTTTTCCTCCTACATATTTAAAATTGTTTTAATTGGTCAACAAAATTCATTAAAAAATCTTCTTTTAATGGCTTGTTTTAGAAATTATTATATCAGTATATATTTTGTTTGTCAAATTTTATAAATTATTGTTTCTAATAATTTGCTCGCCTGTCATATTATTTGGTATATTTAATCTGTTGATATTAGAAAAATCAATTGTATTAAGATTATTTAATCCTAACCCGGTCACTTGAATATCAATTCCATTTTGTTTTAAAATATCAGCCATATCTTGATTATATAAGCCATAAGGATATGCGAATATTTTAAGGTCGTTATATCCGATGTTTTTATCTAGTAATAGAAAAGATTGCAGGATTTCATGTTTAAATTGAATAATCGGTATTGTATCATATGCAATATGACGCTTACCGTGGCTGCATATATCTACTAAACCGCTACTTTGCATTTCTCGGGCTTCGTCCCATCCGAAATATTTAGCCATGTCTGTTCTTTTGCCTACCAAGTCAGTAACTACAAACATTGTAACCTTAATATTATATTTTTTAATTATCGGATAGATTAAAGTATATTGTCCTTCATACCCATCATCAAAGGTTATTATAAAAGGCTTTTTAGGGAGCTTTTTCTTTCTTGTCAATGCATTATATAAATCTTTAAATGATATTGGTTTGAATCCATGTCTTAATAAAACCCTGATGTTTTCCTCAAAACTTTTGGGTGTGTTAATATATTCAAAATCATATGGGTCACTTTCAGGAAGCAGCGTAGTAAAGTCATGGTATTCAAGTACCGGAATAGTAACATTTTCATTTTTTTTGTTTTTAAAGATGATTAAGCACATATTTTGCACCGCCTTAATTTTTATTCTTATTCTTAATAGTATTCAATAAATTCAGAGTTAGAAGAGCCGACAAAATTCAAGCTAAATAATGTTTGAAATTTCCTATTGATTTTTTAATTAAATAAGCATATAATATAATCGAACAAATGTTCTATATTATTTCGGAGTTGTGGTTTTTATGGACAGGGTAATTCTTCACAGTGACCTTAATAATTTTTATGCTTCGGTTGAATGCCTTTACAATCCTGAATTGCGAGGCAAGCCGGTAGCAGTGGGCGGTGATGTTGAGGCGAGGCATGGCATAATACTTGCCAAGAATTATCATGCAAAAAAATATGGTGTTATAACGGGGGAGGCTATCTGGCAGGCCCGGAGAAAATGCAGGGACTTAGTTGTTGTACCGCCTGATTTCAAACGCTACATTAAGTTTTCTCAAATGGCAAGGGATATTTATGCCGATTACACCGATCAGATTGAATCCTTTGGATTGGATGAATGCTGGCTTGATGTAACCGGCAGTACGCATTTATTCGGTGACGGTGTTAAGGTTGCGGATGAAATACGGAGACGAATTAAATTTGAAATGGGTATTACCGCATCCGTTGGTGTCAGCTTCAATAAAATATTTGCAAAATTAGGTTCAGACATTAAAAAGCCCGATGCTACAACGGAAATTACACAGGATAATTTTAAAGCTGTTGTCTGGAAATTGCCGGTTCAGGAACTTTTGTATGTCGGCAGGGCGACACACAAAAAGCTGGGCCGCTACGGAATAAAAACCATAGGTGATTTGGCAAATACAGAGCTTAAATATCTTGAGTACTGGCTGGGCAAATGGGGTTATATGCTGTGGACTTTCGCAAACGGCTATGATACTTCGCCTGTATCGAACATAGGCGCAAAATCCCTGATAAAAAGCATTGGCAACAGTACAACTACCCCGCGTGATTTGATGAATAATGAGGATGTTAAGATTACAATATATGTTTTGTCCGAAAGCGTTGCGGAGCGTCTTCGGTCACACGGCTTTGTTTGCAGTACGGTTCAGATATATGTCAGGGATAACAAGCTATACTCGTTTGAAAGACAAGGAAAACTAAAAATACCCACATCCAATTCGGGTGCTATTGCAAAAAAGGCAATGGAGCTGTTTATAGAAAGCTATGACTGGGCTAAGCCTGTTCGAAGCATCGGAGTTCGCGCGTGTAATCTTGCTCTGGCAGGTGACACCCAAATGTCGTTTTTGCCGGAGCATATAAAAGAAGATAAGCAAGACAACTTAGAAAGGGCGATTGACGATATTCGCAGAAGGTTTGGGCATTTTGCCGTTCAAAGGGGAATGATGCTGAATGATAGCAGATTGTCAAATCTGAACCCGAAGGACGACCATGTAATATTTCCGGTATCATATTTTTAAGTGAGGTTTTAATAATGGCAAGAAAGGTATATGTAAATGTATCGGCAAAATTTAATAAAGATGGCCGGATAATACCCGAATCATTTGAATGGGAGGATGAAAGGATTTTTGAAATTGACAGGATTACCGATATACGCAGAGCAGCAAGCCTTAAGGTCGGCGGAGCGGGACTTAGATACACCTGCTTTGTGTGCGGAAAGCAGACATATTTATTTCTTGAGGATAACAGATGGTTTATTGAAGCAAAATAATAACTGTGTTATAATTATTACTACATAAGGGGTGGTTTTATGTGCGCCAGATATGTTATTGAACCTGATGAGGCCGAAATCAGAAGCATAATAGATGAAGCTGTAAAGCATTTGGGTGAAACCGAAAACGTTAAAACAGGAGAAATATTCCCTACAAATAACGCTCCCGTTTTGGCTCTTGGGGAAAACAGTATGCGTCCGTATATTATGAAATGGGGCTTCCCGCACTTTCGGGGGAAGGGTGTTATAATAAACGCCAGAGCGGAAACCGTATTGGAAAAACGCACCTTTAGGGAATCTGTTCTCAGCAGAAGATGCATCATTCCTGCAAGCGGCTTTTATGAGTGGAAAAGCAATGAAACAAAGCACAAGGATAAATATCTTTTTACCCTGCCGCAATCCGGGGTATTATATATTGCCGGGTTTTACAACAGCTTCATTGATGACGGAATAAAAACAAATAAATTTATTATTATAACCACCGCCGCCAATAAATCAATGTCGGATATACACAATCGTATGCCTCTCGTTCTGCAAAAAGATGATATCAGGCCATGGCTTAGCAACAGTTATGCCGCTTTTAAAATGCTAAGCAATACCCCCGCCGAATTGGAAAAGGTTATGGTGTAAAAAACACAGATTATTTAAAAAACAAAAAAACGTTAATTCAGTAAGGAAAAACCCTATTAAATCAACGTTTTTTAACTGGTGCTCGAGACCGGAATCGAACCGGTACGAGGGGTAAACCTCACGGGATTTTAAGTCCCGGGCGTCTGCCAGTTCCGCCACTCGAGCACAATAAATATAATAGCACGAGGAGGTATAATTGTCAATTATTTTTTTAAAAAAAGGCATAAAGGATTGACAAAAGCGGCGTGATACGGGTAATATTAAATACGTCAGGATAAAATTCACCGGCACTCGGGAAAGGGGATAAATGATGGAGGAAAAGACAATAAAGACAAAAGGAATTTATGAAGGCAAAATTATAAACCTGCGGGTTGATACGATAAAACTGCCTGACGGCCGTGAGGCAACGCGGGAGATTATTGAGCATCCCGGAGGCGTTGCGGTTCTTCCGGTTGATGCCGACGGAAATGTTTATCTGGTCCGGCAATACCGCAAACCGATTGAGCATGCATTGCTTGAAGCTCCTGCCGGAAAACTTTGCAAGGGTGAAGAGCATTTATCCTGCGGGATAAGGGAATTGAAAGAAGAGACAGGCCTGACGGCGGGCAGCATAACTTATTTGGGGTTTGTTTTCCCTTCACCGGGCTACTCGAATGAAGTGATACATTTATATTTGGCAAGGCAGCTGAGTCACGGGCAGCAAAATACCGACAGTGACGAGTTCGTGGATATTGAAGTGTACCATATAGACGATGTTATAAAAATGTGCCAAAGCGGGGAGATTACGGATGCCAAAACGGTGGCTGCCGTTTTCAGGGCAAAGGCGGTAATATAAATAAGATCCCTCTAATAATTATTATTGGAGGGATTGTTTTATGAAACGCGTATTTTTAATAATATCCAAGCGTGATTTGATGTTTGTCATATCCGTTACGACTGCCGCGGTTTTATTTATTATTTACATTTTCAAGGTAATCGCACGGTGGTAAAGGGCTGCATTGAGGGGGCCGGAAATATTTGATTAAACTTAGAAAAAAGTATTTGATTTTTTGTTATTTTGTTATATAATTGTATAGGACCGACGAAAGAAAAAGGAGTGGTTGAATGTCAAAAAATAAAGTTACGGTAACGATTGCCGGAAAGGAATATACCATTTTAAGCGATGAAACGGATGAATATCTCCAAAAGGTTGCAAAGCATTTAGATAAAAAGATAGGCGAAATTGCCTTTGCAAACAATCAGCTTACCGTACAAATGTCGACCGTACTTGCGGCAATAAACATCACTGACGAGTATTTTAAAAGCATGGAAACCGCGGACAATTTGCGCCAGCAAATAGGGCAGTATATAGAAGACGTTTCGAAAGAGCGCGCAGAGCTTACGTCGCTTCGCGCGGAAAATGCAAGGCTGAAGCAGCAGCTTAAAAGCTGTAGCGAAGGCCAGAGCAGTACAAACGGTCAGCAATCGATTTTATAACCGTATGACGGATTATAAAAAACCCGAACTGCTTGCTCCCGCGGGCAACCGTGATGCTGTTGCCGCCGCCGTACAGGCCGGAGCCGATGCCGTGTATTTAGGCGGGAAGGATTTTAGTGCACGAGCTTTTGCCGACAATTTCTCAAACGATGACATTGAATGGGCGACAGAATATTGCCATTTGCGCAAAGTTAAGGTTTACATTGCCGTAAACACGCTTGTTGCGGACAGGGAATTTGAAAGGTTGGCAGGCTTTATTGCCTTTGTAAACAACATAGGAGCAGATGCAATTATTGTGCAGGATTTTGGTGTTGCCCGTTTAGCTCGAGAGATAGCTCCCGAGCTTTCTTTGCACGCAAGCACACAGGCGTTTGTTTATGATTCGGACGGGGCGGAATATGCAGGGCAGCTTGGCTTTAAAAGGGTAGTGGCTGCAAGAGAGCTTTCTTTCGATAAAATAAAAGAGATTGTAACCAATACAAGTATAGAGATTGAAATGTTTGTTCACGGTGCGCTGTGTATCTGTTATTCGGGGCAATGCTTAATGAGCAGCATGATAGGGGGAAGAAGCGCAAACAGGGGCAAATGTGCCCAGCCGTGCAGGCTTTTATACAAGGTATGCGGAAAAGAGAGGTATAATCTTAGCCCTAAGGATTTGTGCCTGATAAAGCATTTGGACAGCATAAAAAAATCCGGGGTATCCGCCTTGAAAATTGAAGGTAGGATGAAGGGCGCGGCCTATGTATCAACCGTGACCGCTATATACAGAAAATATTTGGACGGGCAGGATAAGGTATCGCAGGCCGATTATGAAAAATTAGAGCGTATTTTTTATCGCGGCGGTTTTACCGACGGCTACTTTACCGGGAAAAAGGGAGCGCATATGATTTGCCCGGACAAGCCGGAAAACCCTTATGAAAAGCAGTGCGGCACCGAAACGGTTGTTTGCCGCGATGTTAAAAATCCGGTACAAATAAACTGCATTGCCCGGCTCGGAGCGCCTCTTTCGGTTCAAATGACCGACAGCCTCGGCAACAGTATTGTTTGCAAAGGCAAAATACCGGTGCAAAGGGCGCAGAAAAAAGCCCTGACGCATGAGCATTTAAAAACCCGGCTTTCAAAGCTTGGCGATACCGTTTTCGTTGCCGAGAGCATTACGATAGATTCGGATGATAATATATTCCTGCCGGTATCCGAATTAAACTGCGTCAGGCGGGATGCGGCGCAGCTTTTGCAGCAGTGTATTACAAGCAGTTACAGGAGAGATTCCGCAAAAGATTTTAAAATCAATACCCTCTCCCGGGCTAAGGTGCAAGCGCTTCAAACGGCTGCCCAAATAAGTACAAAGGAGCAGCTCGAAGCCGTGGAGGAATGTGATTTTTTATATATACCGCTTGATTTAGTTTTAAAGCAAAATTATGAGAATAAAAAGATTATAGCCGTATTGCCGCGGATATCCGGTGATGATTTATATTATAAATTGCGGGAGCTTCCGGTGAAAAAGGCGCTTATGACTAATATCGGCCAGTATTCCATTCTTCAAAAGCTTAATTTTGATATTTACATTGATTATAATTTGAATGTATTCAACACCATGGCCGCAGACCATTTCTCTTATGCAAAAAGGATAACGGTTTCTGCCGAACTTATGCTCTCCCAAATAAGAGGCATTGCGGCACAGGTTCCTTTGGAAGCCGTTGCATACGGAAGGCTGCCGCTTATGCTGACTGAAAACTGTATAATAAAAAGCGGCAAATCTTGCGGTGCGGCAAACGGCATATCCGACCGGACCGGCGTGACATTTCCCGTGCGCTGTTTGCCGGAATGCAGGAATGAAATATTAAACTCAAAGCCGGTTGTAATGTCGGACAAGCTTGAAGATATTAAAAACAGCGGAATTGACGCAGTAAGGCTGCTTTTCACGATTGAAACCCCAAAGGAATGTGCCGAAGTTTTAGAGTGGTACAAAAAAGGCATAAGGCCTGATATTGATTTCACAAGGGGAAAATTCTATAAAGGAGTATAAAAAGCTTATGGAACTTAAGGTTAAATTTTTATCCGAAAAAATCGGTAAGGAGATTCCCGCGCCGTTTTATGCTACGGAAGGGTCTGCGGGTATGGACCTTGCCGCTTGCATAGATAAGCCGGTTGTATTAAGCCCGGGGGAAAGGGTTGCGGTTCCGACCGGGATTGCAATTGCCCTGCCTTCAAACAAGTATGTGGGTTTGGTATTTGCACGAAGTTCCCTTGGTTTAAAAAAAGGCATTACATTGCCCAACGCCGTAGGCGTTATAGACAGCGACTATCGCGGTGAAATCCTGGTGGCGCTTACCAACATTTCCGACGAGCCTTATAAAATTGAGCCGGGCGAGCGGATTGCCCAGCTTGTGATAATGCCGGTATGTGTTGCCGATATTGTATGCTGTGACGAGCTGGGCGGCACGCAAAGAGGTGAAGGGGGATTCGGCTCGACGGGGAGATAATACGCTTTTGTATAATTACCATTGAAATAAATACAAAAAATGGTTATAATATATATAGCCGTAAAAGTTTCGTAATGGAGTCTCTGTTATATACATAATCGCATCGGTGATTATAGGCATAAGGGAGTCGAACCATATAGAGCTTGGCTCTCATATGCCTAAGCAGGAGGATATAGGTGGTTTGATGCAGAAAATTATATTGGCTTCCGCTTCTTCGCGGCGCAGGGAACTGCTGGCGTCGTTGGGTCTGGAATTTAAAGTGATACCCTCCCGGGGGGAAGAGGTTTTTGACAGTAACAAAACACTTGAAGAAAATATTCAAAGCATTGCCCTTTCAAAAGCAAAAAGCGTCGCGGCAAAAGTGGATGAGGACTGCATAGTAATAGGCGCGGACACAATAGTTGCAGTAGATGGCAGGATATTAGGAAAACCGAAGGATATGGCGGAAGCCGGGGAAATGCTAAGGTGCCTTAGCGACAGAGCCCATTTTGTATATACCGGCTTTGCACTGATAAGAAAATCTGATAACAAGGTGCAAGCGGGATATGAAAAAACATTGGTTGATTTTCGCCCACTTTCTAAAGAAATGATAGACGCATATATACAAACCGGTGAGCCGCTGGACAAAGCGGGCGCATACGGTATTCAAGGCATAGGCGCGGTATTTGTGAAAGGAATCAAAGGTGATTACAGCAATGTTGTAGGTCTTCCCCTATGCAGGATAGCAACTGAGCTCGAAAAATTCGGAATTAATATTTTGGGCAATACTCACAGGTTAATTTGAAGTATTCATAAGATGAAAGGAAGAAAAAAATATGACAGTAAGAGACATTGGAATTGATTTGGGAACAGCTAACACGCTTGTACATGTGAAAGGAAAGGGCATTGTTGTACGGGAGCCTTCTGTTGTTGCTATTGACAAAGAAACAAAGAATGTATTGGCGGTGGGAGATGCCGCAAAGGAAATGCTCGGAAGGACGCCCGGTAATATTATTGCAATACGTCCGATGAAGGATGGTGTTATTGCGGATTATGATATAACTCAAAAAATGATTAAATATTTTATTCAAAAAGCTTGCCCGAAATCCGGGTTTTTTAAGCCGCGGGTTATTGTCTGCATACCTTCCGGGGTAACGGAGGTTGAAAAAAGGGCGGTTGAAGAGGCGGTCACGCAGGCAGGTGCCAAGGAGGCGTATCTTATAGAAGAACCTATGGCGGCGTCAATAGGTGCGGGACTGCCCGTTGAAGAGCCCATGGGCAGCATGATAGTGGATATAGGAGGAGGTACCTCCGAGGTTGCGGTAATTTCCCTCGGAGGTATAGTAACAAGCGTTTCACTGAGAAAAGCAGGGGATGAGCTTGACGATTCGATAATTCAATATGTAAAAAAGAATAAAAATCTTTTAATAGGAGAACGTACCGCCGAAGAAATAAAAGTTGAGATCGGCAGCGCATTTCCGACCGGTGAGGATAAGTCAATGGAGGTAAGAGGACGGGATCTTATTTTGGGTTTGCCGAAAACAATTGTGGTTACTTCACAAGAGATTCTGGATGCGCTAAGCGAGCCTGTTGCCGCTATTATAGATGCAATAAAAGCAACCCTGGAAAAGACTCCTCCGGAGCTTGCATCGGACATTATGGAAAGGGGAATTATGCTGACCGGAGGAGGAGCGCTTCTTCACGGGCTTGACCGGCTTATATCATATGAGACGGGAATGCCCGTGTCAATAGCTGAAAATCCCCTTGACTGCGTTGTTATCGGTACGGGAAAGGTTTTAAACGAGATAACAACTTTAAAGAAAGTTTTGCTTTCGTCGAAACAATAAATATAAGCTGTGGTTGTTGGTGGGTGTAGCGTATTGAGGGAGCTTTTTACAAACAAATATTTTATTTTATTGCTTGTTATAACAATTTTATTGTTGGTAATAACGGCGCTGTATACTGCTGACCGGAAAAGCGTAACCTACGGCGAGGATTTGGTTGGCGCCATTATTACTCCATTTCAGGCTCTTTTCACATCGGCAACCGAAGGAATACGGAATTTTTCCGGATACTTTTCGGATATTAAGGAATTAAGAGAAAAAAATAAAGAAATGGCGGAGCAAATAAACGAGCTTAGCAATACCGTCAGAAAGCTGGAGCAATACAAACTGGAAAATGAAAGGCTAAGGGGAATGCTTGCCTTAAAAGATACCATGGAAGATTACGGCCTTGTCGCAGCGGAGGTAATTGCAAAGGATTCCGGCAATTGGTTTAATTCATTTACCATAAACAAAGGCAGTGCCGATAATCTTGCGGTTCGCCAGGCCGTTATAACAAGCGGCGGGCTGGTGGGGCATATATATGAAATCGGCACAAACTGGGCAAAGGTCATTTCGATTATTGATGCAAACAGCAGCGTGGGCGCCGTTATAGCCCGGACGAGGGATATTGCGGTTGTGGAAAGCGATGTTGAGCTTCAAAACCAAGGACTGTGCAAGATGACATATATCGGCAAAAATGTAAGCATCATGTCGGGGGATATAGCGGAGACTTCCGGATTGGGCGGGATATATCCGAAAGGAATACTTATCGGAAAGGTACGGGAAATACGTCCCGAGACCGCAGGCATATCACAATATGCCATACTTGAGCCGGCTGTCGACTTTGAAAGAATATCAACCGTTTTTGTAATTACCCGGTATCCCGAAGAGTAAATGGGAGGCTTAACGTGAAGGGTTTAATATATACCGTTTTGGCTGTAATTTTATGCGCGCTGCAAACGACTGTTTTTGAGACGCTGCGTGTGTTTGGCGCGCGTGCGAACTTGATGATGGCGTTGGTGGTATGCGTTGCACTGACCCGGGGCAGCTTTGTTGGCGGTGCAATTGGTTTGCTTTGCGGTTTAATAACCGACGTTATGGGATACGGTACATTTGGTGTAAACTCAATTTTAATGCTTTATACGGGTGTTTGCATAGGTTTTTTCAGTTTTAAATTTTATCGGATAAGGGGAATTGTTGCCGTTATATTTTCAATATTCGCGGTTTTTACATATAATTTGATATACTACTTTTTTGTTTATTATATATGGGGCAAGGGCGGAATGTGGTTTGCGATTACCAAAATAATCATTCCCGAATGCCTTTATACCGCTGTGATTGCGGTTCCTCTCCAGAAATTGATAATTGCTGTTAACAGGCATTTGGACATAAAACAGGAAAGATAAGGAGGATGAAGCCATACCATGCTAAAGGAAAAGTTCGGTAACAGGTATACCTTTATCTTTACTGCGATTTTTTTAATGTCCGTTGCAATTATAGCTCGTACTTTTACGCTGCAGGTAGTAATGGGGGAATATTACAGGGAGCAGTCCGAAAACAGGCTTGTGCGTTCCATGCCGATAAAGGCGCCGCGAGGCGAAATACTTGACAGGTACGGGCGTCCTCTTATTACCAACAGGCAGGGGTTTAGCATAATATTTTATAAAGAGTATATAAGGCCGGAGAACTTGAATTCTTTAATACTTCGGGTTGTGGATGCGGCTGAGATTCACGGTGTTTCTTATATTGATACATTTCCGGTTACAAAAGAATATCCCTTTGAATTTTACTTTCCCGAAATTTCAAAAGATAATACCGGGCAAGCCATAACCGAATTTAAAAAGACCAGAAAAATACCCGAGGCGGCCGATGCTCATGGTGTTATTGGTTTTTTTAAGGAATACTATAAAATAGAGGACGGTTACACCTACGAGCAGCTGCGCAAAATAATCGGCGTAAGATACGAAATGGAAAACCGGCTTTTTTCGAACAACACTCCTTATACTTTTGCGACGGATGTAAGCATTGACTGCGTTACGTTTATCAAAGAGCAGCAGCAGGATTTTCAAGGTATACACATAATGGTCGAACCCATTCGTGAATATACCAACGGAACCCTTGCGGCCCACATACTCGGCAGGGTTGGGGTTATGTATAAGGAGGAATATGAAAAGCTTAAAGAAAAAAAATACAACATCAATGATGTTATCGGCAAGGACGGTATAGAAAAATATTTGGAGGATTACCTGCGCGGGAGGGACGGCGTTTCCAGCGTTGAGCATAACATTGACGGTATGATGTCAAGAGTGCTGGAGAGTCAGCCGCCGGTGCCCGGGAATTATGCTGTGTTGACTATTGATGCGCGCTTGCAGCACGCCCTTGAAAAATCCCTTGAAAATACAATTTTAAGATTGCAAAAGACGGCGAAAGGAGCACAGGCACGTGCCGGTTCAGGCGTGGTTGTTGATGTGAATTCGGGCGAGATATTGGCAATAGCCTCTTACCCGACTTTCGACCCGGCAAAGTTTAACGAGCTTTGGGGCGAGATGAGCCGGGACCCCAACCGCCCCATGTGGAACAGGGCAATATCCGGACAGTATGCTCCCGGCTCTACTTTTAAGGTTTTGTCCGCATTTGCCGCATTGGAATCGGGGGCAATTTCCCCCACTGATACAATCAATTGCGAAGGGGTTTACAGAGTATACGCATCGTCGGGCTACACCCCCGTTTGCTGGATATATTCTTCATACGGAAAAGGGCACGGCAGGCAGAATGTGACACAGGCGATAGAAAACTCATGCAATTATTATTTTTATGAAGTGGGCAGGCGCTTGGGGATTGATACGCTGTATGAATACGGCAAAAAATTCGGCCTTGGTGAATATACGGGCATAGAGTTAGGGGGAGAAGCAAAGGGCATATTTGCCGGTCCCGAATACAGAGAAAAAATCGGCAGCATGTGGTACCCGGGCGATACCTTGCAAGCGGCAATAGGACAGTCCGACCATCTTTTTACTCCGCTGCAGATTGCAAACTATATTGCAACAATTGCGAACGGGGGAAACAGGTATAAGATTCACTTGGTTAAAAGCGTAAAATCCTATGACGGCGGAACCTGTGTAATGGAAAACAAACCCGAGGTTGTCGAAGAAATAAAGTCGAACTGGAAAAATTACAAAGCTATTATCGACGGAATGCGCAGGGTTTCGGAAACGGGCACCGCAGCCAGTACGTTTGTTAATTATGATATACCCGTAGGCGGCAAAACCGGCTCCGCATCGGTGCCAAACGGAGAAGCAAACGGCTTGTTTGTAGCCTTTGCCCCTTTTGATGACCCCCAGATTGCAATTGCGGTTGTTGTCGAGCATGCGGGGAGCGGAAGTGCGATTGCCTCTGTTGCAAGAGATGTTATAGATGCATATATGAAGACGGAAACGGCTGATGACCGGATTCAGCCGTATAATGAACTTGTGAGGTGATAACAATGTCGGAGGTAATAGCAATAGTGTCCGGCAAAGGCGGAGTGGGAAAGACAACCGTAACGGCAAATATCGGAACGGCTCTTGCGGCGATGGGATACAAGGTTTTGCTTATCGATGCGGATGTCGGGCTTAGAAACCTGGATATTGCACTTGGCATGCAAGACAGAATCGTATATCATTTCCTTGATTTGATGGATGAAGCATGCAGTGAAAAACAAGCAATCATCAATGATGAAAAATATACGGGATTGTCGTTTTTGGCGGCACCGCAGTGCCAAAGCCTTGAGGTGAAACATTTTCCTCTTTTTAAGAAAATGACGGACAAGCTTAAAACGCGGTACGATTACATAATTATCGATTGCCCGGCAGGTATTGACAAAGGCTTTTTAATGGCTGTAAATGCCGCCGACAAGGTGATTATAGTATCAACTCCCGACATGCTTTCCGTCAGGGACGCGGACAAGGTAGCCGCTATGTCGGAAAAATTCGGAATTGAAAAAAGTTTTTTAATAATTAACAAAATTAACGTTGACATGATAAAAAAAGGTGATATGATAGATATAGACACCATTATCAATACAGTTGCCGTTCCTCTTATAGGGGCGGTACCCGAGGACAGCGGTATTATACGGTCAATAAATACGGGAAAGCCTATTGTCCTTTTGCCGAAAAAACATTCGGCAACCGCATTTATAAATATAGCAAAAAGAATAACGGGAAGAAAGGTTCCCATTATGAAGGACGAAAAACGCGGCTTGTTTTCATTTTTCAGGAGAAAAAAGTAAAAAAGGGGAATTGTGTATGAACATAGCACTTATTGCACATGACAAGAAAAAGGAGTTAATGGTTGAATTTTGCATAGCATATCGAGGGATTTTGAGCAAGCATAATCTTGTTGCAACCGGAACAACCGGTTCATTGGTTATTGAGGCCACGGGATTAAACGTACATAGGTTTTTATCCGGGCCGCAGGGCGGCGACCAGCAAATCGGGGCGAGAATTGCGTACAATGAAATTGATTTGGTTCTTTTTTTCAGGGACCCGCTTACCGCCCAGCCTCATGAGCCGGATGTAAATGCTTTGCTAAGGCTTTGCGATGTCCATAATATACCCCTTGCCACAAATGTTGCAACGGCGGAGGTGCTGATACAAGGACTTGCAAGAGGAGACCTCGATTGGAGAAATATCGTTAACCCGAAAAGCAATTCGGGAATATAACAAAAATGATAATAATTGTTAAAAGCTGTCTTGTCAAAAGACGGCTTTTGTTGTAAAATAGTTATAATGTTTTTCAAAACGGCAAGCAGGCTTAGAATAAGAGAGTCGAACTCCCTTATGCCAAAAGGAGGAATAGCATGAAATTCACTAAAATGCACGGAATAGGCAACGATTATATTTATATCAATTGCTTTGAAGAAGTAATAGAGGACGCATCGGACCTTGCAATAAAAATGAGCGACCGGCATTTCGGCGTCGGTTCGGACGGCCTGGTGCTTATTTTACCTTCCGATAAGGCGGATTTTCGTATGCGTATGTATAATTCGGACGGCAGCGAGGCGGAAATGTGCGGCAATGCCACCAGATGCGTGGGTAAATATGTATATGATAACGGTTTGACCGATAAAAGGGAAATAACCCTTGAAACCCTTGCCGGTATAAAACATCTTGAGCTTAAAGTGGCCGGCGGGGCTGTGGAGAGTGTTACGGTTGACATGGGAGAGCCGATATTAACCCCCCAGCTTATACCTGTTGATTATACCGGTGATGAATTTATAAATAAAATAATAAATGTAAACGGTGATGAATATGCTGTAACGTGTGTATCTATGGGCAATCCCCATGCGGTTGTTTATTTGGAAAGCTTAAACGATCTGGAAATAGAAAAGCTCGGGCCTAAGTTTGAAAACCATCCTATTTTTCCCAGGCGAATAAATACGGAATTTGTAGAGGTTATAAGCCGCAGCGTTTTAAGAATGCGTGTTTGGGAGAGAGGAGCGGGGGAAACACTTGCGTGCGGTACGGGCGCATGTGCCGTTTTGGTATCCTCCGTACTCAATAATCTTTCGGACAGAAAAGCAACCGTCCAGCTTTTAGGCGGCGACCTTGAAATAAATTGGGACGAAAAAGACAACCATGTATACATGACGGGCGGGGCAACAAAAGTATTTGACGGCGTTTGGGAATATAAATAAGAGAAAGGGAAGATTGGGAAATGGCGTATGTAAACGAAAATTATTTAAAATTAAAAGGGAATTACCTGTTCTCGGAAATTGCAAGACGGGTAAATGCTTTTACCGAGGCTAACCCGGATAAAAAGATAATCCGCCTGGGAATAGGGGATGTAACCCTGCCGCTGCCCGATGCATGCATCCGGGCAATGCACAGCGCGGTTGACGAGATGTCAAAAAAGGAATCCTTCCGGGGTTACGGGCCTGAGCAGGGATATGATTTTTTAATTGATAAAATTATTAAAAACGATTATAATGCAAAAGGCATAAGTCTTGATACCGATGAGGTTTTTATAAGCGACGGGTCAAAAAGCGATACCGGCAATATCGGGGATATTTTTTCGGGAAATAATGTTGTGGCGGTAACAGATCCCGTTTATCCTGTTTATGTTGATACCAACGTAATGGGAGGGCGCAGCGGGGCATTGGATGAAAACGGCAAATGGAGCAATATAGTTTATTTGCCCTGTACAATCGAAAATAACTTTGTTCCCTCTTTGCCCGAAAAGAGGGTGGACATTCTTTATCTTTGCTTCCCGAACAATCCGACGGGAACCACAATCACAAGGCAGGAGCTTAAAAAATGGGTGGATTATGCAAGGGAGAACAATACCGTTATACTGTATGACGCGGCATATGAGGCGTATATATCCGAAGAAAATGTTGCACACAGCATATATGAAATAGAAGGCGCAAAGGAAGTGGCAATCGAGTTTCGCAGTTTTTCGAAAAATGCCGGATTTACCGGTACAAGATGCGCCTTTGCGGTTGTGCCCAAGCAGCTTTACGCATTTGCCGAAAACGGCGATAAAGTTCAGCTTAACAAGCTTTGGAACAGAAGACATACAACAAAATTTAACGGAACGGCATATATTATTCAAAGGGGGGCCGAAGCGGTATATTCCGACGAAGGAAAAGAGCAAATCAAAGAATTGATAAGCTATTACATGGAAAACGCGGCGATAATCCGAAACGGCCTGATGGGATTAGGATTGACCGTATTCGGCGGAATAAATGCACCGTATATATGGCTTAAGGTTCCCGACGGCTACGATTCATGGGGCTTCTTTGACAAGCTGCTTGGCGAAGCAAATGTTGTGGGTACTCCCGGGGTCGGATTCGGCCCGAGCGGGGAGGGATATTTCCGGCTTACCGCTTTCGGGGACAGAGCAAACACAATAGAGGCAATGGAAAGAATTAAAAATTTAAAATTTTAACGGGTGGTGATGCGTTTGTTTTTTAAAAGACTGCGCGAGGATATAAAAGCCATTATGGAGCGCGATCCTGCGGCAACCGGGCCGTTGCAGGTGTTTTTCCTGTACCCGGGGCTTAAGGCGGTCAGAAGTCATAGAAAAGCCCATTGGCTTTATAATCATGGTTTTCATTTCCTTGCAAGATATTTGTCCGAAAGATGCAAAAGAAAAACGGGTATTGAAATACATCCTGCGGCAAAAATAGGCAAGGGGCTTTTTATAGACCACGGAGTTGGAGTGGTAATAGGAGAAACCACCGTTATCGGTGACAACTGTACCATTTACCAGGGCGTAACGCTCGGCGGAACGGGAAAGGATAAGGGCAAAAGACACCCCACAATCGGCAGCAATGTAACGATAGGAAGCGGGGCAAAGGTGCTTGGGCCTTTTACCGTAGGCGATAATTCAAAGATTGCCGCAAACGCGGTGGTTTTGTCGGAGGTTCCGCCCAACAGCACCTGTGTGGGAGTGCCGGGGCGCATCGTCAAGATTGACAACAAAAAGGTAAAACCCATTTGTGACCTTGACCATGTCCACATTCCGGACCCCATATCAATGGAGCTTTGCAAAATAATTCAGCGTTTGGAAAAGTTAGAAAAAAAGGAAGAATCAGAATAAAGCGTTCGGGCGCGCAGCGCTTTCCCGAACGCAACCGCTCGCCGCGCGGGCGTGAGCGCAGGCGGATTTATTCCGCCGGAGCGTTGAAATTGCGCGGATTTTGCGCAATTTCCTATAAATTATAGATTTACTTCAACGGAATGGAGATTAACATATGAAGCTGTATAATACGTTAACCCGGCAGAAGGAAGAATTTATCCCGCTGAGTGAAGGTGAAGTAAAAATTTACTCTTGCGGGCCTACCGTGTATAATTACTTTCATATAGGCAATGCACGCCCGTTTATTGTGTTTGACACGCTAAGGAGGTTTTTCGAATACAAGGGCTACAAGGTAACGTATGTTCAGAATTTTACCGATATTGACGATAAAATGATAAACAGGGCGGCCGAGGAAAAAATAACCGTGCCGGAACTTGCGGAAAGATTTATAAAAGAGTATTTTGCCGATGCGGATGCACTTGGGATAAACAGGGCAACAATGCACCCGCGTGCCACCGAAAACATTGACGCCATAATAGAAATTATAAAAAGGCTGCAGGAGAGCGGGTATGCATATTGTGTTGACGGTGATGTATATTTTTCCGCCAAAAAATTTGCCGGCTACGGAAAGCTGTCACATCAACCGCTTGACGAATTGGAGGCGGGCGCGCGCATAGATGTAAATGAGCAAAAGCAGGATGCAATGGATTTTGCATTGTGGAAAAAGCAAAAACCGGGGGAGCCGGCCTGGGACAGCCCGTGGGGAAAGGGCAGACCGGGCTGGCACATTGAGTGCTCCGCCATGGCAAATAAATACTTAGGAAAGACAATTGACATCCACTGCGGGGGCCAGGATTTGATTTTCCCGCACCATGAAAATGAAATTGCCCAAAGCGAATGCGCAAATGCCGCTCCTTTTGCGCGTTATTGGCTTCATAACGGTTATATCAATATTGATAACAGGAAAATGTCAAAGTCCGCCGGCAACTTTTTTACCGTTCGGGATATTTTAAAGGAATACGATGCCGAGGTTATCAGGCTTTTTATGCTAAGCGCGCATTACAGAAGCCCGATAAACTTTTCGAAAGAGCTTATGACGCAGGCGCAGGCCGGACTTGAAAGACTGTATAACTGCAAAGAAAACCTTGAATTTTTAGCAGGAAAGGTTCAGGACGGAAAAGCGGAAGAAGATATGGTTAAGATGCTTGAAAACTATAAAAAAGCATTTATTGCGGCCATGGAGGACGACCTTAACACGGCCCTTGCATTATCCGTTTTGTTTGATATTTCTCGGGAGGTTAATTCCCGGGTAACGGAAAAAAGCACAAAAGGCACCGCTTTGGCGGCACTGAACACAATGGCGGAGCTGGGTGCGGTGCTTGGCATTTTGCAAAAACAGCAAAGCAATGATTTGGACAATGAAATAGAAGAGCTTATATTAACCCGCCAAAAGGCAAGAAAAGAGAAAAATTTTGCATTAGCAGATGAAATTCGGGACAAACTAAAGCTGCGAGGGATTATTTTAGAGGATACCCCCTCGGGAGTAAAATGGCGAAAGGAATAAGTTTATTTGGACAACAAACAAATTAACGAGCTTCGTCACCCGGGTGAGAGAAGTCTGTATCTTGTTTGCGCTTTTTTAAACACATTTGTTTTGGCTTTTTTGATAGTGGGTGCGGTTTTGTTTTGGCGCTCACTTGTTTCCGGCTCATACCTTCAAAATATATATTATGCGGCAACCACCGCGTTCGGCGCGGCTTTTGTGACTATGGGGACTACTTTTGCGCGCACAAGGGTATATTCCGTCAGAGCCGGCGAAAATCAGTTTCCCGAGCTTTCAGGGATAGTTTCCGGTTACGCCGAAAAGCTTGGCATAGAAAAACAGCCTGCAATATATATAAGGCATGACAACGGAATAATAAACGCATTTTCCGCATATTTTTGGGGCAGGAATTATGTTCTTTTAAATACCGAGATATTTGAAATTGCATATCTTGAGCATAAGGATTTAAGCGCGGTTTCCTTTATAGTAGCACATGAAATGGCCCATATACGCCTTCATCATACGCGTTTTTGGTACAATGCAAGTATTTTGTTTGCAAAATTTATACCTGTGCTTGGAACCGCCCTGTCCCGTGCGCAGGAATACAGTTGCGACAGGATAGCCCTGCAGCTTTGCCCGGAGGGCAAGCATGGGATTTTTCTGTTGCTGCTCGGACGCCATTTGTATAAAAATGTAAATATTGAAGAATATTTGCTCCAAGCGAAGCGTACCCGCGGTTTGTTGGAGTTTCTGGTAAATATCAATGCAACACATCCGGTCAATACCCGCCGTGTTCTTGCTTTGTACAAGCCGGAAAAAAAAGCAAGATTACTGTTTTAGCGGTTAGAATATGCTTGGTATACAGGGCTTGGCTTAAGATTGGAGGGAATTATGGACGAAAACAAAAATCAGGCAAATGAATATTCTCCCTTGGTGCTTGCTTATATCGGTGATGCTGTTTTTGAGCTTTATGTACGCAAAATGCTTGTAAAAAGTTCATCCATGCCGGTTGACAAGCTTCATAAGACGGCTACAAGCTATGTAAAAGCCTCAGCTCAAAGCAGCAGCTTTAAAAAAATAGAGGACAAGCTGACGGAGCAAGAAATTTTGATATATAAAAGAGGCAGAAACGCCAAATCCACCGTGCCAAAAAATGCCGATATGACGGATTACCGGATAGCAACGGGATTGGAGGCTCTTATCGGATACATATATCTTACGAATCAAAAGCAGCGTCTTGATGAGATTATGTCAATGATTCTAAGCGGGTGACAAGATTCGTGGATACGATAAGATAGTTGGATGATGCTATGTGAAAATAGTTGGATGATGCTATGTGAAAAAATACTTTTCAATCTTGAAAAATTATGTTATAATAATTATCGGTACGTTTACGGCCGCAGCAGCGATTTCGCTTTTTCTTGCTCCGAATAAGCTTACCGGCGGCGGCATTACCGGCATATCAACAATAATTCATTATATCTGGGGTTTTCCCATAGGTGTCGTGTCCCTGCTGCTTAATATCCCGCTTTTTGCATTGGGCGTATGGAGTGAGGGTAAGTATTTTTTTATTAAATCGCTTTACTCAACCTTCCTGCTGTCCTTTTTTATTGATATGCTTGCGGGGCTGGGACCTCTGACGGAGGACCTTTTTCTTGCCTCCGTTTTCGGAGGGATGCTTATGGGGACCGGTTTGGGGCTTGTATTTATTGCAATGGCTACCACCGGGGGCACCGATATAATTGCAAAGCTTGTGCAAAGGGTCATAAGGCATATATCCATCGGGAGGATTTTGCTTTCGGTGGACATTTTAATAATATTGCTTGCGGCCATCACATTTGCAGATAAAAAAACAGGAATGTACTCCGCTGTTTCATTGTATACATCATCACATGTGATAGATGCAATAATAGACGGCGGAAAATTTGCAAAAACGGTTATTATTATATCGGACAAATATTATGAAATAGCGCAAGGCATAAAACACGACTTAAAGCGCGGGGTAACAGGCCTTGCCGGAAAGGGAATGTACAGCGGTCAGGATAAAACGGTTTTAATGTGCACCGTAAAGAGAAGGGAGCTTCCGCGGCTTAAAGATTTGGTTCGGGAAAAGGACGACCGTGCATTTGTAATACTGACCGATGTAAGAGAGGTTTTGGGCGAAGGCTTTTTAATGGATTAAATAAGCACAAAAGCCCCCTTATAAGGGCTTTTAAATACAAAGGAGGAAACCAACTTGAACAATAAGGAATTAATGCTTACCGCATATAAGGTAAGGAGACATGTGTTGGATGCGGTACATAGCGCCGGTTCCGGGCATCCCGGAGGCTCGTTGTCCATCTGCGAAATACTGTCGCTTTTATATTTTGAAGAGATGAAAAATCTTGACACCCAAAACCCGGGCAACCCGGAACGTGACAGGTTTGTCTTATCAAAGGGACACTGCTCGCCGGCGCTTTACGGGGTACTTGCGGAAAAAGGTTTTTTTCCGAAAAGCAATATTATGAAGTTCAGACAGATAGACGGTATATTGCAGGGGCACCCGAGTTTAAAGGATGTTCCGGGCGTGGATATGTCAACCGGCTCGTTAGGTCAGGGAATATCGACAGCATGCGGTATGGCGTTGTCTGCTAAGCTGGACAACAAAGATTACCGTGTGTACTGTGTTATGGGCGACGGGGAAACGGAGGAAGGTCAGGTTTGGGAAGCAACAATGTTTGCGGCCCATTACAAGCTGGATAATCTTTGTGCAATTCTTGACTACAACGGGCTTCAAATAGACGGAAATATTGCCGATGTCATGTCACCGATTCCTTTGGATGAAAAATTCCGTGCTTTTAACTGGAATGTAATATATGTTGATGCCCATGATTTCGATTCGCTGCGCGACGGCTTTGCAAAAGCACGCGCTTGCAAAGGAAAACCGTCAATATTAATTGCCAAAAGTATTAAGGGTAAGGGCGTGTCTTTTATGGAAAATCAGGCAGGCTGGCACGGCAGTGCCCCCAATGACGAGCAGTACGCGCAGGCAATATCCGAAATAGATGCTGTAATAAAAGAACTTGGAGGTAATATATAATGTCTGAAAAGAAAGCTACAAGAGAAGCATACGGCGAAGCACTTGCCGAATTCGGAGGCCAGTATGACATTATTGTGCTTGATGCCGATCTTTCCAAATCAACAAAAACAGATACGTTTAAAAAGAAATACCCCGAGCGTTTTATAAATTGCGGAATAGCTGAGGGCAATATGATGGCCGTTGCGGCCGGCATAGCTTCTACCGGCAAAATTGTATTTGCAAGCACTTTTGCAATGTTTGCAGCGGGCAGGGCATTCGAACAGATTAGAAATTCCATAGCTTATCCGGGGCTTAATGTTAAAATCGGTGCAACCCACGCAGGTATTTCGATTGGGGAGGACGGCGCGTCCCACCAATCGGTTGAGGATATATCCCTTATGCGTACAATCCCGAACATGGTTGTCATAAGCCCGGCGGACGCTTTTGAATCAAGAGGTGCGGTTTTGGCGGCAATAAAGCATAACGGTCCCGTTTATCTTCGTTTCGGCCGTCTTGCGGTTCCGTATATAAATGACAGCAGTTATAAATTTGAGCTTGGCAAAGGTGTTACGCTTCGTGAGGGAAGTGATATTACCATTATCGCAACCGGCCTTATGGTAAAGCAAGCTTTGGACGCAGGTGAAGTGTTGGCGGGCGAAGGAATAAACGCACGCGTTATCAACATACATACAATTAAGCCGATAGATAAGGAAATTATCATCAAGGTTGCACGCGAGACCGGTGCAATTGTAACGGCCGAGGAGCATAGCATTTATGGGGGTCTGGGAAGTGCCGTTGCCGAGGTAATCTCCGAAAACTGTCCGGTTAAAATGAAACGGGTTGGAATAAACGACAAGTTCGGTAAATCTGGAAAACCGCTTCCTCTTCTTGAAGAATACGGGCTTACTGCGGAAAATATTGCGGTTAATGCCAGAAAGCTGCTAAATAAATAATATGCAATATGAGGATAAAAATATGAAGCCAAAAACACCGTCCCAATCCGAGGTTACAATGTCGGAGCTTGTTTTGCCGAACGATACCAATTTGCTTGGAAATCTAATCGGCGGCCGCCTGATGTACTGGATGGATATTGCCGGCGCATTGGTGGCATCGAGGCATTCAAACAGGGTTGTTGCAACCGTTTCCATTGATAATATAACATTTAAGCATCCGGTCAGAATGGGCGAAATGGTTATAATAAAGGCAAAATTAATTTATACCGGGACAACCTCCATGAGTGTATTGGTTAAGGTTTACGCCGAGAATTTAAAGTCGGGCAATACAATTTTAACCAATCAGGCAAAAATGGTATTTGTTGCGCTTGATGAGGCGGGTGTTCCCGTTCCCGTACCGCCTTTAGTGCCTCAAACCGAGGAAGAAAAGGAGTTGTATGAAGAAGAAAGGCAAAAAAGGCTTGCATTTAAAAAATAATTTTTTAAAACTATGCCGGCATATTGGGTGAGGACATTGTTTGACTTTTTAATATAAAGAAAGGATGATTGTTGTGGACAAAGAAAAAGTGCTCGCTAAAATAACGGATGTTGGAATAGTTGCCGTTGTGCGTGCGGAAAATGCCGATCAGGCAAAAAAAATAACCGATGCCTGCATTGAAGGGGGCGTTGCGGCGGTTGAAATGACATTTACCGTGCCGCGGGCTCATGAGGTTATCGAAGAAATCGCAAAAACCTACAACCCGGATGATATCATATTGGGCGCCGGAACGGTTATGGACAGCGAAACGGCAAGAACAGCCATATTATCGGGCGCACAGTATATTGTAAGCCCTTACCTGAACATTGAAACGGTTAAGCTGTGCAACCGGTATCGTGTTCCGTGCATGCCGGGCGCAATGACAATAAAAGAGGTTGTCGAGGGCATGGAAGCAGGGGCGGATATAATTAAAATATTCCCCGGCGAGGTATTTGGGCCCAAAATAATTAAAGCTATAAAAGGTCCGATTCCATATGCAAAAATGATGCCTACCGGAGGCGTTGATATAAATAATGTTGCTGAATGGATAAAAGCCGGGGCGGTAGCGGTCGGCGCCGGAAGTGCCCTTACCGCTGGCGCAAAAACAGGTGATTATGCTTCAATTACAAATATCGGAAGAGAATTTATAAAGAGAATTAAGGAGGCAAGGGGAAAATGAAGGTTGTAACATTTGGTGAAATCATGCTGAGGCTTCAGACACCGGGGTTTCAGAGGTTTATTCAAGCCCAATCATTAGAATCCACTTTTGGCGGCGGAGAGGCTAACGTTGCTGTAAGCATTGCGAATTATGGTTTGGATGCATATTATGTATCAAAGCTTCCCAAAAACCCGCTTGGTGACGCGTGTATCGCAGAGCTTCGAAAGCATGGAGTTAAAACGGATTATATTGCCCGAGGCGGGGAAAGGCTTGGCATTTACTTCGTTGAAAAGGGAGCGTCGCAGCGTGCATCCAACGTTGTTTATGACAGGGCGCACTCATCAATTTCAACCGCAAGCGCTGAGGATTTTGACTGGGATAAAATATTTGAAGGAGCGGATTGGTTCCATTTCACCGGAATAACGCCCGCCCTTGGTGACCCGATAGCGGATATTACACTTGATGCATGTAAAAAAGCAAAAGAGAAGGGCATTACGGTAAGCTGTGACCTTAACTTCAGAAAAAAACTGTGGACAAGCGAAAAAGCAGGCAGGGTTATGTCATCTCTTATGCCTTTTGTTGATGTTTTAATAGCAAATGAAGAGGATGCAGAGAAGGTTTTCGGAATTAAAGCCTCCGATACGGATGTTACCGGCGGGAAACTGTCAGACGAAGGATATTATGACGTTTGCAGACAATTGGTTGACAAATTTAATTTCAAAAAGGTTGCCATAACATTAAGGGAAAGCATTTCCGCATCACATAACAACTGGTCGGCCCTTTTATATGACGGAAAAGAGTTTTACAAATCCAGAAAATATGAAATAACGATTGTTGACAGGGTAGGCGGTGGCGACAGCTTTGGCGGCGGATTGATATACGCACTGCTAAACGGCTACGATATGCAAGGCTCGATTGAATTTGCCGTTGCGGCGTCTTGCCTTAAACATTCGATTGAAGGTGATTTCAATTTGGTATCCGTTGACGAGGTTAAAAACCTTGCCAAGGGTGACGCTTCCGGAAGAGTGCAAAGATAAATTCATTGCAAGACCGGCTTATGCCTCTAAAAATATATGGGCCTGACTTTCTTATACCTTTAGTATAAAAGAGTCAGGCCCATATTGGTTTGATAGGTATCATTAAGATGTGTCGTGGCTCGATGGTATTATTGAGCCGTTATTTTTGCAAACCACAATTACATATTGTTGCCGCTTCTGTTGTTATTATCGTTTCTGTTGTTATTGTTGTTTCTGTTGGCATTGTTGTTTTGCTCATTTCTTTTGTTGTCTTTTTCATGCTTCCTTTTGCGCTGCTGATTGTTGTCAATCTGACTGTCCTTTGACATAAAACACTCTCCTTTATAATCTTTAATAGTATTTATTTCCCAATCAACAGCTTTTTATACATAGAATTCTTGATATATTCACGGGCATTTTAACGCATTATTGCGGGGAATTTGCCTTTTAAAACCATCCATATGGGGCCCGGCTCCCTTATGCCTGCTTAAAGCTGCCAGTCGATGGGCTGCATTCCGTTTGCAGTAAGTATTTTATTTGTTTTTGAAAAATGTCGGCAGCCGAAAAAACCTCTCGAGGCCGAAAGGGGGCTTGGATGCGCAGCGGTAAGAACATAATGGTTTTTGTTTGTGATCAGGGTTTGCTTTTCCCTTGCGGGACGCCCCCAAAGAAGAAAAACTATGGGTTTTTCCCTTTCGTTGAGGTGAGATATGATACAATCGGTAAAAATTTCCCAGCCTTTTTTACTGTGGGAAAAAGCACAGCCGCTCCTTACCGTTAAAATTGTGTTAAGCAAAAGAACACCTTGTTTCGCCCATCCTGTAAGATTGCCGGTATTGGGTATTTTAAACCCCAAATCATCACTTAGCTCTTTGAATATATTAACAAGAGAAGGAGGCGGGGGTGTTCCTTCTTTAACCGAAAATGCCATACCATGAGCCTGGTTTGGGTTATGGTACGGATCCTGACCTAAGATGACCGCTTTGACATCGCTGTAAGAGGTTGCCTTTAATGCATTAAAAATATCGTTCATATGCGGATATATTGTATATGATGCATACTCCTTTTTTAAAAATCCCCTTAATTTAAGGTAATATTCTTTTTTAAATTCATCCTTTAAAATATCGTCCCATTCGTTTCCCAAAACAACCATAATTGTTCCTCCGTTATTTTTTTCTTATGCCTAAGTAAAAGATTAGCACAATAATTGAAAAATGTAAAGTGTGTTATAGGCATAAGAGAGCCAAGCCACATATGGAGCTTAGATTTCTTATGCCTAAAAATTTCGGCATTTTTGCAGTAGACAATTTGTTGGTTTTGTTGTAATATAGTATTAGGTGATGAAATTGAAGGAAAAAACAGTATTTTTTTGCAGCGAATGCGGCTGTGAATCCCCTAAATGGATGGGCAAGTGCCCGGGCTGCGGGCAGTGGAATACAATGATAGAGGAAAAAGTAGCACCGGAGAATTCAAAAAACAGGTCACATAATTCAAAAGCTGCGGGAAAGCCGAAAAAGCTTTCCGAAATATCCTCCGAGCAGGAGGAGCGTTTGAAAACCAATATTTCGGAGCTTGACCGCGTTTTAGGCGGCGGGGCCGTAAGCGGCTCCCTTGTTTTGGTAGGGGGAGACCCCGGAATAGGGAAATCGACATTGCTTTTGCAAATGTGCAAAACTCTTGACTGCAAAGGTGAAATTTTGTATGTATCGGGAGAGGAATCTGTCCGCCAGATAAAAATGAGGGCCGACAGGCTTTCGATAAAAGCAGACAATCTTTCAATTATGTCCGAAACCGAGCTTGATACCATATGCGAAACTGCCGGCAAAACCAACCCGGCCGTAATTATAATAGATTCCGTTCAAACAATTTATGACAGCTCTATTACATCTGCGGCGGGCAGCGTAAGCCAGGTTCGCGAGGTTGCCCATGCCATGATGCGTCTTGCTAAAGAGGACGGTGTAACGGTGTTCCTGGTCGGTCACGTTACAAAGGAAGGCGCCATTGCGGGCCCGAAGGTGCTTGAACATATGGTTGATTGTGTGCTTTATTTTGAAGGTGAAAGACATCAGCACCACAGGATATTAAGAGCGGTTAAAAACCGTTTCGGTTCCACAAATGAAATCGGAGTTTTTGAAATGTGTGACAGCGGGCTTAGAGAAATTTTTAATCCTTCGGAAATGTTGCTTTCCGGACGCCCGCAAAACACAAGCGGCTCTTGTGTTATATGCGCGCTTGAAGGCACCCGTCCTATTCTTGCCGAGGTGCAGGCGCTGGTGACACGCTCTAATTTCCCGGCGCCGCGCCGTATGTCGGCCGGGATAGATTATAACAGGGTATCCCTTTTGATGGCTGTTTTGGAAAAACGTATCGGGTACAATTTATCCACGCAGGATGCGTTTGTAAATGTAATCGGAGGCTTGCGTATAGATGAGCCGGCGGCTGATTTGGGGGTGACTCTTGCGATCGCATCCGGGTATCGGGGCTTTATTATTCCCGATAACCTTCTGGCAATCGGCGAAATAGGCCTTACCGGAGAGATTCGTGCGGTAAATTCCGTTGAAAAGAGAATTGCGGAGGGGGTAAAGCTTGGCTTTGATAAAATAATAATACCCTCGGGCAGCGACAAAAAGACGGAATTGCTAAAAAATGTTGAAATATATAGGGTTTCCAATCTTCATGATGCTTTAAATATTTTTGACAAAAAATAAAAAAAGTAGTATAATTGGGGTATGAGTTAAATTGGAGGTAATTAATACATGTTTAACATAGGAGACAAAATAGTATACCCTATGCATGGTGCGGGAATAATTGAAGCAATTGAGGAGAAAAAGTTTTTAAAGCAAAAACAATCGTATTATATTATGAAAATGCCTATCGGCGATATGAAGGTTATGATTCCTATTAAAAAAAGTGAGGAAATAGGCATAAGATATATTATAGACAAAGCGACCGGCTGCGAAATTTTAGCGAAGTTTAAGACTCTGAAGGCCAATAAAAACGACAACTGGAATAAACGCTACCGTGAAAACATGATAAAAATACGTTCAGGAAATATAATGGATATTTTGGATGTTGTAAAGTCGCTTATGCTCAGGGAAAAGGAAAAGGGACTGTCAACCAGCGAAAGAAAAATGCTCAGCAATGCAAAACAGATTTTAATCAGCGAGCTGGTGCTTGCAAAAGTGGCAATGCAGGACGAAATCGAAAGGGAACTTCAGCAAGTCATTGATGATGAATGCAGCGCCTGCGATTGACAATGTGAAACCGGTGGAAATATTTCGAATTTAATATATAACCTAAATTCCCGAATTATTATACAATACATCCTTGAATTGCAGAAAAATCAACACTTTTCGAAATATTTGTGTTGACTTTTTTACGAATGTATAGTATAATTATACTATACATTTGTATTTGGGGTGATAAAAAATGGCATTAGATGAATCTATAAAAGTACCATTACCAAGACAAGGAATAGTTAGATATAAAAGCGGTGATGTTGTCTATGCTTACTACATTACACGAATATATAGAAATAAAAAAGGCAAGCCCACCAATGATAGGGTTTCTATTGGCAAAATAGATAATGAAACCGGAATGTTGATTCCTAACAAAAACTATTATGAAATATATGCAAAAGAAACTCCAATAAAAGACAATGATATTGAGTCAATAAAAAGCTGTGGAGTAACCTTTTTAATTGATGGTCAGTTTAGAGAAACCGGTCTTTATGACGTTTTAAAGAGAAAGTTTCCTCAAAATGCTCATAAGATCATAGCACTCGCAGAATATATGCTTTGTGAAGGGAATGTAATGTCATATTATGAAGATTGGTATGATGAAGTATATCCTCATAACGGAACTAAACTTAGTTCACCAGAAATAAGTCGTGTTTTCCAATCAATTGATTATAAGAGCAGAATGGACTTTTTTAAAACCTGGATTTATGCAAGAAAACAACATGAATACATAGTATATGATGTTACATCAATTTCTTCATATTCAAGAGGGATAGAAAGCTTGGAATGCGGATACAACAGGGATAAGGAAAGCTTGCCTCAGCTTAATTTTGCTATGTATTATGGGCAGGAGAGTATGCTGCCACTTTACTATTGTGTGTATCCTGGGAGTGTACCGGATAAAACACATTTGACATATATGCTAAGGGATAATGAACTTATTGGATGTAAAAATGTAAAATATGTTTTGGACAGAGGATTTTTTTGTTCTGATAATTTAAAATATATGACAGAAGCAGGGGCAAGATTTATAATCAGTATTCCTAATTCTTCTACTTTCGCAAAAGAATTAATTGATAAACATAGAAGTGAGATAGTAAATCGTTCAGAATGCAGACTTGGAAAGGATTTGCCATATGTAAAATCCGTAATAAAAGAGGACTTCGGAATACGTTTTAAAGCCCATATTTATTATAGCCCATCAAAAGCAGCAGATGAAGAAAATCTACTGTTTGAAGACATTGAAAAGTGTGAAAACGCATTGAGGCAAATGTCTGAACCACCTTCAAGAACATTAAGATACGACAGATACTTTAAAATCAACCATAAAAAAGGCGGTGGAATTGGCTTCATAAGAGATACTGAAAAAATAAATGCCATCATATCACGTTTAGGATTCTTTATAATAGTGGAAACAGACTTCGAAGCTTCATCTTATGACATTCTTATGACTTATCGGAGACGTGATGTAGTTGAGAAATCATTTGATGAATTAAAAAATGAACTTGATATGAAACGTATTCACTGTCACAATAACCAAACAACTGAAGGCAAGATGTTTGTTGCATTTATTGCGCTTATAATGCGTTCGTGGATACAGAACAAGTTAAAAGAATATATGAGTATAAATAGCATATCTTTTACCAACATATTAAAAGAGCTTAGAAAAATTAAATATGTTAATACAAAGGATGGCAGGAAACTGTTGTCTCCAATAACTAAAAAACAAAGGGATATCATGAATACCTGTGGTATATCTACAGATGATTTACAAGCTTGGTTAACCAAGCTTTCTGTATAGTATAATTTTACGGGAATTTAGGATATAAAAGACAATGCGTTCGGGAATGTGCTGTGAGCCCGAACGCTTTTTTTTGACTTATAGGAAATTGCGCAAAACCCGCGCAATTTCGCGCTCCGGCGAAATGAATCCGCCTTCGCTTTCCCTCGCGGGGCGAGATGAGGCGCTTTTGGAAAGCGCTATGCGCCGGAACGCTTTTTTAAATTTAATCACTTTTTATTTTAATATCATATTATAATTAATGCCTGCTGAATAATTCGCTTCGCGAATTATTTCTATGGCAAAAGCCATAGAAATCGTTGAAAATGGCGTAATAAGCCCATTTTCAACGATTCAGGCATTGCTTGATGTCTCACTGAATTTTGCTTTTTTACAAAAAAGCAAAATCTAAGTGGAAGTTTTTTGAGACATTAATTATATAAATTAAAAGGGAAAAGATGTGCTAATCAGTTGAAAAAAGGCGATATTGTAACAAGGAAATCCTACGGCAATGATATCAATTTTATTATATCGGATATTAAAGATAATACCGCATTACTAATCGGTCTGGAACACCGGCTTATAGCCGATGCTCCTTTGATTGATATGGATTACGCTTTCACAAGGCAGGACGGCAGCCTAAGTCAGGCCGGCTCTGTTTCAAATATTTATAAATATAAAGCGATAATTAAAGCAAGAAACACTTCAAAATCCCTTTTATCCGGAACAATGTGCGGGACTATACTTCACATTGACGGTGATCCGTTTTATTTAAAACAATGCATGGACCAGTATGAAAAATTAGGCGTGTCCGCTGTCGGTGTGTTTATCGAAGAGGATAAACAACCCGATGTGGTTGTTGACTTGTTAAAACAATACAGGCCGAATATTCTTGTAATTACCGGTCATGATGCGATAAAAAAAGGCTTGATAAATTCAATGGATATTAATAATTACAAGAATTCAAAATACTTTACGAAAGGTGTCATAAAAGCAAGGGAGTATAATTCTAATTATGATGAGCTTGTTATAATTGCAGGGGGATGCAAGTCGCACTACGAAGCCCTTATGAAGGCAGGCGCCAATTTCGCAAGCTCTCCGGAAAGAATATTGATTAATATTACCGACCCTGTATACGTCGCATGTAAATTTGCCAATACTTCAGTAAAAGAATATTTAAATATAGAAACCATATCTAAAGATGTTTTATCCGGCTTTGGAAAAATGGGGGGCATAGAAACCAGGGGCCAATGCCGGGAAGTGAAACCTATGTTTAATTATTAGAAAATTTCGCTTGGAAAAAATAAAAGTTGTAACGGCTTAAAGCTTTTCAGCGTATTATATCATAGGGATGCAATAGCATTCTATACTGCTCTTTTCAATTTAACAATATGAGCCAGTATATATTATATAAGGAGAGAATTATATGAACCCCAATAATTCTGAAAAAACAAGGGTTACAAAATGTACCGATTGGTCGATTCCTCCCGCAATGAACAGGTGCAGTGTAAATTATTGCAGTTGTGAACGGAAAAGAAACAATAGACCCTTGCCGCCGCCACCCCCGCCTTTTACGCTGGAATTGGCCCTTGTTCCGAATGGGCAGGAATTTCAGGATGAGGTTGTCTTGCAGGTATCAATAAACTTGCAAAACGGAGAAGTTCTAGTGGACAAATGGCAGCGGATGCAAAGAAGGCAGCAAAACAACCAGCAAAGCAGCGATGACCAGCAAAGCAATGATAATCAGCAAAACAGCGGCAATCAGGAAGGCAGTGGCAATCAGCAAGGCGAAGGAAAACAAAATGGCGACAACAAGCAGCAGGGTGACAATAAAAAACAGGATAACAACAAGAAACAAAGTAACGACAAGAAGCAGGACAACGGCAAAAAGCAGGGTGAAGGCAAGCAGCAAGGAAAGAATGAGAAGAAAAAATAAGACAGGCAGAAATGCAAAAAAAGCACAGCAAGGAATAACAAAATTATTATAAAATATCTTACAGTGATATTGGCTTTCATCTAAAACATTATAGGATTTATATTTCATAAAAAATATTAAAGACGTGCCTACTTAATGACAGCACGTCTTTGCTATAGGCATAAGAGAGCTAAACCCTATATGGAGTTCGACTCTCTTATGCCTAACTATTATCAGGTTCCCGTCTGCAGCCAGATACAAATGATAATATAAACGGCAGAGGCAGCAAGCATTGTTAATGAAAACGGGACGGAATACAGCACATAAGACTTTAAGTTATAAATTTTACGGATATTTTCTTTTTCTTCTTCGCTTAAATAATCATGCTGTTTAATAAAGCTGTTTGCCTGGCTGAGCAAAATAGGACCGCCGGTTGCCGACCACGGAAGCATACTGCTTCCTGCCAATATACCAAGCGCCAGGGCTGCATATATTAGCTTAAACGGTATGGCATGGTATAAGGATTGACATATAGGCAGCAAAGTAGCCGCAGCCGGTCCGGCCGAAAGAAAGGTTGAAATAATAAACGCTAAAAAAAGTATGGCCAGCGAAATTAAATAAGCATTATTACTTGTCAGCTTTATAATTCCTTCAGCCGCAACCTTTAAAATACCGCATTCTTCTAAAATTCCTCCTATAAGGAATAACGCAATTATAAATACGATTGAATCCATGATCGGCAGCTCGTTTAAAATGTCAATCGGATTCCTTTTTTCCAAAAGCAATAATAAACCGCCAAAAAACAAAGAGGTGTATGCTATTGAAATATTCACAAAAGGTCCTATGCTTATAAAGAAAATGTAAAATACAAACAACAGCAAAACCGGTTTTAATCTTTTTTTATCCATTTGCGGTATTGTTTTGAACGGAATGCTTCTTTCCTTGGGCGCAAAGTATTTATACCATACAAAGTTATATATTGATAAAGCTATTATATATAAAGCGCATGGCAGCATTAGTTTATTAACAAAATCCAAAAGATTAAAATTGGTGTATAATGTTAAAATCACAGCGGGAGTATCGGCCCATGGCAGCGCGGCCCCGCCTATATTTGAGCCTATCACGATACTCACCAGCAAAGGGACAACCGGAAGACGAAATTCGGTAAAAAGATACAGTCCCATATAGGTGTACAGCAAAACAACCGTTAAATTATTCATAAAAAGTGATGTTGCATACATCAGCAGCGGCATGAATACAATCATTGCAACTTTGTTTTCCTTTGTTAATCTGACGAATGTGTAACCGATATAGTCAATTAGACCTATCTTGTTAAATGCATCGGTAAACAATGAAAGTACTATTATCAATAAAATAATTTCGCCCGGGAATTTTGAAAAAGCATAGTTTACATTATAAATTGAGGACAAGGCTCCCAATATCAGCATTGCTCCGGCACCAATCAACGCAATCGGGGTTCTGTGCTTTGTTAGGATAATCATAAAAATATATATTATAATTGCCAGTGATAATATGATATACAATATTCTTCCTCCAATTGGCATGTCATTTCTTTTTTGTGCAATAAGCCTCTCATATAATATATTATTCTTACGGCAAAAGTGTTATAAGGTATATGGCGGCATGAATAAAAAGGGTGAGCGTAGGCGAGTTTATTTCGCCGGAGCGTTATTATAAAATTAAAAAAAGTGAGCGCAGGCAAAGTGAATTCGCCTGCGCTCACGCTGCGTGCCCAAAAGCTTTAGCTTTTAAAGCTGATTAATATTAATATACTATATTATTTGATATGATATCCTTTGCGGAATCCATGTCAACATATAAAATAAAATTCTTGTGTTTTTTCAGCATGGTTGCGGGAATGTTATTTGTCAAATCATTGGCTAAGGTGTCCGCAACCGCCTTGGCTTTAACCGCATACGGAACGCAAGACACAATATGCTCGCACTGCATTATTTGGTATACGGACATGGAAACGGCTTGTTTTGGAACTTCATCAACGCTGCCAAACCAACCTTCCCTGACTTGCTGCCTTTTGCAGGCATCGTTTAAATTGACGACTATATAAGCTTCTTTGGTATCAAAATCTGCCGGGGGGTCGTTAAAAGCAATATGGGCGTTTTCTCCTATGCCGATAAGCCCCACGTCAACGGGCGCTTTTCTAATCTCCTCCGTCAGTGTTGTTATGCAGCTTTCCGTCCCGTCAACCAAATAAGCTTTTTTTAAATTAACTTTGGAAATAAACTTTTCCCGAAGGTATTTTCTAAAGCTTGCTTTATGTGTTTCGTCAATATTTATATATTCGTCAAGATGGAACATCTCCACCCGGCTCCAGTCCACCTTTTCCTTAATTAAAGCATCCAGGGTGTCAAACTGTGACGCTCCGGTGGAAAGCACTATTCTTGCGCTTCCTTTTTTTTCGATACATTCGTTTAATATGCCGGCAACATACCCGGCAGCACTTTTGCCCAATTCGGACGGGTCTTTACAAATTCTAATTTCCATTTTTACTCCCCCTTGAATTTTAATTATTTGTTTTATGTAAAATCATTTGCCGCTTTTTTGCAACGCGTAAAACTTTTCGATAATTTGAATTATCCTTTTTCCGTATTCACCGCCAACGGCAACTTCGGAGCCGTCTTTTATTGATTTAATAAAGTCGTCGATCATTGGCACGAAAGGATCGGATTCGCCTTCCGGTTCTAAAAGCCGATAGTCGCCTCCGCAGCTGCTGACCCATACGTTTTTGCTGTCGGAGCGTATTGTACCTTTTGTGAAAAATATATTCAGTTCGTTGCAGTACGGTAATTTATAGCCGGCATAAGCTATCAACGCGGTTAAACCGCCCTCCAGCCTGAGCAGGATTTGAGCGTCCCCCTCAACCGATATTCCCGGAATATGTTGTGACATATGACCGCTTATATCCTCCACATCCCTTCCGGTAAGCCAGCAGATTTTATCCAATGAATGCGCACCGTAGTTCATAACTATTCCGCCGCCTGCCAATTTCTTGTCCAAAAACCATTTTGGGCGTTCTTCTGTAAAGTAATTAACGGTTCGCCTGTCCGTAATCATTACAAGCTCCCCAAGCTCACCCGAGTCAATTATTTTTTTAATTTGCTTGTTATATGAAAAATATCTTTGCAAATGCCCAATCATTAGTTTAACATTATTGCGCTTTGCCAAGCTGATTATACGGTCGCATTCCTCGACCGTGTTTGCCATCGGCTTTTCAATTAATATGTTAACGCCCTTTGCCGCAAACGTTTCCGCCGCATCGGCATGAAGGCCGTGGGGAAGACATATTATGGCTATATCCAAATCTTCCTTTTGCGCCATTTCATTGTAGTCCGGGTAAACCGCCGCTTTGTATGTTTTGGCATAAGATTCAGCTCTGTCCAAAAGCTTGTCGCATACTGCCTTAACTTCGATTATATCTTCAAATTTTTTAAATGCTCTGTAATATGCCTTGGTTATATTGCCAGCCCCTACCATTCCGACTTTATACATACCTTTACATCACCTGTCTTTGAATTTTGTTTGAAATTATATCATATGAAGCAAAAAAAATCAATGAATTACATAAAAAAGAAAAAAACAGTGCAATATAGCTCCAAATATGGTATAATGTAATTGATAGAAAACA
>LVAX01000072.1 GCA_001604215.1 Clostridiales bacterium Firm_18
TTACTCATTTACTATATTTGTGTATCGTAAAAATTTTGCCAACGTTTACTTGACACATACTATACAACAGATTATTCTTGACATGCCTGAAAATCCGTGTTATATTATGGCTAAGATGAGGAAGCTATGTTTTGACTATTTCGCCCCAACAATTATTGTTGTTAGAATAAAGGATTTGAATTTGTAGAAAAAACTTATGCTGTCGAGTTGTTATAAATAAACATGATGTCTACGAATGCTAACCTACTTATGTGCGCATGGTTAGTATGAAATCTGACGCATTATTGGCAGGCTTCAAAATGTATAGAACCAAGTAATTATGAAGGAGCATCCTGTATATGAGGATATTCAAACCTTTGTGGTTAAAATTAGCGGTTATATTTATAGTTGCTGTTATACCGATGACCATTTTTGCGGTATATGTCTATAAATACTCGAACGATCTTTTAAGAAACCAGACAATTCTGATAAACAACAATTTTCTCAAAAATAACAGTGAAGAAATTGAGCATAAGATTGATGAAATACAGACGTTTTATGAGAAAACCTTCATATCGGATCTCGATTCAACACAACTTGCTTTGCTTGTCGATAGAAATATGACATATGATGTATTAAAGCAGCGTATTTACATAAAACTAAGAGGGTACATAGCTAATTTTGATGCTGTGGATACTGCGTTTTTTTACTATACAAACAGCAATGAGCTTGTGTTTTCGACAAAGAATGCTCAGGAGTCTAATAAAGAAGTTGTTATGAGGGACATTGAAAATCTAAACCAAACCGCTGTAACTATATCAAAGTACAGTTGGGATATTATAGAGTTTAAGGATAAGTTTTATTTAAGACGATTTTTTATTACTGATAGTGATGCATGCACCGGAATTTGGGTGGATATTGAAAAGGCGTTTGAAACGGTTTTGAAATCGAAGAACGAAAATTATCAAAATATTGTGTTTTCAAATGAAGGATTTGCTGTGAGTAAATCCAATATTAGTGATGACTTGATAGCGAAAATTAAAGAGAAATTCAATGAAAGTGAGGATGCATTTTTTGTCATTAAAAGTGAACAGAGCAATAAAAGCTTTGTTGTAATGAGTGGAAGAATAAGTGGTACGGGTCTAAGCTTGGTTATGGTTATGCCGCAGGAAACTGTATTTGGTGAAACTAGAATTTTAGATAAAATGGCACTTATTCTATTTTTTTCAATACTTATAACTATTATTATGTTTTTTGTTTTTCTGAAAAATCAGTTAACAAATCCGATGAACAGACTTATCGAAGCAATGGACAAGGCGGGAAAGGGTAAATTGGATATTGAGATTAAAGAAAGCACATCATACGAATTCAGTTTTTTAGCGGAAAGATTTTCAGAAATGATAGAGCAAATTAAAAAATTAAAAATTGATGTATATGAACAAAAGCTTATAGCGGGTGAAGCAGAGCGTAAGAAGCTTCAAAGTCAAATAAATCCTCACTTTTATATGAATAGCCTTAACATTATTTATAGTTTGGCGGAGCTTAAGGAGTATGAACTTATCCGCAAAATGACAGTGCATTTGGCGGACTATTTCAAGTTTATTATAGGAGTCAACCGAGAACTGATAGACTGCAAGGATGAAATAAAACATATCGAGAATTATCTTGAAATACAAAAACTTCGCTATATAAACCAGATGGATTTTGAAATCAGAATAATGCTGGAACATCTGCATATGAAAATACCTCCGTTGACCCTCCAGCCTTTTGTAGAAAACTGCATCAAGCATGGTTTTTCAAAAAAGGAGGATATTTTCCGTGTTATTATCTACTCGGAGGAGGATATAGAAAATAACAGTGTTCGTTTTATAATTGAAGATAACGGAACTGGATTTAAGGATGAACAGTTGGTTGCGTTGAACGAGGTTGCCTATTCGTCGGAATATCGAAGCCAGCATATTGGAATTTGGAATGTATGTCAGCGTATTAAAAAGAATTTTACAGAGGAAGCGGGCATCAAATTTATGAACAATCAAACCGGTGGCGCTACTGTTATAATAAATATTCCGAGGGGAGAGCTGTTGAAAAATGCATGACATATTGATAGTGGATGACGAACAAATCTCAATAGATGCCTTAAAGCATGGAATTAATTGGGCAGAATGCGGAATTGAGAACATATATTCGGCTAATAATGCGACTGAAGCATTTGAAATAGTAAATAAAACAAAAATAGACATTGTAATTTGTGATATTGAGATGCCGGGAATGAATGGTCTTGAGTTGATGGAGGCTCTTAAAAAGCAGTATCCTAATATGCAGTTTGTTTTTCTTACCGGATATGCGGAGTTTGAGTACGCACAGAGGGCAATACAATTAGGCAGCTGTGATTATCTTGTTAAGCCGGTTGATTATGAGGAACTTAAAAATGCTGTGACGCAACTAATCAATAAAGTAGCGGATAATGAAATTAACGATTTTTTTAAAGCCAATTACAATAAATATTATGATATGTGGGTGGAACATCTTCCTGCAATGCGTGAACAGTTTTGGCAGAATGCTGTCAGTGGGCGCATTTCCCCCAATCATTCTAATATAAAATCTCTTGCTGATAGATGCTCCATACCATTTGACAGTGAAGACGAGTTTGTTCTTATTGTAATTGGCATGGTTGAAGCAGAAATATCCGATGACATTTATGTTGATGATGTTGTTTCGTATGGTTTAAGAAATATTGCAACGGAGATGTTTTTTGAAGAATTTGACGGCGTCGTCATACAAGATTATGAGGACAATAACGTCGTCATCATATATAAGGACGAGCATTTTGATTACGAGAAACTGAAAAATAGGTGCGATGATTTTATTAAGGCTTGTGTGGGCGCGTTGAACTGCCGTATGCGCTGCTATATGAGTGAGGTTATAAAGGCACAATTAATTTATAAGACCTATAAGCAGTTGATTAGTATGGATGATGAGAACATCGAGTTTGATGACCATTTGCTGCTACAAAGCAGAGCTGAGCAAACACAAAAAGATGTTGTCAGACCACCGGATTTCCTTGAATGGACATATCTTTTGGAGTTTGGCAGAAAGGAAGAGCTCTTGTCAGAAATTGACCAATATATTAATAGCTTCGACGGGAAGGCTTTTCCTGAGGAGGCTTCGGAAATGCTAAGTGCAAGCATTTCGATAATGGTGCATCAGGTTATATATAAAAAAGGTTATAGCATTGTTCAAATTTACGGACAGAAAAAACTGCCTAAATTGCCGCCGCTTGCACATTCGGCACACGCAGTAAAAGCGTGGTGTGAAAACGTTATTACTGTATTTTGCGATTACTTACAAAGCAATATGAGTGCGGATGCAGAATCAATAAAGATAGTTAAGCAGTATATTAACGACAATTTGGATAAGGAATTTTCAAGAGCTGATTTGGCAAAGCTGGTATATTTAAATGAATCATATTTGTCGCGGCTGTTCAAAAAAGACACAGGAATGTCCCTTTCACAATATATTTTGCTTCAAAGAATAGAGCTGGCTAAAAAGCTGCTGCTTGAAACGGAAGACAAAATAAGCAGTATTTCCCAGAAGGTTGGATATCCAAGCTTTTCTTATTTTGCAAAGATATTCAAAAAAGCTACGGGGAAAACACCTCAGGAGTATAGAGGTTAAAATACTGATTGTCATAATTGTGATATCAGAGGTAACAATTGTTATTGTTGCCTCTGATTTTTTATGCTATAGTTTATTTAAAAGAATATGGAGGTCTGACATGGATACGCAACTAAAGCTTGATAAGAAAATAAAGGATGCACGCTCGAGAAAATTCATGAAAGCTGTTGTGAAATATAAGGCGTTGCTGATTATGATGATTCCGTGCAGTATTATTTTATTTATCAATTCTTATTTGCCGCTTTTCGGGCTTATTATTGCTTTTAAAAATATAAATTACAAGGACGGAATATTCAGAAGTCCTTGGTCGGGCTTAGAGAATTTTAGGTTCCTTTTCTCTACCGATGCGGCATGGCGGATAACGAGAAATACAATTGCTTATAATTTAGTTTTTATATTTGTGGGCATGGTCATTTCCGTAGCCATCGCAATAGCTTTAAACGAGATAAGAAACAGATACCTGAAAAAATGCTATCAAACCCTTGTGATATTGCCGAACTTTTTATCTATGGTTGTTGTTGCATATATTGTTTATAGTTTTCTAAATCCGGAACAAGGCTATATGAATACAACGATACTTAAAAAAATGAATATCACTCCCATCAAATGGTATGACGAACCCATTTACTGGCCGTATATTTTGATTTTAACAAAATTGTGGCATTCGGTAGGCTACGGAAGCATTATATACATAGCAACACTAACCGGAATTGATTCGCAACTATATGAAGCGGCAATTATTGATGGGGCGAGCAAATGGCAACAAACAAAATATATTACGATACCGTCACTTAGCGGAATGATGATAATTTCAATTGTTCTTGCTTTAGGAAATATTATAAAGGGAGACTTCGGGCTGTTTTTTCAAGTTCCTATGAGCTCCGGACTACTTTATGGTGTAACTGATGTTGTTGATACTTATGTATATCGTGCGCTTATTACCTTGCAGGACATTGGCATGGCATCGGCTGCCGGCTTTTATCAATCCGTCGTAGGATTAATTATGGTTGTTATTGCCAACCTGATAGTCAGGAAAATTGATAAAGAACAAGCATTGTTTTAAGAGGGGTTGCAAGGTGAAAAAATATGAGGTTAACGCTGTTTCAAAAACAGCAGAAATTATAATCAACGGCGGATTTATATTATTTAGTTTGGCATGTGTATTACCGCTTTTATTGGTGGTAAGCGTTTCGTTTACCAGCGAATCGGCCATTATGGATTTTGGTTATAGTTTTATTCCTAAGGAATTCAGCCTTGATGCTTATGATTTTTTATTTTCTGATTCCGAAGTAATTTTTAGAGCTTATGGCGTTACAATCTTTGTAACGATTGTGGGCTCGCTGATTAGCATTATATCTATGACGTTATATGCGTATCCGCTTTCGAGGGAGGACTTTCCTTTTAAAAGTTTTTTTAATGTTTATCTTCTTATAACCCTTCTTTTTTCGGGCGGATTAGTTGCGTCATACATGGTAAATGTAACAATATTGGGGCTTAAAAATACGGTCTGGGCATTGATAGTGCCGTCATTGGGCGGCGGATTCAGTATTTTTGTTATACGTACATACTTTAAAAAAAATATACCAAGCGAGCTTATTGAAGCGGCTGTTATAGATGGTGCAGGCGAGTTTAGAACATTTGTGCAGATTATTTTGCCGGTTGTACAGCCGATTATCGCCTCTATGCTGCTGTTCTCAATATTTGGATATTGGAATAACTGGACTAATAGTTTGTATTATATTTCCACTCCAAAGCTTTATACTCTTCAACACTTAATGCAGCAGGCGATGCTGAACTTAAACTTCATACGGCAATCATTTTCGGATAATTTATCTGCTATGGAGAACTTTATGAAGCTTTTGCCTGAGCAATCCGTAAGAATGGCGATGGTTGTTGTGGGAGTAGGACCTATTGTTGCGGCATATCCCTTTTTCCAAAAGTATTTTATTCAGGGATTGACCGAAGGCTCTGTAAAGGGATGATTTTCCGCAAGATAATGATAAAAAATAAGGAGGAGAAAAAATGAAAAGAAGAGTTGGAATTTTGTTGGTTATGGTAATGAGCTTAGCTATGCTGATTTCAGCGTGCTCTGCCAAAAATGAAGCGAAGAAGGTTGATGGGGTTGAACTGCCTTATGTGAAACTGACGGTTATGTATCCGTTTGTGGGCGGAGACCAAAAGGACAAGGAGTTAGTTGAGCAAGAGATAAACAAATATCTTATGGAAAAGCTGAATTGTGAGGTTAATCTTGACGTACCCAGCTATGGAAGCTTTACCTCAAAATGGCCATTAATGCTGCAAACAAATGAACAGCTTGATTTATTGTGGGTGAAAGATGCCGCACTTATTCAGAATATTCCGAGAAAAGCGTTTACGCCGCTTGACGATTTGTTGCAGCAACACGGGCAGGGAATAGCTTCGCTTTTCACCGAGCAGGAGCTAAATGCCATGAAGATAAATGGCACACTGTACGGCATTTCAACGTATAAAGAGCTTGCCGCAAACAACTGCTATTTTTATGATGATGCTGTCGCAAAACGTAACGGTATAGACTATGCAAATATCACTACATACAGCCAATTAGGTGATGCGCTTGAAATAATCAAGAAAAACGAAAAGAATTTAGTGCCGCTTTGGATGAATCAGGGTACAGCAATTCCGCCCCTTATGGTGGAAGGTGAGGATCCATTTAGGTTTGAATTGATTCAAGGTATTGATATATTGGAGCTTGATACACATACGGATAAAATAATCAGCAAGTTTGATGACCCTTACCTTAGGGAAAAGTATAAATATATGCGCAGCTGGTACGAAAAAGGCTATATCAATCAAGATGCGTCAACAACCGAAATCGGACAGAGCACGTCAAACAAAAACGGCAAGACTTGGATTCAAATAGCTTCGGGTAAACCCGGGCAAGAGGATACAATGTCTCTTGATAACGGCAGAAAATATGGTAGAGGGCATGCTACTCCCGTTATGAAATCCAGCCGTACTATGATGGGTTCTATGCTTGCTATCCCCGGTTCTTCAGTGGATCCGGAGCGTGCTATGATGCTGATGAACTTGTTATATACTGATAAATATTTATTAAATTTGATGCAGTTTGGTATAGAGGATAAGCATTATATAAAGGTTGACGAAAACACCATAAAACTGCCCCAGGGAATTGAAAGGGCAACGGATTCGGGATACTATCCTGCAACAGAATGGGTTATAGGCAATCAGTTCTTAAATTATTTGTGGCAAAACGAAAAGCCCAGCAAATGGCAGGAATATGAGGAATATAACAAATCTGCTACTATGGCAAAATCAACAGGCTTTATATTTGACCAAACTTCTATTAAGACCGAAATAGCGGCAATAAATACGATTATTAAAGAGTATGAGCTTTTGATTATGTCGGGAACTATTGATACCGACAGCGGACTAAAGGAAATGAAAGCCAAGCTTGAAAACACAGGCAGCTTAAAGGTTCTTGAAGAAGCACAAAAGCAATATGAGGCATGGAAGGTAAGCAAACAATAATAATATGACGGTAGAGCAGGGCAGGGCAGGGCAGGGAGGTTTATGATTTGATAATCGATTTTATAAAAAAAAATAATAAATTATGGACTTTCCTGCTTTGCCCTTCGATTTTTTGCATATCAGCCTTTATAATAATTATAAGTAATACGGTATGCGCTTCGGGTATGGTTGCCAAAAGCGCGGACAGCTTTGTGGACAGTATTGGCATTACCACTCATCTTAATTATCAGGATAGCGTGTATTTTACCGATTATGAAGGAACAATCAAGCCTGCTTTGAGTGATTTGGCAATACGGCATATACGTGACGACGGGTCGCCGTATTCAAGCGTATTGCCCGAAAGAGCTAAGGATCTATATAACTCGTACGGAATAAAAAGCAGCTATGCAACAGGCTATAATATACAAAATACGATAAACTTTTTAAAACAGTACGGTAGTGCATTGGAAATGATAGAAGCTCCAAACGAGCCGGATAACGGTAAGGGACCCGATGGAAACCAAGGGTTCTTTAGGTATGGTGGGCATACAAACTGGTATGACAGCGTTCGCCAGTATCAGCAGGAGTTGTATGCGGCGGTAAAGAGCGACCCTGATTTGAGCAGCTTGCCCGTGCTGGGTCCGGCACTAGCCCTTGGGTCGACTGCGGATATAAAGGTTGCTCAGCTTGGTAATATAGAGGCGTGGGTGGATTACGGCAATTCTCATAATTATGCACCCAAAGGCTACACAATATCGCAGGATATTGACAGATGGTATTTGCCAAAAATGAGGGTGATTTATCCGACTAAAAAATTGTGGGCGACGGAAACAGGATTTGCCTGTAATGACGTTAGTGAAAGCGGTGTGTCGGAATCGGTGCAGGCTAAGTATTATTTAAGAATGCCTTTTGATCATTGGATTCGAGGATTTGAAAGAACATATTATTACCAACTGATTGATAATAAACCCGATGGATATGGTTTAATGAGAGAAGATAAATCAAAAAGACAGGCTTTCTATGCAGTGCAAAATCTGATCAGCTTACTTAGCGAAAAGGATGCGTGTTTCGTTCCGCAGTCTCTTAATTATTCCTTTGCAGATGGGGATATGACCAATATTAAGCATACGCTTTTTCAAAAAAGTGATGGAAGGTTTTACATTGCGGTGTGGCAGGATGTTCTTTGTTGGGACGACAATACGGATACTGAAATTGCTGTTTCAGATGTGGACATAACTCTTAGATTGCCTTTAGGGATAGAAAATGCAAAACGTTATGTCCCGCTCAACTCCGCTGAACCGGTGCAAGAATATGATAATCCAGTGAACATTAGACTTTCTGTGCCGGCGCATCCCGTAATTATGGAGCTTACTCCGAGTTTTTGTGCAGCACAAGAAGGTGACTTGATTCTTAATCCGGTGGAAGATACATATGTCAGAGACGGTGCATTTAAAAACGAAAACTATGGAAGCGATGTGGAATTGATTGTTAAAAATGATACCAACTCATTGAAACGAAAAAGCTACTTGAAGTTTGACTTCGGCTCATATGATAAAAGCCTTATTGGTTCGGCAAAGCTCAGAATGTATGTATCCTATGTAAATATTCAGCCTCAGAGAACTATCAGACTGTATGGTGTAAACGACGAGGATTGGAATGAGGATGAGCTTACATGGGTTAATGCACCTGAAGGAAGCATTCTTATTGACTCGGTGACCATTTTCAACTTAAATGACATTTGGTATGAATGGGACGTTGGAAATTATCTGAAAAATAACATGGACGACAAGATTGTTTCATTCTTACTGATAGACGAAACAACCTTGGGGAGTGCCTCCAATGTTTCCTTTAACTCAAAGGAGGCGTCAGAAAATAAGCCGCAATTAGTTATTTATGCTCCGGAACTTTTAATATCACGCAGCTTTAAGGTTGGGAAAAGCAGAATAACGGACTTTATGAAATTAAAATCGGGGGATATTTTAAAATATGCTTTAGCAGTTCAAAATCAGTTTAATGCCGAAAAAAAGGTTGCCGCTATTGCTGCTTTATATAAGGATAATATATTAAAGAAAATCTCGCATATAACGGAAACAGTCGGAGCTTTGGAGTTCGATAAGAAAATAGAGGTGCCGCTTGAAATACCGAAAGGAAGTCTTGACGGCTATGAAGTCAAAGGATTTGTTTGGGAAGAATTTTCGGGACTTGTGCCGATAACAAACTATATTCAATTAAATACAGAAATGGGAGTGATACCTTGAACAAGAACAAGAGGCTATTAGCTCTTTGCTTGTCGGTTATATTTTTGATTTTTACCCTTGCCCCGGGTTACAACGCTGTATATGCCGCGGATAAGTCGCAGCTTTCCGTTACGCTTGGAAAAAATCCGGTAGAAAATGGTATAACGGTAAAAGCCGGGGATGCCGACACCAAAAGAGTTGTCGTTAAGGGTGGCAAGGAATGTTGGCAAAGTAATATAGCGGAAAATTTCTTGTATATATATTGCAATGTGGACGACAACATTATTTATGACTGCGACGGCTCGTATGATATAGAAGTATCAGTGGAATACTTTGACGAAGGGAACGGGTCATTTTCTATCTTTTACGACAACGGGACATTGGAGGATAATGAGGACGAAATCGTAAAAATAACAAACACAAAGGCTTGGAAAATAAAGACCTTTCACCTTGAAAATGCGAAGTTTACAAACAAAATAAGCTCATCGGATTTTAGGATTGCTTTATGGACAAAGGCGATGGGCAGCATAAGTGCGGACGACATATGCTTTTCTAACATAAGCGTCAAAAAGGTTCCGCCCAAAAATCCAATCATTGTGACACACGAGCCTTCACGATTGGGGAATATTTTTACCGAGGGCGAGTCTGTTGATATAGGCTTGAGAATTGAAAACAAGACAGATAAAGTGTATAAATTAAACGTAAGCTATGTCGTTTTGGATGATATGGATAACACTTGTTACAGCGGAGAAGATTTGGTACAGCTTAAAAATCACGGCTCATCGGCGGCAACTGTGGATAAGGTTTTTCACCTTCCCATAGACAGGTTCGGTGTGTTCTTGCTGAAAACCAAAATCAGCGACCCGTCGGGTGAAATCAAAATTGAAAAGGAAATTACCTTTAGTCATTTACGTCCATATACCGAGGACAGCTTAAACAAGCGAGTTTTGGTTAATACACATAACGAGCAGTTAAATAAAGCTACCCTTGATAATCTTGCGCCTATTGTTAAGCTGTTGGGTGCAGTCGGGGTTAGGGACGGATTCAGCTGGGGTGGTGTTGAAAAGACACCTGGGGTATATACCGTTGACCCAAAGCATCAAATAATGATGGATGCATCCGAGGATTATGGTATAAACCTTACTTCAATAGCAGTTATGGCATACGGCAATCAATTTTATGACGGCGGCACTAACCCTTATACTGACGAAGGCATAGCTGCCTATGCTAACTATTGCAAAGCCGTTGCCGCACGAAACAAAGGAAAGTGGAAGTATTACGAGATTTGGAATGAGTGGGACGGTGAAGGTCATCGTACATTTAACCCCAAGAGCGAGCCGCCCGAAGTGTATGCGAAACTGCTTATTGCGGCATACTCTGCTATCAAGAGCGCCGACCCGGATGCTGTTGTAATAGGTATGTCGACAGCGAGTATAAATGTCGACTGGATAGAACGGGTAATAAAGGCGGGCGCAGGAAACAGCTTTGATATTCTTTCTGTGCATACATACTGCAAGGACAGGGCATTTGACTTGATGTCACCTGAGAAATGGAACCTTGTTGGGAAAACAAAAAAACTCAAGGATATGCTGGAAAAGTACGGTATCGACAAGCCTGTGTGGTCGACGGAGGTAGGTTGGGACAGCGGAAGGTTTACAAAGAGGGGGCAAGCAGAACTTACAACCCGTATGCTTATACTTAATCACGCATTTGACCTTTACGAAACAGTCTCATATTACGACCTTCAAAATGACGGTAATAATAAGCAAGATTATGAACATACCTTAGGGCTTATTGATTACATAAAAGGCCCAGTTGTTCCATACGCTGCAAAGCCTGCGTTTTCGGCAGTCAAGGTATATAACGAAAAGCTTGCTCAAGCGGAGTTCATTTCGGATTACAGCCCTGATGATGATTTGAGAATATACAGATTCAAAAGGGATACTGACAATAAGGATATTTTGACGGTATGGAAGACTGACGGCTTTAATAATGTAACTATTAATCTGGGATGTGATGAGGTTACAGTATCCGACATTAACGGAAATCCGTCAATTATAAAGGGTTATAACGGCGATTTTACCGTGTTGGCATCCGAGGCTCCGATTTACATAGAGGGAGTATTTGAGGATGTTAAGATACAAGAACCGAAGTTTAAGCTAAGCACCTTAAATATAGATGCGTGTGGCGGGGATACCTTTAGCATTTCTCTGTCAAAGACTGCGGGGAACGAGGCATTGGAAGGAGTTATTGAGGTAAAAACCCCAAATGGCTGGTTTGCAGAGGGTGATTTTGCTTTTTCATCTTCTGAGCAGAATAAGAAAATTAATATTACTGTTCCGAAAAATGTCGATGTTAAAAGTTATCAAATTGGATTAAATCCCGTAAGCAATGGAATCAGCACGGGCGAGCTTACCTTGATTGTAAACATTACAGACCCTATTACGGTAACAGGCAGGCTTGTGCCGAAGGAATACGGAAATTGGGATGAGTGGCAGCTTAAGGTCGGTATAAAAAATAATACCGTTTCTTTGCCTTTAAGCGGCAAGGTATCCATTTTGCAGTTTGCAGATTGGCAACAAAACCTTTCACCGGTTACTTTCGATGAAATACCTCCCGGTGAAAAAAGAGAGGTAAGTTTTGACATAGCGGGTGACTATTCAATATTAGTGGGAGCAACAATCGGGATAAATATTGCACTTGACAATAACAAACAAATTGAAAAAGCAATTAAATTAGATACAGCATTTGCAAGCTATACCGAAAAACCGCCGCAAATCGACGGGAAAATAAATTCGGATGAATGGATGGATGCAATACCGTTTCGTCTTGACAATAGAAGCTTAAATCACATTAACGGCTGGGAAGGTGCAGAGGATTGCAGTGCCGGAGGGTATTTGAAATGGGATGACAGCAACTTATATTTGGCGGTTACGGTAAAGGATAATGTTCATAGTCAGAATAACACTGTTGCGAGAATATGGAATGGCGACAGCTTGCAGATCGGCTTTGACCAAAACAGATTTATCGACGACGGCGGCGGTAATAACCAGTTCGGTGTTGCGCTTTCGGACAACGGCGAGATTTTACAATACCGGTTTGTTGGAAGTAGGGCGAAGACTGCGGGAGAAACATCAAACATTGTATGTAGCATAACAAGGAGCGGTATCGAAACCCATTATGAGCTTGCAATCCCATGGAGTGATGTCATAGACAGCGAACAAAAGCCTCAGCCGGGCAGTTTTTTCGGATACTCACTACTTGTCAACGATAATGACGGCAGCGGCCGAAAGGGTTATATAGAATATGGCGGAATAGGAGCAGGAAATAGCCCGGCAGGATATATCAATTTGCTTTTGGCGGACTCAACACAGGCATTCTCAAACGACGACAGACCTTTTATCCAAAAAGAGATTATGCCGGAAATAAAGGTTTTCATTGACGGACAGCTTCAGATATATGATCAGCCTGCCGTAATGACGGGGCAAACTGCAATAGTTTCGCTGCGGGGGATTTCAGAGTCATTAGGGGCAAGAGTGATATGGAACGGAGAAACACAAACAGTCACAATAGTTAAGGGGATAAAAAGGATTGTTTTAACTTTAAACTCAAGTATCGCTTTGCTCGGAACAGAGGAAAAAATCCTTGCCACCCCTGTCCGTTTAGTAAACGGTGCAGCGATGGCTCCGTTGAGATTTATATGCGAGGCAATGGGCGCAAGAGTTACATGGAACGAGGCTACTCAAGCAATAGATGTTTTCACAGCATATTAATATATTTTTAATTTTTGAAAGGAGCGAATTTACAATGAGTAAAAAAGCAAAGCTCACGAGGAGGGTTATTGCCCTCGGTATTATCCTGATTTTTTCAGTCTGCAACGTTTCGGCGCTTCCTGCGCCGACCGTTTCTTTCACCGAGGGGTTCGACAACTACACCACAGGAGTTCCAGCTGGGTGGACTAAAAACGGCGGTACGGTTGCTCCCGTAAGCAGCGATTATGGCACTGCCGTTCAATTAACTGCGCAAGGGATTCGTCCGCAGCTTAGTTATGTGCTTGGAAGCGAATTTGCTGCTTCGACTGCCGGCAAGGTATTTTGTATGGAAGGTGATTTCTATTTTCTTGACGTCAGCAGCAGAAGCTTGTTTGATGTCAAGATGGGTCCGGACGGAAGCAGTTGGAGATTTCCGTCGTTTCTGACTACAACCATAGGAGGCCAAATTGTTAAGACCAAGAATACCAGCGATGCTCCCCATGAACCCGCTGATACGGTGGTCGGCACATATGAGAAGGATGAATGGTATAATATAAAGATTATTGCAAATTTTTCCACATCACTTTTTGATGTGTTTATAACCAAGAAAAGTGACGGTTCGGTTCAACATACTTCAGGATTAAGATTTCACATAAATATTCCTAACGGAATTTATTTGGTTGGCTTCTCTCAATATGACGGAGGTGCTCACAACAGTATGTATGTTGACAATGTAAAGGTCTATAACAATGCATTTGCATCCAAAATGAGCTTTTCGGTGGACAGCGAACCCGTCATGAGTTTTTCACAGCTTAATCCCGATGACGTTGTGGATTTAAATGTCCACACAGCCAGCGGTATGACGGAAGATACTCCTGTCACGATGATTTTTGCTCTGTATCAGAACGGTAAGCTAAAGAGTGTGGATGTCAAGCCCGTAACGTTGCTCACAACAGACTTCGTTAAGGAAACTCCCCTCCAACTTACAATGCCGCCTGAAAGCACGGCAGGGTGTGAGCTGAAGGCATTTATTTGGAACGGTGTGGATATGATAACGCCCATAAGTGGTGTCACATCTATTAAAGACCCTGCACAATAATACTGAATTTTCCATAGAGAGGATTGTAGTAATATGCTTAAACGGGTAGGTATAGCTTTAGTGTTTTTGTTTGTTATCGTTATGTCAGTTGTTTGTGTTGCTGAGAATAATTCTGTCTTTGCAGCACAGATGCCTTTTGCGGATTCTTTTGACACTTATACCGGGGGCGCACCTGAAGGCTGGACGGTAAGCAAAGGGTCGTGCGTTGCAAGGACGATTGACAGCGAACACGGAGTAAGTTTGGAAATGGCAGGGAACTCACAGCTTGCCATAAGCCTTAGCGACTTTGCAAATCAAAGCAACAGGGTGATAACCTTTTCAACGGATTTGTATCTACCCGCTTTGGGTGAGGTAAATCTTTGGAGTGCCGTACAGGGTTCTCCCAGCTCGTGGAGGAATCCGAAGTTTATAGTCATTAAATCAGACGGTAGGGTTATTAAGCCTATGAACAATTACGATACCGTCGATGGAACGACGGAAGCGGAGGATACTCTTTTGGGAACTGTCGAGGCGGGAAAATGGTATAATTTTAAAATTATCGTCAATTTTAGAACCTTTAAATATGACGCTTACATCAACGGTGTTTTGGTGGGTTCGGATTTGCGGTTTCAATATAATATCAACAATATGAGCTCTTTTTCCCACTATAATTCATTCAGTGCGGTGATTTTGGATAATGCGACTATAGACTATTCGAGAATATTTTCCGTTTCCGGACAGTTTAATGTAGGTATTGAAAAGATAACCGACTTCGGTATGCTCAGCCCCTCAGATGTTGTGGAAAACAGGGTGACATTTTCCAATTCCACAGGGGCAGCGAAGAATGTTATACTGCTTACGGTATTATATAAAAACGGTAATATCGAGGAGCTTAAATATAATGTTCAGAACATTCCATCCTCCGAACAGTATTCGGCTATTACCGTTTCTAATACTGTCAGTCTGCCGTCCGAGGGTATAGAAGGATGCACCATACAATCGTTTGTGTGGGAGGAGGCGGATAATATGAAGCCGCTTGCTGAAGCAGGAATTTTATCTGCCGATATGCTTCGCCACCTCGTAAAGGCTATTCATCCCGACGATTTCTCATTCTCTGAAGGTATGAATATTACCGACTTGGAGACCGCAGCACCAGATTCAAACGGAATTGTTTTCATAAGCGGAACTGCCGATGCTTTTGCAAGTAGACAAGTCAGCCTTATTATAGTAAAAACAGATGCGCTGAAAAAAGCAAATACTGAATTTGATACCCTTGCCGAGCTTATCTCAGCTATGGGAGGAGTTTCAAGTTTTTTTGAAGATGTTATTTACATAGGGCAAAAGCCTTGTGACATCGACGGAACATTTGATTTTTCGTATGCCTTTGATAAAAATGCTGAAGATTTAGGCGGATGGTATACTGCATTTGCAGGCGGCAGCGGTGTAGACGATTTGGGAAGAAGTGATTTTTACTATGCCACGCCTGATGAAATGAAAAGATCTATAAATGCGATTAATGATGCTACCGCAGAGGATATGCCGGTTATTTTACAGGGCTGGAATATTGTATTGGGACTTAATATGAAACCGGAAAGCTCATTTGTTCATATAAGCGACAAAACACCCGTTTATACTGCTTTGGCTGAAGAAACATTTGATCCCGAGAAATATCTGGAAGAACTCGAAAGAATACGGGTTGTGTTTAACAACGCTGTTAAAAATCAGGCTTTGGCTGAAGCCGTTATGGGTGATGTGGATGAGAACGGTGATATTGACCTTAATGATATAGTTTTGGTGTTTCAGTTAATAAACGGCGACAGCGTAAGATATATTGCGGCAGATGTGAACAGGGATGGTCGTATAACCTATGCAGATGCTCAAATAATCGGCGATTATCTTGTGAAAAAAATTTCACATCTAAGTAAGTGAGGCGATAAGACGATGATAAAGAATTTATATACAAAAAATTTAAAAGTAATTTTCGCGCAGATATTGAGCATCATCTATATTTGCATGCTACCGGCGGTACAAGCCGGTAGTCTTCCTGCCCTTGCAATTGAAACCGTATCCGGATATGTTGGGCAAACAATAAAATTAGATGTAGGGTTTACTCGGGAGCAGAGTATGTCAGCAATTATGCTTGAGATTAATTATGACAGCGCACAATTTATCGCAAGTAAAGCTAAGACAAGCTTTAACAAAGCATTGGGCGGCAGAAGCGAAGAAGTAGTTGCATTAAACACTGACATACCCGGAAAGGTATATGCTTTGTATGCTGGCGAAGAAGCGGTGGAGATTGGAAGCTCTTTGCTGACAATTGCTTTTGAAATCAAAGCAGGAGCGAGAATTGGCAGTTATAATATTACAATTGAGAATATTCAGTTTATAGACGGCAGCGGAGTAGAAACTGACGTCGAATATGAAAATGGCGTTATTAAAATACTTAAAAGCGATTCCAGTCCTACAAATAGGGTAGGAGGCAAAGGAATAGGTGCATACCTGCCTTCGGCAGGCGCAGCAACAGCAACTCCTGACCCTGTTGAGTCACCCGCAGTTAGTTCTCCTCCTGATGAAAATCCGCCTGAATCCAAGCCTGTGTTCACGGACGTTGACGAAAACTCATGGGCGAAGGAGAGCATAGAGGCACTGGCGGTGATAGGGGTAATTAATGGAATGATTGATGAAAATGGGGAGAGATATTTTAGCCCTGATGATATTGTTACAAGAGAGCAGTTTATAAGAATGTTGATGGCGACATTTGGCATGATTGACGACGATGTTACAACTGATTTAACAGATGTTGAAAAAGATTCGTGGTATTATGGCGCCGTTGCAAGTGCACAGGCACTTGGAATAATAAAGGGTTATCCGGACGGGAGCTTCGGCATCGGCGAAGCAATCAGCAGGCAAGACATGGCTGTTTTAACATACAGAGTTATAAATTATGTGAATATGAGTTTGCCGGAAGTAAACGAACCTAATATTTTTGACGATGCGCGAGACATTGAGGCGTACGCCTCTGAAGCGGTTTCACAGATGCAGAGATCGGGCATAATCAACGGTGTAGGGGATAACAGATTTGCACCCTTTGAAAGCACTACAAGGGCAATGGCGGCTAAGATTATTTATTCTTTGATAAAGCTTGCTCAATAAAACATACTATTGTATGACAGATCGGTGGGAGGATATTGCTTGTGAAAAACTTTTCTAAGCTTTTGGTGTTGTTTATTTTGTTCGTGGGGATAATATCGTACAATGCATTTGCAGACAGTTATCAAGAGGTGTTTGCAAGGCTTAATGCTTTGGGTATTATGACCGGTGACATTGATGGTTTCAGGGAAAACGACCCGATTAAACGCTCGGAGTTTGCTGCTGTGATTGTAAGGGCTTTGGGAATTGAGGATGTTGCAAAGGCAGGCTTTGAGCAGACTGAATTCAAAGATGTGCCGTCTGACCATTGGGCAGTCGGATATATTGCCATAGCCTATCACAACGGAATTGTCAACGGTATCGGTGATGGCATGTTTGCACCCGACGAGGATGTTACTTATGAGCAGGCAGTAAAAATGATTGTTTGTGCATTAGGATATGAACCCGCAGCAATAGGAATGGGTGGGTATCCGTCAGGTTATCTTGCTGTTGCTGCCGATAAAAGGATTACAAATAATGCGGGAGGCTTTTATGGAAAAGCTGCATCAAGAGGCACTGTTGCCATTCTTATTGATAACTCGTTGGACGTGCCTTTAATGATACAAAGCGGTTATGGCGATGAAATTACCTTTATTAAGTCAGGACTTAACGGAACTGAGGAGAAAACCTTGCTGGGGAGCAGGTTGAATTTAAAAAAATATAGAATTACCGTTTTATCTTTTAAAAAGGGAATAATAACCGGTAAAATTATTAAAGCGGATGATTCTAATGAAATTGGGGAAATAGTAACATATGATTTGGCGGAGGGTGTTTCCCGCGTCGTCAAGGAAAATGAAACACTCACCGTTTGGGTTCGGGAAGAAACGATTTTCAACTTTGAAACAAAGACAGAGAGTATTTATGACTTTGTTTATTCAGTAAACGGAAGTGAGGATGCATCTGCACTGTTTAACGCAAACAGCATAGAGCATATTTCCTTTTATAGTGATGATTTATTATACTACGTAAAAACAGATTCGACTGGAAAGCCTAATGCACCAATCAAGATAAACGGAAGCCATAATATAGATACCGCACGCCCTCTTGTGGGTTGCCTTGCGATGGCAATGTTGGAAGATGACAGGATTATTAGTATGGATTTGTATGATTTGGAAGAGGGCGGAATTATAAAACAGGTTACCCCCAACAGTCTTATATATGATTTCAAAAGTATAAAAAATGTTTCCCTACTTGAGTTGGAGGAGGCAAAAAATATACTTGTAATTGTCAACGGGGAATTATTAGATTACACAGATTTGTATCCGGATATGGTATTTGACTATTGGAGCGACGGAGACAATCTAATAATTGTTGCTTCTGATATTAAAGTAAGCGGCGTGTTGGACGGGGTTTCATCCGAAGATGTAGTGATAGGTGACCGAGTGTGCGAGCTTAGCAGGGTTTTTGATATATACTATTTGCAAGAAGCAGGAGGGTCATATCAAAGGTATGACAGAAATATCATCGGTAAAGATCCTTTGGTAGAGATGCTATCCTCGCAAATCCAAGCCTATATTGACAGCAGGGGAGAAATCAGATATTTAAAAGCTAATCCGCAGAATACCGAGTTTTATGGCATTGTTTTAGGTGCCTCGGATATAGGTCTTGGCAACAATCGGTTACTTAAAATTTATAACTTTGAAAAAGATGAGCAGATAGTTTATAAAGTAAGAGAAAAACGTTTGGAAGGAAATGTATCCTTTGAGCAAATAGATAAAAGCGATGTAAACGACAATGATTATACGGAAGGTAAAGTTGATATACAGAACATATTCAAGTTTACGACCAACGAAAAAGGTGAAATAGATAGCATTAATGCTGCCGAGTTTGTTAATAGCACGGCATACTCGGTTGATTTCATATATGATTTTGGAGAGCCTGCTGTGACTTTAAGTGGAACAAAAACCTTTGTATACGGAGATTTCAAATTTATCAGCCTTTTGGATAAAAACGGAGAGCTTAATCCGTCACAGTTATCTTACAACCAGTTGAAAGGTTTTTCGACAATACCGGGTATGCCTGAAGATGGAAGATTGATGACGCATATCACTAAAGATAGGCCCGACTCTAAATATGCTGTGCTTATGACACCTTTTACTTATTTTATGAAAAATAACAGCACGCAATGCGGATTTGTAACAAAGGTATCAAAGACAATTTCCGATTCCGATGAAGTATATGATGAAGTATATAAGGTTGATGTACAAACAAAGTCAGATTTAAATACATATAAGTTTGATGCTGATAAATTAAATGGACTTAAAAAAGATATGTTTGTGTTCTTTTATGATAAAACAACGGGATATGACTATATGGGGCAGAGCGTAAGGATATATAATCAAATTGACCTGTCAGATACCCCTGATAATTGGGTTGAACCGGTTAGGGCAGTTAATGGCTCTATATATGAAATTGAAGGCAGTACGGTATATTTTACAGATAACCCCGAAAACGGCTTTAAAATAGCAGTTGAGCACATTATGGTATATGAAGTGAGCAGAGCGGGGAATCAGAACAAATTTGCTTTAAGATCTTTGGCCGATGCTGTGAGAGCAAATACTATATGGTATGTTATGGACGGTACGAGAATAGTGTTAATGCTGTTTGAAAGGTGAGAATGCTGTGATAACAACAAAGGTTGCAAGTGAAACTATTGAAATTTCAAGCAGCAAATTTACTGTTCGCCTTTTTTACGGTGAAAAATCGGGGGAAAACATCTCGCCTTTTCAAGGCGTTAAGACGGCAAGCAGCAATATATGGCGCGGCAGTAGTTTTTTTGATGTGGTTTCTCCAATTGCATCCGTAACAGGCAAGGTAATCAATGTTTCGGACACTTCTGTTACTTATCGGTTTTATGCTGAACTTGAAAACGGTGGATATTATTTATGTGAAATAACGATAACAAACGAGCAGGATTTTATAACCGTTTCGGAGGAATATAACACTAAAAACTGGGGCAATCAAATGGTGTGGGATTTCGACAAATCAACTCTGCCCTGTGGGATATTTCAGCTTGACAATAACTTTGGCATCAACTACAAAAAGGTGCATTATAACAGGGATTTAGAGCTGTGTAAATTAAGCGGTTTTACACAGTTCTCCCAATTTTCTATGTTGAATCAGGTAGATGGTTTTGCCGTTGCATTTGATGATGAAGAAGCAATAGGCTTTGTAGCACTAAGAGGTGGCGAGTGGAAGGGACAGCGTCTTAATTTTATGGAGGCGTGGTCGCGGCGGTGGCAGCAAAACGATTTTACCACAAGAAGAATGGTTCCGTGGGAGTTTAAGGCGGACGGCTTTCCATCACCTGAGGTAGTGCCTGCAAGAGGAGTTAGCGCTTGCGATCCTCATTTTACTGTTGAGGGATATATTGGAAAAGGAAGTCGTTGCTTTGCCATTGTGTTTTCCGATGTGTCTGCACTTATTCCGAAATGCAGTGTTTGGAACGGTGAGTATTTAGATTTTGGGGACAATGAAAGATTGGGGCATTTTGATGAGGTATGCAATCGTGAGGCTTATCGCCTGCACAGCAATTTGCTCAGACGGATTCATACACAGCACGGTATTATGCCAATCGAAAAAGAAGATGAGTTAGTGCTGAAATGGGATTTTAAATTAAACGACAAAATTCCTCTCGAACTTGTGGATATTGAAATATCGCCGGAAGAGAAAGCAAAAATGATTGATTACCTGTCTGCGCGGGTATACGGGTTTTGGGAAGGAAGCGGGGGCGTATATTCAAACTGCGTTGTAGGCAGAAAGATTGCAAGGTATATGCGCGCTTTTCCGAGCTTTGTCATACAGGGAATTTTGACTGATGATGAAATCGATTTTATCCTTTATTGTTTTTCATATTTATCTTACTTAAATGAAAGCGAAAACTATTACAGCGGATATGCTTCGATGCAGCCGGTCGGCGACGATGAAGCTTCTGCTGTTGTTTCTTGTGGTATGGCAAACCAAAATTTTTACACGGATGTTATTTGCGTGTTTGCGACAATGGCTGAGGTGTTCCCGGAACATCCACGCGCAGGTGTGTGGCGGAATAAGTTTTGTGAGCGATTATTAATGCAGCTTTCTTATCATGTTTATCCAAGCAGTGGTGCGTGGGAGGAAAGTGTAACATATTTCCAGCATGTTTTATACATTCTTTATCCTGTACTGAAGATGAGAAAAACAAACGGAGCAGATGACAATGCTATTTATGACGGTGTCATAAAAATGCTAAATTTTGCGTTATCCGTTGTTACTCCCAATGATAGTTACTTTGACGGCAAAAGATACTTAATTCCGTGGGGAGACCACGGCGTTGACATAGGATATGCACAGGTATATGCGCAGTATGCAGATTTTTTTGCAGAAAGGGATTCGACGTTGTCTGGGAATTTGAACTGGCTTAGTGAGCAAATGGGGTTTGAGGTAAAAGGTGATACAGTACCTTATAAAGCCGTGACTTCAAAAATTGAAGGCATGGGGGCTGTGATAAGAGGGGTTGACATAAAAGGCGTTGAAACCATGCTTGCGCTGCGGGGCGGCAGTGCGTGGGGGCATCATCACGACGACGAAGGCTCGCTTATTTTTTACGCAAAAGGGCGTATGATGCTTGGGGATATTTGCGGCGGTGGTATTCCTATGGAAGGGGCAAGAAAATTTGCGGATAATGGACACAGCCGCTGGACACTAAGCGGAATAAATGCCCAAAGTTATATGCACCGTTACAACCGCGGCTGGATTACCGAGCTGCGAGAAAACGGAAACCTCACATATGCAACGGCGTATGTTCCGATTTTCAATTACAGGGATGAAAATTATCTAAATATACCTATGAAAACCGTAGTGGAGCATTATCGAACAGTCGTACAATTAGAGCCGGAGATATTTTTGGTTTTTGATAAATGCAATACTACGCACCATCAGCAGACTCGCTTTTTCACGAGCGGCAGTTTAGAAGTACGAGGAAACGAGGTCTATTCGAAATGGGATGATGCAGTATTGCGGATTAAGCCACTCGTAACAGAGCCGACAAAGCTTGAGATTACAAAGAATATTGCCAAGGATGATGCACCTAATGACAAACCATTTATTACGACTGAGGAGGTAATATTTGATTTTGCAGACAGCGATGTTCAATTGTATTTGATATGTGTGGCAGACGACGAGAAAGGGCTTACATCTGTCAGGCAGCAGGGAGAAGATATTCTGATAAGCCGTGTCAAATTAAGTTGGAAGGTTAAACTGAATGACAAAATTCTAAGGGTTACTGATAGCGAAACGAGGAATGAAGTTATTATAATGCAAAGTAAAGGAGAATCTTAAATGAGAGACAAACTAATTATATACTACTTTTCATCCACGCACTGGGATCGAGAGTGGTATCAAAGCTTTCAGGGTTTTCGACATAGGCTTGTGGAGATGATGAATGACCTTATAGAGACAATGGAGAAAAATTCCGATTATAAGGTGTTTCATACAGACGGTCAAACCATTTTATTAGAGGATTACCTGCAAATTGAGCCAGGCAAAAAAGACCGTTTGAAAAAATTGATAGATGCAGGAAGAATAGTAATTGGTCCGTGGTATGTTATGCCTGATGAGTTTTTGTTGTCGGGCGAAAGTCTTATACGAAATCTGATGGTTGGATATAAAATATGCTCTGAATGGGGCGTGAAGCCGTGGAAGTGTGGTTATATTTGCGATATATTCGGGCATATAGCGCAAATGCCACAGATATTTAACGGATTTGGAATTAACAGTTCGCTATTGGGCAGAGGCACAAACGAACACAGTTGTCCTGCGCATTTTAAGTGGCAATCACCCGATGGAAGCTCTGTTACAACTTTTAAAGTGCCCGATTCACACGGTTACGGTGATTTTTTTATTAAGGTTTCTGATAAAGATAGGCCGGAAAATCCGCTCAGTGAAACAGAACTTTCCGGATTGATAAAGGAATATATTGATAGCGAGTTAAAACGAAGTCCTATCCCCGTTGTCGTGCTGATGGACGGAGCAGATCATCAATGGTTACACAAGGATATACCCAGGAACATTGAAATTATAAAAAAACTGTACCCTGATGCAGATGTAAGATATACTAATTTGGAGGATATGGTAAAAGAAGTTGAAGCCTATACGGAGGTGATGCCTACGAAGGAAGGAGAAATCAACGAAACTGCGAAAATAGATGGATCGTACATACATTTGATTACTCATACTCTTTCCAGCAGATATCCTATTAAAAAAGCAAATGATGAATGCCAAACATTGTTAGAAAAATGGATTGAACCGCTAGCTGCTTTGTACGAGCTAAAAAATTTTTGTATCCAGAAATCTTATATCGATCTTGCTTATAAATATCTTCTTAAAAATCATCCGCATGACTCTATATGCGGGTGTTCGATTGATAGAGTTCATAATGATATGGAATACAGGTTCAGCCAAACGAAGGAAATTTGTAACCAGCTCATTGACGTATTATTTGATTATGAACGAAAACAGAATGAAGTGGATAAATCTTCGGATGTAAAGGTTCTGTCCGTTTGGAATCCGTTGCCTTTTGCAAGACGCGAGGTGATAACTGTTGATATTGATTTTCCGAAGGACTATCCGACAAAGTTTCAGGAACCCTTTGGCTATGAGCTTAAAAATAGTTTCAGAATAATCGATAGCTCCGGAAAAGAAATACCATATAATTTAGCGAGTATGAAGAAAAACTATATTATCCGGAGTGTCAATCAATACAGAGAAGAGAAGGATGTTCATACCATATCTTTTGAAGCCTGCTTGCCCTCTATGGGTATAGCGGAGTATAAAATTGTACCCTGTGATGTTCCGACAAGATACCTTGATAAGCTTTCGAAAAGTGAAAGGACGGTAGAAAACGAATACTTAAAGCTTTATGTTAATGACAACGGGACAATAAAAATTTATGATAAATCAAGCGGAAAGACATATGATAATTTAATATCCTATAAGGATAACGGCGAAATAGGTGACGGGTGGTATCATGTCGCACCGGTGGAAGACCGTATAATTTCAAGCTTTGGTATGCCCTGCACTATTGAAAAGATTGAGGACGGTGTTTCAAGAGTTGTTTTTCAAATCACGCATGACATTCTTATTCCCGCCTCGAGGTGTGATACGAGACATACGATAAAGCGTTCTAATGATATGAAATCAATGAAAATCCGTTCAAAAATAGGGTTGTCAAAAGGAAACCGATTTGTTGATGTTGAAACCATAATTGATAACAATTCAAAAGATCACAGACTTAAATTAATAATTCCTACTCACATAGAGGAACCGACGTATTTTGCAAATCAATCCTTTTATTTTGTAGAGCGTAGCTGCGGAATTGACATTGCAACCGGCGACTGGAAGGAGCCAGAGGCTTTAGAAAAGCAAATGGGCGGTATTGTTGGGAAACGAGCGGCGGACGGAGCGGGCTTGGCGTTTGTTTCGGCATACGGTCTGCATGAATGTGCGTGCCTAAGCGACGATGATGCATCTATGCAGATAACATTGTTTCGAGGCTTTGAAAAGACATTTATGAAAAACGGCGAACCGGGCGGACAAATACTCGGTACACTTCAGTTTAAGTATCTTATCGCACCGATACAGCAAAACACCTCCTATGCCGACTTGACGAGAATGCAGGATTGCCTTAGCACAGGCGTTAAGACGTTTAGTTATGCGGCAAATGATGATTATTCCCTAAAGCCGAATAAAAGTAATTTTGAGTTGATAAGCGACAACGTATGCCTTAGCATATTAAAAAGACCCGAAGATGATGATAAAGGAGAGGTCATGATAAGGCTTTGCAATATGTCGAACAAAATATCGGACTTTCAAATGAAAAGCGCATGGGAAATCAAGAGCGTTTACAGAGTAAATTTAAATGAGGAACATACATCCGAGGTTACGTCCGATTGCTGGGCGTTTTCAGACAGTTTAAATCCATGGCAGATACAGACATACATCCTAAAAATTTCAAAGGAGTAACCAAAATGTTAATAATTTAGAATGTATGTATGCCATGATTGATGAACAAGAATTTGTTTAAGGGGTTTCTATCGACACTCCGATTATGCTCAAGCTTGAAGATTATACAAATTAAACATGGTGTGCACCTACACTCCATGGGCAAAGCACCATTATATCGCCTTATTCGGCTCGCGGTAAGTGCGCAAGGTGCAAGTTTTATTCTATTTTTGCGAGTCGGAAAGGCTAATGGTATTTAAAATGACCTATAAACAAAGAGCAGTTGATGCTTTGTTGCTTAAACAACCGGATATGGTACCCACCTTTGAATTGGAATTTCAGTTGGAGGAAGAAATGTTCGGCAGAAAGTTTTTCACCGAAGATTTTCAGCCTCAAAGTTTTTGCAAGCTCAGTAAAAAGGAAAAGGAAGAAAAAATATATCAATTAGCAGAATACCATGCACATGTCTATACGAGCTTGGAATATTCAATCATACCATGCCATTGGCCGGGAGCTAGAATTGCTTTCTCAGAGAATGGTAAGTTTCCGGATGAATTAGTTGTTTTTTTAAGATATATTAAGGAGTTTGTCGGAGATAATATGCTATTAGGCTTTCACGGAGACGGAACATTCGGCATACCCGACGGTAATGCAATGTATGATTTTGCTTACGCAATAGCAGATAGTCCCGATTCAGTTAAAGAACAGGCAGAGGCGATGGCTCAAACTGCCATACAAAGAAATAAAATTTTGCAAAGCTACGGTATTGATTGTCTTTTCTTGTGCAGCGATTATTGTTACAACACAGGACCTTTTATTTCTCCTGCGATGTTTGAGGAATATATACAACCGTATTTATACAAAATTATTTCACAGGCTCGAAACGATGGTCTTTATACTATAAAACACACGGACGGTAATATAATGCCTATTCTTAATCAATTGGTTGAATGTAATCCCCATGCACTACATTCCATTGATCCTATGGCAGGGGTGGACATTAAGCAAGTTAAGGAGCTTGTTGGTGATAGGGTTTGTCTATGCGGAAACGTACACTGTGCGGCGTTGCAAAGCGGCACAGATGATGAGGTAACGGCAAGTGCCGAATATTGCTTGACTTATGCAAAACCCGGAGGCGGATATATTTTTTGTACAAGCAATATCCCGTTCAAAGGCATGAATCCAGACAAATATCGGTTAATTCTTGATATATGGAAAAGAATGAGGAATTATTGATTTAAAAAATATCGATTCGGCTCTTGGGTTTTTCTTATCTATAGATCAATCGAGATAAAAAAGAGGGGTTTTTAAAGTGGATGTTGTAAAAAAAATAGCTGAAAGAATGATTTATGGAAATGACACTGAATGGAATATGAATATAAAAAGCTTTGATTGGGTTCCTGGCGTGGGATTATACGGGATTTTAACAGCATATCATACAACAAAAGAAAAGAATTATTTAGATTTTTTAAATGAATGGGCAAAACTTTATTTAGAGGATGCTTATACTCAAAAAACTGTAAATTCCACTGCGCCGCTTTTAACTATTTTAGGGCTTTATGAAATTACCGAAAAACCGAATTATTTAAAGGTATGTATAGATATTGCTGACTGGATTGTCACACATGCACCTTTAACCAAGGATGGGGGACTTGAGCATACTGTAACCGAGAAGGTTGAAGGATTTTCCGACCAAATATGGGCAGATACACTTTTTATGGTATGCATTTTCCTTGCAAAACTTGGCAAGCTTACAGGTAATGAAAGCTATTCCGACTTTGCTGTTAAACAGCTTGTAATTCACCACAAGCTACTTGCAAATCCATTGGATGGTTTGTATTATCACGGTTGGAACGGCGCACAGCGTAACCATATGAGTGCTGTGTATTGGGGCAGAGCAAATGCATGGATTATTTATAGCACAATGGAGATTATTAAAATTAACGATTCCTTTGAGGATGCAAATGAAATCCAAGCTTATATAAAAAAACATGCTAAGAGTTTAAAGAAATGGCAGCGTAGTGACGGAACATTCGGAACAATTTTAAATGATACTTCCTCATACAGTGAAATATCAGCAACTGCCGGTATTATTGCGGGTATAAAAATGGCAGTAGAGCAAAATATTTTAGACGAAAGCTATCTGCAAGTTTATCAAAAAGGATTAGCTGCTGTTAAGGCAGCTGTAACGGAGGATGGCAGTGTAAGCGGAGTATCAACTGGCACACCTGTTATGGCTTCTGCTCAGGAGTATAAAGAAATTTCCATCCGCCCCACGCTTTACGGGCAGGGATTAGCGTTACTTGCATTATGCTTATAGACATGATTTAAAACCTGATACTTAATGCCTAATGAATAAACAAAAACACCACATAACTACTGACTTTTTCACACATATATGATATAATATTGGTATCAAAAGAAGAGGGTGATGAATGTGGCAAAAAGATACCAAATTAACGAGGCTCAGGTAGCAGAACTTCAATCAGCACGCAAAGTAATCAAAGACAAGAATATGGAAAAACGGCTAAAATCACTATTGTTGCGCGCTCAATGTAAAAAGAATGCACAAATAGGGGAAGTATGCCAATATCATTCATCCTATGTCAGCCAATTAGTATCGATTTACTGCAAGCATGGATTGTTTTATACTCTTCAGCAGCAGAGATAAGTTTCCAAAAATGTGCTGTTTTATGATGAACACGCACAACGGTTTGTTTACCGACTAAAAGTTTGTTCTTGTAATTTTTATCCGTGCTTAAAATATCATATATCTTTGTTCCGGTATGACGTTGCTTTCGTGGCATTTTGAGGTCATTTGTCAGCCATTCATCTATGATTGGCTTGAGTGGGTCCAGCTTTGAATCTCGTTGCTTGCGAGGCTTTATCGTCTCATTCCAGTTGTCGCGATCAATGTGTTTTTTGATTGTGTTGAAGTGGTACCCTGTCCTGCGTGAGATTTCACGCAAACTTAATCCTTCAAATTGCTCTAATCCTGTGATATACTGTATTCGTTCCATTGCTAGCATCCTTTCTAATCACCTTTCCCTTATGCTTGTCAAACATTAAGGATATACGATTTTTAGGGTGCTCGCAACTGGAACTTTTTTGTCCCCTCTGCTACACTTTTTCATTTATATTTGCTGCTTGATGTTTGTGCCACAAACGGCGGTATTGGGGACAGGGTTCAGTTTAAAATGCTTTATGACCCGTATTTTACAGGCAAAAAAGTCAAGATCTTTGATGCGGCCAAATCGGTAATGATTAAGGTTGGAGACGAGGAAGCAAGGAAATACAGCTCAGGCGCGGTTATCGAAGCGCTCAGGCTTCAGCAGCCGACAATGGTGAAAAAGGGCTCCGCAGGCGACCAGCCCGGAGAGGAACGACCGTTTTTGCGCCCGATAAAATACCTTCGTTTTAACGATGCGGGGGAAGTCAATTATATTGAGCTTCCGGAAAGAGCAGGTGTTCAGGGAAGAAGAACCTATATCGGGAGCGGGGCATACAACGAGGCTTATCAGGGAGACGGTGATGCCATCAATACCGTTAAAATGACATATGAATCAAAGGTGTTTTATATTGCCGATTCGGGAATAGATGAGGATTTTACATATAGTGAGTTGGATCAAATTATATTTAATAATGCCTATTTTACTCTGCCGTGGGGAGAATTTAAAGAAAATGAAGATGATACGGACCTTTTTGCGGAAGCGATATTTGTTTTTCATTACAGGTCATGGAGCTCACCTGCTTTAAACCCCGTAAACTTAGACAGGCCGATGATTGTAAGGAGCGTATCAAAGGTAATAGACGAAGATGATATGTATGTATATAAAATCAACACACTGAATCTTGGGGGGTCGTTTTATTACTTAACCGAGCCCGACTCGGACGCCGATTTTGACGCCTTAAAACCCGGGGATGTTATTTTTACCGCACTATCCGGATGGATACCTGAGGATGCTCCGAGCAAGATTCAGGTTTTGCAGTCCGGCAGGATTTATAAATATTCAAAGAAGATAAGCCTTTTAACTGTTGATGATTCATATTATGCGCAAGAAGAAAGCGCTTTCGGAAAGGTAAAGTCGATACGGGCCGATGTACGCAGAAACAGGCTTGTGGTTGAGCTGGACTGCGGCGACGACGGGTACCGGTCGTTTGACATCTTCGGGGAAAACACATATTTATTCGAGCGTTCCAAAAAAGAGGTTTCCGTTGCAACACCCGCCGCTATAAAATCAATTGAGAATTGCGGTGCTAAAAATGCATCGGAAATATTTATCAACATTTATAATGAAAAAATTAATATGGTTGTTATTGTAAATAGTTAAAACTTAGCATTGGTAAACTGTTTTGCTCCCGGCTGCCATTTATGGGTAATACGGCCGGGAGCAAATTAATGTTATTAACGATTGCTTTTATGTTGATTTTGGTATAAATTTCTGTTATAATTTTTTACATATAAATCGTGTAACACAATGAAGGAGAAATAATGCAAAATACTAATCAAATGTGGCTTGACGGTCTGTATATGGCGGGACCGCTGGCGGTAATGTTTGCCCGCGAATTTGGCTTTGACGAGTATTATGACATGGTGGGAAAACAGAAAGTGCAAATCAATGCTTTGGCAGAGTTTCAGGACGAAAAAACTGGTTTATGGTATCAGGTTTTAGATAAAGGCCAAAGGTATAATAATTAATCATATTTGTGTAGATACCGGAATAGGCGATTATAAGCATTATATCAACCGCCCGACCGCTAAAAATGATTTGCATGGCTCCGGCGCGTTTATTTTAATGTGTGCGGAGAACAACAAAGCTTGAAATGAGGTTATATGAAATGGAAAAAGAGTTTTTAATTGCCGGTGAAATTCCTGAAAACTTAGGGATACCGTCCCAGAGCATTATAAACATGCTTGACGATTTTGACAAAAACGGCTTATACATGCACAGCTTTATGCTGCTTCGCCGCGGTAAAATTGCGGCGGAGGGCTATTATAAGCCGTTTTGTCCGGATACGCCGCACCGTATGTACTCAATAAGCAAGACGTTTACGGCAACTGCTATCGGGCTTTTGTGCGATGAAGGGAAAATTTCGCTGGACGATAAGGTGTATAAATATTTCCCGGACAAATGCCCGCCTGACTTGCATCCGTATATCAAAGCCGCTGCCATACGTGATCTTCTTATGATGGCAACGCCGTTTTCAGCCACTACATACGCTTCGCTTAAGTATAACGATTGGGCATGGACATTTTTCAACACAAAGCCTGACCACCCGCCCGGGACGGTTTTTAATTATGATACGAGCGGCTCGTATATTTTAAACGTAATCGCAGAACGGGTTTCCGGAATGCCTTTTTTGGAATATTTAAAGGAAAAAATGCTGCGGTATATCGGTTTTTCGGAAAATGCCCGGTGTATTAAGGCACCGGAGGGCAATTCATGGGGTGGCTCGGGTGTTATATGCACCACAAGGGATTTGGCAAAATTTGCGCTTGTTTACTTAAACAAGGGGAATATTAACGGAAAACAGCTTATTTCCAGGGAATTTGTAAATGCCGCCACCGCAAGGCAGATTGATAACAATGTATGGGGGCATGAGAAAAGACTTGCCTTCGGCTATGGCTACCAAATATGGATAACGCGGGACAATACCTTTTCATTCATGGGGATGGGGAACCAGTTGGCAATATGCATTCCCGAAAAGGACATGCTGTTTGTTTGCACCGCCGATAATCAGGGAAATGAAACGGCGGAGAAAACAATATATGATTGCCTGTGGAATAATATAATCGAAAAAGCGAAGAACGAACCGCTGCCGGAAAACAGCGCCGCATATAATTTATTGCTTGAGCGAATTTCAAAGCTGAGCCTTTATATGTTCCCGGGCGAGAAGCATTCGGAAACGGAGCGGGAGATTGACGGGGTACCCTACAAAATGAATGAAAACCCCATGGGAATATCGGAATTAAGGCTTGAGTTTTTAAAGGATTACGGGAAGCTAAGCTATAACACCCCGCGCGGTGAAAAAGAAATACTGTTCGGTTACGGAGAATACAAGGAAGGCGTTTTTCCCGAAACCCATTACTCCGGCGATACCATAGGCACTCCCGCAAACCGGCCGTATCGGTGTGTTGCCGCCGGCGTTTGGACTCAGCAGCACAAGCTGGTTATAAAAGTAAATATCATAGACGATTATTTTGGTAACCTGACAATCAATCTTGGATTTAAAGGACAAGAGGTCGGCATGGTAATGCACAAGACTGCTGAGTGGTTTTTGAATGAATATCAGGGTTTTGCGGGAGGAGAAATGATGAATACATAATGCATAATGCAGAATGATGAATGCAAAAAAAAATGCCTTGCGTGCGGATTTGCAGTTTTATTAATCATTCGGAGCCTTGCTTTTCTCTGCATTTACCTTTAATCCCAGCTTATTCTCAATGTACTTTGTTATTGTGGATAATACCCTTTTACAAAAACAGGGTTGAAACNNCGTTCCGGCGCGTAGCGCTTTCCAAAAGCGCCTCATCTCGCCCCGCGAGGGAAAGCGAAGGCGGATTCATTCCGCCGGAGCGCGAAATTGCGCGTATTTTGCGCAATTTCCTATAGATTTAAAAAAGTCCGAAAAGCCGTATAAATACTGACTTTTCGGACAAGGTCTGGTGCGGTTGGAGGGATTTGAACCCTCACAAGCGTTGCTTACTACCCCCTCAAGATAGCGTGTCTGCCGATTCCACCACAACCGCAAAAATTATTATTAAATCATATTTTTTATTCAATTAGTTTTTCAAATGCAAAAAATAGTATAGCAATAAAGTTGGGTTTTGTCAATATAAATTTTTGGTTATTGACAAAAATATTTAATAAGTATATAATCAGTTCATATAAAAAAAGAAAAAAATGACGAAAAAAGAATGAATGGTGATTACAACTTGCATGGACAATATAAAAAATTTTTAAAATCACAGGTTGCGATGCAGTCAATAAAATACATTATCACGGGCGGTGCTTCATACCTGGTTGATTTTGTTCTTTATTGGTTTTTTTCTTTATTTACGCATTATCAGGTTGCGGTATATATCGGTTTGTTTGCCGGTTTGGGTGTAAACTATATACTGTCTAAGTATTGGGTTTTTGAAAACAAAATGCCCGTATCAAAAAGGGAACTGCTTGCTTTTATTCTTTTTACGGCATTTGGTTTTGCGCTTACGGGTATAGGAATGTATATATGCGTAGATATATTGCTGCTGAACGATAAAGCTTCTAAGCTGTTTATATCGATAATAGTTTTCTTGATTAATTTTATAGCACGAAAATATATAATATTTAGAAACTGACGCTTTTTAAGCGGCTTATTATATACTAAAGCGGAGTTATGATATGCAGGAATACAGGTTTAAATTTTACTTAAATGCAATGCATTCTATTTCCATAGAAGGCAACGTAGGAGAAATGCATCCTCATACATGGGAAATAGCAGTTGATGTTTTTAAGCAAAGCAACAATTTTATAACTTTTTCGGAGGTTGAAAAGCCGGTTGAATCCGTACTCGGACCGCTTCAGGACAAAATAATGAATACAACCCCTCCGTTTGATTCTATAAATCCGACGCTTGAAAACGTTGCAATCTATTTGCAAAAAAGGCTTGAGGCCGTATTTTTGGAACACGGCTTTATAATGTCCCGCATTACGGTTAGCGAGACCCCGTCCCGCTCGTTTATAATTGATATAAAAGATTATGAAGATTTTGAAGTATCCCCTGTGCCTTTGGTTAATACAAATGCTGAAAAAATAGAAGAAGAAGCAGATAATTTAATTGAACAAAAGATTTATGATTTAAATCTGGATCACAGCCCAAGAATAAATAACCTTTCTAAGCTTAAATATTCATATAAAAGGAACGAAAACAAACGAAATATGCGAAGGGGGCTGCCCTTTGCCGTCTATACTATAATTATCCTTTTAATTATATTATCGGCAGCAGCCGCAGTAATTTATTTTAAGAGGTGATAAGCCTTATGATAAACAAACCCGGTTTTAAATACCAAATAAAAATCGTATCTTTTGTTATCATTACCGTTTTATTCGTTTTTTTTTTATATTTTCTTTTGTCACATCATCTCGGGCAATATAAGCAAAATATTATAAACAGCTATCTTGGCTGGCAAAGGAGCATTCTATATAATACCGTCCGTGAGGCCATGCAAAACACAGACGAGAATTTCGATGCTTACATTGTAGATACCATAACAAACAGGCTTAGCACAAACGAATCGACATACTATATTTTTTACAAGGATAATATTGTAATATATGAAAACAACAACGAACTGACAAAAAAGCATTCGGGCAGGAATATTCGTCAAATGTACGGTGAGTATTCGTATTACGGCGGTTACAACATGGAAGAAATACTGATTGAAATGGAAGGTAAAACTGACGGAAGCGGATACTTTATAAAAGACCATAAGCGCGGCGGCGAGCAGGTAATCTGGCTTGCTTTCAATTACGGGGGCAGCAGTTATATTTTCGGCAGTGCCTCGTATGAGCAATATATTTTGGGACTGTTTGATTATGAGAATGAACGCAATAACTTGTATGCCGTATCTTATATATACAGCTTTATGTTAATCTTTTTTTGCGTTACGATTTGTCTCGACTCTTTCAGGGAGTACAAAGAAAGAATAAAGCACAATAACGAAAACATTTTAAACGAAAGAACAATAAAAAGATTAAAAGCCACAATTTCCGATCTGGAAAGCAAATTTGAGCGGCTGTCGATATATGATTTTTTAACAGGTGCTTTTAACAGGAGATTTTTTGATATTTTTTATCCGAAGCTGGAGGGGCGCATTTTTCTGCCTCTGTCCATAGCTTTAATTGATGTTAACGGTCTAAAGCTTATTAATAATACCTTCGGCTATAAAGAGGGCGACAATGTACTTTCCGGCGTTGCAAAAATTATTTTCGAACACTGCAGTAAAAAAGACGTTATAGTAAGGTATGGGGCGGACGAGTTTGCCATTATTATGATAAATACACCGAATAAAGAAGCTATGGAAAAGCTTATAGCGATATCAAAAAAGGCTTTTAAAGAATTTAACGGACTTGCGGTGGACGTTGCGATTGGCATTGGCACAAGAACCAAGATGGAGGAAGATTTAAACGATATACTGCAAAATGCCGAAAAAAATCTCGGCATTGACAAGCTGACCACGGAAAAGAGCGTGCAAAGCGGAACGATTCAAATGCTGCGCAGAATTTTACGGGAAAAAACCGCCGAAACGGAGGAGCATTGCGAAAGAATCAAGAAGTATGCTTCAAAGCTTGCGGCTGCAATAGGTATGAATGAAAATAAGGTTAAGCAGCTCGCGTTTTTGGCGTATCTTCATGATGTGGGCAAGATAGCAATTCCGGACAATATTATCAACAAAAAAGGCGTGCTTAGCGATGAAGAGTATGAAATAATGAAAAACCATACCACGATAGGGTATAACATAGCCATGTCATCACCAAGCCTTAAACCGATAGCCAAGCATATCCTGCAACATCATGAAAGATGGGACGGTAGCGGATATCCCAAAGGCATCAGCGGTGAAAATATAACTATAGAAGCAAGAATTATTTCGATCGCGGATGCTTTTGATACCATACTGAGCAAAAGAAGCTATAAAGAAAGGGTTAGTGTTCCTGAAGCTTTAAATGAAATAGAAGCTTGTGCCGGCACTCAGTTTGACCCGGAGCTTGCAAAAACCTTTGTTAAGATAATGAAGGAAGAGGAGAGGCAGAAATGAAGCATATGTTATACTGCCTGGAATTTAAACTATTTGCAAAGCATTATGTGCAAATCGAAGGAAGCCCCGGACAGTGTCATTCCCATTCGTGGAATATTGCGGTATATATAAATGCAAATAATCATTTTAAACAGTTTTATAAAGTCGAAAATTTAATTAACAATTTATTGGGCAAATATTCAAACACTGTTTTAAACAACCATTCCGAATTTGCTTTTGTCGAGCCGTCTTTGGAAAATATAGGCGAAGTTTTATTAAAAAAAATATCCGAAACACTTATCTCATATGATATGAAGGTGGAAAAGCTTGAAATCAGTGAGACTCCCGCCCGGATTTGTGTTGTGAGAAGCAGGGAGTACGATGCCTTGCTTGCTAAGGATAGTGTTTTCGCAGGCAAGTTTTTAAACAAAATAATTGCAGGCACTATTTCCATGATGTCAAACAACTATAGCAACAAGCCTGCACCCAGCGAGCAAGAAAGAGAAGAAGCGCCCCCCTTGCAGGAGCAAAGACAAAACGCTCCAATTCAAAAAAAGCATGCTTCCGTCGAACTGCACAAATATAACAATCTGAATATTAAGGCAATATGCGCGGTTTTGTTCATCCTTATTTCGGGCGTATTGCTGCTTCTATATGTCAACAGGCGGGGCAGGGAGCCGTGGGGCTCGGATGCATTCGGACATATATTTAAGGCTGATTTGCTTTGCAAATCAATCAAAAAAGGCGATTTTTTCCCTCTATATACAGATTTATGGTATAACGGCATACAGCCTTTCAGGTATTGGGCTCCGCTGCCGTATTATATTTTGGCCCTGCTGCAATTTATCGTAAAAGGGAACCCGGTATCGGCATATAATGCTTTTATATACCTGAGCTTTTGTGGCGGTGCTTTTGGATGGTTAATCTGGGGGATTAAGGAAAGAAAAGTATTGGTCAGCGTTGTTGTCGGTGTAGTGTGGTTTTGCTTGCCCGACAACATAAGGGTGTTTTTTTCCGAAGGCAATATTCCCCGCTCTGCTATTGCCATTATGCTTCCTTATATGTTTTTCTTTATATGGCAGTATTGCGAGCATAAAAAAGACTACGCGCTTTTGGGGATAGTGCTTATTACGGCAACAATTGCAATGTGCCATTTGATGATTGCGGCAATGATTGGAATAACTGCGTTTTTGTTCATGCTTTTTTACAGTATAATAAACAAAAAGATAAGGCGGCCCTCCGATGTTATTATCGGTATATTGCTTGGAATATCGATTTGCGGAGCATATTTATATCCTGCCCTGCAAGGCGGGCTTATGGCGCTTGATTCAGAGGCTGTCTCGGAGGTTATGAAGGCTTTGACATTTCCGTTTACGCAGTCTTTAAATCCGTCACTCAGGCATATTAATATCGAAATATATTATTTCGGACTGTCTGTTTTTATTATTGCGTTATTGGGCGTTTTTCTTGCGGACAAAAAAAGCATACCGAGCTTTGTAACGGTACTGATTATATTTTTGGGCACAACCACAGCACTTGTTCCGATACTTATCAAACTGCCCCTTAACCAGCTGCTATGGATGATGCGTTTTACACCTATAGCATATGCGCTTTTTTCTTCGGGTATAATATTATGGAAAAGTGCAAGAAGGTATTTCATGGCATTTTTGCTTGTCCTTATTATTGTGGACAGCGGCCTTTCCTTTAAAATGCTGGCTTTTAACAGCACACCGTTCCCCGATACGGTAAACATGCTAAGACAAACGGTTGATGTTACCGGGCAGCGTGTGGCTTTAATGGATTTAAGCGAATTCGGCTCTTTTCCCTCTTTTTATTTTTGTTCCGGGCAAAACAATACCAAGTATGCGTACGGGTGGGCATGGCAGGGTGCGGCAACGGCTTCAAACATTGTATTGCTTAATACCGCCCTTGAAAATGAATATTATGGATTTATGTTTGACAGGCTGGTAGAGCTTGGCTGTGACAGCGTACTTGTTAAAAGGGATAAGGTCAAGGATTTGGACAGGCTTTACGATAATGCCCGAAAATGCGGTTATTATCTTGCTAAAGAGTTTAACATGGGCTTGCTTTTCAAAGTGGAAACACCAAATAGCTTCGGGGTAAAATCACGGTACTACGGCCTTGCCATAGGCAACTCCGCAAGCAACATTACGCTTGAGTTTCCCGGATATCAAATCGGAAACAGTTATTGCCTTGATGATTATACGTTGGATCAATTACTTCAATATGAGATGGTGTATGTATCCGGCTTTACTTACAGGCAAAAGGAAATTGCTGAAAAACTTTTGTATGAAGCCGCCGAAGGGGGAGTAAAGGTAATCATTGATATGAACAAAGTGCCTAACGACCCTTTGACAAACAGGCTTACATTTATGGGAGTTACCGCGCAGCCGATACAGTTTGAGCACAAGCTGCCCAATTTGCATGTAAAGGATTATGTATATTTTCCTACGATTTTTCAGGAAGAATACAGGAACTGGAACACCGTATATCTGGAGGATGTTCCGAATCCGACCGGATTTTCGTGGATGGGTGGGAACAAGCTTACTTTTATAGGAACGGGTGAGAACAGCAACATAGTATACGTTGGCTTTAACCTGCTGTTTCACGGTATAATTAACAAAGACAGAATGGCAATAGACATTTATGCGGGCGTAATGGGGAAAAATGCGGAGACACTGCCTGAAAGGGAAATTATTCCGATTAACGTTGAATATTTAAACAATAAAATAATTATCGACTCACCGGCGGATGACGTAAACACGACTATTGCTGATTTGGATGCTTTTAAAACAGAGCGCCGGACGTATGCGCTTCACAATTTGCTTGTGGTAGGCAGCGGGCGCACGGAAATTGAAATAACTTACCCATATCTTGAAAAGGGAATTGTTATAAGTATTGCCGGGTTAATCCTTACAATATGTTTTTTGGGGTTCAGATTTAAAAAAAGAGGTGATGGGCATTAAAAGAAATATTATAATAATGTTAATATTACTATCTACCTGCTTTGTTTGCGCGGCACAGGAAATTGTTACGGATGGGGATTTTTCAGACTGGCTTGACAAGCCGAAAATAACCGTTGATGATTTGCCTGCAATAGAGCAGGACAATGAGCCCTTGCCCGAAACAGAAAACAACTCCTTACAACCGGAGGGAGGCGAAGGTGCTTTTTTGCCGGATGGGGATGAAAGGCAGGAAGATGATTCCGGTGAAGGTTATATTGAGCCTGCCGGTGAAGAAGCAATCCCGGCGGCGGGAATTGAAATTGAAAAAGATGGGGATATTGCTGCGGATAATGATAACAACAGTCCGAAATATAAAATTACACAGCTTAGCTGGAGCATGTCCGAGGATTTTGATGTCTTATATATAGCGCTCAGGCTAAGCCATGGTAAAGATGCTGTGAGTACAGCCGTAACATGCGAGCTGATTACCGATTTCGGAAGCTTTGAGGCAGTCACAAACTACGATTTAAGCGATGCAAGTGTGTTTACCGTAATAAATGACAGCGATATCGTAAGCAATGAGGGCAGCTGCAGGGAGATAAACAAGCAAACGACGTTTTTGGAGTACGGCATACCTATCGGGCAGATGATACAGGACATGAAATGGGGCTTTGAAATGAAAATGAGGCTGCACACCGAGGACGATACCGAGCCGAAAAAAGGCTATATTATAATATCGACAATTAGTTCAGGCCCTGCTATTGGCGTAGTGATTGCCGGCATAGTTGCCGCAGGCGGTTTTTATTTAATGAAAAGGAAGAAAAGAATATGATTTTACTGGCTGGTGCTGCTTTTATACTATGGCTGTATTTGCTGTCGGTGCTTTCACGGTCAAAACTATATTTTTTTAACTATCTTGTGGGAAGCGTAGGGTTTTTCTTTTTTACAATGCTATTTATAGAGCCGTATGTAACAAAGCCTTTGGGGAATGCCGTTGCAATGATTGCGGGCATTCCGGGCAGTATTTTGGGGCTGTACCAAAGCTTTCCCCAATATTCGCTTATCTTTATATCGAGGAATGTCAGCTTTATATCGTTTTACATAGATTACGAATGCTCCGGCATTATTGAAATTCTTGCGTTTTTATCGCTGCTTTGGTTTTATCCCTTATATAATCCGGCCGAAAAAACGGTAATTTCAATCGGCGGTATAGGGTGGATATTTTTTTCAAATGTAATAAGAATTTTTATTATATGCATTGTAATTTATTATGGGGGCAACAATGTCTTTTATTTTGCCCATACGCTTTTCGGAAGGCTGGTTTTTTATACGTTGTCGGTAATACTGTATTTCAATGTATTTACCAAACCCCATATCGTAAGGCAGAAGGTGGGAGTGTTCTCGTATGCACATATTAATAACAAGGATAACTAAAGAAATGATATTTTGGGCGGCGTGGATTATCATCCCGCTTTTATGGGAAATCGCACCCGCCATTATGGGTGTTTTTGTGTTGATTAAAAAAAGGCTTTTTTCAAAATTTTACAAAAAGCCGATAAAATATCCCGAAATAACCATTATTTTACCTGTTTACAATTCCGCAGGGACATTGAGAAACTGCGTTGCATCCATTTATGAAAGCGAATACCCTAAAGAAATGATGGAAATTTTTCTTGTGGATAACGGAAGTACCGATGAGAGCTATGAGATATTTATACAGTGCCAGGCGGAGTATAAGGATATGCCTCTGTGGTGGCTGAAGGCCGAACAAGGCAAATCAAAGGCATTAAATCTTGCTCTTTTTAACAGCAGGGGTAAGTATATTTTTCATTTTGACAGCGACGGAATAATAGAAAAAAGTGCCCTTATGCGAATGGTTAACAAATTTGAAGAAAGCCCCGACGTGCATTGCATGACGGGCACCGTACTGATTGACCCAGAGCTGATTGAAAATACGGAAGATTTTTTTATGAGGCTTGTTCGAAGGTGCGAAATGTTTGAATACTGCAATGCTTTTTTGGCGGGCAGAAATTACGAATCCGAGTTCGGGAGCCTTTATACCTTGTCGGGTGCATTTTCCGCATTCCGTAAAAGTGCGATACTAAAAACCTTTTTGTACAACACAACAACGGTCGGTGAGGATACGCATGTAACTTTTCAAATACGCAAGCTGCTGAGCCATGATATAAAGATATGCGAAGACGCCATATTTTTTGTGGACCCCATAGAAGATTACAATAAGCTCTACACCCAGCGGCAAAGATGGCAAAGAGGCGAAATTGAGGTATCCCATATGTTTTTAAGTGAAAACCTTAAGGTGCGCAGGTTTTTTTCAGACTTTATGATAAGGGTTTTAATGTATGACCATACCTTTGCTTTTCCGAGAATAATCTGGTACTTTGCGATAATTTATTTGTTTTTTATCAATTACCCGCTTTATTTGATTGTAGGCTCCTTTGTTATATTGTTTTTGCTTTACAGTGTTTGCGCGTTTTTGTTTTATTTGTGCGTTCGTGTGTATCTAAAGGAATATGAAAACCTGCGAAAATACTATACAAAGCTTTGGTATGTATCCGTTTTGTATCCGGTATTCAATTTTTTTGTGTTTTTCATACGGTTTGCGGGTATCATCAACAGTATTAAAGCCGATATGTCATGGAGAACACGAACCCTGTCGCAGGAATGGGAGGCATTTAAAAAAACCGTAAAAGAAGATTTTAAAGCCATAAATTCAACTTTAGAAAAAATAAGGAGGAAAATCAACAATGTGTGAACTAACAGTAATTTTGCCCGCATATAATGAAGAGGACAATATAAGCGAGCTAACAGAAAGGTGGCAAAACGAAAAGGAACGGCTGGAAAAGGAGGGAGGCTGCCGGCTTAGGATAGTTGCGGTTAATGACGGAAGCAGTGACAATACCGAAAAAATTGCAAGGAAATTAGAGGAGGAATATGATAATTTTACGCTTGTAAACCATGATTCCAACAAGGGCTTGGGCGAAGCGGTTAAAACCGGAATTTTATATACGCTTGACAAATTTCCAAGCTGCGAATATACTTGTATTATGGACTGTGACAATACACATGACCCGCGCTTTGTGCATAGCATGCTTAAAAAGCAAAGAGAGGCAAAAGCCGATGTGGTTATTGCTTCAAGATACCAAAACGGCTCCCGGATAAAAGGCGTGTCCTCCTTCAGGCTGTTTACCAGCGAGGGCGCAAGATATGTTTATTCGCTGTTGCTGGGTGTTAAAAATGTACGTGATTACACTTGCGGATATAGGTTATACAACAACGACATATTAAAAAAAGCACACGAAAGGTTCGGTGGCGAATTGATTCAGGAAAGCGGTTTTTCCTGCATGGCGGAGCTGCTGTACAAGCTTTATGCAAGCGGAGCTTCATTTGCGGAGGTGCCGTTTGAATTAAGGTACGACTTTAAAAAGGGAGCAAGTAAAATGAAGGTTATAAAAACCGCGATTGACAGCTTTAAGCTTGCATACAGGCTAAGAAAAATACCTTTGGAGGTTTGATTATGAAAAAAATAGCATTGATGCTTTTTATGCTTATATTGCTTGTCGGCAATGTTTGCTTTGCAGCGGACGGTGAAGCGGTTACCGTTTATGTAAACGGCGTAAAGGTAGAAACCGATGTTCCCGCCGTTATCGTAAGCGATACCACCATGATACCTTTCAGGGCAATTTTTAATGCCCTTGGTATATCGGACGAGAATATTGTCTGGAGTGAAAAGTCACAGCATATTGAAGCAAGGGACGGAAACAATTATATTTTTATGGCAATAGGCTCGACAGGCGCGATAGTTAACAACAGTTTGATAACTTTAAATACGGCGCCGTATATTGAAAACGGCAGAACCATGGTGCCGGTTCGATTCGTATCCGAGGCTCTGGGTGCCCTGGTTGAATGGGACGGGGAAAAAGGCAGTGTATATATAAGCAGATAACTCAGACAATATAAGCTGCGGCATCATCGCCGCAGTTTTTGCATTGCCGCAGGATGTGGCACAGAATGTATGCCCCGCAGATTGCAAAAAGCGGCATAAGCGGGACGGCATATCTTTCCACCGGGATGAATAAAAGCTGCGCCATTGTATTTAGAACTATATACGCGGATATAAGCCTTATTTTTTCAACAAACAAAGACATTACAACCCCAATCGAGCCGGTTATGAAAATCAAATAATGCAGCATATATACCGAAGAAAGATACATATGCCCCTGCTGTATCCAATAATCCTGTTTGCCGAATATTATATTGATTTTACCGATTGTGTACCATTTTACCGTCTCAACCGGTTTGGTTTTAAGGTAATGCAGAATAAGCCGGATTCCGTCAATCAGCTCATTATCCGATTGCGGAAGCTCCGCGTAATTTTCAATTATACCATAGTAAAAAGGATTGCTTTGGGTACATAAAAGTATAAATTTTTTCATTGTTATAATATTACGAATCCACCATGGCGACATGAGCAAAATAAAGCCAAGCAGAAATATCAAAAATGAAAAAGCGGTTTTTCTAAAGCCTGATTTGCAGCGAAAGAAGGTATAAATATACGGAAGCGGCATTAATGCAAAAATAAGCGGCCGGGTAAGTATGGCGGCGGCAAATACAACGCCCGAGGCAAAATGTAAGAAGTACCCTTCTTTTTTAAAAGCTGAAAGCTGGGTATAAAAATAAAGAAGGAACAAAAAAATGTAAAGCGTTTCGGTAAGCAAAAACCTGCTGTAAAAAACAAGCGGGGGATAAACCGACACAAAAGCGGCGGATATTATGCCGACTTTGGTATCCGATATTTTTTTGCCTATCAAAAAAACAAGCAAAACAGAAAAGGATGATAAAAATGCCTGTATTAGCTTCGCATATAAAATACCCGATTCCCCTATGCCGAAAACAGAATATACCGCCGCAAGGAACAAGGGATATCCGGGGGTTATGTATGCGTTGGGGACCGCGTCGGTCATATACCCGAATACCCCGTGCTCTATAAGGTTTGCAGCTGTTTTATTGTAATAATACTCATCGTGCCCAAGCCCTGTTCCCATATGCAGGCCGGTAAAGTTAACGTTGTAAACAAATATTATTCTATAGCTGAGACTTATAAGAAATATAAATATAAGTACCGCAAAAGTTAAGGCGTTTTTATTTTTTGCATGATTTAATATATAAATCATCTCATTTCCTTTTTATGCATATAATACCATAAAAAGGAAATGATGTCAATTATAGCTGAAAGAAGGATTTATATTTCCCTGCATTCAAGATAGTATCTTTTTTCGTTTGCTTCGCCCATCGAAAAGGTTTTGCGCGGCAGCGCACCGCCCGCAGATACGGCCGGGAACAGCTCGCATTTTTGCATTGCGGGAAGGATAAAGCCTATGTTCCCCGCGGAAGATGCAAGTCTAAGCACAACATCCTTTCCGTGTATATAATCGATTTTACAATTGTGATTTGATACGTACAAATCAAGAAACGACTGCAGGCAGGACAGGGCAAGCTCCCCGGGAGGAGTTTTTATGGATAATTCCATTTCCTTCCCGCCATATACGTATTTAATTGTTTTTTCATCTCCGGTCAGCTTGCTGCAATAGTCGTCCAGCTCTTTTATTAGGCTTTCGGGTTCACAGCCGAATACAACCCTGTGAATGGGCTCGAACACAAGTGAATCGTCATGGATGTTGACAAGCTCCACAAGGGCGTATCTTGCTTTGTGGTGCTTTGCTTCATCGGCGGAAAGTGTCTTCTTTTTTTGTTCCCAGCATTCCTTTGCCGCGGCAAGGGAATGATTTCCGTCGCCGACCGCATATAAAAAATCCTTATTCTTCATAAGGGTATAAAGTCCCTCTGCAATCTCGCCGGCATCCTCTTTTGATATGTGATAGCCGGTTATATGCCCGCCGTTTTGCATGAGCTCAAAATCGTATACAACCTTGAATTTGCTTTTTTGGGAAGAGAGGCGCTCAATAATTTCTTTTCTTTCGTCGTCAATTAAAAGCATCGCATGAGGCAGCTCAAGGGGCGCATTAATCCTTATTTTTACCCTTGGCGGTATTCTTTCCAGTACGGTTTTTTCCGTTGCGCGAATAAGCGACTTTGAACCCGGCTTGTAATCATACGCTTCTAAATCGATTGCGCCGACCAAACCGCGGCGCATACTACCGCCGGGCAGTTTTCTTTCCACATAAACGAAGGAGCTTTCAAGCTTTGTGAAAATACCGCTTTTTATGTAATCGGACATTGTTTTGTTTATTTTTTTTATTCTTTCGTCCGCGCTTCCTTTTTCCAGATATACCTCCGGGAAGATAATGTGATAAGCAGAAGGGGAATCAGCCGCTATTTGCTTCACCTTATCCCAATAATCGGGCTGTGAGGTAAACTGGTCGCATGCCACGACACTCCATTTGCTCATATCCGTTCCCGGACGCGGGATTAAAACATCGGCGGGTAAGAACGATATCTTTTTAAATTTTTCCAATAGAAATCACTCCGGTTTTTTAATATTTAATATAATTTTATCTGCAATATAAAAATTTAATCGCAACGCGAATTGTTCGGCAGGTATTAATTATAACACAAAATGTATAAATTTTAAATAAAAATAATTCAAAAAGGTTTATTTTTTTACTTTTTTAAGATATAATTAGAATATATTCCAATAGGGGATAATATTATAAAAATTCAAAAACAAATACGGGAGATAAGTTTATGACAAGAAAGCAGGCACGAGATGCGGCATTCAAGCTTCTTTATCAGATGCAGATACAAAAGGAAATACCCGGAAATATTTTGGATATTTATTATCAGCAGTATAAAAGCCCGCCCCAGGCAAAAGAGTATATTGACGATATTGTAACCGGTGTGGCTAAAAATTTGAAAGAAATTGACGATTGCATATCCGACTTGCTTGAAGGCTGGAGGATTGAACGTTTATCAAAGATATCCCTGTCGGCTATAAGGCTGTCCGTATATGAAATTAAATACAGGAGCGATATTCCGGGCAGCGTGTCCATAAGCGAGGCGGTTCGTCTTGCCAAAAATTATGAAGGCGACGAGGCCGCGAGCTTTGTAAACGGTGTTTTGGCGTCCCTGATTAAAAAGAATGAGGGGAAAGGATAATGCAAATCGGGTTTGATACAAGCTGTTATACCACATCAATAGCCGCTGTTTCAGAGCAGGGCATCATACTTGATAAAAGGATAATGCTTGATGTTGAAGAAGGAAAAAGAGGGCTTCGCCAGTCGGAAGCGGTTTTTTTGCATATGCGGAATTTATCGGAAATGCTTGGAGAAATTGACCTTTCAAAGGGTACCTCCGTCAGCGTTTCGGCCCGGCCGCGGAATGTCAGAGGCTCGTATATGCCGGTTTTTACGGCGGGGGTTTGTGCGGCGAAGGCGGTCAGCAGCGCCCTTGGGTGCCGTTTAAATGAGTTTTCGCACCAACAGGGGCATATAATGGCAGGCCTGCTTAGCGCAAATTTGATTGAATGGAGGCATGAACCGTTTCTTGCGTTCCATATTTCGGGCGGGACAACCGAAATGCTTTTGGTTGAAGGCAAGAACTTTGAAAATATTAAAATTGTCGGGAAAACCCTTGATATACCGGCTGGTCAGTTGATTGACAGGGTTGGCGTAAAATTAGGCCTTAAATTCCCCTGCGGGAAGGAGCTTGAAAAGCTTGCTGAGAATAAAACGGATACAATAACCCTGCCGGTTTCGGTAAACGGTACGGAGATTAACTTTTCCGGCGCCGAGACGCAGGCGATGAGGCTGGATGCCGCGGCGGAAAACATAGCGGCCGCGGTATTGGACTGCGTTGCCCGCACGGTTTTAAAGGTGATTGAAAACGCTCAGAATATGTATAATATACAAAGAGTCCTTGTGGTGGGAGGAGTTGCCGCGAACAAACAAATAAGGGAGCATGTCAAGAACGCGGCCATATTTGCAAGCCCGGGACTTTCCGGGGATAATGCGGTAGGTATAGCCTGTTTGGGAGGATGCGTATGACTATTACGGTTACACAGCTTAACAGATATATTAAGCTGATAATGGAAAAAGACCCGCGCCTTGCCAATGTAGCGGTGGCAGGTGAATTGTCCAATTTTAAATATCATACTTCAGGCCATTGTTATATGACATTAAAAGACGAAACATCGTCAATCCGTGCGGTAATGTTTAAAAGTTATGCTCAAAGGCTTCGTTTCAAACCGGAAAACGGTATGAAAATAATAGCCTCGGGCAAGGTATCCGTTTACGAGCGCGACGGGCAGTACCAGCTTTACATAGAATCCATGCAGCCGGACGGTATCGGGGATTTGCATGTTGCATTCGAACAGTTAAAAGCGCGTCTGGAGCAGGAGGGGCTTTTTGACCCTTCAAGGAAAAAGCCGGTTCCCCCTTTCCCGGAAAGAATCGGAGTGGTTACATCCCCGACCGGTGCGGCGGTAAGGGATATAGTTAATGTTGCAACCAGGCGCTACCCGTTGGCGGAAATAATAATTTACCCTGTTTTGGTGCAGGGTGAGGGTGCCGCCCTTCAAATATCAAACGCAATAGATTATTTCAACGCCGAAAAGGCTGCCGATGTTTTGATAGTCGGCAGGGGAGGAGGATCGATTGAAGAGCTGTGGGCATTTAATGAAGAGCCGGTGGCCCGTGCCATAGCCCGCTCGGAAATCCCCGTTATTTCGGCAGTCGGTCATGAAACGGATTTTACAATAGCCGATTTTGTCTCGGACCTCCGGGCGCCTACGCCTTCGGCGGCGGCGGAGCTTGCGGTTCCCTCAAAAGATGAGCTTGTTTCTCAGATTGTGCAGCTTTATAAAAGAATGAAATACACCGTTTGCAAGGCAATCGAAAGCAACAGGAGCATTCTTTCAAGGTTCTCGATTCGAAGTCCTATGGATACAGTAAATCAAAACAGGATACTGACGGATAACATGGTTAAGCATTTAATCAATGCCGCGGCGGCTTATCTGGATGCAAGGTCAAAAAAACTTGCGGTTGCGGCGGCGGCGCTGAGCGCGCTCAGTCCGCTTGCTGTTTTGACAAGGGGCTATGCGGTGGCGCAAAAGGACAACAGGGTGATAAGCTCGATAAGGCAGGTAAAGACAGGCGATAAAATAACACTAACGGTGACGGACGGGAATATAATAAGCAGTGTAACGGAAACGGAGGGAAAAGAAAATGCAGGAAGCAACATTTGAAGCATCAATAAAAGAACTTGAGGAAATTGTTAAAAAGCTTGAAGGGGGAGAACTGTCCCTTGACGAAATGCTTAAGCTTTTTGAAAAGGGTATATCCCTTTCAAGAAAATGCAATAAAATCTTAAACGAAGCGGAAAAAAAGGTTAATATGCTTGTAAAAAAAGATGATACCATGGACAAACAGGAATTTACCGCGCTGGAAGGGGAGTAATACCTTTGGACTTTAAACGGCAGCTGGAGGACAAAACACAAACCGTTAACAAATGGCTTGAGCAGTTGGCTCCAAGAGGCAGCGGCATTTACAGCGAAATCTTTGATGCGGCAAACTACAGCGTAAACGCAGGGGGGAAAAGGATAAGGCCGGTTTTATCCCTTGCAGTGTGCGAATTGCTGGGGGGAAGTGAACAAGCGGTTATGCCGTTTGCTTGTGCCCTGGAGTATATACATACATACTCCCTAATACATGATGATCTTCCGTGTATGGATAATGATGAATTAAGAAGGGGCATGCCTACCTGTCATGTGAAACACGGTGAAGCCATGGCGCTGCTTGCGGGTGACGCCTTGCTTACCTATGCCTTTGAAATAATATCCCATGCAAAGGTTGACGGTGAGGTTATAGCGGAAGCAGTAAGGATTATTTCACACTCGTGCGGTGCCAACGGGATGATAGGCGGGCAGGTAATAGATATAAAGGGTACCAAAAGCTATGAGGAGCAGGTTGAGCTTGCACGAATGAAAACGGGGGCCTTAATTTCCGCAGCCGCGGAAATCGGTGTGCTGGCAAGCGGGAATAGAGACGATAATTTAAAGTCCGCCATAATGAGTTATGCCCAAAACCTCGGCATTGCCTTTCAAATTAAGGATGATTTGCTGGACGTGGAGGGGATAGAGGCTGTTATAGGCAAAAAGACCGGGCATGATGCCGAAACCGGGAAAAGAACCTTTGTTACATATCTCGGTATCGACGGCGCCCGGGAAAAGCTGCAGGATTATACCGCTCATGCGGTAGCGTCCATAGATGTTTTCGGGGAAAAAGGCTTCTTTTTACGAAATATGGCTGAGTATCTGCTGAGCAGGACAAAATAAGGGGGAAAATAAAAACTTGGGCTTTATATCTTTAATTACTTCCAATCCTGTAATAAACGCCACCATTATATCATGGTTTATAACCCAGTTTTTAAAGGTGGTTATCGTGCTGCTGACGGAAAAGAAATTCGATTATGAGCGGTTTGTGGGCGCCGGAGGGATGCCCAGTTCCCATTCCGCCACCGTATGTACTCTTTCCGTATGTATCGGCAGGACGCTTGGGTTTTCGTCCCCGGAATTTGCAATAGCTTTTGTATTTTCCCTTATAATAATGTACGATGCGGCGGGTGTCAGGCGTGCTGCGGGACAGCAGGCGACCGTGCTTAATAAAATGCTTGATAACTGGTACAATTCAGAGCATGAGTTTACGGAAATTGAGCTTAAAGAGCTCTTGGGCCATACACCCTTGCAGGTTGTAGTCGGAGCGGTAATAGGAATACTAATTGGGTTATTTGCTGTAATATGACGTCTTTACAACCGTGAAATAATATGATAATATAATTATAGCGTGGTGCAGTATCCTAGTCAGTTCTGTCAGTTCCCAAGACGGGCCTAAAAATCCGTATAAGGGCACATCGATGAAGTTCCTTGTGCGTGCTTTGGACGCCCAGTCCGGGGTATGTGCTGGGAGTTAAGGAGGTGGGGCGATCCGCAATGGCATGCGGGCGTGGACCCCTACTCCGCGGAGGCCTGAACTTGTGCTTCGACCCGACGACATGGACAGATAAAAAGAAGTACGACTCAGGATGAAACCTGTTTTGCGGTGCGTAATGCGCTGTGGACAGTGTAGCCTGCCTTGAGTGAAAATGGCGGATAGAGGATCACATCCGCATCCATTGGCCGATGGATGAGGGTTATTGCCTTTTGAAACCATTTTTGCAAAAGAGGATAAGAATTGACAAGACTGTCGAGGAAAACTCCTAGGCTGTAGTATAAAGCGCATAGAGGATTGCAGTGCGGTCTAAGTGGCAATCTGCCAGCGCCGTCAGGCAACGCGGCGACGCAGGGCTTAAAGGGGAACCACCTTCTTGGCGACAAGAGGGCGAACTGTGGGGAAATCCGGGCAGACCTATGCCGCAAAGTTTACTCTGTGCGCTACCACGTAATATCTTAATATGATATACATATTTGATATACATATTGCAGGAGTGTGAGTTTTATTTGGAAATTGGCTCCAAAATAAGGATTAAAGAAAACAGTCATATAAAGAAAAGAGATAACAAATGGGTAGTTTTGATAACCGTTTGTACTTTTTTTATTTCTGTTACGCTTGCCTTTATATCGGACAGCATAATGCCCAATGCAAAAATTGCGGCTGCGATATTGATTTTATTTATTATTGTGGTAACCGGTATTGTTTTTGACATGATAGGTCTTGCAATTGCGACCGCAAGTGAGCAGCCTTTCCATTCGATGGCATCAAGAAGGGTTTCGGGGGCCAAAAGCGCTATTTTTTTAATCAGAAATGCCGAAAAGGCTACAAGTCTTTGTAATGATGTCATAGGTGATATTGCCGGGATAGTCAGCGGTTCCGCAACCGCTGCAATTGTTGGAAGGCTTGTTTATCTATATAATTATGATTCTATTCTTTTGTCACTGCTTTTAACCGGATTTGTGGCGGCTTTTACGGTTGGCGGCAAAGCGGTAGGTAAGACGTATGCGATTTCTCACGCAAACAAAATAACATTTTTTGTTGCGCTTGTTATATACTATTTTGAGAAAATTCGACCGAGAAGGAGAGCATAATGGATTTACTCGACAAAATAAAAAGCCCGCGTGACTTAAAAAAGCTTGATATGCGTCAGCTTGACCTGCTTGCAAAGGAAATAAGGGAATTTTTAATAAAAAGTGTTTCAAAAACGGGCGGACACCTTGCGTCGAACCTGGGAACGGTTGAGCTTACGCTTGCGCTGCACAGGGTGTTTGATACCGAAAATGACAGGATAGTATGGGACGTGGGGCATCAGTCATATACCCATAAAATAATTACCGGACGCAAGGAAAAATTTGATACTCTCAGGAGCCTCGGAGGTATTAGCGGTTTTCCCCGGGTTGAAGAAAGTATTCATGATGCCTTTAACACCGGTCACAGCAGTACTTCCATTTCCGCTGCGTTGGGCCTTGCGAAGGCAAGGGACCTGCGGGGTGAAAAATATTCCGTGATTGCCGTCATCGGTGACGGGGCACTCACGGGCGGTCTGGCGTATGAAGGCATGAACAATGCCGGGCGTATGAAAACGAATTTTATCGTAGTCTTAAACGATAACGAAATGTCCATTTCGAAAAATGTCGGGGCTGTATCAAAGTATTTGAACAAACTAAGGTCTGACCCATATTATTTTAAAGCTAAAAAAGAAATTGAGTTTTTTTTAAACAGGATACCTAAATTCGGCGGGGCAATAGCCCGGAAGCTTCAAAGAACAAAAGACAGCATCCGTTATCTTTTGCTTGAATGTTCAATGTTTGAAGAACTCGGTTTTACTTACTTCGGTCCCATAGACGGCCACAATATAGCTCAAATGACGCAGGTTATGCAGCGCGCAAAAAGGGTTGACGGAGCTGTGCTTCTGCATATATATACAAAAAAAGGAAAGGGATATTCCTTTGCCGAGGACGAGCCTCATGCTTTCCACGGTATAGGCAGTTTTGATATAAATACGGGAAAACAAAACGGAAAAGGTACACATTACGTTTTATCAAGCGAGATTTTAGGCAAAAAGCTTATTGAAATTGCCGAGGCGAATAAAAACGTTGTTGCCATAACTGCGGCAATGCCTGACGGGACAGGCCTTACAGAGTTTTCAAAGAGATTTAAAAGCCGCTTTTTCGATGTGGGTATTGCCGAACAACATGCCGTTACTTTTGCGGCCGGAATTGCGGCAGGGAACATGACGCCCGTGGTGGCTGTGTATTCCACGTTTTTGCAGCGTGCTTACGACCAGATATTGCATGATGTTGCACTGCAAAAGCTTCATGTTGTATTTGTCGTCGACAGATGCGGAATCGTAGGCGAGGACGGAGAAACACATCAGGGAATATATGATTTATCCTATTTATCAAATATACCCGGTATTTCAATATTGGCCCCGTCGGGGCCGTCCCAGCTTTGCCAAATGCTTGAATTTGCAATTAATGAATATAAAATGCCGATTTGCATTCGATACGGCAAATACATGACGGAAACGGATTATTCCTTAAGCCCTTTTGAATATAAAAAGGCAGCCGTCGTTAAGGAAGGAAAGGATATTACACTTGTTTCGGTCGGAAACATGCTTCATATTGCGTGCAAAGCAGCGGAGATTTCCGGGTTTGATGCGGAAATAATAGACCTTAGGACCGTAAAGCCTCTTGATACCGAAACAATAATAAATTCGGCAAACAAAACCGGAAAAATAATTGTGCTTGAGGATAACGTCAAAATAGGCGGTGCAGGCAGTCTGATAGGATGTGTAACCGGGAAACGTATTATTTCGCTCGGATACGAAGATGCTCCCATTCCCCACGGCAGCCAGAAGGAATTATATAAAAAATACGGGGTTGACTGCGAATCGGTGGCACGTGTTATTGCAAGGGAGTGCGGCGGATGAAGAAACGTCTTGATGTATACCTGACCGAGCAAGGCTTTGCACCCAGCAGGGAGCGTGCAAAAGCTATAATTATGTCCGGTTGTGTTTTTGTGGACAATCAAAAAGCGGAAAAGGCGGGTTTTATTGTTCCGGACGGAGCGACGGTAGAGGTCAGGGGTGACAAGCTGAAATATGTAAGCCGGGGCGGTTTAAAGCTTGAAAAGGCAATAGAATTTTTTAATATAGATTTAAAAGACAGCGTATGTATTGACATCGGTGCATCCACCGGAGGGTTTACCGATTGCATGCTTCAAAACGGTGCCGCAAAGGTGTATTGCATAGATGTAGGCTACGGGCAGCTTGCCTGGCGCCTTCGCACCGACAGCCGTGTTGTAAATATTGAAAGAAAGAATATAAGATATATAACCAATGACGAAGTACCCGAGGTAGCGGATTTTATTTCAATTGACGTTTCGTTTATATCGCTGAGGCTTGTTTTTCCGGTTGCATATAAGCTGCTGGGTGGCAGCGGAAGTATAGTGGCTTTGGTTAAGCCCCAGTTTGAGGCGGGGCGCGACAAGGTTGGCAAAAAGGGAGTTGTGCGGGATATAGAAACACATATAGAAGTCCTTGAGAATGTTACCAATGCAGCAAGGGAAGCGGGATTTCAATTATACGGGATTACCCATTCACCGATTAAAGGGCCGGAGGGGAATATTGAATATTTAATGTATATAGGCAAATGCGAAGGCGGCAGAAATATCGATGTGTCAGAAGTGGCACGGAATTCCCATTGTGATTTTTTTAAATGAAGAAAGGAATGAAAATACTGCTGAAAAAAATAGCTGTTATTCCAAACAAAAACAAAGACCTAAACCTTGAGGGAACGAAGCAGATTGTTGATATGATTATGGCCTCGGGAATCGAGGCACTGCTTGAAAATGAATACCGTGAAAGCGGGATAAATGCCCGTTATGTCGATAAAAGCGAGTTTGCCGGGGCCGATATGCTTGTAGTATTGGGCGGTGATGGTACCATACTGACTGCGGCAAGGGAATACGGCATGTATAACGTTCCGCTGCTTGGTATAAATCATGGGCGTTTAGGATTTCTCGCGGAAATTGAAAAAACGGATACAGACAGTTTTTTAAAGGTTATAAAGGGCGAATATAATATTGCGTATCATATGATGCTAAAGGTAAAAATAGGGGATTTGGGCTTTTGTGCTTTAAACGATGCGGTTATACACAGGGGCGGCTTTTCCCGTATGCTTGAATTTTCGCTCAGCATAGATAAAAAGCATGTAACTTCAATTCTTGCGGACGGGCTTATTATTTCAACGCCGACAGGCTCAACGGCTTATTCACTTTCCGCAGGAGGGCCGATAGCCGACCCGGCCCTTGAGGTTTTAATCGTAACACCCATTTGTTCACACGACCTTCATTCAAGAAGTATAATTCTGCCTTCTTGCAAGGATGTGCAAATCAGCCTGAAGGGATCAAAAAGCTGCCGGGCATATTTGGCGCTTGACGGTCAAAACAGATATGATATAAAAGGAGAAGAGAATATAATCGTAAGCGGAGGCGATAAAATAGGTCTTGTAAGAACAAATGACAGCTCCTTTTACGAAAAACTTCGGATGAAGTTCTATAACAAGCAAAACGGAGGCTGAAATTTATGCAGGAAAAAAAACGACGACATGCAAAAATTATTGAGTTAATCGAAAACAATGAAATTCAGACACAAGGCGAAATTGTTGCCCATTTGCAGGCAGCGGGATTTGATGTTACCCAGGCAACCGTTTCACGCGACATTAAGGATTTGCGTCTTATCAAGGTAAGCAAAGAAGGGGGAGCGCCGGTTTATACGCAGTCGCATAATACCCAGCAGCTAAGGTTTAACGAAAAGCTTACCGGGATATTCTCAAATTCCGTTATTTCGATTGCCCATGCCGGTAATATTATTGTGGTAAAAACATTAAGCGGCGCGGCAAATGCCGCGGCGTCCGCTATCGATTCGATAGGGTTTGAAGAAGTTTTGGGCAGTATTGCGGGGGACGACACTATTATGATAGTGACAAAAAATGAAAAAGACTGCCGGTATGTTTGTTCGAGGCTGAGTGAAATGAGGGGGTAGCATAAATATGCTTATCAGCTTACATATTAAAAATGTTGCGGTCATAGATGAGGTGTCGATAGATTTTTGCGGCGGCTTTAATGTTTTAACAGGTGAAACGGGAGCCGGAAAATCCATAATAATCGATTCGCTCAATATGGTTCTCGGTCAGAGAACAAGCAAGGAGCTGATAAGGAGCGGACAGCAAAAAGCCGTTGCACAGGCGTTGTTTTATATAGACAATGAAGAAGCTGTGTTAAAGCTTAAGGAATTCGGTATTGAAGCCGAAGACAACAATTTGCTTATTTACCGTGATTTAAGTGCGGACGGAAAAGGGATATGCCGTATTAACGGTATGATGGCAACCGCCGGCATGGTGAAAGAAATATCAAAATATCTGGTTAATATTCACGGGCAACAGGATAATCAGGCCTTGCTCAGCACGGCAAACCATGTTGATTTTTTGGACAGGTATGCGGGAATTATTGATATAAGAGAAAAATACAGGGCATTGTATAACAGGGCAAAAGAAATCAGGCGAAGTCTTGATGAAATAAATGCAAGTGAGCAGGAAAAGGCAAGAAGAACAGATTTGCTTCAATATCAGATTAACGAAATTGAAAGCGCAAGGTTAAAAAAAGGCGAGGAGGAGGAACTTGCCGGCAGGCTTGAATTTTTATCCGGCGCAGGCAAGATAGCTTCTGTTTTGGAGCACGCAAGGCAGCTGCTTTATGCGGGCAGCGAAAGCAGCTTATCGGTTCATGATATTCTCTCCGGTATTACGGAGGATTTCGGGGAGATTGCAAAATATGAAGAAAGGCTTTCTTCAATGTATGAAATGCTCAATTCGATAAGGATAGACCTTGATGAAGTTACAAGCCAAATCAGGGATTATGCCGGTGAACTTGAATTTGACCCCGGTGAACTTGCACGAATTGAAGAACGCCTTGATTTGATTTACCGGCTTGGCCGTAAGTACGGAGAGGGAACGGCAAAAATACTTGAGTTTTTGGATAATGCAAAGGCCGAGCTTGACAGCATAGTATCAGGCGAAGAATATGCGGAAAAGTTAAAAGCTGAGTATGAAGAGTGTGTTAAAAGCATGGAAGAATATGCCCGGCAAATTACGAATGAAAGAAAAAAGGCGGCAGAGACGCTTGAAAATGGCATAATGGCCGAGCTTGCGGAGCTTGACATGCCGAAGGTTAAATTCAAAGCGGATGTAAAGCCGGGAGACTTTACGGAAACGGGAGCAGACAGGGTGGAGTTTTTAATTTCGACTAATGCGGGTGAGCCTCCCAGGCCCCTTGCCAAAATTGCTTCGGGCGGTGAAATGTCGCGAATAATGCTCGCGATAAAATGCATTCTGGCGGATACGGATAATGTTTCAACCTTGATATTTGATGAAATAGACAGCGGGATAAGCGGCAGGGCAGCGGTAAAAATAGGGCAGAAGCTGTGCGGCTTAGCCGATAAAAAGCAAATCTTATGTATCACACATCTGGCACAAATCGCAAGCATGGCAAACGAGCATTTTTTGATAGAAAAGGATATGACCGAAAATATAACCGCAACCAAGGTAACCCGGCTTTCAGATTCCCTGCGTGTTAAGGAATTGGCAAGAATTATGGGAGGAGCCGCGATAACGGATATTACACTGAAAAATGCCGAAGAAATGCTGCAGCTTGCAAAGAAGTATAAGTCGGAACAAATGAAATGATATTAATGAATTAAGGCTGCAAATCATAAAGGAAATGATTTTTTTTGGAAAAGACGGGTATTGTAATAAAAACGGAAAATAAAAAGGCGCTTGTACAGGTTATACGGACCGGCTCATGCGGCGAAAACTGCGCAATGTGCAAGGGTGGCTGCAACCCAACTCGGCAAAGGGTATGGGTTAACAATGAGGCGGATGCCACCGTCGGTGAAACGGTAAGCATAGAGCTTTCGGACCGGTATATACTGGCTGTGGCTTTTTTTGTTTATATTGTTCCTATTTTTATTCTTATTGCCGGGTATCTGTTTTTTGGCTGGCGCGGCGGCGCAGCGGGACTTGTTTCATATTTTTTATTGCTTAAAAATCTTGACAAAAAGCTTGCAAAGCGTTATACTGCAAATATTACTAAGGTTTGGGGGCAAAAACATTGATTTACATTATAAGCGGCCACTATGGCAGCGGGAAAACGGAAATAGCCCTTAATTTGGCGCGTTCGCTGGACAAACCGGCAATAATAGATCTTGATATAGTAAATCCATATTTCAGAACCGCCGATGCGGCAGGGTTGTTGTCTGAGCTCGGAATAAAACTGATTGCTCCTTCTTATGCAAATACAAATATTGATATACCCGCACTTCCCGCCGAAATTTATTCGGCACTTTCCGGGGAAGGGAATACCGTAATTGATGTGGGCGGCGATGACGCGGGTGCGGTTGCACTGGGGCAGTTTAACAGATATTTTACCGGGCATGACTATACAATGTATTATGTTATAAATGCCCGCCGCCCTATGACCGAAAGCGCGGAGGATACGGTGCGTAATTTAAGGGATATAGAAAATGCCTCACGTCTTAAGGTAACAGGGCTTATAAATAACACCAATATAAAAAACGAAACGACAACGCAGGTTATTACATCCGGGCAAAAGCTTGTTGACGAGGTTTCTGAAATAACGGGGATTCCCGCTGTTGCGGTAGCAGGCAAAAAAGATTTGCTAAGTGATATTCAAACACACCTTGCCAAGCTGTCGCTTATACTGCATTTGAATTTTCCATGGGAAGAAGGTGTTTTACAGTGAATAAAGTTACGTTTGATGAAAATGCGTGTAAAGGCTGTGAGCTTTGCACCACTGTTTGCCCTAAAAAAATTGTGGTAATGGCAAAGGACAGGTTAAATTCGCGCGGTTTTCATCCCGCACAGGTTATAGAGCAGGATAAGTGCATCGGATGCAAATTTTGCGCAACTATATGCCCTGATGTGGTAATAACGATAAAGAAGGAGAATTGAAGTTGGATAAGGTTTTAATGAAAGGAAACGAAGCTATTGCTGAAGCCGCAATTCGTGCGAATTGCAGGCATTTTTTCGGTTATCCCATAACACCGCAAACCGAGATTTCGGCATATATGGCAAAAAGAATGCCTAAAATCGGAGGAACATTTTTGCAGGCCGAAAGTGAGATAGCCGCAATTAATATGGTTTATGGCGCGGCGGGCGCCGGTGTCCGTGCAATGACATCCTCGTCAAGCCCGGGTATTTCACTTAAAATGGAGGGCTTGTCTTATATTGCAGGAGCGGACCTGCCGTGTGTTGTTGTAAATATAGTGAGGGCCGGCCCCGGACTGGGCGGTATTCAACCGGCGCAATCCGATTATTTTCAGGCAGTTAAAGGGGGAGGGCACGGTGATTACCGTGTGATTGTGGTTGCCCCCGCATCGATACAGGAAGCGGTTGACAGCACAATAAACGCCTTTGACCTTGCGGATAAATACCGCATGCCGGTTATGATTATCGGCGACGGCATGCTCGGACAGATGATGGAGCCGATAACCTTCCCGGAAACCGCAGGAAAAGCCCTTGCTGAAAAGGAATGGGCGACAACGGGTACAAAAATGACGCGCAAGCCCAATATCATTAATTCGCTGTATATACAGCCCGAAGAACTTGAAAAAATTATCATGGCAAGGCAGAAAAAATATGAAGATATAGAAAAAAGCGAGGTTAAATACGAGGCCGAAGGTTTGGATGATGCTGAAATAGTAATTGTAGCATACGGAACTACCGCAAGAATTGTAAAGGCGGCAATGGCACTTGCACAAAAGAGCGGAATAAAAACTGGCCTGATTCGTCCCATAACCCTATGGCCCTTCCCGAAGGATATTATTTATAAAACGGCGAAAAAAGCAAAGGCTATAATCTCCGTTGAAATGAGTACTGGTCAGATGGTGGAGGATGTACGACTTGCGGCAAACGGCGCGTGTCCCGTATATTTTTACGGCAGAACGGGCGGTGCTGTCCCGCAGCCGAAGGCAATTTTTGAAGAAATAAGGAGGTATGCATAAATGCAGGTATTATTTCAACGACCAAAAGCGCTGACGGACGCTCCTTTTCATTATTGCCCCGGCTGTACCCACGGTATAATACATCGCCTTATTGCAGAGGTAATCGATGAGCTTGGCGTGCAGGGAGATACCATCGGGGTTGCACCCGTAGGCTGTGCGGTTTTTGCATACAATTATTTTAACTGCGATATGCAGGAAGCGGCACATGGCAGGGCTCCCGCCGTTGCCACCGGGATTAAGCGAGCCCACCCCGAAAATATTGTTTTCACATACCAGGGTGACGGGGACCTTGCCGCAATCGGTACGGCGGAAACGGTTCATGCGGCCGCAAGGAGCGAGAACATAACGGTAATATTCGTAAACAATGCAATATACGGTATGACGGGAGGACAAATGGCACCCACATCCCTTGTAGGACAGGTAACACAAACCTCCCCGTACGGAAGAAAGGTTGAGATGCAGGGGTATCCCGTAAAAGTTGCGGAAATGCTATCAACACTCGAAGGCTCCGCATTTATCAAGCGCTGCAGTGTTGACAGCATAAAAAACATAAACGATACCAGGGCTTCGATAAAAAAAGCATTTCAGTGTCAGATTGACAAAAAAGGCTTTTCCCTTATCGAGGTGCTTTCCACCTGCCCCACAAACTGGGGCCTGTCGCCGGTAGAGGCGTTGGAATGGCTTCGAGGCAACATGATGCCCCATTATCCTTTGGGAACATATAAAGACATAACCGGGGGTGACAAAAAGTGACGCGTGAAATTTTATTTGCAGGCTTTGGAGGACAGGGAATACTTTTTTGCGGCAAGGTTGCGGCGTACGCGGGATTGGTAAGCGGCCTGGAGGTGTCTTGGCTTCCGTCCTACGGTCCCGAAATGAGGGGAGGAACGGCAAACTGCCATGTTATTTTGTCGGATAAGCCGGTGGGTTCGCCCATAGTTAATAATCCGACAGACCTTGTTGTTATGAACCTTCCTTCCTTTGATAAATTTGAGAAAACCGTTGCAAAAGGCGGTAATATAATCATTGACAGCTCCCTTATCGGCAAAAAATCCGAAAGGGAAGATATAAATGTTCATTACATTCCGGCCACACAAATGGCAAATGATATGGGGCTTGGCAAACTTGCCAATATGATAATGCTCGGCAAGATGATTTCGGTAACAAAAATTATTTCTTTTGAGCAAGTGAAAAAAGGCATTGAAAAAAGTGTGCCCCCTTCAAAAAAAGATTTGATTGAATCAAATATCAGGGCATTTGAAGCAGGATATAATTATTAAAATTTTAAATTGACTTTTTGTAAAATAAATTGTATAATATTTAACAAAGTCAGTAATATTTTTTGTATTGTGCGCATTATAAGACTCACATTAATGCGTATATAAAACAAATTTATGAGTCGGAAAGGCTGAAGATTATGAAAAGAGTGTACAATTTTTCGGCAGGGCCGTCGGTGCTTCCCGAACCCGTTTTGCAAAAGGCAGCCGACGAAATGCTTTGTTACGGCAACAGCGGAATGAGCGTTATGGAAATGAGCCACCGCTCAAAGGTATATGAATCCATAATACAGGGTGCCAAGGCACTTTTGCGGGAGCTTATCAACATTCCGGAAAATTACAAGGTACTGTTTCTTCAGGGAGGAGCCTCAAGCCAGTTTGCCATGATACCTCTTAATCTTATGGGGAAAACAGGCAAGGCGGACTATATAATTACGGGCCAATGGTCAAAAAAAGCCGCACAGGAGGCTTCAAGGTACGGCAAAGTGAATATTGTCGCTTCAAGCGAAGATAAGGTTTTCAGTTATATTCCCGATTTAGACGGCATAAAATTTGATCCGGACGCTTCGTATGTCCATATTACCTCCAACAACACCATTTACGGAACAAGATATACCAGGCTCCCCGATACCGGAGACGTCCCGATTGTTTCGGACATGTCGTCATTTATTTTATCCGAGACGGTTGATGTCACAAAATACGGTGTCATTTACGCGGGCGCACAAAAGAATATGGGACCTGCTGGTGTTACGGTGGTTATAATCCGCGATGATTTAATAGGCAATGCAATGGATATAACGCCTACAATGTTTAACTACGATATACATGCAAAAAACGGGTCGCTTTATAACACCCCGCCGACATATTCGGTATATGTTTTAAAGCTTGTACTGGAATGGCTTAAATGTTTGGGCGGCATTGAAGCCATGCAAAAAATAAACGAAAAAAAGGCAAACATACTATACGATTACTTAGATTCCGGCAGTATGTTCAAAGGAACGGTTGTTAAAAAAGACCGCTCGCTTATGAATATTCCGTTTGTAACGGGAAATGACGAGCTGGACAGCAAGTTCGTCAAGCAGGCGTCCGAAGCGGGATTTGAGAACTTAAAAGGGCACAGAACCGTAGGCGGTATGCGCGCAAGCATATACAACGCCATGCCGGTTGAAGGAGTTTCGGCTTTGGTTGAGTTTATGAAGGAATTTGAAAAGAATAACTAAGATTGTTGCCTTAACGGAAAGGAATGATATAAATTGTACAGCATTTTAACCCTTAATAAAATATCGCAAAAAGGACTGAACCAGCTGTCAGAAGATAAATATAAATACGGTGACGATATACAAAATCCAGATGCGATAATACTGCGAAGCTTTTCAATGCATGACATGGAGCTCCCCTCAAGCCTTAAAGCCGTTGCCCGCGCAGGCGCCGGTGTTAACAATATTCCAATCGAAAGGTGCAGCGAGCAGGGGATTGTAGTCTTTAACACGCCGGGGGCAAATGCAAACGCGGTAAAGGAACTTGTTATTGCCGCACTTTTGCTTTCGTCAAGAAAAATTACGGACGGAATATCATGGGTGCAGACATTGGAGGGTACGGAAAATGTGCCGAAAGCGGTGGAAAAGGGCAAATCCGCCTTTGCGGGACAAGAGGTGCTGGGAAAGACACTTGGCGTTATCGGTCTGGGCGCAATAGGAGTAATGGTTGCGAATGCGGCCGTTGCGCTTGGTATGGATGTAATTGGTTATGACCCTTATATTTCGATAGATGCAGCCTGGGGGCTTTCAAGAGCGGTAAAAAAAGCCGATACGGTAAAAGAAATATATGAGGCAAGCGATTATATAACACTTCATGTGCCTCTTAACGACGAAACAAGGAAAAGCATAAATCAGGACGTAATTTCAATAATGAAAGACGGGGTAAGGATATTAAACTTTTCAAGGGGAGAGCTTGTTGACGACGATGCCGTTATTTCCGCATGCGAAAACGGTAAAATCGCCTGTTATGTGACAGATTTCCCGAACGAAAAGATGATTGGCAAAAAATCCATCATTCCCATTCCCCATTTAGGCGCTTCCACAGAAGAAAGCGAAGAAAACTGTGCCGCAATGGCGGTTCAGGAACTGCGCGAGTATTTGGAAAACGGAAACATTATCAACTCGGTTAATTTTCCAAGCTGTACTTTGGAGCGTGAGGCGCCCATTCGTTTTTGTATAACTCATCGTAATGTACCCAGCATGTTAAAGCAGTTCAGTGCTATGTTCGGGGAAAACAACATAAATATTGAAAACATGCTGAACAAAAGCAAAGGGAATTATGCCTACACCATTTTGGAGGTTGAAAAAATTCCCGACAATGGTACAATTGAAACATTAGAAAAGCTTGACGGCGTTTTAAAGGTTAGGGTTATTAAATAGCAAAAATAAAGCGTTCGTGCGAGTAGCGCTTTTCAAAGCGCAGTCGCCAAATTAAAAAATATCCATTATCTAAAAAGCTCGGTTCGAGCTTTTTTCTTTATGTCCTCAAGCTCTTTTTCGGCATTTTCAAAAGCCACGCTTATCATAAGCTTAATCCTGTTGATTTGGTTTACCTCGCTTGCTCCGGGGTCGTAATCTACCGGAACGATATTGGCTTGAGGGTAAAGACGCCTTAGCTCTTTAATCATGCCTTTGCCGGTTACATGGTTTGGCAGGCATGCAAAGGGCTGCACACATACGATGTTCGGTACGTTTGCGTGCAGCAGCTCCAGCATTTCGGCAGTTAAAAACCAGCCTTCCCCTGTTGTATTCCCAAGCTGTATTATTTTTTTTGCGGAATCGGCAAGCTCGGATATGTGCGAAGGAGCGTACGGCGCGAATTGAGGCCTTTTTTTCAGTGACTCTTTCATGCAGCGCCTGTATTTTTCAATGATATGTATTGCTATGTTCGAAAAAAAGGCGTTTATCGGGCTTTTCCCGAGCACACTGCTTTTAAAGTTGGAATTGTAAAAGCAATAAAGCAAAAAGTCGATAAGGCCGGGCATAACAGCCTCCCCGCCTTCCCGCTCTATAACACCGATAACGTCGTTATTTGCGTCGGGATGGAATTTTACAAGTATTTCTCCCACAACGCCGACTTTTGGCTTTATGTCCCAAAGGTCGGAATCAATCAATTCAAAATCCTTTATAATTTCGTCTATTGTGTCCCTTATATTCAGCTTTCGGCGCAGCAGCATTTCTTTTAACCGCTCTACCCATTTATGCAGCATTTCGTTTGTGGTGCCGGCAACCCTTTCATACGGGCGGATTCTAAGGGAAAGTGTAAGCAGCAAATCGCCCAAAACAAGCGCTTTTAACGACAGGTCAAGCAGAGGAATGGTTAATTTAAAGCCGGGATTCCCTTCAAGTCCGGAGACATTGAGGGATATTACCGGGATTTTTTCAAAGCCCGCATCCTGCAGCGCTTTTCTTATGAAAGCTATGTAATTTGTTGCGCGGCAGCCGCCTCCTGTTTGCGAAATAATTATAGAGGTGCTGTCAGGGGGATATTTGCCCGACAGCAGGGCATTTATCAGCTGCCCCGTTACAATTATGGAAGGGTAACAGGCATCGTTGTTAACATATTTTAAGCCCGTCTCAACATCTTCGGGCGTTACCTTATCGAGAAGCACCGTGTTGTATCCGTTGGCATGGAAAGCACTTTCAAGCAGCGTGAAATGCAGAGGGCTCATTTGTGGGAAAATTATCGTATGGGTGTTTTTCATATCCTTTGTAAATACTTTTCGCACAAGCCGGTAGCTTTTTGTTTGCTTTGAGGCAAAGCCGTACTCGGCGCGCGTATTAATAGCCGCGATAAGCGAGCGAATCCTGACCCTTGCGGTTCCAAGGCTTGATATTTCGTCAATTTTAAGCACGGTATAAAGCTTCCCGCATGACGATAGTATTTCATGAACCTGGTCCGTTGTAACCGCATCAAGACCGCAGCCGAAGGAATTGAGCTGGACAAGCTCCAAATCCGGGCTGTGTGTTACATATTCCGCAGCCTGATAAAGCCTTGTATGATAGGTCCATTGGTCAACCACCCTGATTGGCCGATTAAGCCTTCCGAGATGCGAAATGCTGTCCTCCGTCATGACTGCGAATCCGAGTGAATTTATCATGTGCGCCAGCCCGTGGTTTATTTCCGGATCCACATGGTAAGGCCTTCCTGCCAGAACAATTGCTTTTTTATTGTTTGCTTTAAGCCATGAGAGGGTTTCCTCACCTTTCCTGCGTATATCGTTTTTGTACCGCTCAAATTCCGCAAATGCCGCCCTTGAAGCTCTTTTAATTTCGTTTCGGGTTATGCCGAATCGCTTTAGGGTTATGTACATTTGGCGGTCAAAGGCTTTTTTATCTTCAAGCGTCAGGAAAGGCCGGAGCAGTGTTACTCCGTTTTCCCTTAATTGGTCTATGTTGTTGAATATAACATCCGGGTAAGAGGTTACTATAGGACAGTTATAATGGTTTTGTGCTTCGTGGTATTCCTTTTGTTCATACGGGACGCAAGGATAAAAAATTACTTTAATACCCTTGTCGATAAGGTCGACAATATGCCCGTGAGCCAACTTCGCAGGATAACATACGCTTTCACTCGGTATTGTATCCATTCCTTTTTTGTATAGCTTGCTGTTGCTTCTTACGGATATATGTACAGAAAATCCGAGCTCGGTAAAAAAGGTAAACCAAAGCGGGTAGTTTTCATACATGTTAAGTACCCGCGGAATGCCTATTATGCCGCGCTTTGCTATGTCGGGATGAAGAGGCTTGTAGTCAAACAGCCTCCTGTATTTATAATCATATAAATTCGGCAGCGGCGATGTATTTGCTTTTAATGCGCCGCTTCCTTTATCGCAGCGGTTGCCGGAAATAAAGCTTTTTCCGTTGGCAAAAACGGAAACCGTCAGCCGGCAGTTGTTGAAGCATTGCTTGCAGTGGGTATGCCTGGTAGTGGTGTTGAAGGAGTCAAGTTCGCTTGAATGTATCATTTCACATGCATCTTTTTTATTTATATGGCGTTCCTTTGCAATCAAAGCCGCACCGAAAGCGCCCATAATGCCCGCAATATCGGGGCGTATTGCATTTTTCCCTGTCAGCAGCTCAAAGCAGCGAAGCACCGAATCGTTGTTGAAGGTCCCTCCCTGCACAACTACCCTGTCGCCGATATAAGAAACATCCCTTAGCTTTATGACCTTGTAGAGAGCATTCCTTATTACGGAATAAGAAAGCCCGGCGCTTATATCCCCTATGGTTGCGCCTTCTTTTTGCGCCTGTTTGACGCGTGAATTCATAAATACCGTACAGCGTGTCCCCAAATCCACCGGCTCGGAGGCAAACAACGCTTCGTCGGCAAAACGTGAAGATTTCATCCCAAGCGACTGGGCGAAAGTTTGTATAAACGACCCGCAGCCGGATGAGCAAGCCTCGTTAAGCATTATATCCTGTATAAAACCGTTTTTTATTTTCATGCATTTCATGTCCTGGCCGCCGATATCAATAATAAAATCCACCCCGGGACAGAAAAATTCCGCAGCCTTGTAATGCGCGATTGTTTCTATTTCGCCTTCGGGTATGTTAAAGGCGGCTTTTATAAGCTCTTCGCCATAGCCGGTGGCGCAGGCGTTAGCAATATATGCGTTTTCCGGCAGCTGTGAATATAACTCTTTTAAGATTTTTATGCCGCACCCCAGGGGATTTCCTTCGTTGAATAAATATCGGGAAAATAAAAGCTTGCCTTCCTTGTCGATGAGCGCGGCTTTTATTGTGGTGGAGCCAACGTCAATGCCAAAGAAAAGCTCTCCCTGTGCCGATGACAGCTCGCCTTTTTCAACGGCGTTTTTATTATGGCGCTGTTTAAATTCTTTATATTCGTCCTCGTTTTTAAACAAAGGCCTGATACGCGGTATTTCCGTCTGAACGGCACCCGCGTTTTTTATTTTGTCCGCAAGGCCTGAAAGAGACAGCGGATTTCCGCCCGACATTTCCGCCGCTCCGATTGCAACGAAAAGCTGGGAATTGTCCGGGTGAATGAAACTGTTTTCACTTTCGCAAAGCGTTTCTTCAAATTGCTTGCGCAGCTGGGGCAAAAAATGCAAAGGTCCGCCTAAAAAAACTATCTTTCCTTTGATTTTGCGCCCTTGCGCCAAGCCGCTTATGGTTTGCGTAACAACGGATTGGAATATCGATGCGGCAATGTCTTCTTTAGGAACCCCTTCGTTAAGCAGGGGCTGGACGTCGGATTTTGCGAAAACGCCGCATCGGGCGGCAATAGGATATAATGTGGTATGGCGCGCTGCAAGCTCGTTAAGTCCAATTGCGTCCGTTTTAAGGAGGGAAGCCATCTGGTCGATAAAAGCGCCCGTTCCGCCCGCACATGTGCCGTTCATTCTTTGTTCAATGCCGGTAGAAAAATAAAGTATTTTTGCATCCTCTCCGCCAAGTTCTATTACAACATCCGCGTCGGGTACAAATACCTTAACCGCTGCTTTGGTGGCGATAACTTCCTGTACAAAAGGGATACCGAGAGCTCCGGCCAAAAGGAGGCCGCCCGAGCCTGTTATGGAAGGAGTTACATTAATATCCGGGTACTTTTCGGCCGCCGAGCGCAGGAGGTTGTTCACTGTCATTTTTATATCCGAAAAATGGCGGGTGTAATTGCTGTATATAATATTATGCTCATCATCAGTTATAACAATCTTTACGGTTGTCGAACCTACATCTATTCCAAGACGATAAAGGCTATCCAAGAGTATTCCTCCCAAAATGATTATGCAATTGTATTTAATTATACTATTTTTATTATTTATTGGCAAGCTTTATTACTTAAAATGTTTATTGCATAGAAATGTTAAAAAATGTATTGATATTTATTGCTTAAAATTCATTGCATTTTTGTGTCATTTTTGATATAATACCAAGAATAAGAATTGGAGGGATTATTTATATGCGGTTTGAGGAAAAGTTTGTCAAAGAAGGCTTAACGTTTGACGATGTTCTGTTAATACCTCAAAAATCAAATATACTGCCTGACCAAATCAATCTATCAACGGTTTTGACCAAAACCATCAGGCTGAATATTCCTTTGGCGAGTGCGTCGATGGATACTGTTACCGAGTCGCGTCTTGCCATTGCCATTGCCAGGGAAGGGGGCATTGGTTTTATTCACAAAAACATGCCGATAGACAGGCAAGCCACAGAGGTTGATAAAGTTAAAAGAAGTGAGCACGGGGTTATTGTGGATCCGTTTTCACTGTCGCCGGACCATAAGCTGTCCGATGCCGACGAATTAATGTCAAAATATAAAATAAGCGGCGTACCGATTACCCAAAAAGGAAAGCTGGTCGGTATTCTTACCAATCGTGACCTTCGCTTTGAAAAAGATTTTTCCCGAAAGATTTCCGAGGTTATGACAAGCGAAGGCTTGGTTACCGCACCGGAGGGAACAACTCTTGCCCAGGCGGAGGAGATACTGCAGAAGCATAAGGTGGAAAAGCTTCCGATTGTCGACGAAAACGGCATGCTGAAAGGTCTTATAACGATAAAGGATATCGAAAAATCGGTAAGGTATCCCAACTCCGCCCGTGACGGCGGCGGGCGCCTGCTTGTCGGTGCTGCTATCGGCGTTACGGATGATATGTTAAAAAGAGCCAAGGCATTGATAGACGCCAAAGTTGACGTTTTGTCCATAGATTCGGCACACGGGCATTCTTTTAATATAATAAATGCGGTTTCCGTCCTTAAAGAAAAATTCCCTGAAGTACCCGTTATTGCAGGAAATATTGCTACGGCGCAGGGGGCAAGAGAATTAATAAATGCCGGAGCCGATTGCGTAAAAGTGGGCATGGGCCCCGGTTCCATATGCACAACACGTGTTGTAGCGGGAATCGGGGTTCCTCAGATTACGGCGATATTTGATGTTGCTCAGGTCGCGGCCGAATTTGAAGTTCCCGTAATTGCGGACGGCGGCATAAAGTATTCGGGCGACATAACAAAGGCAATAGCGGCCGGGGCGGATGTTGTTATGATAGGTAGCTTGTTTGCCGGCTGCGAGGAGTCCCCCGGGGATACCGAAATATACCAGGGCAGGCAGTTTAAAGTGTATAGAGGGATGGGATCCCTCGCTGCGATGTCAGAGGGCAGCCGGGACAGGTATTTCCAGTCGGGAAGCAGAAAGCTTGTACCGGAAGGAGTCGAGGGACGCGTACCATATAAAGGAGCTGTTTCAGATACAATATACCAGCTTTTGGGCGGCTTGCGCTCCGGTATGGGGTATTGTGGTACGACCTGTATTAAAGAGCTCAAGGAGTCGGGCAGGTTTATCAGAATAACGGGAGCGGGGCTTAAAGAAAGCCATCCTCACGACATTTACATTACGAAGGAAGCCCCGAACTATTCGATTAATCCATGAAGCTTTTTGACAATAAGGTTATACTTGCGCCGATGGCAGGTGTTACGGACAAAGCGTTTCGTGAGGTTGCTGTTAAATTCGGAGTAGGGCTTACTTTTACCGAAATGGTAAGCGCAAAGGGAATTTACTATAATGACAAAAAAACAAAGTCATTGCTTGATATAAAAGATGAAAAGGGACGTATCGGGGCACAAATTTTCGGCCACGAAGCGCAAATTATATCAATTGCCGCGCGGTGTGCCGAGGAATGCGGTGCAACTTTGCTGGATATTAACAGCGGCTGTCCGACACCTAAAGTGACAAAAAACAACGACGGGGCGGCGCTTATGAAAAATCCGTCTTTGTTTGCCGAAGTAGTTAGTGCTGCAGCTTCGTCAACAAAGCTTCCGGTATCGGTGAAAATAAGAAAAGGCTGGAGCGATGATAACATAAACGCGGTTGAAATTGCAAAAATCGCGGAAAGATGCGGTGCTTCAATGATAACGGTTCACGGCCGTACCGCGGCTGCCGGTTACAGCGGCAAGGCCGATTGGAGCATTATAAAAAAAGTTGTTTCAAGCGTTAATATCCCCGTTGTCGGTAACGGGGATATTTTCAAGCCCCACCATTCCAAAGCAATGCTAAAAGAAACGGGTTGTGCGGCTGTAATGCTGGGTAGGGGTGTGCTTGGCAATCCCTGGCTTATAAGGGATACGCTTTTTGTGCTTGAAGGAAAGGAGCCTGGGCCGCCTCCCGGGCTGCATGAAAAAATAGAGGTTGCACTGTGGCATATCGGATTGCTTGTAAAGTATAAGGGTGAATATATCGGTATACGTGAGGCTCGCAAGCATGCCATGTGGTATATAAAAGGAATACCGGGAAGCGCGCGAGTAAGAAATCTCATGGCAAAGGCACAGACTTATGAGGAAATGGCAAAATGTTTTGAGCTTTTACTTTAATTTTACTATATTAAAAAAATACTACTTTTGTGTAACAATTATTGATAATAGCCTGTCTTGGTGTTAAAATAATATTATAGAATATAACACGGGAAAGATGTGTTGCGCATGAAAAGCAAAGTTATATCTTTGGTGCTTGCTGCCATTTTCTTTTTAACGGTTTTTGCGCATGCGAAAACCGATGATATCGCCTCTGTTGCTTTGTCCGTCAAAAAGAAGCTTGATATACCCTCCAACTACACCGATTTTCACAGCGAATTGGAGCAAAATGAAAAAGGCAGGCTGATTCGTCTGTCCTGGAGCGGAGATACCGCCGGAAACGAAAGAGGAGGCCGCATTGAGGCAATAGTTGACGAATTGGGAAGGATTATATATTATAACCATTATGAATACGGAAATTATGAGGGCGACTATAAGCTGTCCGGCATAGATTATAACGCAGCGGTTAAAATAGCGGAAAAATTTTTAGTAAAAGTTTGTCCCGAATTTGCCTTAAGTTTAAAGCCGCTGCATGTCGAAAATTACATAGAAAGAAACTACAACAATTACATGGTTCGTTTTGTTAGATATGAAAATGACGTTCCGTTTTATAACAATTATGCTATTGTTGCAATTAATGCGCATAATGAAAAGACCTCGGAGCTGATGGTGGAATGGGATGACATAGATAAATTCCCTCGGCCTGTCGGGGTTTTGCCCGTTTCCAAAGCGAAAGAGCGTTTTAAAGAAAAAATCGGAATAAGGATTGCATATTACAATAATAATCAAAATTCGGTATCATTGTTATACGGTGTCCGCGAAGCTGGGAGGGAATATATAAACGCTTTTACGGGCGATGTTACCGATACCAATATTATTGCAGGCAGGTTTGCGGCTGTTTACTCCGAATACGAAAAAAGTATCAGCCATGCCCAAAGGTTTGAAGCGGCAGCAATGCCGGACGGCTTAATGCCCCCGGCGCAGGCGGCGGATGCGGTCAGGCGATTTTTGCAAGCGGAAGGCGAGCTGCCTTTAAGCAGTATCAGCCGGACGGCGGACACAGAGGGCAACTATTATTATAATATCGGGCTTTTAAATAAAGGTGTTAAATCAAATATTGAAATAAACGCGAAAACAGCCGAAATAACAGGATACTATAAAGATGAAGAATACAGCGAGCTTGGAATTATAAGCGAAGATAAAGCTTGTGATATTGCCGCCCAGTTTGCAAAAAGAGCGGCCTTAGATAAGTTTAATTCATGCTTTGAAGCTGAAAGAAGAAAAGTCCGGTCGCAGTTTGGCGGTTATAATTATCGTTTTGTGTTCTGGAGAAATGTCAAGGGTTTGCAATACAAAGACAACGGTATTTTGATAGACGTATGCGCCGCAACCGGTGAAGTATTAATGTATTCGTGCAATTGGGAAGAAAGGGATTTTCCCTCCGAAGCCAATGTTATATCTGCGGGAAGCGCTTATGACGAACTGTTTGACAAGGCGGGATTTGAGCTTATGTATGTGCCTGTCAGCCGTTCAAAGCTTAAAATACCGGCATCCGCAAGAGATGCTGAAGTCAGGCTTGTTTACAGCTTCAGACAAGGGAAGCCCCTTTATGTAAATGCGTCAACAGGCGGGCTGTGTTACTCCGATTCAACGCCTTACAGCGACAGTATCGGCGGGGCATATGAGGATATAAAAGGGCACCCTTCGGAAAAATTCATAAAAATATTGCTTGGTGCCAAAATTTTTGAGCAGTCGGAGTTTTTCCGCCCCGATGACAATATAACGCAGGCCGATTATTTAAAATGGATATACCGTGCGGTAAGAAAATATTCGCCGGATACCGAGACACTGTATGGCACCATGTATTATCTGAATGTTTTAAATGAAGGCGAGCGGTCCGATAATGGAAGCATTGTGTTTGAAGATGCTGTTAAATTCATTATTCGCCTGCTTGGTTATACCGATGTGGCTGAGCTTAGCGATACATATAAAACCGGATTTATTGACGAAGGCATGATAACGCCCGGTTTGGTTGGTTATGCGGCAATTGCCCAAGGCCTGGGGATAGTAAAAGGCAATGCATTTTTGCCGAAAAGATATGTAACGAGGGCAACGGCGGCGGAAATAATTTATAACGTGCTGACAAGCGAGCAAAACGGAAAGGCGGAGAAATAATTGTTTAAAAACCTTACACTTCTTGCGGATTTTTATGAATTCACGATGGCAAACGGGTATTTTGAGCAGGGAATAGGCGAAGAAATAGCTTACTTTGACATGTACTTCAGAAAAATACCCGATGGCGGCGGTTTTGCCGTTTTTGCCGGGCTTGATCAAGTGATAGATTATCTTAACAACCTTAAGTTCACAGACTCGGATATTGAATTCCTGCGGTCGAAAAAATGCTTTGGGGAAGGTTTTTTACAATATCTGAAGAACTTTAAATTTGAATGTGACGTATGGGCGGCGGAGGAGGGCACTCCTGTTTTTCCGAACGAGCCCCTTGTGATTGTTCGCGGCCCGGTTATCCAGGCCCAGCTTATAGAAACGATGCTTTTGCTGACAATAAACCACCAATCCCTTATCGCAACAAAGGCAAACAGGATTGTACGTGCCGCCCAAGGGAAAGCGGTGCTGGAGTTTGGTTCGCGCCGGGCACATGGCAGCGACGGTGCCGTTTACGGCGCCCGCGCCGCATATATAGGCGGCTGCAATGGAACGGCGTGTACAATAGCCGATAAACAATTCGGCATACCCGCGGCAGGAACAATGGCACATAGCTGGGTTCAGCTATTCCCCGACGAATATTCCGCGTTTTGCGCTTATGCCCGTGTGTTTCCCGATGATTGCGTACTTTTGGTTGATACCTATAATGTTTTAAAATCGGGAATTCCGAACGCGATAAAGGTTCATAACGATATATTAAAACCCCTCGGAAAACGCCTTAAAGGGATAAGGATTGACAGCGGCGATATAACATATTTGTCAAAAAAAGCGCGAAAAATGCTCGACGATGCGGGAATGAGCGATTGCAATATTATTGCCACAAATTCGCTGGATGAATATATTATAAGGGAAATGCTTATCCAAGGGGCATGCGTTGACGTTTTCGGGGTAGGCGAGCGTCTTATAACTTCACGTTCGGAGCCTGTTTTCGGCGGGGTCTATAAACTTGCCGCAATAGAAAAGGGAAACGAAATCATCCCCAAAATAAAGCTGTCCGAAAATGTATCTAAAATTACAACCCCCGGCTTTAAAAATTTGTTTCGCCTTTTCGGGGAGGACAACCGCGCAATAGCCGACGTTATTACCTTACACGATGAAATAATAGACAGCTTGTCACCGTATACAATATTTCATCCTGAACACACATGGAAAAAACGTGTTTTGAAAAGCTTTACCGCCGTGCCGCTTTTGAAAAAAGTTTTTGATAAGGGAAAATGTATCTATGATTCCCCGCCTTTGTATGAAATACAAAAAGGCTGCCAAAACAAAATCGACAGCCTTTGGGATGAGGTTAAGCGTTTTGAAAATCCGCATGAGTATTATGTGGATTTATCAAAGCCGCTTTGGGATATGAAACAGCGGCTTTTAAACGAATACCAAACTATTTCAAATTAAATACTTTATTGATTTTTTCAATTTCGTCATCGCTTATTTTAACAATATTCCCCAATTGTTTTGCCGCAATTATGGCCTTTGCGCTGTATTCGGCAACCTCTAAACGGTCAAACGCGTTTATTAAGGAAGTGCCCGCAACAATAACACAGTCGTTTTCAACCAATACAACGGGGGAAGAAAGGCTGATTTCGTCTGCCGTCATTTTCGGTTGCATAAAGCTTGAGCCGAACGGCAGTTTTTTTACATCACGAAGCATTATATAGCTTTCGGGAATTATCCTTGAATCAAATTTTGCGTCACATACGGAAAAAGCCATAATATTCGGCGGATGGGCGATAATAACGGAATTAATATCCGGGTTTTTCTCGTATATGTATTTATGCAAAAGAACGGAGCGGCTCGGGTTTTTGCCCTGTTCTTTTTTTTCGTTTTCTATCCTTACTATATCCTCAGGACGCATATACTTCCTGTCAACACCGTACGGAGTTATTATAAACGCACCGTCACTGAGTCGCATTGAAAAAGTTCCTTGGGTGCTTGTAAAAAGCTCCTGATGGTAAGAACGGGAAATAAGCGCGCTCATTTGCGAGCGTGCGCCCCTTTCTTCGCTGGAGTATTTATCGGCGGTAAACTCTTCAAGGCAGGCATTGTTTTTTTTGCGTGAAATTTCAATTTTCTCTTCATTCAGCGGCTTTGGCTTATCGAGCATCCGGGCGTTTATTTCAAGCCTTGCGCAAAAATCAAGTGTTTCGAATGCCATAAATGCGCTGAATATGTCGGTGTGCCCGACAACTACTCCGTGGTTTTCAAGCATAACGGTTCTGACACCCGTATCAAACACCTTTGCTATTGCTAAGCCAAGTTCGGCGCTGCCGGGAACATCATAATCCGCCATTTTTACCTCGCCGCAAATGATATCCGCATTGGGGATCAGCATTGTATCAGGAATTTTTCTCACTATGCTGAAACTAAGCAAGGCAGGCGGATGTGCATGCAAAACAGCTTTTATATCCGGCCTTCTTTTGTAAAGGATACTGTGAAAGGGCCATTCGCTTGACGGCCTGTGCTGGCCTGTGATTTCTCCGCTTTGTGATACCCTGACAATATCCTCACGGGTCAGCGAGCCCTTATCAACACCGGCCGGAGTAATCCAGATATCGCCGTTATCATCAAGTACCGAAAGGTTTCCTCCCGACGTCGTAGTCATTTTGTAGCCGTAAATCCTTTCCATTACGGTGACAAGCTGATCGGCGGGGTGCATTAAATCAAATCTCATATGTAATTCCTCCCAGATATTATTGTATTATATTTTAAACCCGGTTGTCAATAGGGTAGATAGTATTTGTCATAATTTTATGGTTGATGAATCTATTATTTCAAAGTTGCTTTTTTTAAGTTTATCTGTCAAATCAAAAAGTGCATTGTCCTTTTCTTTGGCTTCGAGCATTATATCAAAATCCAAATCTACCTCTTTTGCTATTTTTAAAAAAGAGATGAAGTCGCCCTCGTCTATATAATCGGCGTGACTGCGAAGATTTTTTTGACTTTTGGGAGATGAAAAATGTATTTTGGGTATATCACCGTTCCATGTTTCAAAAGCAGCATGCAAAAGCCTTGCGTCAGTCTGCCCGCCGGTGCATCTTTCATGGTGTACGTCAAGCACCATGGGTATCTTAAGCTCGGAGCATATTGCCAAAACGTCCTTTGCACAAAATGATTTATCGTCATTTTCCAATGCAATGTGTTTTTGAATATCACAGGGCAGCTTTGAAAAGTTATCCGCAAACCGTTTGACAGATAACGCCTTTGTGGTGTACAGTCCTCCGACATGCAGTATCAAGGAGTAATTTTTACACTCAAGATTTGCGGCTTTGAATATTTTCGAATGATAAATTAAATCATCCATTGATTTTGCAAAAACTTCTTTGTTAGGTGTGTTAATTACCGTAAAATGGTCCGGATGGGCGCTTATCCGGAAGTTATTTTCAACAACGCATGCTCCAAGCTGCCTAAATTCGTCCTGTAATTCGCCTTCCCAATCCCAATCGGCTCCGGGATATGTTGCAAGCGGGATAAGCTTTGAGGTAAGACGATATACGTGTATATTGTACGCTTGGTTGTAGCGTAATATCCGCAGGGTGTTTATTAGGTTTTGCTTTGCTTTTTTATAAAGCCGTGCTTTTTTGCCTTCCTCGGTGAGACTGTTGTATGTTTTTGCCGTGACGGTATTTGATGGGGAGCAGTCTTTGAGGTTTTTTGTCATTGCCACATATCCGAGCCTTATAATCAAAATTATCACCCTGAAAGATATTATATCCCAATTATCCTTTGCATACGCATATTAGATTGCGCAAAATTAAAAATATTAGATTGCGCAAAATTAAAAATATAATTGCATTTTGTCATATTGTGGTATATAATATAGAAGTTGAATTTGCGGTGGAGTGTGATTTAGTTTGAGCAAGTCCAAAGGGGATAATATATTTGTTGTTGCGAAGTATAGACCTGAAATAAATCAAATATTAAATATTGATTTACCATGCTCAGACGTATATCAATCACATGGATTGGAAATACATATGCGCAAACGAAAGCACTTTAAATGTATTCCTTATTTAAAAAATATTTCTGAGATTATTGAAAATCCGGATTATGTGGGATTAAATCCTTCGGAAAAAAACAGTGTGGAATTGGTTAAAGCATATGATATAAATATATTAGTTGCGGTGAAGCTTGATATAAAAAATGATTATTTGTATGTTGCTTCAATGTACAGTCTTAGTAAAAGCAAGTTAGAGCGCAGAATAAAAGGTAAACGATTAAAAAAGTTTAAGTAAAGTATTGACATTTATATGCTATGAGTGTATAATATAATAGTAATAGGATATAGTATTAGCGGATTGTTGAGGTTCGGAAATGGTTCCCGACGCACTTAACTGAATGTTAAGTACCTGAGATGCAGGATACACCGCCCTGCCAACAATCCATGATTAAATTAAGGACACCTCAATAATATGGGGTGTCTTTTTTTTAAAAGCACTCTATGCCTTTTAAAGGAAACTGGTATTATATATTGCAATATATAAATACAAATTTTTTATGCAAATATATTGAAAATTAAAATTATATTATGTATAATAAAACAATGGTCGAATAAAAAACGTGAATTTTTACGGGAACGGAAGATGGTGCATGGACTTTAAGGTAGTATCCGAGTACAAACCCAAGGGCGACCAGCCCAAAGCAATAGAAATGCTTTCAAACGGACTGAATGCGGGAAAAAGGGCACAGACACTGCTTGGGGTAACCGGAAGCGGAAAGACCTTTACAATTGCAAATGTTATAGAGCGTGTGCAAAAGCCCACTCTTGTTTTGGCACATAACAAGACGCTTGCGGCACAGCTTTGCAGCGAATTTAAAGAATTTTTTCCGCATAATGCGGTTGAGTATTTTGTCAGCTATTATGACTACTACCAGCCGGAGGCTTATATACCCTCCTCCGACACATATATCGAAAAGGACTCGTCCATTAACGATGAAATAGACAAGCTTCGCCATTCCGCTACTTTTTCTCTTTTTGAAAGAAGAGACGTTATAATAGTCGCAAGCGTAAGCTGTATTTACGGGCTCGGTGATCCGGACGATTATAAAAACCTTGTTATTTCTCTGCGCAGCGGCAATGTGTATGACAGGGACGAAGTGCTGAGAAAGCTTATAGAAATCCAGTATGAAAGAAACGATATTAATTTTACAAGGGGAAAATTTCGTGTCAGGGGCGATGTTGTGGAAATTTTCCCCGCTAACCAGTCGGAAAGGGCTGTGAGAGTTGAATTTTTCGGGGACGAGGTTGACCGTATAACGGAGATAGATACCGTAACGGGAGAAATAATAGGAATAAGAAATCACGTTGCAATATATCCGAGTTCCCATTATGTAACAACCAAGGACAAGATGAAAAGGGCAATAGAAGAAATAAAAAAGGAGCTTGAGGAGCGTGAGAAATATTTTAGCAGCAGGGGAATGCTTATTGAGGCTCAAAGGATAAAGGAACGCACCAACTATGATATTGAGATGCTTGAGGAAACCGGCTTTTGCCAGGGCATAGAAAACTACTCGAGAATAATAAGCGGACGTGCTCCGGGAAGCGCACCATATACGCTTATGGATTATTTCCCGGATGATTATTTGCTGGTAATAGACGAATCACATGTAACGGTACCGCAGGTTCGTGCCATGTACAACGGTGACAGGGCAAGAAAAGACAATCTTGTAAGCTATGGCTTTCGTTTGCCCTCCGCATACGATAACCGTCCGCTTAATTTTAAAGAATTTGAGGAAAGAATCAACCAGGTGATATTTGTAAGCGCAACCCCCGCCGATTATGAAAAAAGCAATTCCGCCCAGATTGTGGAACAGGTAATACGGCCTACCGGTCTTGTCGACCCTGCTGTGATTGTTCGCCCCGTTAAAGGGCAGATTGACGATTTGTACGGTGAAATTATGCACACCGTTGAACGGGGAGAACGTGTTTTGATTACAACACTTACTAAAAAAATGGCGGAGGATTTAACCGATTATTTTGAGCAAATGGGTGTAAAGGTCAGATACTTGCATTCGGATATTGATACGATAGAACGCATGGAAATAATACGGGATTTAAGGCTGGGCGTATTTGACGTACTTATAGGTATTAATTTGTTAAGAGAAGGTTTGGACTTGCCCGAGGTATCGCTTGTTGCTATACTCGATGCCGACAAGGAAGGGTTTTTGCGCAGCGAAACCTCGCTTATTCAAACAATCGGAAGAGCGGCTCGCAACAGAGAGGGCAAGGTTGTTATGTATGCAGATACTATAACGCCAAGCATGGAGCGTGCAATCGAAGAAACGAACAGGCGCAGGCAGCTTCAAATCAGTTATAACGAGAAGCACGGAATTACTCCGAAATCCATAACAAAATCGGTGCGTGATATTATAGAAGCAACCAAACAGGAAAAGGAAGAAAAGAAGAAAGCCGAAAAGGCTTTAAATATTGCTGAAGAAATTGAAAAGCTTACCGATGAAATGCGGCTTGCCGCGTATGATTTAAGATTTGAGCAGGCTGCCCGTTTAAGGGACAGAATAAGAGAACTTGAAAAGGAGCTCGGCAATGGATAAGATAATAATCAAGGGAGCAAGAGAGCATAATTTAAAAAATATAGATGTTGTAATACCCCGGGATAAGCTGGTGGTAATAACCGGACTTAGCGGTTCGGGCAAATCGTCCCTTGCTTTTGACACAATTTATGCGGAGGGGCAAAGACGTTATATCGAATCGCTTTCCTCTTATGCGCGTATGTTTTTGGGAAGAATGGACAAGCCGGATGTGGACTACATCGAAGGCTTGTCCCCCGCCATTTCTATTGACCAAAAGACAACAAGCAAAAACCCGCGTTCAACCGTCGGTACCGTTACCGAAATATATGACTATTTAAGGCTGCTGTACGCCCGCATAGGCATACCTCACTGCCCAAACTGCGGCAGGGAAATAAAACAGCAAACCATTGACCAAATTACAGACAGTATTATGCGCCTTAAGGAGGGTACAAGAATTCAAATTTTGTCCCCTGTTGTAAGAGGGAAAAAAGGGGAGCATGCAAAGGTTTTTGAGGATGCCAAAAAAAGCGGATTTGTGCGGCTGCGTGTTGACGGGAATATATACGATGTGTCGGAGGATATCAAGCTTGAAAAGACAAAAAAGCACAACATAGAAATTATCGTTGACAGGCTTATAGTTAAAGACGGCATAAATGCCCGCCTTACCGATTCGCTGGAAACCGCAATGCGGCAAGCTGGTGGACTTGTAATAGCGGAACTTGTGGAAAAGGGTGAAGAGCTTGTTTTCAGCCAGGAATATGCCTGCCATGAATGCGGAATAAGTGTTGAAGAGCTTAGCCCGCGTATGTTTTCCTTTAACAGCCCGTTCGGAGCATGCCCCACATGTACCGGGCTTGGCTTTCAAATGAAGGTTGATGTGGATCTTGTAATTCCGAACAAAAACAAATCCTTAAATGAAGGGGCAATTAACGTAAGCGGCTGGAACAGCGCAGCAAAGGACAGCATGTGCGCAATGTATTTTAAAGGGCTATCGGAGCATTACGGCTTCGGCCTTGATACGCCAGTGAAGGATTTGCCCGAAGAAGCCTTGAACGCACTGCTTTTCGGTACGGGAGGAAAAAAGATAAAATTCCTTTTCGAACGTTCATACGGAAACGGCTCATACCTTTCGGCTTTTGAGGGTGTTATCAATAATCTGGAGCGACGGTATCGGGAAACCAATTCCGATTGGATGAAAATGGAGATTGAAAGTTATATGACAAGCAATACCTGTCCCGATTGCAACGGGGCAAGGCTTAAAAAGGAAGTTCTGGCGGTAACGGTCGGTGGAAGGAATATTGACGAAGTTACGCATATGAGTATTTCAAGCGCGGCCGGATTTTTCAGGAACCTTTCGCTTACCGAAAAAGAAAAAGCAATAGCACACCAGGTACTTAAAGAAATAAACGAGCGTTTAGGTTTTTTGGAAAACGTCGGGCTTAATTATTTAACACTTTCACGCCCGGCAGGAACCCTTTCCGGCGGGGAAGCGCAAAGAATCCGGCTTGCAACCCAAATAGGCTCTTCGCTGATGGGTGTGCTTTATATACTTGACGAGCCGAGTATCGGTCTTCACCAGCGGGATAATTCAAAACTGATTTCGGCGTTGAAGCGGCTGAGAGATTTGGGCAATACACTGATTGTTGTGGAGCATGATGCGGAAACTATGCATGAGGCAGACCATATAATAGATATCGGTCCTGGCGCCGGTGTAAACGGCGGGAAGATTGTTGCCCAGGGAAGTATTGATGAAATTAAAAAATGCGATACTTCCGAAACAGGTCTTTATCTGAGCGGGAAAAAGAAAATCGAGATACCCCAAAAAAGAAGGAAAGGCAACGGCAAAAGCTTGAAAGTAATTAGGGCGCGTGAGAATAATTTAAAAAACATTGACGTTACTTTGCCTCTCGGAACGTTTGCTTGCGTTACGGGAGTATCGGGCAGCGGCAAATCCTCCCTTGTAAACGAAATATTGTACAAGCGCCTTGCAAACGAGCTTAACGGTGCAAAAAAGAAAACAGGACGGCATGACGATATAATAGGGATTGACAATCTGGATAAGGTTATTAATATTGACCAGTCCCCGATAGGCAGAACCCCCCGTTCAAACCCGGCAACCTATACCGGCCTTTTCGGTGAAATCAGGGATTTGTTTGCTTCTACCAACGAAGCGAAGATGAGAGGCTACCGGGCCGGCAGGTTCAGCTTTAACGTAAAGGGAGGCAGATGCGAGGCATGCGAGGGTGACGGAATAATTAAAATCGAAATGCATTTTCTGCCCGATGTTTATGTGCCTTGCGAGGTGTGCAAGGGAAAAAGGTATAACAGGGAAACACTTGAAGTTCATTACAAAGGCAAAAATATTGATGACGTTCTTAACATGACGGTTGACGAGGGCCTTGAGTTTTTTGAAAACCTGCCGAGAATATACAGAAAGCTCAAAACCCTGCATGAAGTAGGGCTGGGTTATATAAAGATAGGGCAGCCGTCCACAACCTTGTCGGGCGGGGAAGCACAGCGTGTAAAACTTGCAACCGAGCTTTCAAAGAAAAGTACGGGCAAAACGGTATATATACTTGACGAACCTACAACCGGCCTTCATGCCGCAGATGTCCACCGTTTGATTGATGTCCTTCAAATGCTGGTTGATGGTGGGAACACGGTTGTGGTAATCGAACATAACCTTGATGTAATAAAGGTTGCGGATTACATTGTCGATTTAGGACCGGAGGGCGGAGACGGAGGAGGCCATGTTGTGGCAGCCGGAACTCCGGAGCAGGTGGCAAAATGCAGTGCATCTTATACCGGGCGTTATTTGAAGGATTGCCTTGACAACAATAGGTAAATATAATAAAATATTCATAGTTTTTATGTTAAGGGGATGACTATTTTTGGCAGATCAGAAAAAATTTGTTGAAGAAATAACATCAAGAGACGTTGATTTCGCAAAATGGTATACGGACATAGTTAAAAAAGCCGAATTAATCGAATATTCAAGTGTAAAGGGCTGCATGGTAATACGCCCGGCCGGTTATGCTATATGGGAGAACATTCAAAAAAATCTTGACGCGCGTTTTAAGGCGACCGGACATCAAAATGTATATATGCCCATGTTTATTCCCGAGGGGCTGCTGCAAAAGGAAAAGGACCATGTGGAAGGCTTTGCTCCGGAGGTTGCATGGGTTACTCACGGCGGCGACCAGAAGCTTGCGGAGAGGCTTTGCGTGCGGCCTACCTCCGAAACGCTTTTTTGCGAGCATTATGCAAACATTATTCATTCATATCGTGATTTGCCCAAATTATACAATCAATGGTGCAGTGTTGTAAGATGGGAAAAAACTACCCGTCCTTTTTTACGCTCGCTGGAGTTCTTGTGGCAGGAGGGGCATACGGCACACGCAACCGAGGAGGACGCCCGTGAAGAAACAATAAAAATGCTTAATGTTTACGCCGACTTTTGCGAAGAAGCCCTTGCGATTCCCGTTATCAAAGGGCAAAAAACCGAAAAGGAAAAGTTTGCCGGAGCGGTTGAAACATACACAATAGAAAGCCTTATGCATGACGGCAAAGCTCTTCAATCGGGTACCACGCATTATTTCGGGGACGGCTTTGCCCGGGCATTCGGTATCAGATATTCCGACAAGGACAATAACCTTCAATATGTTCATCAAACCTCATGGGGCGTTTCCACCAGGCTTATCGGGGCGATTATCATGGTGCACGGTGATGACAGCGGCCTTGTTTTGCCGCCTGTTATAGCGCCCGTTCAGGTTGTTGTAATTCCCGTAGCCATGCATAAGGAAGGTGTCCTGGAAAAAGCACGCATAGTTGCATCAAGACTTGACGGTTTGCGCACAGTACTGGACGATTCGGACAATTCCCCGGGCTGGAAATTTTCCGAGCATGAGATGAAGGGGGTTCCCCTTCGCATTGAAATAGGGCCTAAGGATATTGAAAAAAACCAAGCCGTTTTGGTACGGAGGGACACCCGCGAAAAAATATTCGTTTCTCTTGAAAATATTGAAACAGAGGCTTCAAGGCTTCTTGATAAAATACAAAGCGACATGCTATCACGCGCAAAGGAGATGCTTTTGTCTCACATCTATGATGTGGCTGACTTTGAAGAGCTTTGCAGGCAATCCTCCGAGAAAGCCGGGTTTTTCAGAGCCATGTGGTGCGGTGACGGCAGGTGTGAAGAAAAAATAAAAGAAGAAGCCGGCCTTTCGTCCAGGTGTATTCCTTTTGAGCAAAAGCAGATTTCGGATAAATGCATTTGCTGCGGAGCACCGGCCAAAAAGATGGTATATTGGGGAAAAGCATACTGATGGATTATAAGATACACCGGTTTGACGAGGTAGACTCAACAAATTCTTTGCTTAAGAAGGGTAATTACCCTGTCGGCTCGGTTGCCGTTGCAAAAATCCAGACAAAAGGGCGCGGCAGAGGAGGACGAAGTTTCTCCTCACCGGCGGGCGGACTTTATATGAGCTGTGTTCTCGGCTTTGACAGTGTAGATCAGGCATTATTTGTTCCGATAACCGCCGCCGTGGCCGTAAGGAATGTATTATCCCAGTATGTCGAATGCAAAATCAAGTGGCCTAACGATATTGTAACGGACGGCAAAAAGCTGTGCGGCATACTGGCGGAGTCCTACTTAGACAAAATTATATTGGGAATAGGGGTAAATGTTAATATCGAGCCGGAATATTTTAAAAGCAACGGCCTTAGTTATGCCACTTCCCTTTACTTACAATCGGGAAAAAACCATTCCGTAGAAGAGATTATGACGAATATTTTAAATAATTTAAACAGCAAAACAGATAAAGTGGAAATACTAAAGGAATATAAGCAGCACTGCATTACCCTCGGCAAAAAAATAAGGGTAATTCAAGGCACCAGAGAATATGACGCAGAGGCTGTTGACTTGACTGAAAACGGAGAGCTTATGGTAAACAGGGACGGCAAATTGATTGTAATAAACTCAGGTATTGTATCGGTCAGGGGAAGTGAATATATATGATAAATACAATTAATTTTCCCGGTTTGGGGATATATTTAAATATAAAAAGGGTTGCTTTCACGGTGGGCATCAGGGAAATTTATTGGTATGGCATAATAATCGGCATAGGGCTTTTACTTGCTGTTATAGTTGCCAATGCTTTGGCAAAACGTGAGGGACTGCCGGTGGAGTCTATAACCGATATTGCGCTTATATCCACGCCCGTTTCCATTATCTTTGCAAGGCTTTATTTTGTATTTTGGAACTGGAAGGATTACAGCGGCAATTTTGCTGATATTATAAACATACGAAAGGGCGGCCTTGCAATTTACGGAGCAATAATCGGCGGGGTTTTAATGTCGTATATTTATTGCAGGGTAAAGAAAACAGATGTAAAAAAGGTTTTTGACGTTGGTTCTTACGGGCTTTTGACCGGGCAGATAATCGGACGCTGGGGCAATTTTGTCAATGCGGAGGCGTACGGAAGCGAAACGTCGCTGCCGTGGCGCATGGAGCTTTACAGCAGTGAGCTTGGAAGGTTTATAAGCGTTCATCCTACTTTTTTATATGAAAGTCTATGGAATTTAGCGGGCCTTGTGGGCCTTTTGATTTACCGTAAAAGAAAAAAATTTGACGGCGAATTGTTTTTGATATATGTTGCATGGTATGGAATCGGAAGGTCATGGATTGAACAGCTCAGGGTGGATTCCCTGCCGTATGAGGCAAACTTTAAGGTCTCGCAAATATTTGCAATTATCACTGCCGTTTTGGCAATTGCTTTGATAATCTATAAAAGGCTTCTTTGCGGCGGTCAAAAAGAAAAGTCATAACATCTCGCCCCGCGAGGGAAAGCGAAGGTGGATTCATTCCGCCGGAGCGCGAAATTGCGCGAAAGTCGCGCAATTTCCTATAAGTCAAAAAAAATAATCCACCGGATAAAACCGATGGATTATTGGAGCGGAAGACGAGATTCGAACTCGCGACTTTCACCTTGGCAAGGTGACACTCTACCACTGAGTCACTCCCGCATTCTGCACATATAATTATATAATAAATATATTTTGTTGTCAAGTATTGTTATAGATAAATATTTATGATAGAATTATATAAATATGAAACTAAAAAAAGCACTGGAATGTCCGAGGGATTTATGTTGAACAAAACAGAGGAAGCAAAAATTAATAAGGAAGAGGCCGGCAGTACCCGGCCAAAAAAAGCACATGTTATAACTTACGGATGCAAGCAAAACGAAAATGATTCCGAAAAAATCCGGGGAATGCTTTCCGGGATGGGATATACAATTTGCACTATTGTTGATGAGGCCGATGTTGTTATTTTCAATACCTGCGCGGTACGGGACAATGCCGAGCAAAGGGTATACGGCAATCTCGGTGCGCTGAGAGCCTTAAAGGATAAAAAGCCGGATGTTTTAATAGGCGTTTGCGGCTGTATGGCCCAGCAATCACATGTTGCCGAGCATATAAAAAAACGCTTTCCGTTTGTTGATTTTGTATTCGGAACACATGCCATTTCCCGATTCCCTCAGATATTACAAAACGCAAAAACAGAAAGAGTTTTTGATATTGACGATCGCGACAGTGAAATAACAGAGGGTATTCCTCACGACAGACCATCAATAGTTACTTCCACGGTATCGATAATGTACGGATGTAATAATTTTTGTTCTTATTGTATAGTCCCCTATGTCAGAGGCAGGGAAAAAAGCAGGCAGCCGGAGGATATACTGCGCGAAGTGGAAAGCCTGGCCGCGCAGGGCTGCAAGGAAGTCACCCTTTTGGGGCAAAATGTTAATTCCTATTCCGCCCTTGATTTTGCAGACCTTCTGAATATGGTAAGCAAGATAGAAGGTATCCGGCGTATAAGGTTTATATCCTCACACCCCAAGGATTTGACGGACAAGCTTATAGATACCATGGCAACAAATCCGAAGGTGTGCAAGCAGCTTCATTTGCCGTTTCAGGCGGGAAGCAGCAAAGTTTTAAAGGATATGAACAGGGGCTATTCAAAAGAAGAATACTTAAGCTTAATAAAAAAGGTTAAAGAAAAAATTCCCTATATTGCCCTTACAAGCGATGTAATAGTAGGATTTCCTACGGAAACGCAGCAGGATTTTGAGGAAACGATAGAGGTTGTGTGCCGTGTGGAGTTTGACATGCTTTTTACATTTATATACTCCAAGAGGAAAGGAACCCCTGCGGAGCATATGGCTCCTGTTTTAGCGCCTGATGACGTTAAAAGAAATTTCGAGCGTTTGGTTGCGGTGCAAAACGAAATATCAGGCAGAAAAAACAAAGCGCTCGAGGGCAGCATTCAGGAAGTGCTGGTTGAGGGCACAAGCAAAAATAATGCAAATATGCTTACCGGACGCACCGACGGCGGAAAAATCGTTAATTTCCAAGGCGGCATAGAGCTTGTAGGTAAAATGGTAAATGTAAAGATTACAAAATCCGCCACATGGTCGCTGATTGGAAGCGTTTTATAATAATGTTTTAAAAATAAAAAAAAGGAAAAGGTGTATTTATGACTGTTGTTGAAAAAGCAAAGGAACTTGGTTTAATGTTGGCTCAAAGCAAAGAGTTTATTCGTATGAGAACTGCGGAGCAGGCACAGATTGCGGACCCGGAATCACAGCGCCTGCTGCAGGAATACAACGAAGCAAGGCGTGACCTTGTACAAAGAGCAAGCAGCGAAAATGTAACTCCTGAAGAATTGCAGCAGATAAGGGATGAAATGGAGAGCGAGCAGGAAAAGCTTAAAACCAATTCCGCCATTGCCGAGTATTTGAAAGCCGTATCGGATTTTAACAATCTGATGCAGGATGTTAATTCGGCCATTGCTTTTTATATTTCACCGGAAGGTTCTTGCGGCGGCGATTGCGGAGGCTGCGAGTGCGGCTGCCATTAAAAAGGAGGACAAAAGCAGCGTGAATGGTCTTTCACCTATGATGAGGCAGTATCTCGATATTAAGCAGCAGTATAAAGATACTATACTGTTTTTCAGGCTCGGTGATTTTTATGAAATGTTCTTTGAGGATGCGCTGACCGCGTCGAAGGAACTGGAGCTTACGCTGACAGGTCGTGATTGCGGCTTGGAGGAGCGTGCTCCGATGTGCGGTGTCCCGTACCACAGCGCTGAGCAATATATCGATAAGCTGATTGAAAAAGGGTATAAAGTAGCCATTTGCGAGCAGGTTGAGGACCCGGCACTGGCAAAGGGCATAGTAAAACGTGATGTGCAAAGGGTTATAACCGCAGGTACTGTTACAAGCTCGGGTATTCTCGACGATAAAAAGAACAATTACCTGTGTTGTATATATTCGGGTAATCCTGCCGGTGTTGCTTTTGCGGATGTTACTACGGGAGACCTTTATGCAACCGAAATTGATTGCCGACAGGACAAAATTCTAAGTGAAATTTCGCGTTACGCTCCTGCCGAAATAATATCGGACAGTGCGCTATGCAATAACTCCCGACTTATAAGCCTTATAAAAGAACGTTTTGGATGTGCGGTGTCCTGCACGGAGGACGGGTATTTTTCATTAGACTTTGCCGAGGAAAAAATTAAGTCCCACTTTGAAAAAAGCATAAGCGAGCTGCCTCTTGCGGGACATCCTTCCGCTTGCGCAGCGGTTGGTGCCCTTTTGGAATATATTTATCAAACTCAAATGTGCCGCCTTTCAAATATTTTTGAAATTAATTATTATAACGGCGGGCAATTTTTAGATATTGATTTTTCCTCAAAGCGCAACTTGGAAATTTTATCAACAATCCGTGACAACAAGCGCAAAGGTTCCCTGATTTGGATAGTTGACGAAACAAGAACCTCAATGGGTGCAAGGATGTTAAAAAGCTGGCTTGAAAAGCCGCTTGTCAGCTGCATACAAATACAAAAACGCCTGAGCGCGGTTGACGAGCTTGTCGGCAACACAATGCTGCGCGAGGAGCTTCGGGGCGAGCTGTCGTCAATCCAGGATATTGAACGCCTGCTTGGCAAGGTCATATCGGGCAGTGCAAACTGCCGTGATTTGCTTGCCCTTGGCAAGTCCCTTATACCCATTCCCGCAATATTAAACAATCTTCTGAACGTAAAATGCGAGCTTCTGCGCGAAATTACTGGGAAAATCGATCCACTTGAAGATATATGCTCCGTACTAAACCGGGCCATTGTTGACAACCCGCCCTTTACCGTGCGCGAAGGGGGCATAATACGCGAAGGATATGACGAACAGGTGGATTTGCTTAGGAAAGCAATGAATGAAGGAAAGCAATGGATTGCAGAGCTTGAAGCACGGGAAAGGGAAAAGACCGGAATAAAGAATTTAAAAATAGGATACAATAAGGTTTTCGGTTACTATATCGAGGTTTCAAAATCAAATATACCCTCAGTACCGGATAATTATACCCGCAAGCAAACGCTTGCAAACTGCGAACGGTACATAACAGGCGAGTTAAAAGAAATAGAAAACAGCATTCTCGGTGCCGAGGAGAGAATCTGCCGGCTTGAATATTCAATATTTTGCGATGTAAAGGAAAAGGTTGCCGCGGCTTATGAAAGAATTTTAACAACGGCAAAGGCAATTGCTTCTCTTGATACCTTATGCAGCTTTGCGCACGTTTCGGTTAAAAATAATTATTGTTTGCCGGTTGTTGATATGGGCGACAAGATAATTATAAAAGAAGGCCGTCATCCTGTTGTTGAGAAAATGCTTAAAGGCCAGCTTTTCGTGCCAAACGACACCGAGCTTGACAAGAAAAACAGGTTTGCGATTATTACCGGCCCGAACATGGCGGGGAAATCCACATATATGCGTCAGGTTGCGCTGATTGTTCTTATGGCGCAAATCGGCTGTTTTGTTCCTGCAACATCGGCACACATAGGTATTGTTGACAAAATTTTTACAAGAGTAGGAGCAAGCGACGACCTTTCGTCAGGCCAAAGCACTTTCATGGTTGAAATGAGCGAGGTGGCAAACATATTAAACAACGCCACCCAAAAAAGTCTTTTGATACTTGACGAAATAGGAAGAGGAACAAGCACTTACGACGGGCTCAGCATTGCGTGGGCGGTTGTTGAGTATATTGCGGATATGAAAAAATTAGGCGCAAAAACGCTGTTTGCCACCCATTACCACGAACTCACCGAGCTTGAAGAAAAGCTCGACGGGGTAAAGAACTATTGCATTGCGGTAAAAAAACGGGGTGACGACATTACTTTTTTAAGAAAAATAATACGCGGAGGGGCTGACGACAGCTATGGCATAGAGGTTGCCAAGCTTGCCGGAGTAAAAAACGAGGTAATTAAAAGGGCAAAGGAAATTGTAGACTCCCTTGAAAATACCAATATAAACAAAACCGATATTGTAAGCATGAAACAAAGAAAGCCCGAAGCTAAAAAGACGGAAAATGACAATCAGATAGGTTTATTCGGCATTGATGCAATTGAAATTATAGACAAGCTGAAAAATATCGACCCGAATACCCTGACACCTATTGAAGCATTGAATTTGTTATATAATTTAAAGTTAAAGGCGGATAAAATCTGAATGGATTTTAAAGCCGGAACAACTTAAAAAAGGCGGAAACGGAGATTAACTATGGATAAAATACAAATACTTTCTCCTGAAATTTCAAATAAAATTGCTGCCGGAGAGGTTGTTGAAAATGCCGCGTCCGTTGTTAAGGAGCTTGTGGAAAATGCCATCGATGCAGGCGCAAGCTCAATAGTAACCGAAATAAAAAAGGGCGGTATGAGTTATATACGCGTTACCGATAACGGCTGCGGAATGTCTGGGGATGATGCGAGACGTGCTTTTTTGCGTCATGCGACAAGTAAAATCCGCGGCGAATCCGACCTTGAGAGAATTCAAACCCTTGGATTTCGCGGCGAAGCTCTTGCAAGCATAGCTGCCGTATCAAAAGTGGAATTATTAACAAAGGCCGCCGGCCAAGAGGGCATTATGCTTGAGCTTGAAGCTGGCGGGAAAGTAAGCGAGCAGCCTGCGGGATGCCCGGAAGGAACAACAATTGTAGTTAAGGATTTGTTTTACAATACCCCTGCAAGAATGAAGTTTTTAAAATCGGATAAAACGGAAACAGGGTATGTTACCGATATAATTGAGCGCCTTATACTAAGCAGGCCGGATATTTCCGTATTATATATAGTTGACGGGAAAGAAAGGCTTTTCAGCTCGGGTGACGGACAGCTTCGCTCGTGTGTGTATGCCGTTTACGGCCGCGACTATGCCAAGGGCTCGCTTGATGTATCAAGAAACGAAAACGGCGTCAAAGTCTCGGGGCTTGTCGGAAGGGCGGAAATATCAAGAGGCAACAGAAACTTCCAAAGCTTTTTTTTAAACGGAAGATATATAAAAAACAAATCCCTTACTTATGCGCTGGAGTCGGCATACAACAATATGTTAATGACCGGAAAATTTCCGTTTTTTGCCGTTCATTTGGAAATCCCCCCTGAGATGGTTGATATAAATGTACATCCTAAAAAACAAGAAGTTAAATTTTCCGACGAGCGCATGGTAGGCAATGAAATTTATTGGGCGGTTAAAAACTCTTTGCTTCAGTGTGCCGAGGAAATTAAAAAGACCTTTGTACCCAAAACATCGTTTGAATATAAGCCAACGCCCGCTTTGTCCGAGCCGGTACGGCAGCTCGAATTGAAATCGGACAATGTAAGTTGGTTGAATCAAGGCAAAGATGCTGATGATATAAACAATAAAACGGATGATATACCAGAAAGCAAGGCCGCCTATAAAATTGTCGGGCAGCTTTTTGATACATACATAGTTATACAGTGTGGCGAAAAAATAATATTGATCGACCAACATGCCGCTCATGAAAGAATGATTTTCGAGCGTATAAAAAAGCTCTACAAGCAGAAAAAAACAATAGGACAGGTATTGCTGTCGCCGGCTGCGGTTGTCCTTTCACCCAAGGAATATGCCTGCTTGTTTGATAACATCAAAATTTTTCACGATTTCGGTTTTGAAATAGAAGAATTTGGCAATAATTCAATATTAGTAAGGCAAGCACCTTTTACGATGGACAATGAAGAATTAAAATCAGTGATTACGGAATTTATAGAAATGATGGATTCGTCAGGCGATTTTTTATCAAAGCATGAGGAAAAAATGCTTGAAATGATTGCCTGCAAGGCTGCCGTAAAAGGAGGCAGCATGATGCATGGCGCGGAAATTGAAGCATTGATAGAGGATATATTAAAATCAAACCCGGTAAGCACATGCCCCCACGGGCGCCCGATTGCAATAACAATAACCAGATACGAGCTTGAAAAAATGTTTAAAAGAATAGTATAGAACCGGAAGTGAGCAGGATGAAAAAACCTCTTATTGTGATAGCAGGACCTACCGCATCCGGCAAAACCGCAATGTCGATAGAATTTGCTAAAAAAAACAACGGTGAAATCGTTAATGCCGATTCGATGCAGGTATATAAATATATGGATATAGGCACCGCAAAGCCGACAATGGAAGAAAGACAGGGCATACCACATTATTTAATGGATGAAATTGAACCTACCGTTCAATATTCCGTAGCCCAATACTGCAATGATGCACGCAAATATATCTCGCAAATTCACCAAAAAGGCAAAGTGCCCATATTGGTTGGCGGAACCGGCCTTTATATCGATTCGGTTGTGTACAATATCCGGTTTGCCGAGGGCGGTGCGGATGAGGCGTTCAGAAAAGAGCTTGAGCAGTTGGCGGCTGATAAAGGGAATAATTATATTTATGAAATGCTGGAAAAAATTGATCCGCAAAGTGCACAAAGGATACATCCATCCGACCGGAAGCGGGTTATACGCGCACTGGAGATTTATCATGTAACGGGAAAGACGATAACAGAGCAGAATAAAAATTCGAGACGGCAATCCGCCGTTTACGATACAGAAATATATGCTATTGATATTGAAAGGGAAGAGCTTTACAGGCGCATAAACGAGCGTGTCGATAAAATGTTTGAAGCAGGGCTTATTGATGAAGTGAAGCATCTTATGGATATGGGGGTAAATAAAAGTATGACATCAGTTCAGGGCATAGGCTATAAGGAAGTAATCGACTACTTAAACGGTGAGTATACTTTGGAGGAAACAAAAAATTTAATTAAACAAAGTACGCGCAGGTATGCTAAAAGGCAACTCACATGGTTTAGAAAAAATGCAGATATTATTTGGATAAGGAGGTAAGAGTAAGTGCCGAAAAATGTTATCAACCTGCAGGAAGTATTTCTTAATCAGGCAAGAAAGGATAAAATAATTGTAACTGTTTTCCTTACAAACGGTTTCCAATTCAAAGGTATAGTCAAGGGATTTGACAATTTCACCGTTGTTCTCGAATGCGACGGGAAGCAGCATTTAGTATATAAACATGCGATATCTACCGTTATTCCTTCAAAAGCGATTGTTTTTTTAAACAACGATAAGGAATAAGGGGGATATTTAAAATGGCGCTGCAAAAAGTAAATGTGAAAAAGGAAAAAAGGAAGAAAAAAAATTATCTTCTTCGCATAACGGCATTTATTTTGCTTGGCTTTTGCGCATACGGTCTTGTTTTGCTCGCTAAAGACCCCGTAATTACCGAAACGGTTCGCTACGGAACGATGGAGGATAAAATAAACTGTGACGGCTTTATCATAAGAGACGAATATGTTATAAACTCGCCTTTTGACGGAACGCTCAGCTGCGCGGCAAGCGAAGGCGAGAGAGTTAATAAAAATACGAAAATTGCAACTGTTTTTGAAGGCAAGGTTGATGAAAGCGTTCAAAGCAAAATTGCAAGTATAAACCAGCGTTTGTCCCGGCTTCAGCGTGAAGAAGCAAGCGGTAACCTTATGATAGGTGATATTATTCAGATTGATTCGGTAATTGCAAAAACTATAGAAGAAATTACGGACACTGCATATAGCGGGGATTTGAGGAAAATTACCGCGATAGAAAATGATTTGTGCAGGGTTATAAGGCAGCGGATTAGTGAAAAGGGTGAAGAGGTTCCGAGCGTCAGCAAAACGGATGAGCTTTTGGCTGAGAAAAAAAGGTTGGAAGGGCTTTTAGGCGAAGGGAAAAAGGATTTGTATGCTCCCGTATCGGGGGTGTTCAGCTCGGTAATTGACGGGCTTGAAGGTTATTTTAATTTGTCCGGCCGGATTGGGATTACTCCGGATGTGCTGGATGCGGCAAAAAATATAAAACCTCCGAAAAACAAAAATGCAGCGGCGGGGGAAGGTGTTGTAAAAATTGTTGACAATTATGAATGGTTTTTTGCCGCGGCTGTGGATTCCAGATGGGTGGAGGATTTAAAGCCGGGGTCGTATGTTATGCTGCGTTTCCCCGATATATCGGACAAAACACTTGACGCCAATATAGACTGCATATCTGAGGAAAAGGACGGAAGGGTAACCGTAGTAATATCATGCATGCAGTTCGTAGAAGGAATTTATTCGGCGAGAAATGTAAATGCCGATATTATAAGAAAAAGCTACAGCGGATTTAAAATACCGCTTAGTGCGATAAGAGTTCGGGAGGACGGAACAAGCGGTGTTTACATAGTAAAAGACTCGGTTGCCGAGTTCAGGAATATCCAGGTATTGCATCAATCGGATAATTATGCCATTGCAAAAGAGGATAATAAATTAGAAAACGGACTGCTGCTTTATGACGAGGTTGTAATTTCCGGAAGCGATATAAAGGATGGTAAGATTATACGATGAATATAGCCGATAATATAAAAATAATCAACGAAAAAATTGAGAGAGCCGCAATGCGAAGCGGGCGGACCGCAAAAGACATCACCTTGATTGCGGTAAGCAAGACGGTTGATATTGACAGTATGCGCCTGGCTGCCCGGTGCGGTATTGACAATTTCGGGGAGAACAGGGTGCAGGAGCTTGTTTCAAAGTATCCGCTTATGGAAAATGTAAATTGGCACCTTATAGGGCATCTTCAGACAAATAAGGTAAAATACATAGCAGACAAGGTTTCGCTGATTCACTCGGTGGACAGTTTAAAAGTGGCAAAAGAAATAGATTTGCGTGCAAAAAGCAAAAATAAGTGTCAGGACATTCTTGTGGAAGTAAATATATCAGGCGAGCCGACAAAATTCGGGGTCGGGAAAGAAGACCTGACGGGGCTTATTGAAGAGCTCCAAAGCCTTGAAAACATAAGGGTTTGTGGGCTTATGACCATTGCGCCTTTTGGTGCGGACAAGGATGAGCTGAAAAAATTGTTTGAAAATTGTAATAATTTATTTATTGACATTAGGGGGAAAAAATACCATAATGTATTTATGAGTATTTTATCTATGGGCATGACGAACGATTTTGAAACAGCAATCGAATGCGGTGCTAACATGATAAGAATTGGTACCGGAATTTTCGGTAACAGAAAATAAAAATATACAGGGGGTTGTAGAATGAGTTTTTTAAGCAGAATAAAAAGCTTTGTCGGTTTTGAACCCGACCTTGACGAACAGGATTTTATGGACGAGCCTATTGAGGATGACGGAGAGTTTACCGTAAAAAAAGGAAAAGTGGTTAACATACATACCACTACCCGGTTAAAGGTTGTTGTTGTTTCGCCCGAAACATTTGAAGAGGCAAGAGATATTGCAGACCACCTTAAATCAAAAAAGCCTGTTGTTATAAATCTTGAGGGCGTTGAAAGGGAAATTGCGCGAAGGATAATTGATTTTTTGAGCGGTGCCGTATTCTCACTGGACGGAAATATTCAGAAAATTTCGAGCGGAATTTTTTTAATAGCTCCGTATAATGTGGGGATTATGAGTGATTTTAAAGACGAACTGCGAAACAAAGGAGTATTTCCGTGGAGCTACTGATAGTGTAAAGGAAAAGGGGAATACAATGGTAAGATATATACTTATTCGTTTGCTGGATTTAGCGGAGCTTTTAATACTTATACGCGTGATAATATCATGGCTTCCGATTGGGCATAATAGGTTTGCGGAGATACTTTACATGATGACCGAGCCGGTTCTTGCGCCAATCAGGAGGCTTCTTGACGGGGCGATGGGCAGCAGGAGGATAATGTTTGATTTTTCTCCGATAATAGCCTTCCTGCTTATCGGGCTTATTAAAAACCTTATTGCAAGCTCCGTGTATATTTAATAAGGGGGTAAAAAAATGATAACACCGCTGGATATACAAAACAAAACTTTTAAAAAGGAGTTCCGCGGTTACAGTATGCGGGAGGTTGACGAGTTTTTAAATGCCATAATAGACAGTTATGAGCAGCTATATCGTGAAAGCATAGAAGCGCGCGATAAGATAACTTCAATGCAGGAAACCATTAATCATTACAAGGCCCTTGAAGAAACTCTCAAAAATACACTTGTCGTTGCGCAGGAAACAGGGGAAAAGCTGCAGGCCCAAGCAAGGGAAAAGGCAGAGATAATAATTAGCGAAGCTCAAATGAATTCAAAAAAAATAATCTCGGATGCAAATGAAGAGGTTAAAAAAATTTCATACAAGTTTGGTGAGCTAAAACGAAGCATAGATGTTTACAGGGCGCGAATGACAGCCCTTTTGAATTCACAGCTTGACCTTTTAAACAACGTTGCGGCATCGGACAAAACATTGACCGAGCTTGTGGGTGTGGAGGAAGCCTTGCAGGAAATATCAAAGCATGAAGAAACGTCCCGGCCGGAAAATTCGAACGCGGAGGATTTTCAAGACACCGCAATATATAGAACCGATGAATTCAAAAATCCCGAAACGGATTCAAAGGAAACAGAGTCGGTCGCAGCAGAAGAATCTTAAAGGAGTTGATACCCATGGCAGAGGATTACGGCAAAACATTGAATTTGCCGAAGACGGACTTTCCCATGCGTGCTTCTTTGCCTCAAAGAGAGCCGGAAACACTGAAAATGTGGGAAGAAAAGGATATTTACAACAGACTGATTAAAGAAGGGGCAGACAAACCGAGTTTTATTTTGCATGACGGGCCTCCGTTTGCAAACGGTGATATTCATATCGGCCATGCCCTTAATAAAATTTTAAAGGATATTGTGATTAAACAAAAAACAATGTCAGGCTACAGGGCGCCGTATGTACCGGGGTGGGATACGCATGGTTTACCCATTGAGCGTCAGGCAATTAAAAAGCTCGGTATAAACAAGGGCGATATTTCTCCTGTTGAATTCCGGAAGGTTTGCCGTGAATTTGCTTTAAAATATGTTGACAAGCAAAGGGAGCAGTTCAAAAGACTTGGCGTTCTGGGCGATTGGGACAATCCCTATTTAACGCTCAGCCCCGAGTACGAGGGAAAACAAATCGATATTTTTTGTGAGATGGCAAAACGTGGCTACATATACAAAGGGTTAAAGCCTGTATATTGGTGTACGGATTGTGAAACAGCCCTCGCCGAAGCGGAGATTGAATATCGCGACGATACCACAAATTCCATTTATGTCAAATTTGAAGTAAAAGACGATAAAGGTAAATTCAAAGGATTTCCGGGCAAAGTTTATTTTGTTATCTGGACCACCACAACATGGACCCTGCCCGGGAATACCGCAATTTCACTGAATCCACATTTTGAATATTCCCTTATAAAAACGGGCGATGAAATATATGTTCTGGCGACAGAACTGGTATCTTCCGTTTGCGAAGCGGCGGGGATTTCCGATTATAAGACGGTCGGTAAGTTCTTAGGCAGCGATCTTGAATATTTAGTATGCTTACATCCTTTCCTTGACAGGGAATCCTTGGTAATAACCGGAGAACATGTTACGCTTGAAGTGGGCACCGGCTGTGTTCATACCGCTCCCGGACACGGCGCGGAGGACTATGAAGCATGCAAGGGTTATGATATACCTATGATTGTACCCCTTGACGAAAAAGGATATCTCAACGAGCATGCGGGCCCCTTTGCTGGAATGTACTACGAAAAAAGCAACCAAGCGATAATTGAAGAGCTTAAACGCTCGGGAGCCTTACTGGCGTCTGCCGAGATTACCCACTCTTATCCTCATTGCTGGAGATGCGGGGAGCCGATTGTTTATCGTGCAACGGAGCAATGGTTTGCTTCCGTTGATGATTTCAAGCAGGCGGCAATGGAGGCAATATCAAAAGTTAATTGGATACCTGCCTGGGGAGAGGAACGAATTGCAAGCATGGTTGCAGATCGAAAGGACTGGTGCATTTCACGCCAGCGTTTATGGGGTGTGCCTATCCCTATTTTCTATTGTGAGAGCTGCGGCAAGCCTGTTATTAACGAAGCGGCGATTAAATCCGTTGCAAAGGTGTTTTCCGAAAAAGGCTCGGACGCATGGTACCAGCTCGAGGCGCTTCAGCTGCTGCCCGAAGGCTTTAAATGTGAGTGCGGGGGCAGCACCTTTACAAAAGAAAAAGATACCATGGACGTATGGTTTGACAGCGGTTCGTCTCATTGGTCGGTTCTTTCCTCAAGAGAGGAATTGTCCTTCCCTGCGGATATGTATTTGGAAGGAAACGACCAGTACAGAGGCTGGTTTCAGTCCTCTTTGCTGACCTGTGTTGCGAAAAACGGCACTGCACCTTACAAGTCGGTGCTCACGCACGGATTCGTTATAGACGAAGAAAAAAGAAAAATGAGCAAATCACTCGGGAACGGACTGCCGCCCATTGAAGTGGTTAGCGAATACGGCGCGGATATACTCCGGCTTTGGGCCGCTTCTGCCGATTATAAAGCCGACGTGCGCATTTCGAAGGATATTTTAAAGCAGCTGTCCGAAGGGTACCGCAAAATAAGAAATACGGCAAGGTATATACTCGGTTCCCTTTATGATTTCAATCCCGACACCGATATTGTCTCGGAACTTGAGGAAATAGACAAATGGGTACTTATGAGGCTAAATCAGGTAATTGAAAGGGTTAAAAAGGCATATGATAATTACGAATATCATATTGTCTATCATACATTGCACAACTTTTGCGTGGTTGAACTGAGCAATTTCTACCTGGACGTTACAAAGGACAGGACGTATTGTGAAAAGCCTGATTCCGCGGGACGGCGCGCAGCACAAACCGTTATGTATCTAATACTCGACAGTCTTGTTAAGATGATAGCGCCGATACTCAGCTTTACCGCGGAAGAAATCTGGCAGTTCATGCCGCACAGGTCATCGGACAATACCGACAGTATATTATTCTCACGGCTGCCCGAGGTTAACAGGGAGTATTTCTCCGAGCAGCTGCAGCAAAAATGGGACAGGATATTGCAGATTCGCGACGTTGTGGCAAAGGAGCTTGAGAAGGCAAGGTCCGAAAAACTGATAGGAAGTTCACTAAGCGCTAAAGTAACTATTTTTGCAAATGGCGAGGATTACGAATTTGTAAAATCAATACTGCCCGAATTGCCGATGATTTTGATTGTGTCGGGAGTATCCCTTGAAAAATCGGAACAAGATCTTTCCGCTGAAGTGATGCCCGCCGACGGACAAAAATGCGCCCGCTGCTGGATATATTCCGGAAGTGTAGGAAGCAGTACACCGGATTTGTGCGACAGGTGCGCGGATGTTTTAAAATAGTTTTTAAGTTATAAAAATGTTACAAATAAAAAAAACGCCCTGCAGCGGCAGGGATAAGTAATTTACTAAAAGGAACGGGTATTCTCCGTTCCTTTTAGGCATATAAGGGCATGGTTCTCTTATGTCTACTGTTTCCATATGATAATTTTATTCTTTACTTTGGCGAAAATCAAACTGGCAAGTAAAATAATACCGCCGTAGCCTACCAAAGGATATAAATACTTAACTAAATTCGAAAAGCCGAAGCAGCTTGCAAAGAATGCAAAAATTGAAGCGCAAATTGCCACGGTTTTGTTTTTTGCCGGATTTTTGCCGGCACCGGACAGCCGCGCGCTCAGCCCGTATAAGGAGCCGACTGCGGTGGTATAAATTTCGGCAATTAGAACGACGGCGTATATTGTTTGCATAAAGGGCGAAATCTTGCCCGCAATATATACCATCGGCACTTCAAGCCGGGCGGCTTCCGAAATGTTTCCCGATAGTGCAAGGAAAATCAAAAAAGAGCCTGCTCCCAGGCCCAGCCCACCAAGCACGGAACCGTAAAAAACGGTTTTTTTATTATCCGCCTGATCCCCGAGCGGGCCGAGCACGGATATTGAAATAACGGTATTATATGAAGTATAAAGAACCGCCGCTAAAAACCAGTTTGTTATAAGGTTGCTCTGGGCAGGAAGCGACGCTGTTGTTATTTGAGGCGGGCTGTTTATTATGGAAAAAATACTCACGCCGGCGACGGCTGCAAGCAAAAACGGTACCACATAGCTAATTGAATTAATGACACCGTGTATTCCCGTCAGTACCGTCAGCAGGGTAATAACCGCCATAAATATGCTGCCTGCAAGGGATGAAATTCCGAATTGTTGTGAAAAAAGCGCGCCGGTACCGGCAAGCATTGCGGTCAGGGCGCCAAAAAGGAAAAAAGTAATTATAAAATCTATTATTTTCCCGAAAAAGCTGCCGCTTGCGTGGCGGATAATCTCTAAATGGGATTTTGCGTCAAGCTTCATCCCAAGCTCCATTATTAAAAACCCGAACACGATAAATAAAAATGTGCTAAGAGCAATGCCCAATATGCCGGGCAAGCCAAAGCACAAAAAAAACTGGAGCACTTCCTGACCTGTCGCGAAGCCTGCTCCTACTATTGTTCCGATATATGCCCCAGCCGCTTTTGGAACGGATATTTTTCGGTTTTTCATTTAATCACCGCAAGCATATTAAAATATGATGCCAACGTTATATTAATATGCACTTGGCGGGCGGTTTATACGTTAAACCTGAATAAAACAACGTCACCGTCATTTATCACATATTCCTTGCCCTCCAGGCGGACAAGGCCTTTTTCTTTTGCCGCGCCCATACTGCCGCAAGCCGTCAAATCGTCATATGAAATAACTTCGGCCCTTATAAAGCCTCTTTCAAAATCGGTATGGATTTTTCCGGCCGCCTGGGGTGCCTTCGTGCCTTTTTTAATCGTCCATGCACGAACCTCGGGCGGGCCTGCGGTAAGAAAGCTGATAAGGCCCAGAAGTGAATAGCTGGCGGAAACAAGCCGGTCAAGTCCGGATTCGTTAAGCCCAAGATCTTTTAAAAATACAGCTTTTTCATTATCGTCAAGCAATGCAATTTCTTCTTCAATGCGCGCCGATACGGGGATTATCTCGCATTTTTGCTCCTTTGCATACTCGTGGAGTGTGCAATAAAGGTTACTTTCAAGATAACCGGATGGCAAATCATCCTCCGACACGTTTGCGGCAAAAATAACCGGCTTTGACGTTAGCAGGGAAAGTTCCTTTAAATATTTTTCCTCGTCTTCCGTATAGTCAAGTACTCTTGCTTGTTTGCCCCCTTCAAGGGCCTGCTTTATTCTCTCAAGCATTGCTATTTGTACAAGGTATTTCTTTTCGCCGCCTTTTGACATTTTTTTTAATTTTTCCATTTCCTTTTCAATTCTTTCAAGGTCGGAAAATATTAGTTCAAGATTAATTGTTTCCACATCGCGTATGGGATTGATGCTTCCGTCAACATGTGCTATGTCACTGTCTTCAAAGCAGCGGACGACATGGACAATTGCATCTACCTGACGTATATGCGATAAAAATTTGTTTCCGAGCCCCTCGCCTTTGCTTGCCCCCTTTACAAGTCCGGCTATATCGACAAACTCTATAAACGCATGCGTAACTTTAACCGGATTATACATTTTTGCAAGATTGTCAAGCCGTTTGTCCGGAACGGGAACTATCCCAATATTCGGTTCGATGGTGCAGAACGGATAATTTGCCGCCTGAGCACCTGCCTTTGTAATTGCGTTGAACAGTGTGCTTTTTCCTACGTTTGGAAGTCCTACAATTCCAAGCTTCATAATTTTTGTCCTTTCGTGGTATAATGTAATATTATATAATAATATATTTTTTTTGGCAATATCTTTATTTTTTAGATTTATTATGTTATAATAAATACAATGAATTTTATTTATTATGCTACAATAAATATTTTAGAAGTAAAGAAAGGATAATCGCGTATGGATAAGTTTTTTAGTGATTTAAAAAAGACTTTTAACACGGCGGCAAGCAAAGTGGCAAAGAAATCCGGCAAAATGTATGAAATATCAAAGCTCACCCTTGCAATATCGGCTGCCAAAGGCGATATTAATGACGAATATGAAAAAATAGGCAGGATGATATATGAGGGTTATAAAAACAAGGATGTTTCGTCGCAAGACGTAACCTCCCATTGCGAATTAATCGACGCAAAATTTGAACAAATAGAAAAATATCGGGAAAAACTTAGTGAATTGAAGGATTTAAAGCAGTGCCCCGTATGCAAGGCGGAACTTTCAAAGGACAGCACCTTTTGCGCCAACTGCGGTGAAAAACTGTAAATAGCATTAAATCGCCCCCAAGAAGGGGGCGTTGCCATAAAGAGGTGAGTAGAAATATTAGACTACACATTAAATGAAAATCCTTTGGGCCCCCCGAAACATTTTAAAAAAATAATTACGCGCCATTATAAAAATTTATCCGAAAAGTCCGATTATTACTTTGAAAAGGCAATAAACACTCTTGCGAACTATTACAGGGTTGATCAGGAAAATATCTTGATTGCCAACGGGGCGGAAGATATTATAGATATAATTATCCGTACGCTAAAACCAAGAAAAGTCTTGCTGCCAATGCCGTGTGACACAATGTATATGCAAGCATGCAAACGGAATGGCTGTGAGGCGGTTCCGTTTTATAACGAAAAAGAAAACGAATTTGATATAATACCGGACAAGCTCATCTCGGCGGTAAGGGATGCCGATATGATAATTATCTCAAATCCGAACAACCCCACAGGCCGAATAATAGACAAGGCTTCCATGCAAAAAATACTTGATCATTGCCAGCAAAAGGGCATTTATCTTGTAATTGACGAAAGCTATGCGGATTTTGTCCCGTTTGACATATCTTCCATCCGGCACATAACGGGCTATGCTAATATTGTAATAATAAGAACGCCGGCAAATTATTTTGCTCTTGGCGGTTTGCAGTTTGCTTATTGTATATCCTGCGAAAATCTTGCAGGGCTTCTCCGTATGAATCAGGTTCCGGGGACGGTAAATACGATTGCTCTTTTGGCTTGTGACAATTTGTTTAATGATACAAGGTTTATCAAAAAAACGAAAGCATGGCTGCAAACCGAGCCTAAAAGGTTTTATAAAGCAGTAAGCACCCTTGGAGCAATAACGGCATACAAACCTTATGCAAACTATATTTTTATCGAGCTTGAACAAATACCCGCCTACACACTTTGCGAAAGAATGGAGGCAAAAGGTATAAAAGTACAAAACTGCAGCAGGATGGGGATTTTAAACGGTCAATACATAAGAATTTCGATTAAAAACAAAAAGCAAAACGAATTCTTTTTGGACAGGTTTTCAAGATGTCTTTTATAAACAGCGGAGGTAATAATGGTTAAGCGAATATTTGTTGAAAAAAAGAAAGGTTATGATATCGAAGCACAAGGTATGTTTCGTGATTTAAAGCAAAACCTTAAGATTGAAGGATTAACAGGCATAAGAATAATTATTTGTTATGACGTGGAGGGCATCGACAAAAAGCAGTATGAAAAGGCGAGAAATACGATTTTTTCCGAGCCTCAGGTTGACGTTGCTTATGACGAGATTATCCGGCTTAGTGAAGACGAGAGGGTTTTTGCCGTACAGTATCTGCCCGGCCAATACGACCAGCAGGCGGATTTTGCCGCACAGTGTTTGCAAATTCTAACGACCGGGGAAAAACCGGTTGTGCGGGTATCGCGTGTTATTGCCGCATCAGGAGATATAACCGATGAAGACTTTAATCGAATAAAGAGCTACTGCATTAATCCGATAGAGTCGCACGAGGTATCACTTGACAAGCCGGAAACCCTTGAAACCGACTATGTTAAAAGTCACGGAGAGAAAACGGTTGAAGGCTTTATTGATAAAACGGAGCAGGAGCTTGCCGGATTGATAGACGAGCTTTCACTTGCCATGGATGTTGAAGATATAAAGTTCTGCAGGCGGTATTTTAAAGATCGGGAGAAAAGAAATCCCACTTTAACCGAATTGAGAATGATTGACACATACTGGTCCGACCATTGCCGGCATACAACCTTTTTGACCAAACTTGAAAAGGTTGAGTTTGAAGATGAATTTATTAAAAATGTTTTTGAATCCTACCGGCAAGACAGGAGCCAAATTTATCGGGACAATCAAAAAAGCATTTCCCTTATGGATATTGCAACCCTTGCAATGAAAAAGCTGAAAGCCGAAGGAATGCTTTCGGCGCTTGATTTATCGGACGAAATAAATGCATGCAGCATTAAGGTCGACGCGGAAATTGACGGTGAAAAAGTGCCGTATCTTGTTATGTTCAAAAATGAAACACATAATCATCCTACCGAAATAGAGCCTTTCGGCGGTGCCGCAACCTGCCTCGGAGGCGCAATCAGGGATCCGTTGTCCGGCCGTTCGTATGTGTATCAAGCCATGCGCGTTACCGGAAGCGGCGACCCGCGCCGCCCTGTTGAGCAGACTCTTCCGGGAAAGCTTCCGCAGCGTAAAATTACCACGACCGCTGCTGCGGGGTACAGCTCGTACGGCAATCAGATTGGCCTTGCCACCGGTTTGGTAAATGAAATATATGACGAGGGATATGTTGCCAAAAGAATGGAAATTGGTGCGGTTATAGGCGCCGCGCCGTCATATAACGTTGTGCGCAAGGCGCCCAAAGCCGGGGATGTGGTAATACTGCTCGGCGGAGCCACGGGCCGGGACGGCTGCGGCGGTGCCACAGGCTCTTCAAAGGCGCATACCGAAAAGTCTTTGCTGCAATGCGGTGCGGAGGTTCAAAAAGGTAACCCGCCGGAAGAACGAAAAATTCAGCGTCTTTTTAGAAATCCAGAAGCGACCCGCCTTATAAAGCGTTGCAATGACTTTGGCGCGGGCGGTGTAAGCGTTGCGATAGGGGAACTTGCGGACGGCCTTGTTATAGACCTTGACCGGGTTCAGAAAAAATACGAAGGACTTACCGGCACCGAGCTTGCAATATCCGAGTCTCAGGAGAGAATGGCTGTTGTTGTGGATAAAGACGACGAGGATAGATTTATCGCGCTTGCCGGAAGCGAAAACTTAAGTGCAACACCTGTTGCCCGTGTTACGGATGAAAAAAGGCTTGTAATGAAGTCCGAAGGCAAAATCATCGTTGATATCAGCCGAAGCTTTTTAAATACAAACGGCGCAGAAAAAAGTGCCGTTGCCCGCGTAGCTACGGCCGATTGCAGCAGTTTTTTCAAGGCGGATGTATCTTCGGATGTAAAAGGCAAATGGCTGGAAACACTGTCGGATCTTAATGTGTGCAGTCAGAAAGGGCTTGTTGAACGCTTTGACAGTTCAATAGGAGCGGCATCTGTTTTAATGCCCTTTGGCGGCAAATACCAGCTGACGCCCGAACAGGCAATGGTTTCAAAAATACCTGTACTTAATGGAGATACCGATACGGCGACGATTATGACATTCGGCTACAATCCCGGAATTTCCAAGTTAAGCCCGTTCCACGGGGCGGTATATGCAATCGTCGAATCGATATCAAAGCTTGTTGCCGCCGGGGGAAACTATAAAAACGCATACCTGACTCTTCAGGAATACTTTGAAAGGTTAGGAAGCGACCCGCTGCGCTGGGGTAAGCCGGTTGCGGCGCTACTCGGTGCGTATTATACACAGGTAAAGCTTGGCATTGCCGCAATCGGAGGAAAAGACAGCATGTCCGGCACCTTTAATGATATTGATGTTCCGCCTACGCTTGTTTCGTTTGCGGTAGCGGCCGAAAACGCCGGGAATATCATTTCGGGAGAGTTCAAAAAAGATGCAAGCCCCGTTGTTTTAGTCAAAATAAAAACAGACAAAAATAATTTGCCCGATTTTGACGATTTGGCGGAAAAATATGAAAAAATATATAACCTTATAAAAGACGGCAAAGTGCTGTCCGCATACGCGGTAAAGGGAGGCGGGCTTTGCGAGGCAATTTCTAAAATGGCCTTCGGCAATAAAATAGGCTTTAAATTTGCTGAGATTAAAAAAGAAGAACTATTTTATCCGTATTACGGCTCTATTGTGCTTGAGCTTTCCGAAAACTTGAATTTCGGCGAATATATAGGAACAACCACAAGCGAAGGCGTTATCTGTGCCGGCGATTTCAAGGCAACTGTTGACGAGCTTATAAACGTGTGGCAGCAGCCTCTCGAGAGCGTGTTCCCCACCGCTGTGGACGGGGCCTTAGGTGCTGCCGAAAAATTTGAATTTCAAATAAAAAATAAAAAACATTCAAAATATACCTTTGCAAAGCCAAGGGTCTTTATCCCGGTATTCCCCGGCACCAACTGCGAATATGATACGCAAAGGGCATTTGAAAAGGCAGGAGCCGAATGTGACATTTTTGTAATGAAAAACCTGACGCCGGCTGACATTGAAAGCTCAATCGAGGAAATGTCGCGGCGGATAAACAAAGCTCAAATAGTAATGCTGCCCGGCGGGTTCAGTGCGGGCGACGAGCCGGGAGGCTCGGGTAAATTTATAGCAACCGTTTTCAGAAATCCCATAATAAAGGAAGATATTTTAAACCTTCTTTATAAGCGTGACGGGCTGATGCTTGGTATATGCAACGGCTTTCAGGCACTTATCAAGCTTGGGCTTGTACCGTATGGCGAGATACGTGATATGGATTCTTCCTGTCCGACGCTGACATATAACACAATTGGCAGGCACGTATCAACAATGGTAAGAACCGTTGTTTCATCGAATCTTTCTCCCTGGCTGTACGAATCGCAGGTCGGAGAAATACATACCATACCCGTATCCCACGGAGAAGGAAGATTTGTTGCAAGCGATGAAATGATAAAGAGCCTTTCCGAAAACGGACAAATTGCAACACAATATGTGGATTTTGACGGTAACCCCACTTATGATATAAGATATAACCCGAACGGATCGGTATGCGCTGTCGAAGGGATAACCAGCCCGGACGGGCGGGTACTTGGAAAAATGGGACATTCCGAGCGTACAGGGAAACATGTTGCAATAAACGTACCCGGCAGCAAGGAACAAAAGATTTTTGTTTCGGGCGTAAATTATTTTAAATAACCCGTATTAACGGCTTCAACAGGCGAAAGGGCTGATATTTATATGTTTTCTTATGACAGAATTGAAAAAAGTGCAAGATATATTTTAAAAAAAATTAAGGTTATACCGACGGTGGCTATAATTTTAGGCTCCGGGCTAAATGAGTATTATGAAAATGTCAGCGAAAGAATCGAAATTCCCTACAGGGACATTCCGGATTTTCCGGAATCCACTGCCCTGGGGCATTCGTCAAAGCTTGTTTTCGGCAAGCTGAAAGGGAAATATGTAATAATGATGTGCGGCAGGTTCCATTTTTACGAAGGCTATTCGATGGAGCAGTGCGCTTTTCCCGTTAATGTCTTTAAGGCAATGGGCGTTAAAACATTAATTGTGACAAATTCGGCCGGCTGCATAAACACCGAGTTTGAAGCGGGTGATTTAATGCTGATAAAGGACCATATAAAGCTGACATACGATAGTCCGCTGCGCGGCAGAAATGTGCAGGAAATGGGGCCCCGTTTTAATGATATGAGTACGGCTTATACACCCCGGCTTATTGAAATTGCCAAGGAGGTTGCATACGGGCTTGGAATTACCTTGCGTGAGGGAGTGTATGCGTTTATGCCCGGCCCGTCATATGAAACTCCGGCTGAAATCAGGGCACTTGGCGTATTAGGGGCGGACGCCGTCGGGATGTCCACCGTTGCGGAAGTTATAGCCGCCGCCCATTGCGGTCTTGAATTGCTTGGAATATCATTGCTTGCAAATATGGCAGCCGGCATTTCGGATAAACCGTTATCCGCCGACGAGGTTCTGGAGGCTGGAAGAAAAAGCACGGCCGTATTTTCCAAGCTTATGGATTTGATTATAGAAAAGATATAAACTAAAAAGCAGGCAAGTCTCCAATGGAAAGGATTGATAATCAATTTGAATAAAAGCATGATACGAGACCCTTCTCTTTATGAATCCGGACTGAAAAAAATTGAATGGGTTCAAAAAAACATGCCGCTTCTTAATATTATTTCAGAAGAATTTGTTAAAGATAAGGCCTTAAAAGGCATAAACATTACCCTTAGCATACATCTTGAAGCTAAAACGGCTTTTTTGGCAAAGACCCTTGCGGCGGGCGGGGCAAATGTTTCAATTACAGGCAGCAATCCCTTGTCTACACAGGACGACATAGCTGCTGCGCTTGACTATTTGGGCCTCTTAGTTTATGCGTGGCACGGGGCCACGGAAGAAGAATATTTTGCTCATTTAAACGCCGCACTTGATATCCGGCCGAATATAATTATAGATGACGGCGGAGATTTGGTCCGGCTGCTGCATACGAGCAGGACAGAACTTGCAGGGAAGGTCTGCGGAGGCTGCGAAGAAACAACAACCGGCGTGATGCGGCTTCGGGCAAGAGAACGTGCGGGTAATCTGGGCTTTCCCATGATATCGGTTAACGACGCAAGATGCAAATTTTTATTTGATAACCGCTACGGTACGGGCCAGTCGGTATGGGACGGAATCAACAGGACGACAAATCTTATTGTAAGCGGTAAAAATGTTGTGGTTGCAGGATATGGCTGGTGCGGCAAAGGAGTTGCAATGCGCGCAAAAGGGCTTGGTGCAAATGTTATAATTACCGAGGTGGACCCTGTATGTGCCATTGAAGCGGTTATGGACGGCTTTCGTGTTATGAGCATGAATGAGGCCGCAAAGCTGGGGGATATTTTTATAACCGTCACCGGCTGCAAAAGGGTGATACACAGCGGGCATTTTCCGCTGATGAAAGACGGTGCAATACTTGCCAATGCGGGACATTTTGATGTGGAAATAGCCGTTGACGAGCTTGAGGAGGCAGCTGTTTCAAAATCCGAGGCAAGGCAGAATATTACCGCTTATATAATGAAAAACAAAAGAAGAATAAATCTTATTTCACAAGGGCGGCTGGTAAATCTTGCGGCGGGCGACGGGCATCCTGCCGAAATTATGGATTTGAGCTTTGCATTGCAGGCTCTTTGCACAAAGCACATAATGGATAATTATAAATCCCTTGAAAACAAGGTCTATAACGTACCCGAAGAAATTGACAACCACGTTGCCCGGCTTAAATTAAAAACCCTTGGAATAGAAATAGACGCCTTAACTGCAGAACAGGAAAAATATTTACGGGAGTGGAACTGATGACTACCCTTATAAAAAATGCCGTTATTATCACAATGGATGACGAAAAGCCCGTAATAAAGGGAGATATCGGAATTACTGATGATATTATTGCTTTTGTTGGCAAGTCGAAAGACTTTACACCCGAGAGAACAATAAACGCAAACGGGAATATTGTCATGCCGGGGCTTGTAAATTCACATACCCATTCACCCATGACCCTGCTTCGCTGCTATGCGGACGATTTAAACCTCCAGGATTGGCTTTTCAATAAAATAATGCCCGTGGAGGATACCTTTACACAGGAGGATATTTACTGGGGCAGTCTGCTTGGCTGCTGGGAAATGATATCGGGCGGGATTACAGCTTTCGCGGATATGTATTTTTTAAACAAAAAAACCGCTCAGGCCGCGGTTGAAAGCGGGATGAGAGCAAATATATGCCGTGCACTGCAATGCTTTGACGAAACAACCGCAAATTTTGAAAAGGACGAACGGATGCGTGAAGCGCTGGAGCTTTATAATATGTATAACGGGGCGGGAGAAGGCAGGATTACGGTGGAAATGTCCGCTCACGCGGTGTACACAAATACGCCTGAATATCTTATGTTTGTTGCACAAACCACCGATAGGCTGGGTGCGGGGATGCATGTCCATATTTCCGAAACCCGGCGTGAGAATGAAGAATGTATTAAAAAATACGGCATGACCCCTACCGCTCTTTTTAAAAGCTGCGGCTTTTTCAATACAAGAACAAATGCGGCACATTGTGTTTATTTATCAGACGAGGATATAAATATTTTCAAGGAATACAAAATCAGCATTGCAAACAATCCCACAAGCAATTTAAAGCTTGCAAGCGGTATCGCGCCTACGGGACGGTACATAAGAGAAGGCATAAACGTTGCACTTGGCACGGACGGTGCGGCAAGCAACAATAATCTTAACATGTTCGAAGAAATTCACCTTGCGGCACTGCTGCAAAAAGGTGTAAATGAAAACCCGGAAGAGGTTACCGCTTATGAAGCTCTTAAGATGGCTTCAACAAACGGCGCAAAAGCCCTTGGCATTGAGAAATGCGGTATTTTGAAAAAGGGCTGCAGGGCCGATTTGATTATTATAGATACCGACAAGCCACACCTTACGCCGTATTATAATCCTGTTTCTGCCGTTGCATACTCCGCACAGGCAGCGGATGTCGACAGCGTTATGGTGGCGGGTAAATTTTTAATGGAAAAAAGAGAAGTTAAAACGCTTGATACGGAAAAGATTAAGCATTACGCAAAAAAGAAGGGAGGGGCAATTAATGCCGCATGTGGTTGTTAAAATGTATAAGGGACGTACCGAGCAGCAAAAACGATTGATGACCGAAGCTGTTACAAAAGCACTTATTGATACAATTAATTGCAGCGAGGATCATGTTTCTGTCGCCATTGAGGAATACGATAAGCAGGTATGGGGCGAAAAAGTGTTTTACCCGGAGATTATGGAAAACTATGACAGTTTGTATAAAAAACCAAATTACAAGCCCGAATAGGGTTTGCTTGTTTTTTAAATTACAGTGGAGCTATAAAAACTATTGGACAAATTTTAAAAATTTATTTATAATATATTTTGTTATTAAATCATTAATATTAGGGGGAAGCGTATTTGAAAAACGAACTGGTGCTCGTTCTTGATTTCGGAGGGCAGTATAATCAGTTAATAGCAAGGCGGGTTAGGGAAAGCAACGTATACTGCGAGGTGCACCCCTATACTCTCAAAGCGGAAAAAATAAAAGAATTAAACCCAAAGGGAATAATTTTTACGGGAGGGCCTTCCTGCATATACGACAAGGATGCGCCGATGTGTTCCGGGGATATATTTGAGCTTGGAATTCCGATACTTGGTATATGCTATGGTATGCAGCTTATAGGGCATGCGTTTGGCGGGGTTGTCGACAAGGCGGATATACGTGAGTACGGCAGGACGGATGTTAACCTTAATACCGACGGCAAATTGTTTGAAGACCTGCAAGAGCAGACGGTTTGCTGGATGAGCCATACCTATTGCGTCAAAAACTTACCGGAAGGCTTTGTTGCAACCGCAGCAACTGACGGTTGTCCGGTTGCGGCATTTGAAAATACGGAAAAAAAGCTTTATGGAGTGCAGTTTCATCCCGAGGTGGCACATACACCTCTCGGCAAAAAAATGCTGTTTAATTTTATATATAACATTTGCGGCTGCAAAGGTGACTGGAAAATGGAGGACTTTGTAAAAAGAGAAATAGCCATGCTGCGCGAAAAAATAGGAAATAAACAGGTGTTGTGCGCTATGTCCGGAGGCGTGGATTCGTCCGTTGCCGCCGTTATGGTGCATAAGGCGGTGGGAAAGCAGCTCACATGTATTTTTGTGGATCACGGGCTGATGCGTAAAAACGAAGGGGATGAAGTCGAAAGCGTTTTTCAAGGCGAATTTGATATGAATTTTATTCGCGTCAATGCCGGGGACAGGTTTTTAAGCAAGCTAAAGGGTGTTACCGACCCTGAGAAAAAAAGAAAGATTATCGGTGAGGAATTTATCCGCGTATTTGAAGAAGAGTCCAAAAAAATCGGCGGCACGGATTATCTTGTGCAGGGAACAATTTACCCCGATGTTATTGAAAGCGGCTTGGGTGATGCCGCGGTTATTAAAAGTCACCATAACGTGGGCGGACTTCCCGAGTATGTTGATTTTAAAGAAATTATTGAGCCGCTTAGGAGTCTTTTTAAGGATGAGGTGCGGCAGGCAGGCATTGCCCTCGGCATACCTGAAAGATTGGTGTGGCGCCAGCCTTTCCCCGGACCCGGGCTGGGTGTTCGTATTATAGGGGAGATTACAAACGATAAGCTTGACATATTAAAAGAGGCAGATGCGATTTTCAGGGAAGAAATAATCAATGCGGGATTGAATCGGGAAATTAACCAGTATTTTGCCGTTCTTACCGGGATGAGAAGCGTTGGCGTTATGGGTGACGAGAGGACTTATGACTATACAATTGCACTCAGAGCCGTTACCACAACCGATTTTATGACAGCCGATTGGGCCCGCATACCCTATGATTTACTTGAAAGGGTATCCGCAAGGATAGTAAACGAGGTTGCTCATGTAAACCGCATAGTGTATGACATTACAACAAAACCGCCTGCAACGATCGAGTGGGAATAACCGTAAAAACCCCCGCAAGCCCTGTAAAATCAAGGTTAGCGGGGATGTTTTTTGTCTCCGTGGGTCTACTGTGGATCTATTTTTAAATTTTGCAAGCCTTCTACTAATTTTTGCTGCTTATTTGGATATAGGTGTGCATATGTATTAAGAGTAGTTTCTACTTTCTCATGCCCCAGCCTCTCGGATACCAAAAGTATGCTATACCCCATTTCAATAAGAAGTGATGCGTGGGAATGTCTTAAATCATGCACTCTTATTTCTTTAACGCCGGCTTTCTTGCTAACCCTTTTTATCTCGTTATTCAAAAAGCCTTTGCTAAATTAAAATATTCTGTCTGTTTTCTCAATGCTTCCGAGCCTGTTAATATAATCCCATATTTCATCATACAAAAAGTCAGGTATAGGTATAATTCTTATACTCTTTGGAGTTTTGGGTTCTGATATAATATCTTCTCCGTCTAATCGTGCATATGTTTTATTTATACTAATTTTTTTGTCAGGAAGAATATCCTCCGGAGTAAGGGCCAGCAGCTCGCCGGAGCGGATCCCGGTCCAAAACAATATTTCAAAGGCAAGATGCGCAGCAGGCTTGGTTACAAAGGATATAAATTTATTAAATTCGTCTAAGGTCCATATTTGCATACTATCAGCATCTTTTTTCCCCATGCTTCCAGCCTGCCGGCAGGGATTGCTGGAAAGACCGTAATACTTTACAGCGTAATTAAAAACAGCTGACAGCTGATTGTTTATTGTTTTTAGGTATGTAGGAGAATAATTCATTTTCAATAGCTCATTTTGCCATTCACGAATTGATTTGGCAGTGATCTTGCATGCAGCCATCTTTTCAAAATATGGAGTTATTTTACTATCAAATAAAAACTTTTTATTTGATATGGTTGTAGTTTTAAGGCGCGTTTCCATATCTTCAAAATACTCTTCAACTAAGTTTTTGAATGTAATATTACAGTCTCTTTGTTCCTTGTTCAGAAAATCACGCTCATAATCTTGGGCGTCTTTTTTTCGCTTAAATCCACGCTTTTTCTTCCTTCGGCGTACGCCCTGCCAGTCAGTATAATAGAACATGGCATACCATGTATTACGTTTTTCATCCTTGTAAGCTGGCATCAATACACCCCCTAATTCATTTTGCCATCCTTATAAATAATGCCAACATTTCAGCATAACGCCTTTCCTGTTCGGATAGAGTCAGTCGTTCTTTCTGGTGCCGTTTCAAATGCTCAATAGGTTTCCCCGCTCTTTTTCGTGCCAACTTTCTGCATATAATTCCATGCCTCTTTGCAATGGCTGGATGTGATGACAGGGTCGGCTCTTTATTGTAAAGCTCAACATAAGCCTCCCAGTCATTAGAATAATCAAGCAATGCCAGCTTTAATGTTAGCAAGTACAACTCCCACTTTTCCAAATTTTCGCATGATATAGATGTCTTATTGGCTGATATTATGTACTGACACTTATTCACAAACTGCAAACCTTTGTCATAGTCCCTTGTTCTTATAAAATATTGGCTTGTGAAATTTGCCATAGGGTAAGACAACAAAATTGCCATAGCATTGAGAGAGGCTTCGGAACCCGGCTCATCATGTATAGCAATTAAATCAGTCATTTGTTTTATATAATTCATTTTTGATGCTCTGCAATTCAAGCATCATTCTTTCCTGGTTGTTCAAATGGCAATATATCGCCCAAAATATAAACGCCAAAATCGCAAAAGCGACCCACACCTGAATCATAAGGAAAACATTAAATCTCTCCATAAGTTTTTCGGAATAGCCTGCAAATTTATTTGCAACCTTTTCAGTGTAAATTGCCTTAAAAGTATTGCCGGCAATAACTCCGCTCACAAGTCCGATGGCAGCAATCCAATATGCTAACTTTTTAAAAAAACTACTTTCAGTCATTTCAAAATAACCCCTTTCGATTTTATTTAACAATAAACGATATTTTATAACTGCCGATAGTATTCGACAAAATTAATGTAATATCATTAATGTAAGAGCTTTATAAAATTTTCAAACAATACTATTCTTAAACAAGGTTGGGCAAGGCCTTCTTTGAGGGTTATTAAAGGAGCGGCATTGCCGTTTTAGCATATTCATAACATAGAAGCAGGAGTACATCCCAACCACATAACGCTTTATAAATGAGCGAAGTCATATAACAAGCACCTTGCAGCAACATTAATTTTAGCAAGGACAATTAAGAATAGGAGGGGTATCGTGAGGAATTTAGAAAAGTTAGCCGCCGAAATAAATGCTAAATCCAAACGGGACAAGCAGTCATTTTTATACATATTGGAGCTTCTAACAAATCTAATCCTTGAAGGCACTAAGAATAGCACTTAATTTTTTCAAGTAATCCTCTAGCTGGTCTTCGGTAATGTCCTCGCCCTCTTTGATTATTCCATGTTTTATGAATTTGCGCTTAAGTATCTCTGTTGCTTCGGCATCGGAGATACTTTCGTTTGTACGAATCTTTGATATCCCCATAATATAATCGCCAGTTACATTAAAAATCTCCGCTAATTTTTGAATGGTATCGGCTGTTAAAGGTATTTTCCCGGTTTCGTATTTAGAAACCGCTGATTTTTGAACACCTAACATTTTACCTAATTGTTCTTGTGTCCAGCCTTTTTCCTCGCGTAATTCCTTTATTCTATTCATGTTCTACACCTCGCTATTATTCTAATGTATCCAATTAGGAAATTCAACACATGTATCCTAATCAGAAATTATTTTTGAAAATATTTTAAAAAACCCTTGACAAATTCCTAATAGGATACTATAATGGAAGTATCCTATTAGGACACACAAGGAAGGAGAGGTGATAAAGTGTTTGATAAATTAAAGCAAATTAGGCTAAGCAAAAACATAAGCGCAGAGCAAATGGCTTGTGTTCTTGGCTTGGAAACAAAGGCTGCATATTACAAGAAAGAGGCAGGGAACGTCAAATTTTCTCTTGATGATGCTAAAAAAATTGCTGATTTCTTCAATATGCCAATTGAGGACATTTTTTTTGACAATGAAGTGTCCCAATAGGAAATCATCTTGTGTTTTATATTCTAACATGAAAGGCGGGTGGAATAAATGGGGGCTCATCCTACGAAAGCGGCAGGAAATATGTATTATCAATGTAGGAAACAGGCTGCATTATACAATGACAAACTAAACAGCCGGGAAGGAGCTGCAGAACTGTTAAATATTTCTCCATCTACATTAGCTGACTACGAGCTTGGCCTTACGAAGGTTGTTCCTGTCGATAAAGTGGTACTTATGGCCGACACCTACAATGCCCCAGAACTACGAAACTATTATTGCACCAACGAATGTCCGATTGGCAGAGATAGTGTCCCCAAATTAGAGGTCAGAGAGCTTGATAGGCTTACTATCAAGGTGCTGGCGGCCTTTAACGAAACCGTGGCAATAAAGCAGGATTTAATCAATATTGCTGAGGATGGAGTTATAACGGACAATGAGATTCCAATACTGAAGAAAATTCTTGACAACCTTGACAAACTGTCGATATCAGCGCAAGAGTTGAAATTATGGGCAGAAAAAACAATCCTTTCAGGGAACATTTAGCTTTCAGCAATATGCAAAAAATGAAGAGCAAAGGAGGTACCGTCATGGTTTGTACAAGTGCATTTTATACAGTTAAGGAAGTGGCTGCGATATTAGGCATTGCCGAATCAACTGCTTATCAAGTTGTACAAAAAATGAACAAGGAAATCGAAAAGGAAGGCGGTTACTATGTTCGTGGCAAAGTCAACAAAAAGATTTTTCGTGAAAAGTATCGCCTTGACGAATCAGACATTGTTTTTCAAGACAACACGGTAAAAGCTGCAAATTAATCTGTAAAGGAGTTGATGCGATTGCTCTTTAAGACTTGTTCGCTTTGTGGGGCAAATTTAGACCCGGGGGAACATTGCGACTGTTTAAAATCATCAGAAAGGGAGGGAAAAAAGAATGAATACATCGGTAGGGATACAGAAGTCAAAAAGCAGATGGCTTTTGACTTCTACAAAGAAACGCCTTAGAAGATTGGCTCTTGCATTATTAAAACTTATTGCAACAATGCTTCCTGCCAGCGTCGCTTTTGGGGTTGCGTTTAAAATATTTGAGCCTATCGCAGCTACAGAGCGTGGCTATTATGGTGCGATTGGCGGGGAAATATTTATTGCTATTGCCATTTTTGTAGTGGTCTTTCAATATTCCCGATTCTTTATTGATTCTTTAACTGATAGGAGATGAGAAGATGTGGCAGTAGCAAGATGTAGGAGGTGTCGCCGGATATTAAAAATTCCTGAAAGCATCGAGGCTGGCTATGGTAGTTATTGCTATCGGTTATTGTTTGGCAAGACAATAAAGCCTAACCGAAACAAAGTAACTATTACTTCACGAGGAAGAATGACGAGAATTGCACACCCGAACAGCAGTGAGATTGCCGGACAATTGTCAATTGATAATGTTTTTGAAGGCGAGGTGAATGTTTTTGAATGACTTGAAGGCTTTAGCAGAAAAATACGCAAAATCAGAAATCACAGACCAAGAGATGTCTACGGCATTGCCGCAGGCAGAACGTAAGCTTAAATTGATCATCAGCAGAGAGGGAGACGAGAACGGCATAAGGAGAAAACCTTTTTATATTGCACAGCTTATTGCCGAAATAGTGGCTTTGGACAGAATGTCAAGCTTTCTGATAAATGTATCATTTTTGACACAAAGCGAAAGAGAGCACCCAGCACAAGGCCGCAATGCTCCCACAGACCATTATTAGTATATCATGGAAATTTAAAAAAATCAATACTTTTAGGAGGATTTGTATGAATAAATCATTGACTGAAATTAAAGAAAAATATAAAAGCTGTAATTTGCTCATGCCGTTGACAACGGAAGCGCAGCTTAACCCATTTTATAAATTGGTAGTCATGGAGGTCCAGGCTGATACTTCGGAACACTCCGGTGACATTTTCAAGGTAGGCTCTATACAGAGTGGGAAAACATGGGTTGACGTTTATTCTCCGGCAAAGCCATTGCTTATGAAGCTTGCTGCCGCCGCCGGGATACAGTTCGATCCTGCCAATACTTACGGAACGTATATAAGCAAAAACTGTTATAAGGCAAAAGCTTATGGCGCTTTGCGTATGCCGGATGGAACTGGAAAAACGCATTGTGACGAAAAGGTAATTAATCTTGATGATGAAGAAGATAAACTCCGTTTGGAATTCTTGGACAAATCTATTCAAGGAATAACAGATCCAAAGGCTGCAAAAGAAGCAGAAAAACTCTTTAAAGGAAAGTGGATTGATTCACAGGACAAATACGGTAAGCCATGCAAGGCATACAAAATCGATGAAAGCGATCGGCAAGCTTATATTGAGCGTGGTGTTCTTGTAAATATGACACTTTTGAGAAAAACGTTTGCGGAAAAGGCTATGACCGGCGCAATCTTGAGGGTTGTTCGGGCGTTAATAGGCTTAAAAGGGACTTACACCTTGGAGGAACTGAAAAAGCCTTTTGCGATCCCGCGTGTTACCTTTGCTCCCGATTATTCCGACCCAACAGTAAGGAGTGCAATGCTTGAGCAGGGCATTAGCTCTATGGGAAATATGTTTGGCAGTCCCAATATTCTTCCGGAGGCGGTGCCGGAAAAACAAGATATCATAGGCAATAATTTTAATCCGGAAGAATTTGTTGACAATGAAGCCTTTGCATCTAACGCAATAGATAATCCTGCCGGCGAATTTGATTTGCCGCCGGAGCCGGAGCTAGAGTCTGTACCCGAAGAACAGCCAAACGTTTTGCGGTGTGAGCTTTGCGAAAGGGAAATTTCCGAAAAGGTCGCAAATTACAGCACAAAACAGTATAAAAGGATGTTATGTATGTCCTGTCAAAAGGAGGTTTAATGTATGTTTATAGTTAATCAAAGTGGCACAAACAGCATCAATGTGGATTTTATAGAACAGATCGTTGCAACAGAAGGAAAATGCGGATACTTTTCAACAGATACAAAGCAAAAAGAAGTGCCGAGAATAATTGCTGTAATTGACAGCAAGGAAGAAGTTTTGGGCGAATATGAAACCCTTGCAGAAGCTAAAAAAGTATTGTCGCTTATCTCGCTTTTTATAAACAAGAATTTCTTTAAAATTGAAATGCCTCCTGGAGGGTTTCTTAAACACGCTGAAAAGGTAAAAGCCATGATGAACAATGAGAGTATAGAAAAATCCCTTATGCGGATTATAGAGGATGTTTTAAAGTCAGACAACAAAGCTCCCTTCGGCTCGTTTTCTTTCGATTTCAGAAAGGGGGAAAGTTAGTATGAAGGTAATCAAAATTGATACAGAATCAACTCTTTCAGTAATGGAAATTGCCGCTCCCATAGGCGAAAACCTTAGAAAAGAGTTAGACGGTTATATAGAACTGGTACACCCTATGGGACTTTCTCGACCATATTGTATGGTGGTAGACGAGGAGGGGCTTCTTAAAGCCCTTCCCGACAATCCAGTCGGATACTATTTATATGGTACGCATTTACACGGAAACCCCATTGTAGGAAATATATTTATTCTCAAAGAAGTTTATGGGGATTTTGCTGGTCTTAGTGATGAAGAAGCGGAAATCCTTAGCGGGCAGCTTTCCCCTATTGCAGAAACATTTAAAAATGCAAAGGAGGCCGGAATTATATGAAAATTTTACATACGGCTGATTGGCATATAGGAAACTTTCCCGGACCGGAAAAGGACGGACAAAACCTTAGGGCTATAGACACTATGAATTGTCTAAACCACATGTGCAAAATAGCCGAGGAAGAAAAGCCTGATGTTATTGTTGTTTCGGGAGATATATTCCATCAAGCTCGTGTTTGGGCGGATCGTGGACTGAGCGAAGTTAGGTATGCAATTAAAATCATTGAAGAGCTTGCTCAAATATGCCCAATTATAGTATTGCGTGGCACTCCAAACCACGATGGTGAGGAACAATTTGAACTGTTAAAGGAACACTTTGAGAGCTTCCATGGCGTTGAAATTGTCACCGAGCCAAAAGTAATACATGTTCTTGTAGATATTGAACCATTCCTTGCAAAAACTGTTGAGATTGCCTGCCTTCCTGGGTTTGACAGAGGTGTTTACCGTGCAAAGTTTCCGGGATTGTCAAAAGAAGAAGAAAATCAGGCGATCACCGAAGAACTTAGCAAAAGCATTATGGCACTAAAGGCGCAATGCAAGCCTTCTATGCCGTCTATATTAATATCTCATTATACAGTACCCGGAAGCAATACCGAAAGCGGACAGGTGCAGTTTTTCTCACAGCTTGAGCCGGTTATACTTCCCGAAACACTTGATGCAGCAAACTTTGATTTGGTTGCTTTAGGACACATTCACCGGCCGCAACAGGTGCCAAGCTGCAAAAACACATTTTATTCTGGTGCGATAAATTCATTTAATTTCAATGACGAAGGCCAAGAGCGCGGATTTTGGATACATCATTTCGAAGATTGCAAACGACCTTGGCTTACAGATTCCGAATTTCATAAGACGCCTTCCCGCGAATTCAAAACAATAAAGCTCGATGATGAAACCGTAGCTCTTTATAATGTTGCCGGCTTTGAAATGATAGCTGATGAAAATATTTATAGTGCCAAAGACTGTATTGTAAGGGTTTTGTATTCCTGTACTGAAGAAGAAAGCAAGGCTTTCAACAGGGCGGCGCTGGAACGAGAGTTATATGAGAAAGTTGGCGTATTCTGGGTAGCCGAAATTACACCTGATAATATAACCGTTGACATCAGCAGGGATAAGTTGTCGGAACAGTCGAATCCGGAAGTAAATCTCATTAACTATCTCAAAGGGAAAGCCTTTAACAGTGAAAAAATAGCGGAAATTGTTGAGATTGCAAGGCCTATTATTTCAGAAGCCCTTGCCAATGGCATTACTTCAAGGCTGACAGGTGTTTTCGTGCCTATTGAGATTGAAGTAAAAAATTATCGCAATTACGTAGAAGAGCGTTTCAATTTTAAAGATATTACTTTTTGCACCATAAACGGAAAAAATGGCGCCGGCAAATCCTCGTTATTCATGGATGCCATTTTGGATTGCTTATATGAAGAGCCTCGCGAAGGCGAATTAACTGCCTGGATAAGAGCAGATGAAAATGCTCGAAGCGGATCGATATCATTCACCTTTGCAATTGGTGATAAAACTTTCCGAGTGGTAAGAACTCGCACAAAGTCCGGAAAGGCAACATTGAATTTGTCGGAGTTGGTTGATGGCGAGTGGGAAAACCGTTCAAAAGAGAAAATTCGCGATACCCAAGAGGATATTATTAACTTGCTCGGCATGGACAGTTTGACCTTCCGCTCTTGCGCTCTTATTATGCAGGATCAATATGGATTGTTTTTGCAAGCTGATAAAGAAAGCCGTATGACGATCCTCGGAAACATCCTTGGGCTTGGCATATACGGGGATATGGAAAACTTGGCAAGGGCTCGTTTGTCCGACCTAAATAGGAAAATATTATTTGCAAAAAACGATATTGCAAACCTGCAAAACAACCTTTCGTCATACGGTGATCCTCGCTATGAAATAGAAATTAAGCAGGGCAGTATAAAGCACCATGAAGCTAAGAAAGAGGAATTAATGAAGGAGCGTGACATAGTTAATATTGCATTAAATAGCAAGCTAGAGCAGGCGGAAAGAGCTCGAAAACTTGAAGACAGTATAAATACCTTAAGAGAAAAAGAAACTGCTATACAGGCTAAATTAAAGGAACAAAACTCTATTGTAGCCGGGTCTGAAATCTTATTGGCACAAGAGCCTGAAATTCAAGAGAAAATTGCCCGTATAAAAGCCCTTGAGGCAAAGGAAAAAGAGCTTGTAACGCAAAAAACCCTTTATGACAGCAAGGTTGAGGAAATCAAGGCCACAGAGTCGGAAGTAGTTCTTGCAAAAAAGCAGCTTGATGCTGAAATACAGCTGAAAATCAATGTTGTAGCACAAATAGATGCCTTAAAAACAAGGCTGGAGAAAGGCACTGAGCTGAAGCTTGCTGCCGAGGAATATGCTTCTAAGTCGGATCAGCTTTCAAAAATGGAGCAACTTTCGACAGAGTATATAAAGCTGTCAAACCAGATGGATTTAGAGCAAAAAAAATTGACAGAGTTAAAAATATCCTTTAACAATGAGGCCTCATCAAGAAAAGCCATATTGGCTGATTATGAGAGAAAAACAAATATTCTTTCAGAAAGTAATTGTATTGATATTGAAAGAGCCAACTGTAAATTCCTTGCCGATGCAAAACAAGCAGCAGCGCAAATCGAAACATATCGCGCTGAATGCACAGTATGGAAGGAAGAGAAAAAAAAACGAATTGAGCAAGCTGCCGAACTCGTTGCTGAATTATCTAAAAAACGAAACGATTTAGGCTTTAATGCGAACGAAGTATCTAATCTAAGGGCTGAATTGGCGAGGCTTGAACCATTAAAAAAGGAATACGATGATTTATCGGCCGCAGAAGTCGAAATTAGGCAATTGGAGATGCGTTTGGCAGACATTGATGTTTCATTATCTAACTCTCAACAACGGCTTGCACAGACAAAGGAAAAGCTTGAAAACACACAACAACAATTGGTGGAGTGTCAAGAAAGTGCTCTAGAGTACAATGCTGTTGTATCAGAGTTATCAAGACTGCAGGAATGGAAGGAAAAAGAAAAAATGCTCCCGGTATATCGTGAAAGGATGGCCAATGCAAAAGTAAGGATAGTGGAGTTGACAGAAGAAAACTCTGCAATTAATGCAGAGATTACAAACCTGCAAAACGAGCTGTTTGTATTAAAGCAATCCCTGGATGGCATGGAAGATTTGAAATCACAAATTGAACTGCTTGATAATGAAATCTTAACAGTGCAGAAGGATATTGATGTCTTATTAACGGAAATAGGAACTCTCCAAAAAACATTGGAAGACATTAAAAAGACAGAGGCTCAAATATCGGAATTGCGTAAGTGCATAAGCGCAGATTCAGACTGTGCAGCAAACTATGAGATTTTAAAAAATGCATTTTCGCAGGACGGCATACCACACAATATTATCCGGTCAATTGTTCCAATGCTAACAGCCACATCCAACACAATACTGGGTCAAATGACGGGCGGAAAAATGGGGATGCAGTTTGTTACCGATAAAGTTCTTAAATCGAACAAGAAAGAAGTTGTAACCCTCGACATTGTGATTGAGGAATACGGGAAGGATACCTTACCATACCTTTCAAAATCTGGCGGAGAGAAAGTAAAAGCCTCGCTTTCGGCAATATTGGCCCTTGCAGAAATTAAAAGCACACAGGCAGGGATACAGCTTGGAATGTTGTTCATTGATGAGCCTCCCTTCCTTGATGACGAAGGGACACAAGCGTACTGTGATGCGTTAGAAACCATACAACAAAGATATAGTGACCTTAAAATTATGGCTATTACTCACGATCCGACATTCAAGGCTCGTTTTCCGCAAAACCTGGATATTGTAAAAACCGAAAATGGAAGCAGGGTTATATTTGCGTGATGATTATCGGGAAAGGCAGGGGATTTTCTTCCCCTGCGAACCCCGCAGGAGGTGAGAATATGCCAAATAGAATAATTAAGGAATCTATATGCACAAGTGATAGTATTGATCAGCTTTCTTGGTTTGAAGAAGTGTTCTTCTATAGATTGATAGTGAACTGTGATGATTATGGGCGATTCGATGCGAGGTTACCGATATTGAAGTCGAGATTGTTCCCGCTTAAAAGCGTAACGGAAAAGCAAATTGAGGATGCTCTAAATAAGTTATCGACGGTAGGCATTGTCTTAGTATATGAATACGAGAATAGACCGTTCCTACAATTGGTATCTTGGGAGAGGCATCAAACCATTAGAAATAAAAAGAGTAAATACCCATCTCCGACTGATGGTGTACCGTTGAAAGAAATTGAAATCAATTGCAATCAATTGAGTGCAAATGTTCCCGTAATCCAATCCAATCCGAATTCAATCCAATCCGAATCAGAATCCGATAGTTTGCCCGGAGCAACTGAAGTTACTCCCGGGCCGGAGCCTGTTGTGCAAATAATTCTGAATGACAAATCTCTTTATGGGATTACTCAGAAACAAATTGACCACTGGAGAGAGCTATACCCGGCTGTTGATGTCCTTCAAGAATTGCGGAAAATGCAGGGTTGGGCTGAGGCTAATCCCTCAAAGAGGAAAACACGCCGCGGGGTCTTGCGTTTCATAACAAATTGGTTGGCCAAAGAACAGGATAAAGGAGGTGCAGTGGGTGGATTCAATAGGCAATATAATGGGCAAAATTCCAGTGCCCCAAGCAGCTTCCAAGCAAGCAAGGGATTTAGAAAATAACGGACTTGTTACATCAAAGGAAGCGGTAGAGCGTGGCTATGTGTCTGATAAGATCCTGCCACCTGAGCCGGAAAAGTGTAAGTTTTGCGGTCAAACACTGTATTATGAGGGACTTGTGATTAATGGATCTGTTTTGATATGGATGACACAGCCTGAACGCTGCCGCTGCAAGAAAGCCGTTGAATATTGGAAAAAGTATGACAAGGAGCAAGAGGAAAAGAAGGCGGCCGAGGAAAAAGCAAAGAAGCAAGCGGAGATGAATGCGCGTATTCAAAGGCTTATTGGTAAGAGCGGTATAAAAAAGCGATTTATGAACAGAACGTTCGACAATTTTATAGTTAACGAAACCAATAGGGAAGCCTTTGAAATTGCAAAACGATACGCTGATGAATTCCCTAAATTTGCGGCCGAAGGCAAGGGCTTATATTTCGAGGGTACATTTGGTACAGGTAAAACCCACCTTGCAGTTGCAATAGCTCTGCAGTTAATGAATTGCAATATCCCGGTTATATGTAAAACTTCTATTGACTTGTTAAACGATATCAAACGTACCTTTGACAGTGACTACGGCAGCTCTGAACATCAGGTATTACAAGTTTATAAAGACGTTGACCTGTTGATAATTGATGATTTAGGAAAAGAGATGGCTACAGAATGGTCTTTGGCAACTTTATATGACATTTTAAATGATCGCTATGAAACCATGCGGCCAACGATTATAACAACAAACTACAATGACGAGGCTTTAGTGGCTCGATTGACGCCAAGAGGATTTGATAACACAAATATGGGCGCCTTGATGAGTCGATTAAAGGGCACTTCCGCTGTGGTAACCATGGCATGGGAAGACTACAGAAGTGGTGGTTATTGATATGGCAAAGCATTATGGAGACGGATGCGTTAAGGAACTTTGCAACAGTATTAAAAGTTTGGGAGGCAAGCATTCGGCATGGCAAGTATTTGAGGACTTTCTTGAGGTTTCAGCGATATCCATAAGTAACGCTGTTGACTGGGTGCACTCCGAGGAACGGGAAAAGCGGTACTTTGAAATTATCAAACGCTATGACAAAAGCGAAGTTGAGAAATTTGCTGAAATGTTAGGCATACTTGTAAACGCTTTGGAGCAATGTGTGCCAAGGCCGAAGGATATTCTTGGCGAAGTATTTCATCTGCTTGAGCTGCACAATAAGTATAAAGGACAATTTTTCACGCCACAGCATATATGCGACTTGATGGGTGAAATAAACTTCGGCAATCAAGACGAAAACATTGCAAAAAAAGGCTACATAACGGTATGCGAGCCTTGTGTCGGCAGTGGTGCCATGATATTTGGAATTGCAAATGCTATGGGTTCCAACAAATACAATTACACAAAGCAGATGGTAGTTACAGCCACTGATATTGATCCGAAATGCGTATATATGTCTTATCTGCAATTTAGTTTGTACGGCATTCCGGCAGTAGTTATCCATGGCGACACCATTGCCATGAAAGAGTGGTCCCGTTGGTACACTCCTGTGTATATGCTTGATGGGTGGTTATGGCGTCAAAGATGCGGCAATGCAGATAAAATATATGAAGATGATGAAGCATTAAAGATGTCTGCCGACCCAATGTATGTAGCCATCAAAAAAACACAGGTGCTTTCGGGTAAAACCAAGGCAGTGACGGCGGCAACCTATGATATTGAGTTAAAAACCGAAAAGAACGGTCAATTAAAACTATTTTGAAAGGAGTTAACCATGATTAAACTTATTGATATAAACAAAATTGGACCTCATCCAAATAACCCAAGGAAGGAGCTTGGTGACTTGACCGAGCTTGTCGAGAGCATAAAAGTGCAAGGAGTATTGCAAAATTTAACGGTTGTACCACGAGAGCCTGGTTACTGCATATCATGTAAGCTCTGGAATGGCGGAGTTGGTAAATGCACAGAAGGGCACGACACGAATGAACGTCCTCCCTGCAGCAAATGGGAGAGCGACGGAAGTTATACTGTTATAATCGGACATCGGCGCCTTGCTGCAGCAAAGATGGCCGGGTTGAATGAAGTACCTTGTGCAATAGTTGATATGTCACCGCAGGAGCAAATCGCCACGATGTTGTTAGAGAATATGCAGCGGAGCGACCTGACAGTGTATGAACAGGCGCAGGGCTTCCAGATGATGCTCGATCTTGGAGAGACTATTGCCAATATTGCTGAAAAAACAGGTTTTTCCGAGACGACAGTTCGCCGCAGGATTAAGCTCCTGGAGTTAGACCAGGAAAAACTTAAGGCCTCCGTTGCGAGGGGTGCAACCATCATGGACTATGTAGAACTTGAGAAAATTGAAAATATCGAACTCCGGAATAAAGTCCTTGAATCAATCGGCACACCGAATTTTAAATGGGAGCTGCAGAGAGCTATTGACAAAGAGAGAGACGAAAAGAATATGGCTCTCCTGCTGGAGCAGCTTGATTCCTTTGCAATAAAGGTAGACAATGGCAACGGATTACGCTATATCAGGATGTACTATGCAAGGGACTACAAGGATTTTAAGAAACCTGATGACGCCGGAGAAACTAAGTACTTCTATACCGTTTCCAATTATGGCTATGTTACTTTGTATGCCGAGGCCGTAGAAACCGCAGAAGATGAAGAGGCAAAAAAGAGAGAAGAGCAGCGCCAGGCCCTGAGAAATGCATTGACGGAAGCATCGCGTCGCGCATACCAGCTCCGGCGTGAATTTGTCAGTGAAATCTCTAATACCAAAGCCAAAAAGAACATGGCGGTTATCATTGAGTATCTGCTGCGGTCGATGATAGACACTTATATCAATATCAGCTATGAAGAGATTGCAGAATTTCTCAATATTAAGCTCAATGAAGACGCCGAGGACGAATTGAGCTTTGATATCATAGCTGAACAGGTTGCCTCACAGCCAGAACGGTGCCTGCTTATTGTGACATACCTGTCCTTAGATTCCGAGAACGAGGATTACTTTGACTGGCGCAATGACTATCGGGAGAATGAAAATCTGGACATGGTTTATGACTTCCTTGAAAAGCTCGGATATGAAATGTCTGATGATGAGCAGGCGCTGAAAAATGGTACTCATGAGTTGTTCGCTCAAGATGATGAAGATATTGAGTAGAAAGGAAGAAAGGCTATGAACAAAAGCCGTATAGAATGGTGTGATTATACATGGAATCCTATTACAGGATGTCGGCATGGTTGTGAATATTGCTATGCAAAAGGTATTGCAAAGCGCTTTGCAGGTGATGTTAGACTAAACATGGCTGACGAACGCTGCAAGCAGAAAGATGGCATATATGTACTTGATACTGCGTTTACAACGGACAGAGGCATTATAAACTATCCCTTTGGATTTGCCCCTACTATACATAATTACCGATTTGATTGGCCGGGAAAAGTGAAGAACGGTGCAAAGGTTTTTGTGGGGGCAATGACAGACTTATTTGGCAGTTGGGTACCGGATTTTTTAATTAAAAAGGTGTTTGATACCTGTGAGCAGTATCCGCAGCATGTTTATATATTTCTTACTAAAAATCCAAGGCGGTATCTGGAATTACATGAGCAAAAGCTGCTGCCATGTAAAGAAAACTATTGGTTCGGAACAACAGTCACAAAGTCGGCAGATGAATTTATATGGGTAAAAAATACACCATATAAAACGTTTGTAAGCATCGAGCCGATATTAGAACCATTCAGAGAGTTGAATTCTGATGCGTTGCCGGATTGGGTAATTGTGGGGGCAGAAACAGGAAACCGAAAGGATAAAGTTGTGCCGGAGCGTTGGTGGATTGAGGAAATTGTCCAGCAATGCAAGAAGCATGATATTCCGTTGTTTATGAAAAACAGCCTACAAGACCTGATGGAAGAGGACTTTGTTCAAGAGTGGCCGAAGCAGCTTAAAAACCATTTCCAATTAAGTCAGAAGCTAAAAAATAGACTGGATGACAAATGCGTTTTCTGCTCAAAGGAAATGCCAATGAAAGAAATGATTGCTCTTTTGTATCGTGCCAGAAGGGGCGAGGGAGCAAAAAGGTTAGGATATAGTTGTCACAGTTGCTTTGAGCCTTTTAAAAAAAGTTTAAATTCCGGGGAGGGTCTTGATAGTGAAAAAAACTGACGAAATCATAAAAAGTAAATATCTTGCCGTAAAAGAGATAGGCAAAGATGGCGGCTACGGCTTTGTGTGGCTGCCAGGAGCAAAAAAGCCCGTAATGGTGGTGTTTAGCTGGGGTGGCGGCTGGGATCATGTTTCGGTCAGCCATAAAAATAGATGCTGTACATGGGAGGAAATGTGTAAGATTAAAGATATTTTCTTCTATGAATACGAATGGGTGGTGCAATATCACCCTGCTAAAGAAGATTATGTTAACATTCATCCATATGTACTACATTTATGGCGACCACAAAATGAAACTATCCCTATACCACCGAAGGAATTTGTTTAGAGAGGAAGGCAAATAGGCTGATGTCTAAAAGAAAGTATCCTTTGACCGCAAATGAGGGTGTGGAACAGGCTGCCCTATTCCATTGGGCGGCCTTACAGCAAAATGTGTACCCCGAACTTGAGTGGATGTATCATATCCCAAACGGAGGTTCCCGGCACAGATTAGAGGCATACAACCTTAAAAAACAGGGTGTAAAATCAGGAGTTCCGGACATATGTCTCCCGGTGGCACGAGGCGAGTATCACGGGTTATATATAGAGCTTAAAGCTCATAACAATACTCCCACAGAAAATCAAAAGAAATGGCTTGCCGGCCTGAAAAAGAATGGCTATTATTCTGTAATATGCTGGGGGTGGGAGCAGGCCGCAGAAGCAATAAAACAATACTTAAGTATAGGAATGGAGGAAGCGAGATGAAAATAGACAAATCTGAAATTGCGTTAAGGCTTGGAAAACTTAAAAGCATTCTAACAAACAAGTTAGATGAAACAGCAAACGGCGTACTATTTAAAGATAATTGCCTGTTTGCAAATAATTATGAGATTGGAATTAAGGCAAGGCTTGATATTGACACCGCTGAAACTTTTGTAATCCCAAGGCGCGCTATTGAAATGATTGAAAACCTTCCCCAAGGAATTATTGAAATCACAGGAGATGAAAAGAGCATTAGCATAAAATCAGGGAGCATAAAAAACAAATACAGCACAACAGCGCCGGAGGAGTTTCCTCTTATAGACACCTTTGAGGAAGCAATTGGCTCTGCAACCTTAAATGGCGGTAAATTCCAAGACGCTTTGAATTCAGTCTTGTATGCAGTTTCTGAAAACTCAAACAAACCTATATTGACAGGTGTGTTGCTAGATGCAAAGGAAGGAAGCATTAATATTGTCGGCTGTGACGGTTATCGGATTGCATGGAACAAGTTGAGCTATGATGATGAATTTAATGTAGTTATTCCGAAAAACACTATACAAAAACTCCTTTCAATAGGAATTGCTGGCGACATATCTTTTTCGTGGAACGATAAAAAAATCATATTCAGGAACAAAGATTACGAGGTCTGCTCCCGAATTCTTGATGGAAGCTACATTGATTACAATAAACTGTTCGTTAGACACGAAAATCAAACAATTATTGACAGAAAAAATTTTTCTGAAGCCATTCATAGAGCAATGATATGCATAAATGATAGAGATGTAAAAGGAAATGCGCTTGTATTCCATTTTGATGAGGATGATGTAAAAATAGCAGTTAAACAGGAAAACTCGGAATACGAGGAAAGCATTAAGCTGGATGCTCCGGTGGATCAGCCTGTGGGAATTGCTTTTAATGGCAGATATGTTTTTGAAGCTATAAAATCATTTACAGCCGATAAACTTTCAGTACATCTTGGAACGCCCCTGCAACCTATGCTTCTTGACGATGGAGACCTTATGGCATTAGTCCTTCCTGTAAAATTGTAAGGAGGTATTACGATAACATGAAAAAAATGTTTCTATTATGCATGATGGTGATGGTTATTACAATTTACATAACAGCTAAGCATCCGGAACATTCAGACATACAATCCGCTGCTGAATTGACTGCTGAAGTAATGGAGGTAACAGAACCATTGCCAACGGAAGAGCCATCATGCCCTAAATTTACACAAGAGGAAATAGAGTTAATAGCAAAGGTTGTTTATGCTGAAGCAAGAGGCGAGTGTGACGAGGGGCAACAGGCGGTTGTGCAAGTGATAATGAACAGGGTAAACAGCACAGTATATCCCGACGCAATAAGCGAAGTTATCCAGCAGCCGGGGCAGTTCGTTGTCGGCAGCAGATACACAGACAAAGAAATGCGGAACGTGGAATATGTTTTGGAAAATGGCTACGATTTGCCGTCTGATGTGATGTATTTCGGAACTTGGAAATTCCGGAGTGGTGAGGCAATAAAGATAGGGAATCATTGGTTTATGAGGTGATGGAATGAGAAAAAAATAACGCCAAAACAGCAAGTTGAAAAGTTGTGCATAGAAGCTAACGAAACGATAAAACGGTGGAAATCGCACAAAATCAACGGTTGTAGCGACCCGACATATCCAGACGGCGTAAACATGAATTTATTGCGTAATCACTTGATTTATTATAAACGTCAGATGCGGGATATTTGCTTTGAACACAAAATGCCTTTACCGCCCGAAGCGTTTTTGCCCGATTTGCCCTACACGGACAGTAATTATTTCGCAGACCCGACATCAGACCGAGCAAAAAGAATTATGTCAAACCCTTATTGGAAATGTGCAAACCTCGAAAAAGTCGGCGGGGAATATGACGAAATGCAATTATCGTTGATTTAGAAAAGATTGGAGGAATAACCGTGAACAACCAAATAGAAAACGCAAAAAAGCTATTGTGGCACTATTTTAAAGTTGTAGCGGATAAAAGCGGTGTTGTGTTAGATAACGATTGCCGAGTTGAAATTGAAGGGATAGTTGATGATATTGCTGACGGTGTGCTGGATGAAATTTATATACGAAAGGAGAGCCAAAAATGATTGATAAACAATACGGCAAATTGAGCCTCGTGTGCGACAACTGCGGGGATGGGAAAGAAGGATTTAATAATATCAGCGAAATACTGGAATTCGTTTCGGAGGAAGGATGGATAACCCGAAACGCAAATGGCACCTGGGAGCATTATTGCCCCACGTGCTCGGAGGTGGCGGAGATATGAGTGACACAGAAAAAGCTATTATAGGTATGCAAGGTTTAAAAGAAGTTTTGCCACCTTTGCTTTTAAAAATCAATTATGAGGGTTTAGGCAAAGAAGATGCGCTTGAACTTTCTGAACACCTTGACTTGGCGATACAATCCCTTCGGGAAAAGGCAGGACGGGATAAAGGGTGTGAATTTTGCAGAAACGGTGAAAAAACCGAACACATAGACAACGACAGCCTTATCAAATTCTGGATTTACAAAGATAAACTTGTTGTCGCCGCAGAAATTGGCGGCGAACGCATAGAGTTTGCGCGAAAAATAAAGTTTTGCTTTATGTGCGGGCGGCGTTTGGGGGGGAATTGAATAATGGCTTATGTCATTTGTGATATGGACGATTGCATACATAGGTCAAAGCGCAAGTTGAAAAACTGGATAAAAAAAGACGGCTCTAATTGTTATGGATGTTCCTTACCTGTTATATTGATAAGTCGAATTTTAGATAGCGATGGAGAAGTTGAGGCTGTAGTTGGAAAAGAGAATACTGCAATCTGTAACCATTATCAACCGCAGCCTGAGGAAAGTGAGGAGTAAATAATGGCCAAATGTAAGGGGTGTGGAGCTGAAATTATTTTTATTAAAACGCCCGGGGGAAAATCAATGCCATGCGACGCACAAGAAGTAATCTACTGGGCCAATCGTGCGGCCAAAGGAAAGGTTGTAACGCCAAATGGCGAGGTTATCTCTTGCGACTTCGAGGGAGATATTGACAAAGCAACAGGAATGGGCTATATTCCGCACTGGGTAACATGCCCTGCTGCAGCGCAGTTGCTAAGCATAACAAAAAGTTTCATAGAAGGTAAATAACCAACACACACCGAGCCGGGGCGGCTACCCCGGCAAAAGGAGGTCACACCATGAACCGTTTTAAGTGTCCCGCATGCGGCGGGAATCAATACACGGCCTGCGGCACGGCAGAAGGATGCATATACTGCGGGCATAAAGAATTAAAGAAGATGGAGATATTGGAGCCGAAGGAGGGCGAGGGAATGAGAGAAATTAAGTTTAGAGGCAAGCGTTTAGATAACGGCGAATGGGTATATGGAAGCTTACTAATGTCGGAGCCTCAAGAAAAAAGCTTAGAGCCATTACACTGTTTTATTTTTCCTCTTGATAAGGGGTATCACAGGGTTATTCCCGATACCGTAGGGCAATTCACCGGACTGCACGACAAAAACGGCAATGAGATATATGAGGGCGATATTGTAACAGGTTTATTCAACCACACAGATATCATAGGACATATAGTATATGGTTCCGATGCTACATTTTTTATCGAACGCAAAGGGTTATATGGAATAGGTCTAAATAATGCTGAAGATTGGTTAGAAGTTGTTGGAAATATTTACGAAAACCCAGAACTATTAAAGGAGTGAAATTATGAATAATAACAAGACGGCATATGTCACTGATAATGAAGAAGGGAGAAGGCTTGTATATGAGTTAACCGATTCGTTAGTTAATCACATTGCATGTATGGAGGTAAAACAAAATGGCTAAAACATTAACGCTTACAAAAAAACAGGAAGAATTACTTTACTTACTCAGGTTAGACGGCTTGAGGCGGGAAATTGAACTACACGAAGCGACAGAAGCCTATGAGAAAGCGCAGGAAATTGAGAAGGCAGTACATCAGTATGTAGTAGATAATAACGAGTATTACAGCGATGAGGGCGAACGCATAACCAACGGAAATTGTGATTATCTTATGAGCGAAAAAGTGTTTGTAAACGACTACTTACCCAAAGTCAAGGCGGCATACATGGATCTGTACGGCATCGACAACCCGCTAAATTTTGTTTATTCGTCCCCGATGCTTGAGCGGAAGTTAAAAGCAGAAAGAGCATATCGCATGATAGCAGTTGACTTTTTGAAAATCTCAGGGCGGCAGGAAGAAGCCGCGCAGCTTGAAAAAGCCGTAAAGGGTTATCTAAACCCAAGGCTTGAAGCGCAGTTGCTAAGCATAACAAAAAGTTTCATAGAAGGTAAATAACCAACACACACCGAGCCGGGGCGGCTACCCCGGCAAAAGGAGGTCACACCATGAACCGTTTTAAGTGTCCCGCATGCGGCGGGAATCAATACACGGCCTGCGGCACGGCAGAAGGATGCATATACTGCGGGCACAAGGAATTGAAGAAGATGGATAAGTTAGAGCTGGAGGAGGGTGAGGGGTAGAAATGAAGCCAATAATATTTTCCACGCCGATGGTACAGGCGATATTGGACGGAAAGAAAACACAGACAAGGCGGGTTATTAAAATTGACGATGCTCCTGAAAACTGGAAAATTTCCATAGCGGGCACGTCCATTGTCCGGACCGAACCGTATGATGTTAAGCTGCCACGTTATGCAGCAGGCGACATTCTGTGGGTGCGGGAAACGTGGGCAAAAAGAATTCATAGCGACAACCGCTATTATTACAAGGCTGATAATAATCTTGGTGCAATCTTTAATCGAGAAGATGATAAATGGCGCTCACCTTTCTTTATGCCCCGGGAAGCTGCAAGAATCTTTTTAAGAGTTACCAATGTCAGAGTTGAGCGGGTGCAGGATATTACACCCAATGAATGCACAAAAGAAGGCGTAGAGTGGGAAGCGATGGAAGTCGGTGGCGAGTTTGTTCGAGGCATTTTCAACGGCATTTGGGATAGTACCATCAAAAAGATAGACTTATCCTTATACAGTTGGAACGCCAATCCGTGGGTATGGGTATATGAATTTGAACATTTAACATTTAAATAACCCCGAAGAAGGCTAAAGCGAGGAAATGGAGGGATTATGTTGTGAGGGATATAGATACCTGCTTAATATGTGGAAAGTATGTTCCTGAAGGGCGGCAAGTGTGTTTTATTTGTGAGAAAAGAGTAAGGACGGAGCGAAATGATGATGTATTCAATATTTACGCTCCTGATAAAGTCGAAAGAAAGAACAATAATCGTAGTACCGAGCAAAACTTATATTACTTACATTAGTAGAAAGAGAGCGTTCCCACACAGACCAAATATATATGCGGAGGAACGAGAGATGGCTAAGAATATATCAATTTCAAAATCACAAACTGAAATTATTAGAATTGCGGCCGAGGCGGGTGCAAAGGCTGCTCTTGAAACCTTAGAAAAGGAAAAAAAGAAAACATTAGCTGAAAGGCATGACAGGAGGCTTCGTAATACGAAGTTGCTATTACGCAATTATAGGATGTTCAAAGAGCATATTAGTAGTGCAGTTTTTGAGTCTACACAGATTATTAAGGAAAGTGCTGTTGATATATTAAGCCTTATGTGGGAGAGCAACGATACAGAATTATTTGTTGAATCTATAAAAAAGAGCGTAGAACGCACAAAAATCATCTTTACACATATAAATACCATGCTTGATTTATATGAAACCTACTGCATGAAATCTCCCAAAGAGGAAGATTGGCGCCGTTGGCGTGTCACAAAATCAATGTATATTGATGATGATATTATGACCGCTGACGAAATTGCAAAAAGGGAAAATATCGACAAAAGGACGGTATATAGGGACATTGACGTGGCTGTGGAACGGTTGTCAGCTCTCATTTTTGGCATAGACGGTCTTAAAAACAAATGAAATTCAAATGTCAAAAAGTCGTCATTGACGTGTCATTATAACCTGTGTTATTATGTAGGTGTAAAATTTTATATTTCGCCATACGCCTCTGGCCGCCGTCAATTTTTGTCGGCGGTTTAATTTTTGCACAGGATAGGAGGGTTGTTTTTTTGTGCAGCTCCTTTATTATCTTATAAAACTTAGATTTTAAAGGAGGTTTCAAAATGCAAGGACTTATCATACTACTTGCATACTTTGGCATCTTAATTGCCGCAACACGTTTTTTTACCGCAAAAAGCCGTTCCAAGGAAGAATTTTATGTAGGCAATAGAAAATTTGGCGCATGGAAGGCTGCTTTATCCATTGCTGCTACATGGGTATGGGCGCCTTCTTTATTTGTGTCAGCTGAACGAGCTTACTTAACAGGATTTGCCGGCATGTTTTGGTTTTTAGTGCCCAATGTCCTGTGCCTGCTAATCTTTATTCCTTTTGCCCGGAAAATACGAAAAGAACTTCCGGAAGGTGTAACCTTGTCAGAATATATGAAAATCAAGTATTCGGACCGGGTAAAAAACATATACCTTGTTGAGCTAATGGGACTGGCGGTCATGTCAACGGTAGTACAATTCGTTGCTGGAAGCAAGATTTTAAGCTCTGTTATAGGTATGCCATACTGGATAATTACGATCCTAATAGCAGCATGTGTGTTTTGCTATGCTCAATATAGCGGGATACGGGCCTCTGTCACAGCTGAAGCAATGCAAATTATTATGATACTCGGCATCTGTTTTCTGCTTGTAGCGGGCAATTTTAAGCATAATGGGTTGAATGTTTATTTAGCAGGACTTGGAGGGATAAGCGGGAATTTCAAGAGTATATTTAGCGCTGGCGGCAAGGAAGTGTTTTTGACTTTTGGACTGGTAACTACAATAGGGCTATTATCGGGACCGTTCGGAGACCAAACATTTTGGCAGCGGGCGTTCTCCACAGATGAAAAGAAGCTCGGAAAGGCGTTTACCCTCGGAGCTTTTATTTTTGCCTTAGTGCCGATATCAATTTCTACATTGGGCTTTACTGCGGCAGGAACGGGATTCACTCCAAAAGACACAGGATTGGTAAACTTTGAATTTATACAGACGATTTTCCCGGAATGGGTTGTGTGGCTATTTATTTTGATGGTTATATCAGGGCTGATGTCAACTGTGGACAGTAATTTATGTGCAATACCAACATTAGTAAATGACATTGCAAAGAGATACAGCTTAAAGGGCAGCAAAATAACAATGGCCGTTTTTATTTTAATAACAGCACTGATAGCAAACATTCCTGGAATGACAGTAACTACTCTATTTCTGTTTTATGGTACACTTAGAGCCTCTACCCTATTTACAACGACACTCACGCTCCAAGGCGTGAAATTGCGAGAGGCAGGGGTATTTTACGGAGTTATAGCTTCACTTGTTTTTGGAGCTCCTGTATTTATTTTAGGGAGTCTTCTGAACAATACCATTGTAAAGATTGCAGGAAGCCTTCTTGCGGCACTTCTATCAGGCACAATAGCACTCATCGACAGCAAAAGGAGGATTGAAAGAGCATGAAAACAATCCTCGGGAAAAAGCAGTCGATATCGAATGATACCTGGATAGAAGCTATTGAAAACATTGAAGCCTTGGTATCCGAGAAAGAGCTTGATCTTGCGGTGCAAATTGCTATTGATGATATAGAAAAAACAACCAAAGGCAAAAAAGCGGCGTATGCATGGAGCGCCGGAAAAGACAGTATTGTTCTCGGACATATATGCGAAAAAGCAGGAATTAAAGAGTGCATGATTGGTGTTTGCAATCTTGAATATCCCGCTTTTTACAAATGGATTGAGGAAAACAAGCCCGGTTCCTGTGAAATCATTAATACGGGACAGGATATAGAATGGTTGTCTAAAAGACTTGATATGTTGTTCCCGCAAAGCAGCGCGAAAGCTACAAGATGGTATTCTATTGTGCAACATGCTGCTCAAAGAAAATATTTTAAAGTTCAAAACCTTGATATCTTAGTGTTGGGGCGCCGCCGGGCGGATGGCAACTATGTAGGTGGAAAAAAAGCAATATATACAGATGGAAAAGGCATAACGCGGTACAGCCCTTTAGCAACATGGAAGCATGAGTACATTTTAGCTTATATCCATTATAACAAGCTTTCGCTTCCCCCGATTTACAGCTGGGAAAACGGTTATCTTTGCGGCACTCATCCATGGCCGGCAAGGCGATATACCGGCTCTATTGAAAATGGATGGAGAGAAGTCTATTCAATAGATAAAAACATTGTTATTAATGCCGCTGCACACATCAAAAGCGCACAGGATTTCCTTGAAAGCGTGGTGATGTGAAAATGAAGATAACAAAGATGAAATTGTCGGAGCTTAAAAGCCCGGAGCATAATATACGGATTCATACGGAAAAACAATTAATTGAGTTCGAACGCAGCATAAAGATGTTCGGGCAAATACGTCCGATTGTAGTGGATGAAGAAAACACCATACTTTGCGGAAATGGTCTGTACGCTACTTTGATTAGGATGGGTGCTGAAAGCGCAGATGTTTATAAGATAAAGGACCTTACCGAAAACCAAAAGAAAAAACTTATGATTGCCGACAACAAGATATATGGCTTGGGCATTGACGATTTAGAAACATTTAATCAGTTTTTAACGGATTTAAGCGATGACCTTGATATACCCGGATTTGATGAGGAAATTCTTAGGTCAATGGTTGCAGAGGCCGAAGAAGTTACTGCAAGAATATCCGAATATGGCACAATCAGCGAAGAAGAAATTCAAGCCATACAGGCAAACAAAGAGAAAAAAGATACTTTAATATCAAATGCACTTGAAAACACCGAAAACCACTTTGATGCACATTCTCAAAATATACAGTCACCGAACACATCTGAAATGGCGCAGGTGAAAAAATCCGTTATATGCCCTGAATGCGGGTGCGAAATATGGCTGTAATCAGAAATAAGGCAGATATCGATGTAGTAGAGGCTGCCGAGATTAGAATAAGGAATGTGTTTAAAAATGGTGTTACGGTATATATGTCGTTTTCGGGTGGAAAAGATAGCTTATGCCTTGCCCAATTAACAATCAACCTAATACAGCGCGGCGAAATAGATCCAAAGCAACTTGTAGTGCAGTTTATTGATGAAGAAGCAATATTCCCTTGCATAGAAAAAACGGTAAGGGATTGGCGAAAGAAGTTTATTCTGTTAGGTGCTGCATTCGAGTGGTACTGCATAGAGGTAAAACATTTTAACTGTTTCAACGAATTAACGAACGATGAAACCTTTATATGCTGGGACAGATACAAAAAGGATGTATGGGTCAGGACGCCGCCAAAGTTTGCCATCAGAAATCACCCTTTATTAAGGCCCCGGAAAGATGCATATCAGGATTTTTTGCCGAGGATTTGCATTGATGGCATAACGATTACCGGGGTACGGGCGGCAGAGTCGATACAAAGACTAAAAAATATAGCAAAAATGAATGCTGCGGGGAATAAAATCACGCATAAGCGTCAGATTTTTCCCATATATGACTGGGCAGATAGAGATGTATGGCTGTACCTTAAAGATCAAAATGTAAACATTCCCGAAATATATCTTTATTTATGGCAATCAGGAACAAGCAAAGGACAATTGCGGGTTTCACAATTCTTTTCAGTTGATACTGCTCGAAGCCTTGTCAAGATGAACGAGTATTATCCCGATTTAATGGATCGGATAATACGCCGAGAGCCAAATGCCTATCTCGCCGCTCTATACTGGGACAGCGAAATGTTTGGGCGCAGAACGAGAAACCGAAGAAACCTGGAAGGGAAAGCCGAAAAAGACTACAAGGCCCAACTAATTTGTATGTTTAGTGATTATGACACTTATTTCCCTACCGAAAAAAAGAGGTACATTGCCGAAAGGTATCGTAACTTCTTTCTGCAGATAAGCTCTTTTGCAGACCAAAAGGATTACAGGATGCTTTACGAGGGTTTGATTTCGGGGGATCCCAAGCTAAGAACTTTCAGAGCCTTATACCAAAGAATATACAGCAGGTATATTGAACAGGCAAAGAAGGCGAGAAAGGAGGGAAAACCGAATGAAAAACAGTAAGTTATTTGCCCCCCTTTCAACTTTGCAATGGGTAGATAGGGATAAATTGAAGCCGAATGACTATAATCCGAATAAGGTTTCAAAGGAAAACCTGAAATTACTCGTTCAGTCCATTCTTGCCAATGGCTGGACATTGCCCATAGTCGTAAGGCCGGACATGACAATTATTGACGGATTCCATAGATGGACCGTTGCAGGGCAAGAGCCTTTATTTTCTGCTCTTGGTGGGAAAGTGCCTATTGTTATCGTAGAGCATGCTGAACAAAGTCAGAACATATATGGGACTGTCACCCATAATAGGGCGCGCGGTACACATCTGCTTGAGCCTATGAAGGCTATTGTTAAAAGGCTTATGCAGGAAGGCCAAAGCGTAGCGGAAATAGGTAAGCAGCTTGGAATGAAACCGGAAGAAATTTTCCGCTTATCTGACTTTTCAAAAGAGGACTTTTTAAGCCTTATGGTAAAAGATACCATTTCACATGGCAAAGCAGAGTTTTTTACGAATATTTGAAAAATACAAAATAACTTAAATGCACTTAACGGAATGAGGTGGTGAACATGTAATGGAAGTTAGGGAGCAAGCCTTTAAAGATTACAAAAAAGGCATGAAATACAAGGATATTGCTGAAAAATATGGGGTTTCACTAAGTGCCGTAAAATCATGGGCTTCTCGACATTGGAAAAAGGATAAAGTTGCAACCTCAAAAACAAAAAAGTCGCAACCTGAAAAAAAGTCGCAACCGAAACCGAGGGGAGCGCCTAAAGGTAATAAAAATGCAGTCGGGAACAAGGGCGGCGCTCCCCTTGGAAGTCAGAACGCTTTAAAGCATGGAGGTTACTCTGCTGTCTATTGGGACACATTAGACGAGGAAGAGCGCGAACTTATTGAAAGCACTCCTACGGATGAAGAACAGCTGCTTATTGAACAAATACGACTGTTTTCTGTCAGGGAACGCCGCATTATGGCCGCAATTAATAAATACCAGAACATGAAGGGAGGTTTAGCGGTCAGCGGCGTTATTTCTTCGCACACTAAGCGGGAATTTGATAATAAGGAGGAAAAAGAGCTTTATGAAGACCTGCGGCGGAAAAAGATAGGGGAAGAAAAAATAAGTTATTTGGGCCACGATAAATTTACGCAGACAATGACGGAAGCATCCATAAATATTGTTCAGCGCCTGGAAGCAGAGCTTACTCGGGTGCAGCGGGCAAAAACACAATGTGTATCGGAGCTTGCTAAGCATCGCCTTGAGAAAGAAAATCCTGATAGCAAGGAAATGGAATTAATAGACGATTGGATTTCTGCAATTGAGGACGGTGATACTTTTGACTAAAATGTCGCGCCGGGAATTTTTTAAGCACAGAGTACCATTGTATAGAAAAGACATCGCCCTTTTTGCAAGAGAACAGTTAAATTTTATTGCAGATGAATGGCAGAAGGCGGTTTTTGATGATATTGTTGCGGACAATCGAATATCTGTTAAGTCCGGACAGGGCGTTGGAAAGACTGCTGCCACTGCAATAGTGGTGCTTTGGTTTCTTTCTTGCTTTCCTTATCCTCGCGTAGTAGCCACAGCCCCGACAAAACAACAGCTTCATGATGTGCTGTGGAGCGAGGTTGCAAAATGGCAGTCCAACAGCCCCTTGCTTTCGGCAATATTGAAATGGACAAAAACTTATATTTACATGAAAGGATATGAAAAGCGTTGGTTTGCGGTTGCGCGCACTGCTACAAAGCCGGAGAACATGCAAGGCTTTCATGAAGACAATATGCTTTTCATTGTTGATGAGGCTTCTGGGGTCGCAGATCCGATTATGGAAGCAATACTGGGTACGCTTACCGGCCCGAACAATAAGCTTTTAATGCTTGGCAACCCGACAAGAACTTCCGGAGTGTTCTATGATAGCCATACAAAAGATCGGGCCATGTATTGCTGTCATACTGTAAATGCGGAAACCGTTAAAAGAGTTAACAAGGATAATATTGAATCAATAAAGCGGAAGTATGGAGAGAACAGCAATGTTGTACGGGTACGAGTGTACGGCGAGTTTCCCCTGCAAGAAGATGATGTTTTCATTCCGTTATACATGATTGAAAAATCAATAATGACAGAATACGAAGAGCCTGAAATAATATCAAGTATTGATATAGGCTGTGACGTTGCAAGGTTTGGTGATGATAAAACTGTAATAGGTTACAAAGTTGACAAAAAGGCATATATACATAAAAAATTCCATGGCCAAGACACCATGCGGACCGCAAAGGAAATAGCAAACCTTGGGTTTAGGCTAAGGGATAAATATAAATTTACAGGTAATATTCCTGTCAAAGTTGACGATGGTGGTGTCGGCGGCGGTGTTGTCGATAGACTTAGGGAGTTAAAGCGGGAATATCCTTCACGTTATTCATGGATGACTGTAGTGCCTGTTAATTTTGGTAAAGTTATAAAGCACAAATACTACCATGACAGTACAACATACATGATGGCAGTTGTTCGCGACATGATTTCAGACATTGATGATGATGGCAACGAGAAAGAAGTTGAGCTTATTCTTCCTAACGATAATGACCTGGTAGGGCAGCTCAGCTCGCGCAAATATGATTATAAAGCTAACGGCAAGCAAAAGGTTGAAAGTAAAAAGGAAATGAAAGAGAGAGGTTTGGCATCACCTGACGAGGCTGATTGCATATTACTTGTTTGTCTGCCTGTAAAATCACGCAGGAAGGAGAATGTTAAAAATGAGCAAAAACAAAACGCTGCCAAAGATGAACGTTAAAATTATCAAAGCGGCGGAAAAACCGATAAAAAAAGCAGACGCCCCTAAAGCTTTGGCTGATGAAAAAGAATCCTCGTCTATTTGGATTAGTCACCCGATTGACTTAAGGGCCTTGCTGACGCTTGTGGATCATTCCACTATTTTGCCTCAATGTATCTGTGCATATAAAAACAACATTACAGGCTTCGGCATTGGCGTTAGGTATAAAGAGGACGTAGAGGAAACGGAAGAGATGGCAAATGAATATATGTATGCTGAAAAGGTCCTGGATTTACTTAACATTGATATGGATACAAAGGAAGTGTTTGAGGCTCTTGTTGAAACACGAGAAATATACGGTATATCATATCTTGAAGTTATACGGAGCTTCGATGGGAAAGTATCTCAAGTTGAGCTCATCAAGGATGTTCCGACGGTGACTAAATCAATTCGGCTTGACCCTGTTATTGATGTTGAATATTACTATAATGGGGAGGCAGTTACCCGAAAGAGAAAGTTTTGTAAATATCGGCAGGAAAAGAACGGAAAAACAGTGTACTTTAAAGAGTTTGGCGACCCGCGAATTATGGATCTGCGAGATGGAAGGTATTTAGAATCAGGCGAAAGCCTTGACTTGGAATATCAGGCGAACGAGATTTTAGAATTCCCCATAGGCATAGACGACTACGGGAAAATTAGATGGATGGGGCAAATATTAAGTATTGACGGTGCCAGGAAGGCGGAGAGCCTAAATAATAGCTACTTTGACAATGGAAGGCATACGCCGCTTGCAATTATCGTTCGTGGAGGCACTCTATCAGATGAAAGCTTTGCAAAACTTGAAAATTACATGAACGAAATCAAGGGAAGTGCCGGGCAGCATGCTTTTTTGGTGCTTGAAGTGGAAGACAGTGACGATCGCCCTGCTTTTGACGAGGGGAAGCAGCCTGCAGTTGAGTTAAAGGACATGGCCGGGATACTGCAAACCGATGAATTGTTTCAAGCGTATCTTGACAATACAAGGCGCAAGGTGCAATCGGCATTCAGGCTTCCGGACTTATATGTGGGATATACAACAGACTTCAACCGCTCCACAGCTCAAACTGCAATGGAAGTTACCGAAAAGCAGGTATTCCAACCGGAAAGAAAATCATTGGCGTGGATTATTAACAATAAACTGTTTAACGATTTTCAATTCAAGCATGTTGAGTTTTACTTTAAAGAGCCTGATATTTCAAATCCTGATGACCTTTACAAAATACTTGCAGTTACAGAGCGTGCCGGCGGCGTTACACCTAATCTTGCCAAACGCATTGCACATGAAGCAATTGGGCAGAAGTGGGAAAACTACGAAGGTGAATGGGGAGATATACCGCTCCAAGTTTCGAATCCCGGGAAACAATCCTCTGGCTCTGGGCTTGACGTTCAACTCTCGGAACAGATATTAAAGGCCGAATCGAATTCTGACCATGAAGTTGTTGCAGTGATGAAAGAGGTCAGAAAACTGTTGTGCGAGATGCATAAGGAGGATTGAGAATGTGTAATTGCAGCGGCTTAATAAAGGCTATTGACGCTTTTATTATGAAAGCAGATGATAATCTTAAAAAAAGATTGGAGAAAGAAGGTTTTTTAAATGCGGAAGAGACGGTAGACGCCGCCACTGAATTAGAGGACAAAGTTGCAGAGGCTCTCGTGGAAGAAACAGAACTATTAACCTCCGATTTAAAAGAGGTTGTTGACATGGAAGCATTTTATGCCGATATATGGCCGGAGGTTAAAGCTGCAGATGACCTTGATGTAAAGCTTTTCGATGTGTTCAAAAACCAGTTTGAAACGATTATGCCCCAGCTTATCACAGCATACATAAAACAGACGGATTCGGACCTCATGCTCGTAAACACAAGCAAGCGTACCACAGCATGGATCACCGATTGGAGCGAGGAGCTTGGGCGGTTGATGAAGCTTAATTCCCACAGTGAGATTGAACAAATTCTGCTGGAGGGCCTTGATGAAGGCTTAAGCGTAGAAAAGGTTACGCAGTCCATTCTTGAAAGCGGCATCCGGGATGAATATTATAAAGCACGCCGAACTGCAATAACGGAAATGCTAAGGGCTCATTCCGTTGCAAGGCAGGAGGGGCTAATACAAAGCCCCGCCGTTGAAGAAAAGGAATGGGTACATACCGGAGCTTACAGAATTAAGCCCCGGGAAAACCATATTGCCATAAGCGGTCAGATTGTGCCTAAAGATGAGCCTTTTAAGCTTATCGGTGCTGACGGTGCGAGGTATTACCCCATGTATCCTCGAGACAGCATATTACCGCCGGGCGAAAGCGTCAATTGCCATTGCATTCACAGAGGTATAGTGTCAAAAAAAGTACTCGGTTTAAGCCTTGAGGATAGAAAAAAACTGCAAGAGCAGGCCATTGTCGATGATGACGGAGCTTGGGAAAAGGAGATTGACGCAAGAAATAAAGCCAAAGCCGGTATAAATGAGGAAACCATTAAAATGGATTGGTTAAAGAACAAGGATAAAAATGAACAGGTTAAATACCTTGGTTCTGAAAGCAGATGGGCATTGGTTGAAAGTGGGGTAATTAAAGACGATAAGGATTTGCAAAAGCTCTTTAAAACCACGACCACCAAGAGTGGTAAGAAAGTTGTTACACGTAAAACCTTGAATGAATTGAAAAAAGATGGTATAATTACCATTAGGAAAAGCGTTGTAAACCATTCTTCAAAGGGCGAATATACGGGCAAATCAAAGATGTACCCCAATGGAAGACCTATAGGCGGCGCACATTCAGTTGCCGGTTTAGAAGAGTGTAAGAACAGGGGTATTGAATACAATGTGACAAAAACTTTTACAAATGGGGTTACACTGGGAAATATTCCTTGTCATAAGCAGGTGTTTAAGCGTTCGGGAGACGGGCAGGCTTGGTTTCCTGAAGAATGGACGGATGATGATATCCTTGTAGCGGGCACTTTTGTATCGAATAGCAGTGAGACTGTTGTAGAGGGTCATCAAACAGCAATATACAACGGCGTTGCCGTAAGAGTGCTTTATGATAAAAATGGCGACATAACAACAATATGTCCTGATTATGACCAGGAAACAGTGAAGGGAGTTAAGGTCAAATGAATAAAAAATTAATAAAATTATTTGCCGACCTTGATAGGTTCTGGAATATAAGCAGCTCCCCTAATCTTAAAGGAGAGCATCCAAACTGTATGACTACAGCGTACGAAATTAAAGAGGAACTTGTATCATTGGGGTTTAAAAAGGCAGATAAAATACTTAAAGAATTGACCGATGAGCAAATTGAACAGATAATATCTGTAGTGGAGGAAATAATTGATGAAATGCCGGAAACTGCAGATACATTTAAGCAAATCAATGAAGAAAGGAATATACATTGGTTAAATGATGAATTGAAATTGCTTGGAATAATTGAATAATAATTTAATATCCGGAAATTAGTCAGTTAGTTGCAAAACGCAGCCGACTGGCTTTTTTTATTGCGGCCGTAAGGTTTTGCTTTCCGGCTGCTTTTTTATTATAGGCAAAGGAGGTGAAAAGAGATTGAATGTGTTAAAGGCATACGCAATATCTGATGCGAAAATTCAGTTTGTGTCACTCGTTGATAAGGCGGCCAATAAAAGACGGTTTATAATCACAAAAGCGGAAGATGGCGAGGCAAGCTTCCAGGTATACGGAAGAATTGTCAAAACCGACAGCAAGCACCATTATGTCACAGGGATTGTATATGAGCCGATGGTTGAGGATTCAGACGGCAACTATATGACAGAGGAGGAAATTACAAAGGCTGCTTATTGGTTTGCCAAAAACGGTGATAAGGTTGACCTGCAGCACAGCTTTGAAACACTTGAAAATGCAAAAGTCGTTGAAACTTGGATTGCTAAAGCAGACTTCTCCATTGGTGATGAAAAGGTTAAGAAAGGCTCCTGGCTCATTACGGTCGAAATCTCTGATAATGAGATTTGGGATAAGATTGAAAAGGGAGAGATTACTGGCTTTTCAATGGGAGGTGTAGGCAAGTACAGCGATAAAGATGTTGATTTGTCGGCTATTGAAAAGCAAAAAATAAACACCGGCGAAAACAAAAGCATTTTCAAAAAGCTTGCCTCGGCGTTTGGATTCGATATTGTTGAAAAAGGTGCTGTAGCCGACAAATTCAAATCCAAAACTCAAAGCACGCTGTTTTGGAACGCTTGGTATTCATTGCAAGAAACCTTAAGCCATTACGATTGGACAACCGACAAACAAGAATTTGAAACCGATGAGGACACCATCAGAGAAGCGTTACAGGAGTTCAGCGAAATTGTAATTGATGTTTTGGCTGAAAAAAGTGTTACAAAGGCGCTTACGGTTGACCTGCCTGTTGAAAAGGCGGGGAAGCCAAGAAAAAGTAATGTGGATCATGAAACATTACAAAAAATTTATAAAAATCTCGGTGAATACTTAGCCGGGATTGAAGAAATTAAGGAGGATGAGATTGATATGAAGGAAGCAGATGTTCAAAAAATGATTGACGAATCAATTAAAAAAGCACTGGAAAACAATAATCCTGCACCGACCGGGGCAGCTTCCAATGCCGGCGGCGCGGAAGCAAAGCCCGAATTAACGCAAGAGAGCATTGAAAAGATGATTACAGATGCCATCCAGAAAGCTCTCACCCCGGAGGAAAAGGCGATTACAGCCGAAAATATCGGCGAGGTTATCGAATCAGCAGTGCAAAAGGCAATGGAGCCTGTATTGAAGGCAAAAGGCTTGCCTACAAACCTTAATGAAGGCAATGTTAAGAAAAGCGAGCCGCATTACATGACGGGCATTATTTAATGCCAATTATTTTTAACAAGGAGGAATACATGATGTCTATATCTAATGAGCAAATCATTCAAAAAACTTTGACGACTTCAGGGGTTACGGCCGGTCTGCTTAACCCTGAACAAGCGCAAAAGTTTATTAAGCAGACCTTTGATGCTACACCTCTTGGACCATTGACCAGAAACGTTTTAAGAAAATCAAAAACAGGCGAAATTGATAAAATCGGAATTGCTTCGAGGATACTTAGGAAAAAGACTGAAAATGTGGACGACAACTATCGTGCAAAGCCGACTTTTAGCAAAATCGAATATGCAACGACTGCTGTTCGCTTACCTTGGGAAATTACCGAGGAAACCCTTCGCGAAAACATAGAAGGGCAACAGCTTGAGGAAATCGTTACAAATCTTATGACAGCACAAGTGGGGGTTGACATTGAGGACTTAGCAATAAACGGTGACACCGAAATAGCCGAAACAGACGAGGACTATGATTTCCTTAAAATCAATGACGGCTGGCTGAAACAATTGCTTGACGGCGCTCATGTTGAGGATAGGTCCAGTAAAAGCTCCGGCGCAATGAAAATCGATGTGTATTATGATGCACTAAAGCTAATGCCGAACAAGTATAACAACGGCAAACTTCGTTGGCTGATGTCGCCAAAACGCAAGCAAGAATGGGATAAATATTTGCTTGACAAGGTTATTACCGTTGGCGGCGGCGTTACGGATGCGATAATGAACAGCCCTGCGGCCATTCCGTCTATCGAAGTGCCGTCACTGCCTGACAGCAACATAATACTTATTGATCCCAAAAATCTTATCAAGGTTTATACTTACAACATGATTATTCGAAAAACAACCGAGGGCAAGGAAGCAATCATGCAGGATAAAAGATTTTACATTATTCATTTTGATTTTGATGCTGTCATTGAAGAGCTTGATGCCGCTGTTGTTATAAAAGGCTTGGCAAGCATATAAGGAGGATTGCTGATTATGATTAAGTTAAAGCTTATTCGAGGGCTATCCTACAGCGGAGGAATTACGGGAGGCGGTACTGTTTCAGCTACCGCCAAAAAGCCTTTTGTAGAAGTTGAAACGCTTGAGGATGCGGAAATTTTAGTTAAAAGCGGCCACTTCGAAGTTGTTGACAACAAAGAAAAAGCGCCGGCTAAAGCTGAAAATACTCCGTCTCCGCCTTTTCCCGGAGCCGAAGGCGATAAGACGGAGGATAAAGAGGTCAGTGTCGACAAGATGACTAAAAAAGAGCTTTTGGAATACGCTTCGGCGAAAGGCATTGACATTTCTGATTGCACAAACAATAAAGAGCGTGCTGCCCGCATTAAAGAGGTTTTAGAAGCGGGCGCGGATCCTGACCCTGACATGGAGTCTTTGGAAACAGACGCAGAGCCTGACTTTGGCGAATAATAGTTTAAGGAGGAAATATCATGAAGTTAGATAATCTTTATAATGCCGGAGCTTGCGGTATTGAGCAAGCTCTTTACCTTGGAAGCGTTGCTTTTAATACTGAAGACATTGATGCAGGCGTAAAGCTTGCCACAATACCCAAAAATCATGTAATAACTCGCGCTGTGGCAATTGTTAAAACGCCTTTTAACGCCGGCACTACAAATGTGCTTACTCTTGGAAACAAGGTTGGGGATACCTATGATGCTGATGCTTTGCTTGATGCCACTACAATAACAGCGGGCACTGCTGGAGTATATCAAAAGCAGCTATGGATTGAAACAAGCTCTGCTGACATGGACATATATGCGGAGTTTGATGAAACCGGGACTGACGCTACTGAAGGCACAGCAGAGTTTTATGTTTTCATAATGAGACTGCCTGAATAGGAGGTGGTCTTATGGCAAAGCGGCCATGGGTTTCACCCAATGAAGTAAGGGCATATTCTGAATTTGCCGAAGTTGTAAACCGTACGGATGACAAGCTAAAGATTGACATTTCGAGGGCTGAAATGCATATCATTTCCTACACTAACAACAAGGAATTGCTTGATGATGAAAAATACCCCGAATTGCCCGAGGAAGTTAAAACGGCCGTTATTATTGTTGCTGAAAGCTACGCCCATAACGCAGTTGAGAAAACGAAGAACTTAAAAACGGAAACTTTTGACGATTATTCATACACCATTGAAAGCAATGAGATTAAGGCATCCGAAATCAGGGAGGAAATTGCGCCACTTCTTGAAGACTATATGATTGCAAGGTCAAGCAACCTGCTGAATATGCGTCTAAGAAAGCTGTAGAAAGGGGGCGTTTTCATGGCTATTGAGGACCTTTTTGACCACAAATGTGACATTTATCATTGCCTGGAAAGCAACGATAGCCCCGGATACGGATTGCCGGGTTCACCAAAATTTTCATATCCCGATACTCCGGACCTTGTTGATGTTCCCTGCCATTTTGCTGTGTCTAACGCTTATATTAACATCTCCCAAGGCGAGCCTAAAAACCATTATACCGGGCAAATCAAGCTGACGCTGCCAAAAGGTACAGACATAAGGCTCAATGACAAGATTGTTGACAAGACGATTGATGCGGCAACGGGAGAAGTTAAGGGGTATGAATATACGGCAGAGATACCAAGGGACATAAGAGGGCATCATATTGCTGTGTATTTGCATAGAACAGATGTGCAGGTGCCGCTATAATGGATAATTTTGATGTTACCGTTGATTTAAGTCAAATAAAAGTCTTTTTTGGAAGGGTGCAGCAGGCGGCAAGCGGCGACTTTAAGAAGGAGCTGGAATTGTTTCTTGAAGGGTTAGGGTATGAATTCTTGCGGATATTGGAAGATGAGATAATCCGTAAAAAGGTGATTGATACCCGCTTACTGTTAAACAGCTTTCAAAAGGGGAACGAAAACAATGTGTGGATATTTAATGATGGAAAACTTTCCCTTGAAGTAGGAACAAATGTCGAATATGCCGCTTATGTAAATGACGGGCATTGGACTTGCAAAAAAGGTGAGATTGGAAGGTTTGTTCCCGGCATTTGGGAAGGTGACAAGTTTATTTACCAAAAGGGTGCCAAAACAGGAATGTACCTTAAACAGCAATGGGTTGAAGGCAGGCATTACTGGGAAAGCGCCCTTAAAATCATGGAAACGATATATCCTAAATTCCTTGAAGCAAAATTAGAGGAATGGCTGAAAAAATACTTTAGAGAGTTTATGTAGGGGTGGTGCAATGTTAGAGCAAGAACAAGCAAGTATCGCAAAATTTATTTTGTCGGCAGTTTCAGAGGTTTCGGAAGTAACTCCCTACTATCATGAAATTAAAAAGAACTTTAAAGTACCGTCAATTTACTTTCCGGCGGACCCCGAAGTTATTCCAACCCCTGACGCACTGGATTCATACTCTTTGCTGTATTCTTGGTTTGTAAATGTCTTCCAAAGCACAACCGCAGATGCGTTTTTGCTTGCAAAAGCGGCCCTGGATGCCATTGTAGGGCAACGGTATCTTATACCCTTGCTACATAAGAGCGGGGCTGCCACAGGCAAAGGAATACGCCTAAAAGATGCACAAATAAAGAAAGTTGACAACGGTGTTTATCAATTGTGGCTTTCTTGGAATAGCTGCAAAGAGTATGATGATATAGGGATTCCGACTGAAACTATGATGGAGTATCAAGTTGACTATTCCACAAAAATAGAATAGGAGGAAATTATGGCAAAGAAAAATAATGATAAACCAACGGTTACCGAGGCAACCCCTCAACCGCCCAAGTTTACTGTTGAACAGCTTCGGAAAAATGCTTTGGAGCTGTTTGGAGTTACGGCCAGCACGTTTGAGGGAGCTGTTTACGGTTTTAAGGGCGAGTTTACGGTCCAAGAAATGAAAAATCATATCGAAAAATGGCTAAAAAAGGAGGTTAAATAAAAATGGCAGGAGGAACTTTTGATCCTTTAGTAGGGAAAGTACGCCCCGGCACATACATAAACTTTGTGTCAGAAAGAGTTGAGCGTGTCGGAGCATCGGAAAGGGGTATTGTAGTCATACCTTTAATAGGGCATAAATACGGCCCGGCAGGTGAATTTATAAGGTTGACGAACGCAAGCTCCGATGCGGAGTATGCAAAGCTTGGTTATAGCGTGTATGAGAAAAATTCACAAATGCTGCTTATAAGAGAGTCTTTCAAAAAGGCTCAAACAGTATATGTCTATATCCTTGCAACGGGAAGCAAGGCTGCAAAAACAATAGGCGGCTTGAATGTTACGGCAAAATACGGAGGCAGCAGAGGAAACGACTTTAAGGTAGTGATTGCCGCTAATGCTGTCAATGGCTATGATGTGTCGATCTACCTTGGCAATAACATTCTCGAAACATTTGAAGGAGTTTCAACGGTTGAAGACCTTAAAGGGACAGGAAGCGCATTTGTAGATTTTAGCGGCACAGGTGAATTAACGGCCGATGCAGGTACAAACTTGGAAGGCGGGACGGACGGAAACGTAACAATGCAAAACCATACAGATTTTCTTGATGCGCTCGAAAGCATTTCCTTCAACGCCTTGGCTTACCCGGTTACGGGTGAAGATGCGCCGGCATTAAAGGCAGCTTGCAAGGCAAAAATAAAATATCTTATTGAGAATGTCGGCAAACGTGTTCATGCGGTTATTCCCGATTTTGACGCCGATTATGACGGAATTATTAATGTCACCAACTCGGTTAAGCTGGATACGGGCGAGGAATTAACGAATGCACAAGCATGCGCTTATGTGGCGGCCTTGTATGCGGGAGCTACGAAAACCCAGTCAAACACATACGCAAGATATGATGGCGCTGTTGATATTGTATCTGCTAAAACCCATGAAGAAGCGGTAGCCGCAATTAAAAACGGCGAGTTTTTCTTCTCGTTTTCAGAGGGAGGAGAGGTTGTTGTTGAATCGGATATAAACAGCCTTGTGACATACGGTCAAAACCAAGACAGCTCTTACAGCAAAAACAGGGTACAGCGTGTGTTTGACGCATTGTCAGAAGCCATTCATGCAAACTTCCCGCCGAACAAATATGATAACAATGAAACCGGTTGGGACATCATGGAGGGCGTGGGCCGCGGAATATTAATTGAATTTGAAAATGATGGCGCAATTACAAACGTTGACCCGGACAATGATTTTCTTGTTGACAGAGCGGCCAGCGTTGGAGACCAAACATTTTTCAATGTTGGAATTCAGGCGGTTGACAGCGCTGAAAAACTGTACTTTACTTTTGTGACAAGATAAGGAAGGAGGTAATTTAAGTGGCAAATAAAAGGAGAATGAGCCTTCGCGAAGGCAAAGTGTTTCTTGACGGGCTTAAGGTCCTTGATTCGGTTAAATTCGATATCTTCTTTAAGCCCGAAGTGGCAACAAGCCGGGCACTCGGTGAGGCAGGAACCAGCAGAAGATATTTAGGTTACGATATCACAGTGAATCTAACCGAATACAAGTCAACGCCCTGGATTAAAGAAGCTATAAAGAAGTACCTAAAAACAGGAGCAACCCCCGAATTTGTCATCCAGGGGATACAGGATGACAGAAACTCCGACTATTATGATGAACATGGCAGCGATACCATCACATGCAAAGGATGCGTTTTGACCGGTGATATTCCGCTGATGGCTCTTGATAGCGGCGGCGAGTATGTGCAAAACAGTGTCACTTTTGGAGCCAATGAAATGGTTTAATGCTTTACGAACAGGCCTTCTCTTTTATTGAGAAGGCCTAAATTTTTTTAATAAATTTAAAGGAGGCTTTATAAATGGTTAAAAATTTGAAGTATTTTATGCGCGAAAACCTGAAAAAAGAGGAGATAATAGTCGCTCCGGGACCGGAAAGTATTAAAGACGAAAACGGTAATACCATTAACCTTGAAATTCGCGTCCTGCCCAATTCGGTAATCCAAAAGATTAACGACAATTATCGCAAGCGCACCATAGCTTTAGACAAGAAAGGCAATCCGTATATAAGCGGGAATGAGGTTGTTTTCCGTACTGAATTCGATGCTGCCCGGGCATCTCGGCACGTTATCGTTGAAGCATTGAAGTACCCCGATTTGAAGGATCCGGAATTAATGAAGTTTTTCGACTGTCATGACATTACGGATATGCCCTTGCTTGTATTTCCCAGAGCTGATGAATACAGGCATGTATCAAACATGGTAATGACTGCGCTTGGATTGCGTGAGGCGGCAACGGATGAAGAGGAGATTGAAGAGGCAAAAAACTCATAAAACGCCGGGGGACGATTGAGTGGTGGGCGCACTGCCTTTGGCAACGACACAATTTGCCTATGGAAGTGTTTGAAGCCATGCCGAGAAGGCGACAGCTTTTTTATATGGCTTCGGAGCTCGTGGAGGAAGAGGAACCACTCCGGCGTGATGTAATACAGATAAAAGGAGGTGGAGCATAGTGCCTGTCTTATCAACGACCTTTGACCTTGTTGACAGAATGAGCGAAAAATTAAATCGAATGGCCAATACCGGGTCGCAATTTGTTAAGCAGTGGGAATCTGTTGGCGATACAGCAGGAGAGGCACTTGAAACTGCCTCAAAAAAGGCTACGCAAACAGCGCAATCTCTTTCTGCGCTTGAGGACTCTATGTCCGATACAACCACCGCCGCCGACAGGCTTAATACTGAAAACAAAGATGGCTCGCAGATTATTGAAGAATTTACGGACAGAATAGAAGTTGCCGAAAGAGCGGTTAGCGATTATGCGGACGGGGTTGATAGAGGGTCACGTTCCACCGGCGAATTTGGTGACGAATCCAAGGATGCAGGAGAAAAAGTAAAAGTTTTTGGAGATGAAACCACACAAGCGATAAACGCGATAGAGCAGGTGCTTGTTGCGGCAGGTATAGCAAAGCTTATAAGGGAAATCGGCTCTGCCTTTGTTGATGTCACTCGAGCCTCCATGGAATTTGAAAGTGCTATAACCGGTGTTTACAAGACTGTTGACGGTACAGAGGAGCAGCTTGCAAACATAAGTAATGAAATTAAAGAAATGGCGCTCATGATGCCGGCAAGCACAACGGAGATTGCGGCCGTTGCAGAAGCTGCGGGACAGCTTGGTATAGCGGTAGACGATATTACCAACTTTACCCGGGTTATGATTGACCTTGGCGAATCCACAAACCTATCGTCCGAGGTGGCGGCTTCATCCCTTGCAAAGTTTGCAAATGTGGCAAAAATGAGCGCGGACAACTACCAAAACCTTGGTTCTGTAATTGTTGCCCTCGGCAATAACTTTGCCACAACCGAAGCTGATATTGTAGCTATGGCGACCAATATGGCGTCTGCTGCCAGTTTGGCGGGGTTTACAGAGGCTGAAACAATGGCATTGGCCGCTGCCCTTTCGTCAGTGGGTATTGAGGCTGCTGCCGGTGGTACATCTGCCGCAAGGCTGATTTCCTCAATGCAAGTCGCGGTAGAAACGGGTAATGAGGAACTTGCCAATTTTGCAAAAGTAGCAGGCGTGACAGCTCGGGAGTTTACGGAAATATGGAAAAAAGGCCCTGTTGATGCGCTATATGCGTTTATTAAGGGATTAAACGATACGGAACGTACCGGACAAACTGCCACCGTAATGCTTGAAAACATGGGAATTACGGAAGTGCGGCTTTCAAATGCGATTAAAGCTTTGGCGAACGATAACGAGGGCTTGGCCGCCGCAATAGAAACTGCAAATCTGGCATGGGAGGAAAATACCGCTCTCTCTACGGAGGCGTCTTTACGATATGGCACGCTTGAAAGCCAGATTGACATGACAAAGAATGCGTCCAATAATTTAAGCATTGCCATAGGTGATGTTTTTTCACCCACAATTGCAGATGCAAACGAAAAGTGGCGGGAAGTGCTCGTGGGCTTTACCTCGTTTGTAGAAAACAATCCCACAGTGGTAAAAGCTGTGGCGGCTATTACAGTCGGAGTTGCGGCGTTCACAGGATCCATTGTTGCGTATGTGGCCATTGCAAAAGCGGCGACAGTTATAACCACAGCCCTAAATGCCATTATGGCCGCCAACCCAGCTTTCTTAATTGGAGCAGGAATAGCATCGGCGGCTGTTGCTCTGACGGCGTTTTCAGTATCTACGGCAAAATCAAGCGAACAGCTTAAAAAAGCCAATCTTGACGCGCATTTTGGAGATATTGCCCTTTCGGCGGCGGAAATAGATGAAATTGTAGGAAAAATACTTAGAGATGACAGCCTCGGCAAGCTAAACAGGGCTTTTTCCGCCTTCGATACCGTTGCCGAAACTGCTGAAAACATTTCGGCGGCCCTGGATGAAATCGACAGGGCAAACTGGAAAGTATCTATAGGGATGGACTTTACCGAATCAGACTTTGAAAGGTATAAATCGGATATTGACAGTTTTATAGAGAATTCTCTGAAGCTTGTATCTGATAAGCATTATGCAATCAGCCTGTCAATAGACACTCTTTTCGGCGACAGCGAAACAGGGAGCGACTTTAAGTCTTCGGCAGACAGCTTATACGGCAGGTACTCGACCGAGCTTGAAGAGCTTGGCAAAAAGCTGCAAGAGGCGGTTTTACAAGGCTATGAAAGCGGCTGGGATGTGGATACCACACAAGCGGTTGAATCTATAATAAAGTCCATGACCGAAATAACCGATAAGATTGCAGCTGCACAGGCCGAGGCACGACTGGAAGCCATTAAGCTTGACTTTTTATCCGGAAACATTGACGCAGAAAGCTTTGAAAATTTACAAACAAGATTAAACGAAGAGCTTGAAAACATTACAAAGCAGTATGATGATTTAAGGCTAAACCTTATTGCGGAGGCAAGGCTTGAATTTAACGAAGGTGAAATAGATCAGGAAACTTTAAACCAAAGGATTGATTCCATTCAAGAGCAATACGAAGAAAAACTAGCGGCTCTTTCAGTTACAAGCCTTAATTTTCAAACTGACGCAATTTTGCAAGCTTATTCGGATGAAATCGGCGAAGCGATTCCGCAGATGGCAGAGGCCCTGCAGCGTGGAATAGAAGAACAGATGTCAAACATGGACTGGTTTGGCGCCGAAGGTATGGATATCGGTTTGATTTACGCTGAAATATGGGAATCCACAAACATTGACAAAGCAACAAAAGATGCAATAGGGCAACTGCTTGAAAATATGAAGCCTACATATGAGCAGGTTTATGAAATAGCAAGAAGTTATGAGGAAGTTCCTGCTGAAATTGCTGAAGCACTGTTTGGTGCGGCCGCTTTAAATGTAATCGGCAGCAAAAGCAAAGAACAGATGAAGGCCATGGCAACGGTTATCGGTGCCGCTTTCAGCACAGCCGATCCGGAATATCAAAAAATGCTAAACGATTTAAATGATGCAGGAATAGCGATTCCCGAAGAAGTTATATTTGGAATGAACGCCCGAACAGACCAATTAAAGCAGACAGGAACAAGCCTTGGGGAAAATGTGCTTGATGCACTAAAAACAAAGCTGGAAGAAGGAATAAACGTAAGGATCCCCGTAACGGCAAGTGCTTCGAGCAACATTTCTTTGAATGTGCCCGGATTTGCAACCGGAACAACCGATGCACCGGATATATTTATAGCGGGTGAAGAAGGACCGGAGCTTATTGTAGGGGCAGCAGGCAGTACAGTATTCCCGGCAGAAGAAACAGAAAAAATCCTATCGTCTGTAGGCAGGGTACCAATCAGAACGGAAGTGCCGGAAACATTTAGAATCTCGCAAAGCAGTCAAGACAGCCCTGCTGTCTCAGAAAAGGTAATAAGGCTGCAAATTGAAGGCGGCGGGGAAATCAAGGTTGATGCCTCCTTGAAAGAGGATCAAGTTCTTGACTTGCTGTTTGCCAATCTGCGTCCTGCCTTGTTAAGCATTGTGCGGCAAGAAATTTTTGAGGAAGGAGATGGCGCATATGAGTTCTAAATATGAAATTTGGCTCACATACAACGGCGAAAGCGAGAAAGTGCATTTTCCTGTGAATCCGGAAAAGTTTTCAATCAAAAACGGAAGCAAGAATGAAACCGTTAATATTTCCGGCTTGGGCGAAATCATAATAAAACAGGACCGCCCTGCATTAACCCTCTCTTTTTCCTCATATTTGCCGGCGGCATACTTCCCCGGCATGAATTTTTCGTATATTTGGAATCCTTATGTGATAGCAGAAAAAATTATGAGATGGAAGAATGGCGATAAGCCTTGTCACTTAATTATAACTGGCACGCCAATAAACATATATTGCACAATTGAGGATTTTCCCCTTGACGAAATAGGAGGCGATGTGGGCACAGTATATTACACCCTAAAGCTGAAAGAGCATAGGAATGTGTCTGTAAGACAGATTGAAGTTGTACAGGATCAGGCGGTAATAACTCCGGAAGAAACACGAATTGACAACAGGGTGCAACCCTCCACTTATACTGTTGCTTCGGGCGATAGTCTTTATCTTATAGCAAGAAAGGTTTTGGGTGATGGTGCTCGATGGAAAGAAATTTTTGAGATTAACAAAGACCAAATCGAATCTTACAATATGATTTATCCAGGTCAAGTATTCGTTATGCCGGGGTGATGCGATGATAACTTTATTACTTGTTAAAAATGGCAAAACATATGACATAAGCAATTTGGTTGAGTATGTAACTTGGGGAGGCAGAAAAGGCGCTGCTGCTCGAAACCTTAAAGTAAGGCTGCTTGACGCTGACGAATATGGTCACGATAGGGCGGATATAGACATAGAAGAAGGGCAGCATTGTATTTTTTACTGGAAAGGCGCAGAGCTTTTTCGAGGGATTATATTGGAGCAGGAGCAATCAAACCGTAAAAGAATGCCTATTAACGCTTATGACAACGGCATTTACTTTTCAAATAACAAGGATACATTTAACTACTCCAACAAAACAGCAAGCGAAATTTTCATTGATTGCTGCAACAGGTTTCAGATACCTTATGGGGAGGTTGCGGAAACCTCCCATGTGATACCCGAACTGCCAAAGCCTAAAACAACGCCTTATGACGTTATTTGCGATGCTTTAAGCCAAACTTATAAAGCAACGGGCAATAGGTTCTATCCGCTGTCTATGGAAGGGAAAATGCATCTATTAAGGCGCAGGGAGAATGTGCTGCAATGGGTTATTGAGTCCGGGGTTAATCTATCCACATATTCTTTGAAAAAAAGCATTACAAAGACAAAAACGCGAATTAAGCTGCTGTCAAAGGAAGATACGGTCCTTGCGCAAAAAAGCAATCCTGACCTTGAAAGCAGGATAGGTATTTTTCAAGAGGTAATCACGCCTGACGATTCTCTCAATGCCGCACAGCTTAATGAATTGGCCTCAAGCATGCTTGACGAAAAAGGCAAGGCAGAAAAGACTTTAACATTATCCGGGCTTGGCATTCCCGAGGTTTATTCCGGTATAGGTGTGTATATCATCATCAAGGAGCTTAATATATCATCCACATGGTATGTTGATCAAGATATGCATACGTTCAGAGGGAAAAATCACACTATGTCGTTGACGCTTAATCATGCCAACGATATTTAAGGAGGCGGATTTATGTCAGAAACCAGCTTAAAGCAAATTTTTCAGAGAATGCAGCAGACAGGCATGGGAGTCGTTCAAGGAGAAGTATTGTCGGTGTCGCCTTTGCAAATTAGGGTTGCAAATGACGAGAAACTCATTCTTGGCGAAAACGTTCTTTCAGTCCCGCAAAGATTGACAAAGTACACTGTTACGGCTGATATCTCAATGGGAGAAGGGAGTGTTACGGGGGAAACGCAATCAGGCGAAGGACTTCATAGTCATGGCCCGAGCGGCGAGCATACGCAGTACCAAGGCAGCGGAGCGCACAGCCATACCAACGAAGGAGCGCATACCCATGCATTAACCAGCTTAGCCGCCACAGGAATTAAAATTACCATAGACAACTCCCTCAAAGAAGGAGACATGGTTTACCTGCTCGCATTTAACAACAATAAATTATACCATGTTTTAGACAAGGTGGTGTGAGCAGATGAATACCTATATTGAAATTCCCATAAAAGGAGTTGTAGAAAAGAAACGACAACCTTCCCTTACCTATGCCCTTGACTTAGATAGCGGCAGAATCAAGGGCAAAATAGACGGAATTAAGGCAGTCGAACAATTTATTAGAAAGGCGCTGATAACTCCTCGTTTTAAATGCCTGATTTATGATAATCAATACGGCAGCGAGTTAAAGCAGGTTTTAACTGTTGAGGATGCAAGCGAAAAGTATATAGAAGCGGAATTGCCGAGAATTGTTCGGGATGCAATTATCCATGACGACCGTATCTTGGACGTAAGCAGCGATGATTTTGAGGTTAAATTTTTAGGGGATCGGGCTTTTATAAAGTGTTCGGTTGATACAATTTTCGGCAAGGTTATGATCGAGGAGGTGATAAGCAGTGTTTGAGGACAGAACGTATGAAACTTTGCTTGAAGAATGTCTGGCGGCGGCTCCAAGCGGTATAGACACAAGGCAAGGCAGCATATTTTATGATGCATGCGCCGCCAAATGCTTGAAAATAGCAGAGCTCTACGTTGACTTAGGTCTGATGGCGCAACGGTGCAGAATTGATACTGCCATGGGTGATGACCTTGACAACGTTGGAAGGGATCATGGCGTGCTGCGCAACGAGGCAACGCCCCTAAGGTGCAGGGCTGTTTTTACGGGAACTACTCCTAATGTCGGCGAGCGGTTTTTTGTCGATGGAGTATTTTTTGTTCTCAAAGACGATCTTGACAAACTTTATCCCGACAACGAGGAGCTTTTGGCCGGCGGCAACCTTTATATTGAGGCGGAAATACCGGGAAAAGCGGCAAACGTTGTTGAGGAAGGCGATAGGCTGGTTCCTTATCAAAATATAAGCGGGTTGACTTCTGCCCTTGTAGGCGAAATCATAGTTGAAGGCGCTGATAGGGAAACGGATGAAAGCTATCGTGAACGATTGAGAAACAAAGTGAGCGGTCCATCCGAAAACGGGAACAGGCATCATTACAAGACATGGTGCGAGAACATTCCGGGTGTGGGCAAAGCAAGGATATTTCCGCTCACTAAAATTGTTGACGGCGCTATAGTAAGCAATGTGCCTAACTGGGTTACCGGCGTATTGCTGACCAATGACGGGACACCTGCTTTGCCAGCGACAGTAAATCTTGTACAGGAGTATATTGATCCAAATATGGAGGGGCTTGGCGAGGGCGTTGCAAATTTGGGCGCGCATTTTATGGCGGTGGCCGCATCCCCGTTTTACATGACAATTGCAATAACCGATGCTGAACTTGCAGAGGACTACACTTTAGAGGACGCAAAAACCGAAATAAAAGAGATTTTATCAGAATATTTTAAGGAGTTGGCCCTTTCCGATGTTGAGGATAATATCATTACAATCAGAATAAAGCAGGTTGAAGCTCTTATAGCAGCATCAAATACCATCCTCGATTACTCGGCTTTGACGATTAATGATATGAGCAAAAACATAGAAATCCCTTCCAACTACGTTGCGATAGTTGAGGATGTGACGATAACGGAGGCGGAAGATGAATAACTATGAAAAGATAAAAAAGCTTGTGCCGGTCTTTTATCATGATGTTGCTGAAATGGATGCGATTTATCGTGTTGACGGTCAAATCCTTGATAAAATTGATGAGGACATGGCAAGGGTGGAAAAAAATCTCTTTATAATGACTGCAGACGAAGAAACAATTGCGGATTTAGAGGCCTTTCTTCGGTTGCGCAGTAGCTCGCAGAAAAAACTGGATGAGCGTCGAAGACTTGTCGCCTCATATTTTATCGGATTTGGCAAAATGAGCAAAACAAAAATTAAAGAAATTTTAAGAGCATTTACAAATGCTGATTCAGAAGTATCATTATCCCCCATAAATCCGGAAGGCGACCACGCTTTGTTTATTGGCATGCAAAGAGGAACAACGGATACCTTAAATGTTGAGGACATTGAAAAAATTTTGAAAGACAGGCTGCCGGGGCATATTATGACGGTCTGCAAGGTCATTTATAACCAAAGCAACCTTAGCAAGTTTACACATACCGAACTTAGCAAGTTTACGCATGCCGAACTTAAAGATGGTATCCCTTTAAAGGAGGTGAAGTAGAAAATGGCAACGCAAACACCGAACATAAATCTTGTAAAGCCCGATGGAAATGAGGAGTATGATATTACAGTTTTTAATAGCAACTCTGATAAAATCGACTTGGCTTTGGCAAATAGAGTAGTAAAAAACAATCCAATCACGCCCGGCACAGCACCTAAAATTACATACGATGAAAAGGGGCTTGTAACAGGCGGCGAAAATTTGACGGAAGACGATATTCCTCCGATTGATGCAAAAAAGGTTACAGGGCGTGCTCCGATAATAAAGACAGAAGAAGGGATACCTCTTTACGGCTGTAGGTTTGTAGATGTTGGCGAAAACGGTGATGTCCTGTTGCGTGAAGACGGAACCGGGGATTATATTATAACCGTCTTGGAGGACGGTACCGTTATGGCGGTAGATGTTATTACACAGGTAACCGATAACCTGGACAGCCAATCCCCTACAGAGGCGCTTTCGGCTAAGCAGGGCGGCGTTCTGCGTGGTTTTATTGGTGTGCTGGGCAGTTTGCTTACCACAGCAAAAGAAAACCTTGTAGAGGCGATAAATGAACTGCATTCAGCCATTGCAAGCATTTCAACAGCTTTAACTCAAAAAGCGCCGATTAACAATCCGACCTTTACAGGTACAGTAAGCGGGATAACAAAGGATATGGTGGGACTCGGGAATGTGGACAATACCGCTGATAGCGCGAAAGAGGTCTTAAGCGCAACAAAATTAAAAACCGCACGCACAATAAACGGTGTACCGTTTGACGGTACGTCAAATATTACTATTGCCGACAGCACTAAAATACCGCTATCTCAAAAAGGTGCGGCGAACGGCGTTGCAGAGCTGGACGCCAACGGAAAAGTACCGTCTTCACAGCTACCCTCATATGTTGATGATGTTATAGAGGGAACTTTGGGCACATTTCCACAGCCGGGGGAAGCAGGCAAAATATATGTAGACACGTCAACGGGCCTGACATACAGGTGGAGCGGCACTCAATACGCTGAAATTTCGCAAAGCCTTGCATTGGGGGAAACTTCATCTACAGCTTATCCGGGCAACAAAGGAAAGCAAAATGCTGATGATATCGCCGAATTGAAAGGTAAAATGACAGCAAAAGCCGATCTTGTAAATGGCATAGTACCGGATGGGCAGCTGCCGTACTACAATAACAGCCCGGCCCTCTATGCAGGTGAAACACCGCTTTACGGAACAACGATCGTAGATATAGATGATGAAGGAAATCCGGTCATACGGGAGGATGGCAGCGGAGATTATTTGCTGCATCTAACAGTTTTAGGTATGCCAATGCTAAGGTATATAGGCAATACCGTCAAGGATAGTGTTACTGGCATTAAGTATGTTTTTACCATTACAAATGGTACAGTTATTTTGCAAGCTATAAATTAAATTTAAGGAGGTTTTATTATGCGTTATGCAAAGCTTGACGAAACAGGCAGAATTAAATTTGCCCCTTCCTCAATGACAGAGGAAGAAAGGGCGCAAGGCGGCTACCTTCCCTACGAAGAAAGGGAAAAACCTGAAACGCCGGAGAATATAATTCCGCACAATTACAAGCCGGTGTATGTAGAAGAAAACGGAAAAATAATCAGGGATTGGGAGGCATATCCTAATTACTCCGAAATTGAAAGGCTTAAGAGAAAATTGGCCGAAAGCGACTATAAGGTAATCAAATGCTATGAATATTCACTGGCTGGATTACCGGAGCCGTATAGTATTGAGAACATACATACGGAACGTCAGCAAATTAGAGATGAAATAAACAGATTGGAGGCGTGTGAATAATGGCAGATATTAAACTCACTACCAAGGATCAGATGTTTGAAGGTCTTAATTTATCGTTGCCGCCGAACAATGAAATTATTCTGGATGACAAAGGCTTGCCGAGCGTTATGGTAAAAATACCTAAGTTTTCTATGTCGGATGTGGGCCTTAGTGGCGGCACGCACCCTGCTTTTATTGTTGATGGTGAAGAAAAACCCTATATTTACATTAGCAAATACCAAAATATTGTAGTAAATGATAGGGCTTATAGCTTGCCGTACAAACAACCGAGAAATTATGTTACATTTGACCAAGCGAGGGCTTATTGCGAAAACAAAGGAAAGGGTTGGCATCTGATGACAAATGCCGAGTGGGCAGCCATTGCATTATGGTGCAAAAAGCACGAATGTATGCCTTATGGTAATAACAACTATGAATACGGCGATTATTACCATACATATGACAAAGGTGCTCCTATGCCGTACAGGTATTATTTTGACCCGGAAGACCCCGAACAGGGTTATGATGACCTTCCGCTTACCGCAACAGGCAGCGGTCCTAAAAGCTGGTTCCACAACAACGACTTTAGCGGCATAGCAGACCTTAACGGGAACGTGTACGAATGGGTAGGAGGCTTAAGATTAAACGCCGGTGAAATTCAAATTATACCAAACAACGATGCAGCTATGGCAGTAGATCAATCGGCAGAAAGTACGCTGTGGAAAGCAATAGCACAGAACGGCTCGCTTGTTGCGCCGGGAACTGCAGGCGCACTCAAGTATGGCTCAGGAAGTATTGTATTGGGCAACTATTTCAAGGACATGACAGCAGCGGGCGGAGTAACTATTCCTAACCTTTTGAAAGCTCTTGCGTTGTTCCCGGCGGACGCAGCAGAAACATACAGAGATGACTACTTTTACGCATCATCTTCCGGCGAACGGCTGTGTCAGCGCGGTGGCTACTACTACGACAGCGAGTACGCGGGCGTGTTCTACGCGAACCTCAACTACTCCCGCTCGTCCTCGTACGCCTACCTCGGCTTCCGCTCCGCTTTTGTAGAACTGTAATCTGCTGCACTGTGATCTGATATCTCCGCCGATAGGCGGAGATAAGATTTTAAAATTGAAATAACGTATTTCGTTATTTCATAACAAAATACAGTCTGTTGTCGAATTTGATGTTATAATGTAACCTGTTCGCAAGCAGATGGGGTGGTCAAAATTGAAGATTTAAAGATATTGCAAAAGGTGTATGACATGACAAGGTATGGTTATCAAGCACTTGCTCAATATCCGAAAAGTGAAAAATTTGCTCTTGCGGCAGATATAAAAAGATGTTTGCACCGCATACTTGAAAAGGTTATTGAGGCTAATAAAAAGTATTACAAAAAGACCACACTCCAAGAGTTAGACGTTGAAGTCGCAAAGCTAAGGGCATTTTTGAGGTTGTCTCAGGAGCTTGGCTTCCTTCCGTTTAAAAAATATGAGATATGGTCTAAAATGGTAGTTGAAATTGGCAAAATGCTTGGTGGCTGGATTAAATCTATCCAAAGATAGATATATATTGGGGAATAGGCCGTAAACGGCTGTGTCAGCGCGGTGGCAACTACAACGACAACGAGAACGCGGGCGTGTTCTACGCGAACCTCAACAACTCCCGCTCGAACTCGAACGACAACCTCGGCTTCCGCTCCGCTCTACTCTCGTGGTCAGATGCTATGCACTTACGGGTACATAGTCAGTACAGAGAGGATAAAGGGGCCTATTTCCCTTCCGGCGCCAAATACACAAAAACGCCGGAAAAAGATTGAATTTCCAAAAAAGCAGTTAGTAGGCTTTAAGCTCGAAGGGTGCTACGTTTGGACTTGCAATTAAGGAGGCATTATGAAAAGAGTTAAAAATATATATGAAAAGGTGTATGATTTTGACAACTTATATAATGCCTACCTTAATGCTCGCAAGGGTAAACGTTTTAGGGATGATGTTTTGAAATTCAGCTCAAATGTAGAAGAACATCTTATCGATATCCAAAACGAATTAATGTGGGAAACATACAAGGTGGGAAAATACAGAAAGTTTATAATAACCGATCCCAAAAAGCGTCTTATTATGGCTTTGCAGTTTAGGGACAGGGTTGTGCAATGGGCGATTTACCGGCAAATAAACCCCTTGTTTGATAAGCAGTTTATAGAGGACAGCTATGGATGCAGGGATGGAAAGGGAACACATAGAGCTACTCAACGTCTGCAATACTGGTTAAAGCAAAACGACAGAAAGGCAGGAAAACATTATTACCTAAAACTTGATATATCAAAGTTTTTTTACAGTATCGATCATGAAATATTGATTGATATACTAAAAAGACGAATAGCAGACAACAGAATGATCAACTTGCTTAAAACCATTATAATTTCAGAGGATACTGATTTCGGTTTGCCGGAGGGGTTTATTACGGATTATCCCCCTTTAACAGGAAGCAGTTTAGGGCTGCCTATCGGCAATTTAACAAGCCAGATGTTTGCAAACATATACCTGAATGAGCTGGATCAGTTCTGCAAGCACAAGCTTAAAATACGCCAATACATTAGGTACATGGATGATATAATAATACTTGGCAATGACAAAAAACACTTAATTTATCTGAAGAACGAAATAGAGAATTTCGTTAATAACAAATTAAGATTGCGCCTGAATAATAAAACTGCCATAAGACCTATAGGAATGGGTATTGAGTTTGTAGGCTATAAAGTCTGGCCAACTCATATCAAAATCAGAAAAAGCTCGGTTATCAGAATGAAAATGCGGCTCAAGGAAGTGCAGCATTTATATTCTAAAGGGCTTATTGACATTGATGAGCTGAGGTCTGTCTTGGCAAGCTATTTCGGATTCATGAAGCATTGCAACAGCTACAATTTACGAAAAAAACTATCTGAAACATTAGTATTCAAGCGAGACAATGAAAGCAAAAAATAAAAAAAGACATTTGTTGCACCGTGCATATTCTGCATGGTGCTTTATTATTTCTGGAGGTGGTTAACAAATGGACATAACAAATGCAGTTTTCTTAATAGGATTACCAAGCAGCGTAACAGCGTTTTGCTTTTGGCTTTTACAACGCAACATTAACAAACGAGAAAAGCAACGTGAAGAACGGGAAAAAATCCGGGAGGAAAATGATTTCTTGCTAAGTAAAGAGGTCGGTGCCGCAATAGCTCTTGGGGAGGCTACTGCTCGGGCAATCAGAGATGGAAAACACAATGGCGAAATGAGCGCCGCTCTTGAATATGCAAAGAAAGTTAAGCATGAGAGGAAAGATTTTATGGAGCGGCAAAGCATAAGGTCTTTAAATTAAAAGAAAGGTTGGTAAATATGAAAATATTGCTTATCGCAGGACATGGCGCCGGCGATCCGGGTGCTGTCGGGAATGGATATCGAGAAGCCGACTTGACACGAGAACTTGTCAAACTAATAGCTACAAGGCTTTCAAAGTATGCAAATGTTACGGTTTTTGATATTTCAAAGGATATGTATTCCTACTTGAAAGCGGGAAACGGCTTTAACTTCAAGGAATATGGCTATGTTGTAGAAATACATTTTAATGCAGCAGCATACGATACGGGCGGTGATGGCAAGGTCACAGGAAGTGAAATTTTAATACATCCACAGGAAAGCGGATATTCCGTTGAAGCGGAAATATTGCAAAACCTTCAAGCTCTTGGATATGCCAATAGAGGCGTAAAGCGGAGAAACAATTTGCTAAATATGAATATTTGCAAAGGGCGACAGGGTGTTTCGTATGCGCTGATTGAGGTGTGCTTTATTGATGATAGGGATGATATAAGGCTATACGAAAGAACAAAAGAGCAGGTTGCCGAAGCCATTACAAGCGGAATTGCTAAAGGCTTTGGATTGCAGGCCATTTCTGCAGAACTGCCCCACCCCATTACAAACACACCTTGGTACAACGATGCCCAATGGTGGGTTAAGGAGCTCGGAATAGCTGACGGGACACGCCCGGAAGAGCCGGCAACAAGAGCGGAGGTATGGCAAATGTTATACAGATTAGGGCAAAAATTAGGATTATAGGAGGTAAAAACATGGAATTCTTCGGTATTGTATTTTTGGCGATTATAGTTGAAGGTGTTATCAGCTATGTAAAGACCTTCCTTGTAGATGGAAAAATACAGTGGCAAATCGTTGCAGCAATTATCATAGGTGTTTTGGTAGCTGCGACGTATCAAGTAGATTTGTTGGCGCTTGCAGGACTTAAAGCTTCTGTTCCGTTTATAGGATCCTTGCTGACTGGTATTTTAATTAGCAGGGGAAGCAATTATGTGTTTGACCTTATAAAGTTGATAGAGCAGCTGATTTCGAAGCTGAAAACGCCATAAAAACTTTGTGTTTTACAAATTTTATATAACGTAAAACGTTATAATCTAACAAAATGAAGTCCTGTCCTCTTTTAAGTGTTACAATATAACAAGAGGAGCAGGAGATGTATGGCAATTAAAATTTTACTATCGGCCAAATTAGGCGAACTGCGGTGGACGCAAGCCGACCTAGCAAGAAAAACGGGAATACGCCCCTCTACAATTAATGAAATGTATCACGAGCTTTGCGAAAGGGTTAACTTAGACCACCTCGACCGCATTTGCGAAGCTCTAAACTGTGAGTTGTCAGAGATTTTGGTGCGTATTCCCGATGCTCATTCCCTTGGGAAGAGGCACACTCGATCAACCGCAAAAAAATGATGAAAAGGACGCTTGCTATAAGCGCCCTTTTTCTCTTTGCTCATTCCGGATTTTGAGGCCCATCGCCGAAGCATTCGGTCATAATTTTCACTGCAAGGCTGAATCCATTTACAAAGCCGTTATATTCTGCGTTGCGTTGAGCGAACAGATAAACATTTTCAGCCTCAATTCCTTTGTCATAACTTGCCTTGCGCAAAGGTTCTACAAAATAATCATAGGCCTTTGCGTGCGTTGTCTTATGTTCCTCTGTTTGCTTATAATCTTTACTGTCTGCCAAATCCCGAAAAAGCCTTAAAAGCTGCTTTGAATTGCTTTTCATTCATTTTCCCCATTTCTCAAGTTTGGACTATAAAACTTGTCTATAATATATATCGTTTATAATATATCATTTTTTATACCCATACAATACGTTCGGGAACGAATTCGATTTTGATATCCTCTGAAATGGGTATATCCGGCTCTCCGTCAAAAGCATTTTTGTACTTGGTGCAAATGTTAGGCCTGCGATAGCTGCGAGGATCTGTATCAACATACAGCCGGTCATTGCATTCATAAACGGGCCTGTCCCAACTGTCAAAGCCTTTAAAAGTTAAAGTCAATTTCTGCATAATGATTTCCTTTCTCCCCGTCATGCCGATAGGTCAGCAACTATTTTATTTCTGTCTGTGTACCGCAAGAATTAAATCGTTTACTTTGCTTGTTCTTTTGGTGAATTCGATATCGCTAAGCGGAAGCATGTACATATGCATTTCCTTGAGCGTGCCGTCATCGTTGTAGCTTCGAGAGCCGTATATAACGTGGTCGGCCCCAGTTTCGTCAAGCTGCCGTCTTGCCTCTAATCTCCATTCTGCAAGAACTTTCAAGTAATCGGCATATGTCATTTGACTGATGTTTGCATAAATGCTCGGGCTTGGGAAAAACACTTTGTAAAATTTCATTCTCATTTTCTCCTTTCTTTTTTGCGTGGCTATCGGAATTGTGACCAGCCTGCCGCATTACCGGCCCTGTGGGCCGTCATTCTGCGTTTATCTTGTTCTCATTGCGTCTATGGTTCTTGACATTTCATTTCTTACAATGGGTTCATCAATTGCAATTTCTATTGTTGTGTTGCAGCACTGCGATACAAATCTCGCTACTTGTTTCATTGTTCCTACGAATAAGGGATAGCAGGTAATCGTATCGTAATAGGTTTTGCAGGTAGGCGTTACTATGAAGAACGGTCGTTCTGTGTCTGTTTTCCATGTGATTTTTAAGTTCAATGTCATTTCCATTTCTTTCATCCTTTCTCCCAAAATATACTATTGGCCCGGCTCAAAAAGTTTAAATTCGGTAATTTTTATCTAAAATCTCATTGTCATTTTCAATTAGGAAATATTCTTTTTTGCCATTTAAGAGAGAATAGCCTTTTATCCACTTAAAGCTACTACCTTTATAAGGGCCATTTACATATTTACACCCAAGGGTATTAGGGTTATTTTTGATAACTTCAAATACATATTCAAAGCAATGATTGTAATATTCCTTTTTTTCACTGTCCCACATTGGAGTGATTTCTCTAGCAAAAACCTTGTTTCCCTTTTGGACCTCGTTTACATTTGATAATTTTATCATTATCGTTACCTCCGTTTCTGCCGGGTTTAGCCGCCCGGCTCGGCGTATTCATTTAGCAACGGTCCAAAACCCAATCAGCTTGCCTGAGCTTAACTATTGAGATTTCGCTTTCAAGCGACTTAACAAACTCGTCAAAATAATTAAAATCTCTGAATTCGTAAATTCCGTTTAGATCTTCATGCATATTCAGCAGAGCGTTTTTAATTGCGGCAGCGTATGTGTCGAACATTCTATGTAATATCTGCCCAGCCATTTCCACTTCGGGTAAGTTGTACGGGCTGCGTTTTACGTCATTCCAACCGGTATTACCTGTAATTGCTTTCCTTGCTTCGCGGATTACAGTGTCTGCCATCCAAATTACCATAGGGTTAACTGTTTCTCTTATTTCTTGTACGGTCATTTTCGTTACCTCCTAATAATATTTTGATATATTGAAATATAATTTTAATATCTCGCTATATTTATATTACCACAGGTCATTCGATATGTCAATACATTTTTTGAATAAATTAAAAAAATATTTTGACAAATCAAAACTTTTATGATATTATATTTTTGGAGGTGAGAATCATGGCTATTTCATATGATCCGTTGTGGAAGTTGCTTATAGACAAAAAAATGAAAAAGCTTGACCTTTGCAAGGAAACAGGAATAAGCACATCTACGCTTGCTAAAATGGGCAAAAATAAATATGTATCTTTAGAAGTATTGGAAAAAATCTGCCTTATTCTTGGATGCAGAATCGAAGAGGTAGTAGAGATAACAGAAAATAAAACAGTTGAATAATAGCGCGAATTGTAATATAATAAAAAGAGGAATGAAAACCATAATTATGCAAGAAGTGGTTTTAAGCTTTACTACACTTTGTGAGTAAAGCATTCCTGTAATCAATGAAAATGAAGTTTGCAAATAAAAAAATCCCCTTGTATAATTAGATGTGTGTTCACAAAGGCACAAATAATTATTCAAAAGGAGATTTTAGCAAATGAAAAACCGAACAAATCAAAGATTAGAGGAAATCACAGTAAATACCCTAATAGTAGGTGTAGATGTAGCAAAGTCGCTCCAATGGGCAAGATTTGTGGATTATCGGGGGATTGAGTTAGGTAAAACCATATCATTCAGAAACGATAAAAACGGTTTCGAGACTATTGTAGCAAAAATTAATGAAATTTGCAATATTAAGTGTTTAAAAAATCCCATAAACAAAGTAATAGTAGGTATGGAACCAACGGGGCATTATTGGAAAACACTTGCAAACTATTTGATGCAACGAAGCTATAAGGTAGTTGGAGTAAATCCATATCACACTAAGAAATCAAAAGAATTGGATGACAATAGCCCCACAAAATGTGATAAAAAGGATGCAATAACTATTGCAAGGTTGGTTAAAGATGGCAGGTTTTTCGACCCATATTTACCGCAGGATGTATATGCAGAACTTAGGGTATTATCAAACGCAAGAATAAGTGTAATGAAAAGGAATAATGCTTTAAAAAACACAATCATTGCAGTGCTTGATGAATACTTTCCTGAAATCACATCAGTATTCAAAAATCCGTTGAAGGGCAAAGCGTCAAGACAAGTATTAAGAGACTGTCCATTTCCTAAAGAAATATTGAAGTTGGGTGAAATCGGTGTTCTAGCGGTAATTAAAAAAGCGGTAAAAAAGACTGTTGGTATAAAGAAAGTAAAACAGCTTATTGCGGTTGCAAATGATTCGATAGGTGTTGAATACGGTCAATTATCGACCAAATTAAAGCTTGTAGGTATGCTTGATGAATTAGAATTGATAGAAAAGCAGCTAGAAACATTGGAAAAGTCTATGGAAGAAATGCTGGAAACGACAGGATATGCTGAGCAAATTTTAAGCATAAAAGGTATAGGCATAGTAACTGCTGCAACATTTATAGGTGAAATAGGCGATCCTATGAGATTTAGCCATGCAAGACAAATATCTAATTTGGCAGGATATAATTTAGCCGAAGATAGTTCGGGTAAAAACAAAAGCGGAACAGCAATATCAAAAAGAGGCAGAAAACAGCTAAGAAATGTGCTGTATCAAATGGCATTTACAATGGTTGGACAGAATGCTGAAATGAAGGAATTATATAATTATTTGAAAACTCGCAAAGAAAATCCTTTAAAGAAAAAACAAGCCCTTGTTGTTATTTCAAAGAAGATAATAACAGTGATATATAACTTGATAAGAAAGCAAGAAACTTACAAGCCTGAGCTTGTGCTTGGCAAGGTGAGAAAAGAAATGCTCATAGCAGCATAATACAAGCGCAAACTATTTTTGCTGATAAAGCGGAAGATAAGGAGGAGTCCTCCATTAGCCCACCAGAGGCAGTAATAAAGCTTAACAGCTATCTTTCGCTTTTATCTATAAAACAGAACGAAGGAATGTAAGAGAAGCAGCTTTGCTTACTCAGCGAGCCATGATAGGGTAAGTTTTAGGATGAGTTTCAGCAAAATACAAGGGGTAAGATTTTACGGTAAGTTATTGTGCTTCGGTCGGGTCATGCCTTACTTCGTTACAATAATTTTCATAAAAACAAAAACGTGAGAAAACACGAGAAAATCAAAGAAAAAATTTCAAAGAAAGAGATAGGAGGAAGTAATAAATTGAACGATAAAGCGGAGTATTGGATTAAATTAGCAGACTATGATATTGAAACAGCTTCTGCAATGTTACAGACAAAGAGATATCTTTATGTTGGATTCATGTGTCATCAAGCCATAGAAAAAGCTCTAAAGGCTGTAATTGCAAATGATGATGTAATTCCTCCTAAAATTCACGGACTTATGAAACTGGCGCAGATTGGCAAGATATATGATTTTATGCCCAATGACTACAAAGATATGCTGGATACGCTTGATCCGTTAAATATAGCGACACGATATCCGGAGCAGATAGAAAAACTTGCGGCAACGCTGTCTGAGGATAGGTGCAAAACAATCTTTGCAGAAACGGAGGATTTGTTATGTTGGATAAAACAACAGTTATGAAGTTAGCAGGACAATATGCACAGGAAGTTAAAAGAACATTGAATCCGGCTGCCGTTGTTCTTTTTGGATCGCATGCAAAAGGTATGGCTCATGAGCATAGCGATATAGATATAGCTGTTATTCTGAATGGATTTACAGGAGATTACTTGGAAACATCCAAACAGTTATATAAGCTCCGTCGGAATATCAGTGCCGACATAGAGCCTGTATTACTTGATTTACAAAATGACAAAAGCGGCTTTGTTAACGAAGTATTAAAAACAGGGGAAATTCTTTATTAATTGAGCACCATTATTGTAAGTGTTTAGCGAATGTTTTAATGTAAGGTTGTGGGTCTATTTTGGCTCTAAAAAGTACGCATAATAACCATAAATGATATAAAAAATATAAAAAAATAGATTTTCCCTATGTTTTATATAGAGAAAATCACGAGAGATTAACTATTTATAGTTGAGTGGGAGTGATTTGTTATGTTGGATAAAACAACAGTTATGAAATTAGCAGGACAATATGCACAGGAAGTTAAAAAAGCATTGAATCCTGCTGCCATTGTTCTTTTTGGATCGTATGCAAAAGGTATGGCTCATGAGCACAGTGATATAGATATAGCCGTTATTTTGAATGGATTTACAGGAGATTACTTGGAGACATCTAAGCAGCTGTATAAGCTCCGCCGGAATATCAGTGCAGACATAGAGCCTGTGTTGCTTGATTTGCAAAATGACAAAAGCGGCTTTGTTGATGAAGTATTAAAAACCGGAGAAATTCTTTATTAATTGAGTTAAGTAAGGAGTGTTAATAATGATATCATGCAAATCGAAAATAACAGATGATATGCAAATCATGAGATTAGATAAAATTAATACTCCAATAAAGCCTTTTGTTAAGTGGGCCGGTGGAAAGAGTCAACTACTAAACAGTATCCGAAAAACATATCCTTTAAACTTAGGTAAAGAAATTAAAAAATATGCTGAACCATTTGTTGGTGGTGGAGCAGTTTTGTTTGACATACTTTCAAATTATGAGTTGGAGGAAGTATATATCAGTGATATTAATGCAGAGCTTATAAATGCATATAAGGTTATCAGAGACGATTTAGAAAAATTAATTATTAAACTCTGCAATTTTCAAAAAGAGTATATATCAATGGATATAGAAAAAAGAAAAGTTTATTATTATGAAAAAAGAGAAATATTTAATAATTACATTTGTAATGGCAATAAAATAAACGGTAAAGTAAGTAATGTTGAAAAAGCTGCTTTGTTTATATTTCTAAATAAAACCTGTTTTAACGGGTTGTATAGAGTTAATAAAAAAGGACTTTTTAATGTGCCCATTGGGGCATATAATAATCCTTGTATTTGTGATGAAGAAAATTTAAGAAATATTTCTAAAGCATTGGAAAGAGTTAATATAGTTTGCGCTGATTACAAAGAATCTGAAAGTTTTATAGATCCCTATACTTTTGTTTATTTTGATCCGCCATATCGCCCTCTTAACGAAACATCAAATTTTACATCCTATACTGAAAATGAGTTTGATGACGGGGCGCAAAGCGAACTTGCCGAGTATGTTCGAAAGATTGTTGAAAAAGGTGCAAAAGTTGTTATAAGCAATTCGGATCCTAAAAATACAAACAAAGATGACCATTTTTTTGATGAACTTTATAAAGCATATAAAATAAACCGTGTTGAAGCAGTTCGAATGATTAACTGCAACAGCGCAAGAAGAGGAAATATAAGCGAGTTGCTTATATCAAGTTTTTAAAGGGACCGTTGCAGTACTAACCAATTATTTAAGGAGATTGCCATGAAATACATAGAAAAATATAAGTCGATGGGAATACTTTCAGAGGATGCCGTATTTGAATATTTTCTGTTTAATTTAAAAGATACTATCCGCACTTACGATTTTTTCGTAGCTTGGGAGAAAGTGCTTGGAAATGTATCACAGATAGAAGTCTCACTTAATATTTTAAATTCACTTATTGGCAAAAAGGATGCTTCTGTTAAACTAAAGGAGCTTATTAAGCAATATCCGGAGGTTGTTCCTATAATACCTTTTTTTAATTGCTGTACGCGATGCAACCATTAAAATTGCAAATATGGGCGGAGATGTTACATATTCTTTTGCTAAGAAAAAATCTTACACATGTAAGCAAATTGATGATATTGTTTTGTTTGCTGAAAAAAGCGGTTTATTGCAAGTCATAGAAGATAAAAGTATCAAAAATCTTGTTGATTATGCTATTGGTGTTGAAGTGGGGCTTGATACAAATGCTCGTAAAAATCGTAGTGGTGTGGCTATGGAAAAGTTAACAGAAGTGTATGTTAAGGCTATTTGTGATAAACACAACTTTAAATATTTAGCACAAGCAACAGCAGTGAAAATCGGACAAGAGTTTGGAAAAACTATAACAACAGATAAAGCGGACAGGCATTTTGATTTTGCAATTGATACCGGGGAAATGCTGTATCTTATGGAAGTAAATTATTATGGCGGCGGCGGTTCAAAACTTAAATCGGTTGCCGGTGAATTTAGTAATTTATTTAACCTTGTCAAGAATAAAAATACAGGTTTTATTTGGGTTACTGACGGCAAGGGTTGGTTAACAGCGAAGCGACCTCTTTTCGAAACTTTCAATGCAACTGATTATGTTATGAATATAAAGATGATCGAGCAAGGGTTGCTTGAAGAAATTGTGATGAAGGGGCTATGATAATTGCAGGTTAGTGGTTTATTAAAAGAGTCAGAAATAAAGGAACTGCAACGAAAACTAAGTGGTTTTATAATAAAGAGGATAAAATTGTAAAAATATACATTGAGGAATAAGAAATGGCTAAAAATAAGCTTACAAAATGGGAACCTGAAGATTTTGAATTGGAAATGACAACTATATGGTCATTTCCAAAACGCGGGGACTGGGCAACTCATGATGCAAAATGGAGAGGAAATTGGTCACCGTATATACCAAGAAATATTATACTACGATATTCTCGTGAGGGTGATTTAATACTTGATCAATTCGCCGGAGGAGGAACAACTCTTGTTGAAGCAAAATTATTAAATCGAGATATAATCGGCATAGATATAAACGATGTGGCTCTTGAGCGTTGCAGGGAAAAGACTGCTTTTGAATACGAACCTGCAAAAGGTAAAGTATATATAAAAAAAGGTGACGCGAGAAACCTTGATTTCATTACCGATGAAAGCATAGATTTGATCTGTACTCACCCACCTTATGCTAACATAATTAAATATAGTGAGGATACTGAAGGGGATTTGTCCCACTGCAATGTTCAGCAATTTTTAGAAGAAATGGAAACAGTAGCCGCTGAATCTTATCGAGTATTAAAAAAAAATAAATTTTGTGCTATTTTAATAGGAGATACAAGGCAAAAAGGACATGTTGTTCCAATAGGCTCTAATGTTATGAAAAAATTTGAATTGGCAGGTTTTAAGACAAAAGAAATAATAATTAAACAACAGCACAATTGCAGCGCGACAGGTTATTGGAAAAACAATAGCATAAAATATAATTTTTTGTTATTGGCACATGAATATTTATTTGTTTTTAAAAAATAAATTGAGATGGATTGATTGATATAATTTTTATTGCAAAGGCTTTAAACTTATGCTAAAATATTGTGGTGATTTATTTTATAATTATGCACATGTACGTATACTGTTTTGATGTTGTAAGGAGAGGTTTTTCTTTTGGATATAATGACGCAAAAGGTAATTATGTTTGCCATGGTAATAGCGCTAAGCTATGCGGCGGCAAAAATCGGCTGGCTGGGTGAAAATGTACGAAACGGTCTTTCAAGGCTTATTATTAAATTTACTGCACCGCTTATGATTTTTACTTCAATTTCGTCGCTTGAATATGATGAAAATCTTGTTTCTGAGTCAATCACAATAGTAATAATGTCCTTTACCATTGTTTTGTTGCTTGTTTTGGCCGGCAAGGCTTATGCCAAAGCTGCGCGCCTTGACGAGAAAACAAAAGGGGTTCAGGTAGCACTGATGTCCTTTGGAAATGTTGCGTTTTTAGCATACCCGCTGCTGGAATCAGTTTTCGGGCCGATTGGTGTTTTTTACGGTGCCTTTTACCACCTTGCAAACGATACCTGCTTTTGGACAATAGGTGCTGCCAGTATAGATTATAAAAATACCCTTTCAAAAAAAGAGCGGATATTAAAAATATTCAACCAAAACATATTGGCAATTTTTTTGGGAGTTATCTCATATATGACAAGAATAAACCTGCCGACGCTGGTGTTTCAGACTCTTTCGGAGCTTGGGCAAACAACGGTTTACCTGTCACTTGTGTTTTTGGGAACAACCATGGCGGGGGTTGACATAAAAAATACATACAAAAAGTTGTCGATATACGTGGTTGTAATATTTAAAATGATAATTGCCCCGCTGGCGGTAGCGGTCATACTTTCCAGGGTTTATTCCTTCGGTCTTAGCAATACTGCAATAATCGCGGTTGTCCTTCAGATATCCATGCCGGTAATGACTTTTGTTGCGATACTTGCAAATGAGCTGAGCTGCAATTACAAATACGCCGCGGAAACGGTTTTTGTAACAACCGTTATAAGTCTTGTAACTATGCCGGTTATTTTAAGGATTATTACATATCTTTTACAAAATAACTGAATATTTATTTAATTTAAGCCGCGGCATGCGGCAAAGGAGAGTTTTGGTTTGAAGGTTGCAATTGTAATGGGAAGCGATTCGGATTTTCCCGTAATCAAGAAATGTATTAAGGTTTTAAAGGATTTTCAGGTGGATTTTGAAGTGTTTGTTATTTCCGCCCACCGTACACCGGCGCGTGCCGCGGAGTTTGCGCAGAAGGCCGAAGAAAACGGCTTTGGCGTAATAATAGGTGCGGCTGGCAAGGCAGCGCATCTGGCGGGTGTTATAGCCGCCCATACAACACTTCCAGTAATCGGGCTGCCGATAAAATCATCCACTATGGACGGGCTTGACTCTTTGCTGTCCACCGTTCAGATGCCCAAAGGCATACCTGTTGCGACGGTGGCAATTGACGGTGCGGAAAATGCCGCGCTGCTTTCGATTCAAATTTTAGCCTTGTCCGATAAAAGGCTTAAGGCACTTCTCGGTGAATATAAAAAGAAAATGGAAAGCGAAGTTGAATATAAGGACAAGCTTATAAAAGCGGAGGTTGAAAAAGTATGAAAAAAATAAAGCAAATATACGAAGGAAAGGCAAAAAAAGTCTTTAGCACCGAAGATCCCGATTTTGTAATAGTTGAGTATAAAGACGACGCAACCGCCTTTAACGGAGAGAAAAAAGGCGTAATATCGGGGAAAGGCGTAATCAACAACAGGGTTTCGAACTTTTTCTTTCAAAAGCTTGAGCAGGAAGGCATAGCAACACATTTTGTCGAGGAAATATCAGAGCGCGAAACGATTGTAAAAAAAGTTGAAATTGTGCCTCTTGAAGTAATTATACGCAACATAGCGGCAGGCAGCTTTTCAAAGCGTTACGGGGTGGAGGAGGGAACGGTTCTTTCCGCTCCCACACTTGAGTTTTCCTATAAAAACGACTCGTTGGGGGACCCGCTCATAAACGATTACCATGCGATAGCGCTTGGACTTACAACACAAGAGGAAATTGACAAAATAACAAGCATGTCATTTCGCGTAAACAAGTTTTTATCGGAATATCTTTTGAATATCGGAATAAGGCTTGTCGATTTCAAACTGGAATTCGGACGTTTTAAGGGCGATATAGTGCTTGCCGATGAAATTTCGCCCGATACATGCCGTTTTTGGGATAAGGATACGAATAAAAAGCTTGACAAGGATCGCTTCAGGCATGACCTGGGCAATGTTGAAGACGCATACAAGGAAATTATGAGCAGATTGATGGGTAGTTAATAAAAAAACGGAGGATAAAGCATGGATCGCGTATTAAAAGAGGAATGCGGCATATTCGGGGTGTATAACACCAGCGGGCATACCGATGCAGCAGTTATAACATATTACGGGCTATATGCCCTGCAGCACCGCGGGCAGGAGTCGTGCGGGATAGCAGTCAATGATGACGGGACAATTATATATCACAAGGATATGGGGCTTGTGCCGGAAGTTTTTAACGATACTATTTTAAAGCATTTAAACGGTACGATTGCCGTGGGGCATGTCAGGTATTCCACATACGGAAGCAGCACCCGCGAAAATGCCCAGCCCCTTGTAACCAAATATAAGAAAGGCACACTTACCGTAGCGCATAACGGAAATATAGTAAATGCGGCGGATCTAAGAAAAGAGTTTGAGGACAGCGGCGCAATATTTCAAACAACGAGCGATTCGGAGGTAATTGCTTATATAATTGCAAGGGAAAGAATAAAGTGTCACAGTGTGGAAGAGGCTGTGGCAAGATGCCTGCCGTATCTTAAAGGTTCTTTTTCGCTTGTTGTTATGAGCCCGAGAAAATTAATAGCGGCACGCGATCCGTGGGGAATCCGGCCATTATCAATGGGCAAAACCGACCATTCATATATATTTGCATCCGAAACATGTGCTTTGGATGCCGTGGATGCAGAATATATCCGGGATATAAAGCCGGGTGAAATAGTATGTGTGGACAAGGACGGCGTGCGAAGCGACGAGCGCCTTTGCACGGGAAAAGAAAAAATATGCATATTTGAATACATATATTTTGCCCGTCCCGACAGTATGATTGACGGTGTAAGCGTGTATGACGCAAGGCGCAGGGCAGGAAGGTTTCTTGCAAAGGAACACCCCGTCGAAGCGGACATTGTAATTCCGGTGCCGGATTCGGGGATAGATGCTGCTATCGGCTACGCCGAAGAAAGCGGAATACCTTATGGCGTGGGACTGATAAAAAACAGGTATATAGGAAGAACTTTTATACAGCCCACCCAGCAGCAGCGCGTAAGGGCGGTCAGAATCAAGCTGAACGCTTTAAAAGAAACTGTCAGGGACAAACGTGTTGTTATGGTTGACGATTCGATCGTAAGAGGAACTACCTCTCAAAGGATAGTTCAAATGATCAGGGATGCGGGCGCGAAAGAGGTGCACATGAGAATATCCAGTCCCCCGTTTATGTATCCTTGTTATTTCGGAACGGATATCCCCGATCAGGATTCTTTGGTTGCGGTCCACAATTCGGTTGATGATATGCGGCGTATGATGGATGCGGATAGTCTTGGTTTTTTAAGCATTGAAAGTCTGGCTGAAATAATGGGCAGTGAAAAAAGGGATCACTGCAATGCATGTTTTACCGGCAGTTACCCTATGGAGGTGCCCTTTAATTCAAAAGGAGGACAAAGAATAAATGAGTGAAAGCTACAAAGCGGCAGGCGTTGATGTTGAGGCGGGATATAAGGCCGTTCGGCTTATGAAGCAATATGTTGAAAAAACGGTAACAAACGGAGTCCTTTCCGGTATAGGAGGCTTCGGTGGCCTTTTTGAACTGGACGTCGAAAAATACAAAAAACCTGTTTTAGTATCCGGGACCGACGGGGTAGGAACAAAGCTTAAAATTGCAATGCTGCTCCAAAAACACGATACAGTCGGGGAAGATTGCGTGGCAATGTGCGTCAATGATATTGTATGCAGCGGAGCCGAACCGCTTATTTTCCTTGATTATATTGCTGTGGGCAAAAACATACCCGAAAAGGTTGCCGAGATAGTAAAAGGTGTGGCAAACGGCTGCGTAAAAGCCGGCTGTGCTTTAGTAGGCGGTGAAACAGCGGAAATGCCCGGGCTTTACGCCCCGGATGAATATGACATAGCCGGGTTTACGGTCGGAGCCGTGGAAAAGGGCAAAATCATAGACGGCTCAAAGGTATGCGCGGGCGATATTATTATCGGGCTGCGCTCGTCCGGCATACACAGCAATGGATATTCGCTTGTACGGAAAGTTTTCAATATAAACAATTCGCCCGAAAAGCTTGAAACTTATTTTGAAAGCCTTGGCTGCACCCTTGGGGAAGAGCTTTTAAAGCCTACCAGGATATACGTTAAACAAATGCTGCCTTTAATCGAAAAATTCAACATTAAAGCAATAGCCCATATTACCGGCGGCGGGTTTTACGAAAATATTCCCCGTATGCTGCCGGAAGGAATGCGAGCCAAAATCATTAAAAGCAAATTGGAAATTCCCCCGATATTTGATATTATATCAAATGAGGGCGGCATATCTGGCAGCGACATGTTCGGTACCTTCAACATGGGCGTGGGCATGGTTTTTGCCGCTGAGGAAAATGAGGTGCAGGAAATTCTTTCGCTGCTTGGCCCGGATGCTTATGTGATAGGGGAAATAGTAAAGGGAAAAAACGGGGTGGATATATGCTGAAAATCGCTGTCTTGGTTTCGGGTGGCGGGACAAACCTTCAAGCCCTAATAGACGCAATACAAAGCGGTAAAATTAATAATGCAAAAATAGCAACGGTGGTTTCAAACAAAGAGGGCGTTTATGCGTTAGAAAGGGCTAAAGGGCATAATATACCCACAAAAGTCATTGTAAAAAAGAACAACCCCGATTTTCAGGACCAGCTTTTGGAGCATCTTTTAGAAAGCAAGGTTGATTTAATAGTTCTGGCGGGGTTTATGTGCATATTTGAAGAAAAAATTATTAAAGCCTTTCCCCGCAGGATAATAAACATACACCCGTCCCTTATACCTTCATTTTGCGGCATGGGCTATTACGGCTTGAAGGTACATGAGGCCGCACTTGATTATGGTGTGAAAGTAACGGGCGCTACCGTCCATTATGTGGACAATACCGTTGACGGCGGTGAAATTATAGCACAAAAAGCGGTGGAGGTTTTACCCGGTGATACGCCCCGAATCCTGCAAAAGCGGGTTATGGAACAGGCTGAACATATAATACTGCCTCAGGCTGTTGCACAAATATGCGAAAGATTACAAAAGAAAGGAAGAGAGTAGTGAAAAAAAGAGCCCTAATCAGTGTATCCGACAAAACCGGTGTTGTTGAATTTGCACGGGAGCTTGCAGACCTCGGCTACGAAATAATTTCAACGGGAGGGACTGCAAAAGCATTGCGGGATGCTAAAATTAAAGTAATCGGCGTTTCCGACTTAACCGGCTTTCCCGAATGCCTCGACGGCAGGGTAAAAACCCTGCACCCGAATATTCATGCGGGCATTCTTGCAATGCGTGCAAATGAAAAGCATATGGAGGAAATAAGCAAGCTCGGTATCGAGCCGATTGATATAGTTGCAATTAATCTTTATCCCTTTAAGCAAACAATATTAAAAGAGGGCGCAACATTTGAAGAGGCTATTGAAAACATCGATATCGGCGGACCTACAATGATAAGGGCGGCGGCAAAAAATTACCAGGACGTTGCGGTAGTGGTTGATCCGTCGGATTACCAGATGCTGATTGAGCAGCTTAAGGAAGGGCAGTTATCGCTTGAGACAAAAAAATATTTGGCGTATAAGGTGTTTGAGCATACCGCATCTTATGATGCGTTGATTTGCGAATACCTGCGCCGCCGGACCGGTCAGGCCAGGTTTCCGGACACACTTACGCTTACATTTGAAAAAGTGCAGGATATGCGTTACGGCGAAAACCCCCATCAAAATGCCGCGTTTTACAGGGAAATCGGGAAATTCGAAGGTACCCTTACGGCGGCAAAACAGCTTCACGGAAAGGAGCTTTCTTATAATAATATTGCCGATGCGGATGCAGCCATTGCATTGGTTAAGGAATTTGACGAGCCAGCGGTGGTTGCGGTTAAGCATGCCAATCCTTGCGGCGTGGCTGTGGGAGATGATATATATTCCGCTTACATAAGGGCTTATAATGCGGATCCAGTTTCCATTTTCGGCGGGATTGTGGCTGCAAACAGGGAAATTGACGAAAAAACCGCTGCCGAAATCTCCAAAATATTTCTTGAGATTGTAATTGCTCCTTCTTTTACGGAGGAGGCTATTAATATCATATCCCAAAAGAAAAACATCAGGATATTGCAGCTGCCCGGGATATCAATTAAAAACACAAGTGAAATGACCGAGCTTAAAAAGGTTGCGGGCGGGCTGCTTGTTCAGGACCTTGATGCACAGCTTCTTGAGGGCGAGCTGAAGGTTGTTACCGAAAAACAGCCGACCGAAAAGGAATTAAAAGACCTTTTATTTGCATGGAAGGTTGTAAAATATACAAAATCAAACGGTATTGTATTGGCGAAAGACAGCGCGACAACCGGTATCGGTCCGGGACAAACCAACAGGATTACCGCGCTTAATCTTGCAATCGATTATGCGGGCGGCTTATCAAAGGGCAGCGTTATGGCATCGGACGCGTATTTCCCGTTTTCCGATTGTGCAGAGGCGGCCGCCAAGGCGGGAATAACGGCGATAATCCAACCGGGGGGCTCGATACGCGATGAGGATTCGATAAAAATGTGTAATGAAAAAGGTATAGCCATGGTATTTACCGGTATGCGTCATTTCAAACATTAATAATCAAGGCGGTGTAATTGTTTTGAAGGTTTTAATAGTCGGAGGCGGAGGGCGAGAGCACGCTTTAGCCCATAAAATTTCACAAAGCAAAAAGGTGGACAAGATTTATTGCGCACCGGGCAACGGCGGAATTTCACAGATTGCCGAGTGTGTGGATATAAAAGCAACGGATATAAAAGGTATGGCGGATTTCGCCCAAAACGCAGGTATCGACTTGACGGTAGTCGCACAGGATGACCCTCTTGCGCTTGGTATGGTTGATGAATTTGAAAAGAGGGGCCTTGCCGCGTTCGGACCGAAAAAGGATGCCGCAATAATCGAAAGCAGCAAGGTTTTTTCAAAAAATCTTATGAAAAAGTACAACATCCCGACTGCGGATTATATGGTTTTTGACAATAAGGAAGATGCCGCTTCTTATCTTGCGGATAAGGAATATCCAATAGTTATAAAAGCGGAGGGTCTTGCCCTTGGTAAAGGCGTTATAATTGCCCAAAGCTACGACGAGGCAAAGAATGCGGTAGACAGAATTATGGACGAAAGAATATTCGGCAATGCGGGCGACAGGATTGTAATCGAACAGTTTTTATCCGGAACCGAGGTTTCCGTGCTTGCTTTTACAGACGGAAATGTCATTATCCCCATGGTGTCCGCGCAGGACCATAAAAAAATATATGACGGGGACAAAGGGCCGAACACGGGCGGAATGGGTGCTTTTTCCCCAAGCAGAATATATGACCGCGAGGCAGAAAAATACTGCATGGAAAAAATATTTGTTCCCACAATGAGGGCAATGAACGCCGAGGGCCGTAAATTCAAAGGTGTTTTGTATTTCGGACTTATAATTACCGATAAAGGAATATTTGTAATCGAATACAACTGCCGTTTCGGAGATCCCGAAGCTCAGGTGGTATTGCCCCGGCTGAAGGGCGATTTGGTTGAAATTATGCTGGCGTTAACAGAGGAAAGGCTGTCTGATGTTACGATACAGTGGGATAACCGCGCCGCCGCATGTGTTGTTATGGCTTCCGGCGGGTATCCCGGCGAGTATTCGAAGAACCTTAAAATTTACGGAATAGAACAAGCCGAAAAGTGTGATAATGTTACTGTATATCATGCGGGGACAAAAAAGGCCGGGAATGATTTTTATACCTCCGGCGGCAGGGTGCTGGGAGTCAGCGCACTTGGCGACACGCTGGACGAAGCGGTAAAAAAAGCTTATGATGCCGTGGGCAGGATTTCGTTTGAAAACGCTTATTACAGAAGAGATATCGGAAATCCCGTCAAATAATTTTCAAAGGGTGATATTATTATGAAAAAAGGAAAGGTTACCATTATAGGCGCCGGGTTTGTAGGCTCGACTTCCGCCTTTGCGCTTATGCAAAGCAGTGTGGTCAATGAAATTGTTATTATTGACGTAAATAAAAACAAAGCAGAGGGCGACGCCCTTGACATGAGCCACGGCGTTCCGTTTATGAAGCCCATTAAAATAACCGCGGGCGAATATCCCGACAGTGCCGAATCCGAAATAGTTATAATAGCTGCAGGCGCCAATCAAAAACCTGACGAGACAAGAATTGACCTGCTTAAGAGAAATGCGTCGATATTTAAAAGCATTATTGAGCAGCTTACAAAGTATATAACACACGAGACGACAATTTTAGTGGTAACCAATCCCGTCGATATTTTATCGTATTTAACGTACAAGCTTTCCGGCTTTCCGCCGGCAAGGATAATCGGTTCGGGAACGGTGCTTGATACGGCGCGCTTTAGGTTTTCCCTTGCGGAGCATGTGGGAATAGACGCGCGAAATATTCATGCTTATATAATAGGAGAGCACGGCGACACCGAGGTTGCGGTATGGAGCAAAACGACGGTCGGGCAAATCCCGATGGATAATTATTGCGCAAAGTGCAATTGCTGCGGGGGATTGCAAAAATACGAGATATACAAAGACGTAAAAAATGCCGCTTACAAAATCATACAAAAAAAAGGCGCGACTTATTATGCGGTTGCCCTTGCTGTTAAAAGAATAGTTGAATGCTTAATGAGGGATGAAAATTCGATACTGACCGTTTCAAGCCTGCTCAGCGGCCAATACGGCATTGATGATGTATATATAAGCGTTCCTGTTGTTGTGGGCAAGGAGGGTGTAACAAAAGTGCTTGAGCTTGATTTAAGCGGCGATGAGCTGAAAGCACTGCGGTACTCTGCCGACACACTCAAAAAATATATAGCCGAGGTAATGGAGTAGGGAGGGCATGAAGGAAATAAAAATAATCGATTGCCATGCGCATGTTTTCCCTGACAGCATTGCGGAAAAAGCGGTAAAAAATCTTGAAAACTATTATAAAATGCCCTGGTCCGGAAACGGCACCGTCGGGCAGCTTAAGGAAAGTATTAAAAACAGTAATATTTTCAGGGTTATTGTGTTTTCAACCGCTACCAAGCCGTCTCAGGTAAGAAGCATTAATTCATATATAGCCGGGCTTTGCGATGACCGCATAATCGGCTTTGGCACCATTCACCCGGAATACCGCGATTATAAAGGTGAAATCGGTCGGATAATGTCGCTCGGTCTGCTTGGCATTAAGCTGCACCCGGATTTTCAGGGCTTTGCGATTGATGACAAAAGGATGTTGCCAATCTACAGCGAAATAGAAGGTAAAATGCCGGTCCTTATACATATGGGCGACGAAAACTCGGACAACTCTTCACCCCAGCGCCTGTCGCGCGTGATAGAAATGTTCCCCGGCCTTGTTGTTATAGCATCTCATTTAGGGGGATATATGCGATGGGACGAGGCGGAAAAATATCTTATCGGGAAAAAAATATATCTTGATACTTCAAGCACACTATGCAAACTTTCTCCCCAAAGGGCAGGTGAGCTTATTTTAGCCCACGGCACCGAAAAAGTGCTTTTTGGAACGGATTATCCCGCCCGATTGCATGCCCAGGAGCTTGAATCATTCATGAAAATACCGTTATCAAACGAAGACAGGGCAAAAATTTTGTCTGAAAATGCTATGAAACTGTTTAATATTAATAATACTTCAAATTAGAATTATTCAGCGGACATTAATTAAATAATAAAAAAATGGGCAAAATACCAATTGATATTACATCGGAAAGAGGTATACGATGATTTATCCAATTGGTATCTTTTTTTGTGCTGTTTTTGCTGTTTTGTTATATATGTTTACACTGGTGCAATCAAACAAACGGAGAAAATTTGATATAAGGGCGGCAAAGCTTGACAGCGACAGCCTGATGTGGCATGCGCGCCAGCTCGCAAGAAATCATGAGCCGGTAAAAGGAAGGGAAAGCATCAATCATTTGCTTTCGAGAGTGAGTGAAAATTACCGCTGCATATCTTCTACTTACAGGCGGCTCTCGGAAATAGTATCTTCCGGAGGCCGCATTACGGGTGCGGACGAATGGCTGCTTGATAATTTTTATATCATAGAAGAGCAAACCAAGGATTTACTTTTGAATATTCAAAAAAATTATTTTAAAAAGCTGCCCGCAATAAAAGAAGGCCAATATACGGGATACCCTCGTGTATTTTCAATTGCGCTGGAATTTGTAAGCCATACGGATAGTGCAATTTCGCAACAGTCGCTTATTGATTTTATATCGGAATATCAAAAAAACTCGTATTTATCGGATGTTGAAATATGGTCTATTTCCGCAATGCTTAAAATAGGGCTCATCGAAAACATCCGTCATTTGTGCGACAAGATAAACAAAACGCAAAATCAATATGCACAGGCAAATCTCATGATAGATGACATAATAAAAAAGCAGGATAAGTGCAGTGAAGTTCTCGGACAGTTATTTAAATCGGGGATAACGTCAAACACATCATTGATAGAGCATTTGATTTCCGGACTTAAAAAATACGGGCATGACGGTGCTATGGCTTTAAAATATATAGATTCAAGGCTTTCAAAGCTTAATACAACCTCGGAGCAAATAATTGCGCTGGAGCATCAAAAACAAACCTCAAGGCAGGTTTCAATGGGGAACGCCATAACAAGCCTGAAATATATATTGGCTCTTGATTATACCCATATTTTCGAATCCCTGAGCCAGGTTGAGAAAATACTCGGCGCAGACGAGATTTATGCAAAAATGGATAAGAAAACAAAAAATTATTACAGGAGGAATGTTGAAAGAATCGCAAAAAAAATGGGTATTTCTGAGGTTGAGGTTGCGCTTAGCGCCATTGAGCTTGCCGCAGCCAATAACCGTCATGTCGGGTATTATCTTATTGAAAGCGATTTAGGAAAAGACAATAAAAAGCAAGCTAAAATCAAGCAGACAATTTATTGGACGGCAATAACGCTGCTTACCGGATTGATATCGGCATGGCTTGCCCTGTATTGTTACGGCTGGACGGGCAGCTATGCCATACCGGCATTTGTTTTTTTGATTACCCTGATACCTTCGTCGGATATAGCAATATACACTGTTAATCATATAATTCTTAAATTTACAAAGGTGTGCCATATACCCCGTTTGGAGCTTACCGAAGGCATAGACAGCTCCAATGCAACCTTTGTGGTAATATCCGCCCTGCTGCCGGGCGCAGAGCAGGCGGAAAACCTTGCGCGCCAGCTTGAAATATATTATCTTGCAAATAAATTGGACAATGTTTTTTTCGGGCTGCTCGGTGATTATCCCGACAGTAAAAAAGAAAAAAACCCGGAGGACAAAAAAATATTGTCTGCGGCGCAAAATGTAATTTCCGATCTTAATGAAAAATATCCGGGGAAATTTTATTTGTTTATGCGAAAAAGGACGTTTAACAAAAAAAATAAAATATATATGGGCTGGGAAAGAAAGCGCGGCGCGATAGTGGAGCTTTGCGCCCTGCTTCGCGGAGAAAAAAATACATCCTTCATGAAGACCGCCGATATCTCCGCACTGCCGAAAATAAAATATGTGATAACCCTTGACGCAGACACCAAGCTGCCCCGGGATACGGCAAAGGAACTGATTGGGGCGATGTCGCACCCGCTCAATAAACCGTTAATATCCGGCGGCAGGGTTGTTTCGGGTTATGCAATACTGCAGCCGAGAATAAATATCGATGTTGAAAGTGCAAACACTTCGTTCTTTTCAAGGGTTTTTGCAGGGCAGGGCGGAATTGACTTATATTCCGGAGCGGTTTCCGATATTTACCAGGATTTGTTTTGCGAAGGCATTTTTACCGGCAAAGGAATTTTTGATGTGGACGCTTTTTATAAGCTGCTGCCAAATGCAATCCCTGAAAACAAAATATTAAGCCATGACTTGTTAGAGGGCAGTTTTCTGCGCTGCGGCCTTATCAGCGATATTGAATTTATAGATGGATTTCCCTGGAAATATTCTTCTTATTCCGCAAGAATGCACAGGTGGATAAGGGGCGACTGGCAGCTGCTTCCATGGCTGCTCGGCACCGTATACAGCCCCATATCCGCACTGTCAAAGTGGAAGATATTCGATAATATCCGCCGTTCATTACTGCCGGTGTTTTTATCGCTTATAATACTTTTGTCATTTAACATACTTCCGGGCTCCGGCTTTGTATGGTTTGGCTTTGCGGTGTTCACTGTTTGTTTTTCCATTGTTATTTCAACACTTGACTGGCTTATGAGGGCAGGGTACCGGTATATCGGACAAAGATGCAATGCAACGATTGTATACGGAATTAAAGGCATCGTTTATGAGGCGGCACTGTTATTCGTACTGCTGCCCCATTATGCGTATATAACGATTGACGCGGCATCAAGGGCGCTTTTTCGCATGATTTTTTCGAAAAAGAAAATGCTTGAATGGGTAACGGCGGCGGAAGCGGAGAAAAAGCTTTCTTCCGGCTTGAAAAGCTATTTTTTCAGGATGATATCGTCTTGTGTTTATGCGGCTGTTTTTTGTCTTTTTTCGACAGAATACCCGTTTTTTGCACTTCCGGTTTCGGCAGTCTGGTTTTTGGCGCCCGTAATTATGTATTATGCAAGCAAAAGCGCTCCGGCCGGCGTTCGTACCATAAAAGATGAAGACAAGAAATTTTTAATGGAAATAGCCCGCAGGACATGGAATTACTTCGACGATTTCACCACCCCTTCGGATAATTACCTTGCACCCGACAATTTTCAGGAGGATCCGCCAAACGGGCTTGCACACAGGACTTCACCGACAAACATCGGTTTGCATCTTGCGGCAATAGTATGTGCCGCGGATTTAGGCTTTATCGATAATTTTAAAATGATAGACATGCTTGAAAAGGTAACATCCACAATGCAGCGACTCGAGAAATGGAACGGTCACTTTTACAACTGGTATAATACAAAAACACTTGAAGTGTTAAGGCCGAGATATGTTTCAACCGTTGACAGCGGCAATCTTTGCGGCTACATTATCACGGTTGTTCAGGCCTTAAGCGTTGTCGAAAAAGAAAATCCCGAACTTTCCGGACGTGCCCGGGATTTAAAATCCGTGCTTAAAAAAATATATGACGATACTGATTTCAGCCTTTTGTACGACAGGCAGCGTGATTTGTTTACAATAGGCTATAACGCCGAAGAGGAACACATAACGAAGTCCTATTATGACTTGCTTTCCTCCGAGGCAAGAATGGCAAGCTTTATAGCCATAGCAAAGGGTGAAATACCCAAAAAGCATTGGTTTACCCTCGGAAGGGCGCTTGTTTCCCGCGACGGGTACAAAGGCCTTGTATCCTGGACCGGAACAATGTTTGAGTATCTTATGCCGCTGATTCTTATGAAAAACGTTAAAAACACCTTGCTTGACGAAACCTATCATTTTGTGATACGCTGTCAGAAAAAATACGGGAAGGTAAGGAATGTCCCGTGGGGTACTTCCGAGAGCGGGTTCAACGCATTTGATATTGACCTTAACTATCAGTACAAGGCATTCGGTGTTCCCGATTTGGGCCTTAAAAGAGGACTTATGAGTGATATGGTGGTTGCGCCTTATGCGTCCATGATGGCGCTTATGGTGGATTTTGAGACGGCAATGGCAAATATAAAGGATCTTAAAGACATAGGCATATTGGGCAAGTACGGCCTTTACGAGGCGATTGATTATACCCCCGAGCGGATACTGCCCAACCAAAATTACAGCGTTATAAAAAGCTATATGGTACACCATCTGGGCATGAGCCTGCTTTCCATCAATAATGTTTTAAACGATAACATACTTCAAAAAAGGTTCCACAGCGATGTTACCGTCAGGGCAACGCAGGAGCTTTTGTGTGAAAGAATACCGGTAAATATTATTATATCCAAAGAAAACAAAGAAAAGATAACTCCTTTGAAACCGATAGCAAACACCGGTGCGGCATGTGTAAGGGTAATAGAAAGCATTGATGTAAACATGCCGAATGTTCATATTTTATCAAACGGAAAATTTTCCGTAATGATAAACGACAGCGGCTGCGGCTACAGCTTTTTGGGGGATATTGCCCTTACCCGTTTCAGGAACGATTTGCAAAACGGCATATACGGAAATTTTATTTATATAAAGGATATAAGCAGGGGATACTGGTGGACAAATTCAATAGCCCCCCGTTTCTGCGACCATGAAAAATACCGCGCGGTATTTTCCCCTCATAAAGCGGAATTTTTCAGGAACGAAAACGGTATTGACTCCACAACGGAAATAATAGTATCACCCGAGGAAAATGCGGAAATAAGAAAAGTTACGATAGCAAACCATTGTGACGGTGACATAATCCTTGATATTACAAATTACCAGGAAATGGTGCTTGCAACATTATCGGCGGACAGTGCGCACCCTGCGTTCAGCAATCTTTTTATCAGGACGGAATATGACGAGGGCCTGGAATGTATAATTGCAAGCAGGAGGCCGAGGGAGGCGGATTCAAAGCCGATTTTTGCAATGCAGACAATATGCGTAAATGCCGGAAAAACAGGGAAAACAGAAATTGAAACCGACAGGGCTAAGTTTATCGGAAGGAAAAAAACATTGCAAAACCCGTCCGCCATGGAGGACGGGAAAGAAATGACCAATTCGGTGGGAGCGGTTTTGGATCCGATAATGTCACAGCGTTTTGAAATAAAAATAGAAAAGGGTTCGGTTGCTTCTTTTGCAATAATTACGGCTTGCTGCGAGGACAGGGATGAAGCACTGAAAATAGCGCGAAAATACAAGAGCTTTTCAAATGTGGAGCGTGCTTTCGACATGGCATGGTCCCGCAGCCAGGTGGAAAACAAATATCTGGGCATAAGCGCCGAAAACGAAAAAGCCGCATACGACATGCTTGCGAACATTGTTTATATATTGCCGTACAGGAGAAAGTTAGAGCAGTATATTTCAGCAAACAATCAGGGGCAGCAAAGCCTGTGGTCTCTGGGATTGTCCGGTGACAATCCTATTGTTGCTCTGAATATATATTCGGAGGATGAAACGGATATCCTGAAAAAACTGCTTAAAGCGCATGAACTGTGGCGAATAAAAGGAATTACCGTTGATTTGGTGATAATAACGGAGGATGAGGGCAGTTATAACCATCCGCTGCTCACCCAGGTAAATGAAATTGTTTCCGTCAGCCATATAAGGGAGCATATAAACACACCGGGAGGAATTTTTGTAATTGACGGCAGCATAGTATCCCCCGAGGTTAAAAACCTTGTGCTTGCCGCGTCACGTGTTGTGCTGCACTCAAACATGGGCGATATAAGCTTCCAGCTTGAAACGGAAAAATACCAAAACAAAATACCTTATATTAGTTTTACAAAACAGGAGTACGAGCAGGCAGAGCCTGAGATGGGCGATGTGAAATATTTCAACGGCTTTGGCGGATTTGCGGAGGATGAATATGTAATAAAGCTAAGCCCGGATATAAAAACACCCCTGCCGTGGTGCAATGTAATTGCCGAAAAAAATACCGGCTTTGTTGTCTCGGAGAGTGCCGGAGGCTTTTCATGGTATCATAACAGCAGGGAAAACAAGCTTACTCCCTGGACAAACGACCCTGTTACGGATCCTTTGCATGAAATAATATACCTTCGGGATAATTTCAGCGGCGATATATGGACGCCGTATTCGGGCAAATATATAGTACGCCACGGCATAGGCTACAGCATATTTGAAAGCATAAGCTGCAAAATAAAAACAAAGCTGACCGTTTTTGTTGCGGAAGGCGATAATAACAAGCTTAGTTTTTTGGAAGTCGTTAATACCGACGACAAGCCCCGCAGTTTAACTTTAACGTATTACATCAACCCTGTGCTGGGCGTTTCGGAAAGCGAAACAAAGCTGTATATAATGGTTAAAAAAACAAATAACTTTATTACGGCGCAAAACAGCTATAATACGGATTATCCCGGCCAGGTAGTATATGTTTCGTCATCCGAGCCTACGGCAAGCTTTACCTGTGATAAACGGGAGTTTTTCGGCAGCAGCAGATTGGAGCAGATACCGAACGGGCTTTTAAGGGACAGGCTGTCAAACAGCGAAGGGAGCGGCTATGACTGCTGTATTGCGCTTCAGAATACCGCAGTGCTGAATGCGGGAGAAACAAAACAAATCGTGTTTTCATTAGGAGTTACGGAAAAGGCGTACACCGCTTCGGATGCACTTGCTTTGCTTAATAATACCAAAAAGCAATGGAAAGAACGAATTGGCTTTATAAAGATAAATACTCCCGATGAAGCGATGAATTTAATGGTCAATTCATGGCTGCCGTACCAAACCTATTCATGCAGGGTATTTGCCCGCTCGGCCTTTTACCAGTGCGGAGGAGCATATGGATTTCGTGACCAGCTGCAGGATGTAACCGCGCTGTTATACCATAACCCGCAAATTGCAAGGGAGCAAATATTAAAATGCGCATCCCGCCAGTTTGTCGAAGGGGATGTGCAGCATTGGTGGCATGAGGTTCAAACCGGGTTTAAAGGAATAAGGACAAAATTCTCGGATGATTTGCTGTGGCTTGCGTATACCGTATCCGAATATATCAGGGTAACGGGTGATATCGGGATACTGGATGAGAAAGTGCCGTATATTCAAAGTGAGCATTTGTGTGAGGGAGAGGACGAGAAGTATTGTCCTGCCTTTGTTTCCGCCGAAACGGGTACTATAAAAGAACACTGCATAAAGGCGATTGAAAGTGCATCGAAATTTGGGCAGCACGGCCTTCCGCTCATGGGCAGCGGGGATTGGAACGACGGCATGAACAAGGTAGGTGCCGGCGGCAAGGGCGAAAGCGTCTGGCTCGGCTGGTTTTTATATGATATACTGACACGATTCAACTACCCCGCCGATTCCTTGAAGGAGAGCCTTAACAAGGCGTGGGACGGAGCCTGGTATCATAGGGCATATAATGACGAGGGCGCTGCGCTCGGCTCAAATCAAAACGGAGAATGTAAAATAGACGCCATTGCGCAGGCGTGGGCCGTTATTTCGGAAGCGGGAGAGCCGGATAAATCTAAAGAGGCAATGGATTCGGTTATTAAATATCTTGTCAACAAGGAAGACGGGTTGATAAAATTGCTGACGCCGCCTTTTGACGAGGGAGAATTCAACCCCGGATACATTAAAGGATATGTTCCGGGAGTGAGGGAAAACGGCGGGCAGTACACCCATGGCGCGGCGTGGGTTATACTTGCCTTTGCCAAGCTTGGAATGGGCGATACCGCCGCTGAGCTTTATTCGCTCATAAATCCCATAAACCATTCAAGGACTCTGATTGAAGCTGCAAAATATAAAGCGGAGCCTTATGTAATTGCCGCTGATGTTTATACCGCCCAATCCCATACAGGACGGGGCGGGTGGACATGGTATACCGGAGCGGCGGGCTGGATGTACCGGGTTGCGGTGGAATGGATATTAGGCATAAAAAAGGAAAAAGATACACTAATTATCGATCCGTGTATTCCCCGCTTTTGGAAAAGCTATTGCTTTGAATATAAATATAAAAACACCATATATAACATTACCGTAAATAATCCCCACGGCGTGTGCAAAAGCATCAAACGTGAAACAATCAGCCTTGTTAACGACAAGCAAAGACATGATATAGAAATAACCCTGCAAAAAGACAATAATGCCTGACAAATAATATTTTGCTGAAATATCTCATATACTTTTACAAAAAGGGTATGGGAGAAAGTATATGAAAGTATTTGTTTTGGGCAAAGGCCTTGCTGCTGTTTTATTGATTGTAGCGGCGGTTGTGTTGTTTATATCGGTAAAAATAACATGTATTCCGGCCTCAAGCAAGACAACAAGGCAGCTGCCTATATACAACGTTAACAGGAGCGACATGGCAGTGTCGGTTACCTTTGACTGCGCCTGGAATGACGAGGATATCGATGATATTATAAAGGTGCTTAGCGACAATGGTTGCATTAGCACCTTTTTCGTTGTCGGAAACTGGGCGCAAAGGTATCCCGAAGCTGTGAAAAAGCTTGCAAATGCCGGACATGAAATAGCAAATCATTCTATGAGCCATGCAAAATACACAGGGCTTTCCAAAGAAAAAATGAAGGATGACATGAATAAATGTGATGATGTGATTAAAGAGTTAACAGGCAAAAGCAGCAATTTATTTCGCCCGCCATACGGAGAATACAACAAGGATGTGGTCGGGGCATGTGAAGAAACCAGCCGCTGCTGTATTCAGTGGGACGTGGACAGTCTTGACTGGATGGACTATTCGGCGGGCGAAATAGCAAATCGTGTGCTTTCAAGAACCAAAAGCGGTTCTATAATACTATTGCACAACGGCACGAAAAACACCCGGGAGGCTCTTGAAAAAATCCTGCCCGGGCTTGCCGAAAAGGGATTTAAGTTCGCTACGGTTTCTGATCTTATTTATAAGGAAAATTATATAATTGACCATGCCGGGACGCAGCATCCGAAATAACGGCTGCCTTTGATCAATCAAGTTTGTTTTTCAGCAGGTCCCTGATTTCGGCAAGAAGCAATTCCTCTTTTGACGGCTCGGGGGGAGCGGTCGTTTCTTGTTCCTTTTTTCTTTTAAAAACCGACAGCAGCTTAATCATCAGGAAAATAGACAGGGCAATAATTAGAAAATCCACTACCGACTGCAAAAATGCCCCGTATTTAATAGCTGCTTCCTCGGATGCTTCGGTGGCAGGTACAATTATGAACTTTAAATTTGTAAAGTTCACCTTTCCCAATATCAAACCGAGCAAAGGCATTATTATGTCATTTACAAGAGATGTTACGATTTTGCCGAAGGCGCCGCCGATAATAACACCGACGGCCAAATCAATCACGTTGCCTCTCATAACAAACTTTTTAAATTCTTTTAACAACACAGCACCTTCTTTCGAATTAATACTTAGCTATATTTTTGCCGAATTCAACTGCCGCTTTTTGTGCATCAACGTCAGGGTTCCATTGGTTTTTAAAGCTGTCTTCCATAACTTCAAAGCCCGCTTCGGCCATTAATTGGGTTATTATTTTTACCGATTCCCCGCTCCAGCCGTAACATCCGAACGCGGCTGCTTTTTTGCCTTTGAATTTCAGCTCTTTTATAAGATAAATAAATCCCGCAACCGAATGCAATATGCTGTTGTTTATTGTGGGCGAACCCATAACAACCGTTTTTGACTTGAAAACCTCGCTAATCAAATCATTATAATCGCACTTGGAAATGTTATAAATTTTAACAACTACGTCCGTGTCAACCGACTTGATACCTTCCGCAATTTTCTCCGCCAATAGTTTTGTACCGTTCCACATGGTATCATAAATTATCGAAATTTGGTTTTCCCGGTAATCATTTGCCCACTGGGCGTATTTTTCGACAATTTGCATAGGATTGTCCCGCCAGATAACACCGTGGCTTGTCGCGATTATTTCAATCGGAAGGTTTAGTGCGGTTATCTCGCTAAGTTTCTTTCTCAGCATGGCACTGTACGGAGTTAATATATTTGCATAGTATTTGAGTGATTCGTAAAAAAGGTCGCATTGATCGACTTTGTCGTTAAACAGCTGCTCCGTGGCAAGATGCTGGCCGAATGCGTCGTTGCTGAAGAGTATGTTGTCCCCGGTAAGGTAAGTTGCCATGCTGTCCGGCCAATGAAGCATTTGCATTTCAAGAAAAATAAGTTCTTTTCCGTTACCGATGCTTATTTTGTCACCCGTTTTTACGATTTTAAAATTCCAATCGCTGTGGTATTGCCCTTTTAAGGATTTGACCGCATTTGCGGTGCAATAAATCGGCTTGTCCGGGATGCGCTTCATTAACGCGGGGAGCGCGCCGCTATGGTCAATTTCCCCATGATTTGCAACAATAAAATCAATTTTATCCAAATCGATTTCCTTTGCCAGATTATCAACAAAATCTTCTGCAAACGGAGCCCATACCGTATCAATCAAAACATTTTTTTCTTCTTGAATTAAATATGAATTGTAGGACGATCCCTTATGGGTGGACAGTTCTTCGCCATGGAATTTTCTAAGTTCCCAATCAACCTTTCCAAGCCAGTAAACATTGTTTTTTACATGTTTTTTCATTCTTGCATCGCTCCTTTATCCGGTTTGTAGTTTTCCTGCAAATTTTTATACATTTCATATTTTTCTTTAGCCTGCTTTTCGGCTTTTTTAAACAGCTCCTCCGCTTGTTCGGGAGAAGTGAGCACCAACGACGAATACCTTGTCTCGCTTTTAATAAAGTCGGCAAAAGGAGAAGCAGGCTCCTTTGAATCCAATTGGAAAGGATTTTTCCCTTGCTCCTTAAGCTCGGGGTTGAATCTATACAAATGCCAATACCCGGCTTCGACGGCCCGTTTCGTTTCAAGTTGGCTGTTTCCCATGCCGCCCTTTATGCCATGGCTTATACAAGGCGAATAAGCTATGATTACGGAAGGGCCTTTATATTGCTCGGCTTCCGTCAGTGCTTTGATAAGCTGATTTTGATTGGCCCCCATTGCAACCTGTGCAACATAAACATAGCCGTATGACATTGCAATCAGCCCCAAATCCTTTTTGCCTGTTTTTTTACCTGATGCGGCAAACTGAGCAACAGCGGCGGTAGGAGTCGACTTTGAAGCCTGCCCGCCCGTATTTGAATAAACCTCGGTATCAAATATCAAAATGTTTATGTCTTCACCTGATGCTATAACATGGTCAAGCCCTCCGAAGCCTATATCATAAGCCCAGCCGTCACCGCCGATAATCCATTGGGTTTTCCTGGCGAGAAAGCTTTTGTTTTCCATTATGTTATTTATAATATCGGAAATTTTATTATCTGACGGTGTATATTTGTCAAGCTCGCGAATTAGATTTTCCGATGCGGTTTTTGAATTTTTTAAGTCTTCATAGTTTTCAAGCCATGCTTGCACCGCGTTTTTGATATTTTCGGGAATGTCATGCTTAATAATTTCTTCGCACAAGCTATTAATTTTATTTCGTATTTGTTTTACCGCCAAATACATTCCATAGCCGAATTCGGCGTTATCTTCAAACAAGGAGTTTGCCCATGAGGGTCCTTTTCCCTGTTCGTTGGTGGTGTATGGCGTCGAAGGTGCGCTTGCACCCCATATTGAGGAACAACCCGTTGCATTTGCAATCATCATTTGGTCCCCGAAAAGCTGGGTTAAAAGCTTTGCATAAGGGGTTTCCCCGCAGCCCGCACACGCTCCTGAAAATTCAAGCAGCGGAGTGGAAAATTGGCTGCCTTTTACCGTTTGAAAGGATAGCGGAATATTTTTTTTGCTTAAAGTAACGGCATAATTCCAATTGTCAATTTCATGCTTTTGCTGGTCGATAGGTTCGAAAACAAGTGCCTTTTCTTTAGCGGGACATACATTCATACAATTGCCGCAGCCTGTGCAATCCTGCACCGAAACTTGTATTTTAAAGGAGTAAGATTCCATACCCTTGCCTATTGCCGGTATCGTTTCAAATCCTTTGGGCGCATTTCGAGTTTCTTTTTCGTCCAGTAAAAACGGGCGTATAGCGGCATGAGGGCAGACAAAAGCACATTGGTTGCATTGGATGCATTTGCTGCTTTGCCAGCTTGGTACGCGATCGGCAATGCTTCTTTTTTCATATTTTGATGTTCCCGGGGGAAATGTTCCGTCCTCCCTGCCGGTAAAAACGCTGACGGGCAGGCTGTCGCCCTTCTGAGCATCAATGGGCATAAGGATATTTTTTATGAAATCAGGCTTGTTAACGTCTTCTTTGTTTTGGTCTTCGGCATTTAGCCAGGTAGGCGGTACGTTTACTTTTTGAACATCTTCGATTCCCCTGTAAATAGCGGCATAATTCATTTCTACTACTTTTTCGCCTTTTTTCCTGTAGCTGTTAAAAACGGCGGTTTTCATATGATTAATCGCATCGTCAGCCGGAATAATGTTTATAAGTTTAAAGAAAGCAGCCTGCATTATAATGTTAATCCTCGGGCCCAGGCCAAGCTCCCTGCCGATACGCAAGGCGTCAATAATATAAAAATTAATGTTATTTTCAGCTATATAACGCTTTACATTTGCCGGCAGGCGGTTTTTTAGCTCATCGCCCGAATAAGGAGTGTTAAGAAGAAAAGTTCCGCCTTTTTTAATATCCGAAACAATATCGTATTTTTCAATATAAGAGGGATTGTGGCAGGCGACAAAATCAGCTTTGTTAATCAAATAAGTTGATTTTATGGGCTTTTTGCCAAATCTTAAATGTGATACCGTTGTTCCGCCGGATTTTTTACTGTCGTAAGAAAAATATGCCTGAACGTAAAGGTCGGTATTTTCTCCTATTATTTTTATTGAATTTTTATTTGCGCCCACCGTTCCGTCCGAGCCCAAACCCCAGAATTTACATGATACCGTTCCTTCGGGAGAGGTATCCGCATTATCCGAAGCAGGCAGGGAAAGAAAAGTTACATCATCGGTTATTCCTATGGTAAATCGATTTTTAGGCTCGTTGTTTTTCAAATTATCGTAAACAGAAATTATCTGACCGGGTGTGGTGTCTTTTGAACCAAGCCCGTATCTTCCGCCAACTACGACGGCCGGAATTTGATTTTGGTAAATCACGGTACAGACGTCCTGATACAAAGGCTCGCCCAAAGCGCCGGCTTCTTTTGTCCTGTCCAGTACGGCTATTTTTTTGACCGTTTTCGGCAAAACGTCCAAAAAATGCTTTTGCGAAAAGGGGCGGTACAGCCTTACCTTTACCAAACCAACCTTTTCACCCTTTGCAGTTAGGTAATCTATTGTTTCTTCGATTGTATCACAAACCGAGCCCATTGCCACGATTACCCGCTGCGCATCGCTTGCTCCGTAATAATCGAATAATTTGTATTTTCTTCCCGTAAGCGTGCCGAACCGGTTCATATAATCCTCGACAATGGAAGGAACCGCATTGTAAAAAGGATTGGAGGCCTCCCGTGCCTGGAAGAAAATATCGGGATTTTGTGCCGTTCCCCTTATTACCGGATGTTCGGGGTTTAGCGCGTTTTCTCTGAACCTTTTGACAGCTTCCATGTCGATAAGCTGTTTGTAAATATCATAATCAACAACTTCGATTTTTTGAATCTCGTGCGATGTTCGAAAACCGTCGAAGAAGTGTAAAAACGGAACACGCCCCCGTAATGCGCACAGGTGCGAAATACCTGACATATCCATAGCTTCCTGAACATTTCCGGCGGCAAGCATTGAAAAGCCGGTTTGGCGGCAGGCCATGACATCCGAATGGTCCCCGAAAATGGACAAGGCATGGCTTGCAACGGCCCGTGCGGATACATGAATAACGCAGGGCAAAAGCTCCCCTGCTATTTTATACATATTCGGTATCATCAGCAACAAGCCCTGCGAGGCTGTGTATGTAGAGGAAAGGGCGCCTGCCGCAAGACAGCCGTGAACCGCCCCGGCAGCCCCTGCTTCGGACTGGAGCTGGACAACATTTACCTTTTGACCAAAAAGATTGATTTTCCCCTCCGCAGACCATTCGTCAATATTTTCGGCCATGGTGGAAGAAGGTGTAATCGGATATATTGCGGCAACATCTATAAATGCGTAAGAGGAATATGCAGCAGCAGTATTTCCGTCCATTGTTTTATAATTCTTTGACATTTTTACCGGGCTCCTTTCCAGTTTTTTAATTTGATATATATAATCATTATACACTTTTATATTCAACTAATCAAATATTTTCGATAAAAAAGTATTATAATACAAAAAATGCTTGATAAATGAAGAATTATAATATGATACCAAAAGATATTTCCTATAAGTTAAAAAAGCGTTCCGGCGCGTAGCGCTTTCCAAAAGCGCCTCACCTCGCCCCGCGAGGGAAAGCGAAGGCGGAATTCACTTGCGCCGAAGCGCGAAATTGCGCGTATTTTGCGCAATTTCCTATAAATCGAGTAGAGTCTAACTCTTAATGAGTTTCGCCCCTCTCACACCACCGTACATGCCGTTCGGCATACGG